>NZ_JBQHDE010000012.1:0-178061 GCF_052068455.1 Micromonospora sp. H33 | reverse complement strand
GAACCCGGAAGCTAAGCCCTCCAGCGCCGATGGTACTGCACTCGGGAGGGTGTGGGAGAGTAGGACACCGCCGGACATCCTTTCCGTTCAGGGCCACCCCGCCAAAGGGGTGGCCCTGAACGCGTTTCCACCCCCGAAACAAGCGCCTGCCGCAACGGCAAGGCCGACTCGATGCCGCTGTCATTGCGCCATCAGCCTGCCGCGGTCACCCCGATGCCGCCGGCATCGAGACGACCACGACCGCCGCCCGGCGCCGGACCACACCTCGAACAGCGGGGCCGATGGCGCACCGGGCACCGGGGATGTTGGCCGGCTTCGTGGCCGCTACCGACACGACCGCCGCCGTCACTCTGCCGGGCGGGCTCTCAGGCGTGCAGCCCCACCACCGGTCCGCAGAGCTGTAGCGAGCGCTTGGACCCGCTTCGCGAGATCTTGGAAGATTTCGGCCCCTCTGGGGGCCATTTCGTTCCAAGATCTCGGGTTGCGGCGGATCCAGCGGCTCCGCCGCCGTAGGAGGCGGGATGGTCGCGTGGTGGAGGGCGGGACGCGGTGTGCGTACTCCCCAAAGGTCCCAAAGGGGAGCCCCGCCGGCGAGGATGCCGGCGGGGCCCTGTGGAGCTGGTGTGGGACGGCGGTCAGGAGGGTTCGGGCGCGCAGATGAAGCGCGGCTCGGCGTCGTAGCGCCAGGTGAACTTCTCCCGCTTGACCACCTTGCCGTCCTTCCGGAACACCCGGAAGGCGTCCTGGGCGAAGCCGTCGCTGCCGACGGCGGCGATGCAGTCGGGGCCGGGCTCCAGGTAGACCGTCTTCGGCTTGGTGATGTTGCGGCGCGGGCTGTACTCGGTCTTCACGCTGTCCCAGATCTTCGTGCTCCAGATCGAGACGGTGATGGTGCTCGCCGTGTACGAGGTGTCGATCAGGACCCCGTGGTCGGTGTTGTTCCGGAACTTGAAGTCCAGGTCGGGGTAGAAGATGGTCGACTCGATGACGGCCGGGTAGCGGCTGAAGTAGAACGAGTGCGGCTTGTGCTCGACGTCCTGCAACCCGGCGTAGTAGGTGGCGTTGAACAGCGTCGTGGTGAACTGCGAGACGCCGCCGCCGACGCCGGGCACCAGCTTGCCGTTGAGGATGACCGGGGCGTCCTTGTAGCCCTGGGCGTAGCCGCGCTCCCCCGTGTGCCCGTTGAGCGAGAACGTCTCGCCGGGCAGGACGAGTGTGTTGTCGACGTCCTTGGCGGCGGTGATGATGTTCTGGCTGCGCGGCGACGAGAGCCCACCGGGGAATCTGGTGGTGAAGGTGGAGACCCGCTCCTTGACGCCCAGCCCGGCCAGCTTCTCCGCGGTCAGCTCCGGCTGCGCCGGCTTGAGCGTGCCGGTGACCTTGCGGCCGTCCGCCAGCGGCAGGACCGCGAGCAGGGCCTCCCCGAGCGTGCTGGTGTCGAGCTGCTGCCCGGCCTTGCCGTCGATGATCTTCGGCTTGCCGCCGGTGAGCGTCATGCGCGCGTCCTGCGGTGGCACCTCGACCTTGGCCAGGTCGTCGCCGAGCGCCGCGCGGAGCCGCTTGACGTCCACCCGCGCGCTCAGCTTGCCGGCGTCGTCGGTGCTGAACCGCAGGCTCCTCGCGATGGCCGCCGGCGGGATCGTCACCGAGCCCTTGTCCGTGGTCAGCGTGACCGGCGCGGCCACCGCGGGCTTCGCCAGCTCGGCCACCATCTTGTCGACTTCCTCGGCGGTGGTCGCCGGGTGCTTCTCGATCAGCGGGACGGTGACCGGCTGGTCGCTGAGCCAACCCTCCCGTACCGCCTGCGCCGAACGCTCCGGGTCGAGCGCGAGGCTGGGCTTCGGATGCACCGCCTTCGGCGTCAGCCCGCTCCAGGTGATCGCCGGCATGGTCATCTTGCGGCCCTGGTCGCCCACGATCTTCTTGAGTGCCGCGTCGAGGCGGGCCACGTCCACGGTCACCACCGGCTGCACCGAGCGGGACCCGACCAGCCGGTCGACCGCGTGCGCCTCCGCCTCCGCGGCGGCCGCCACGGTGGCGTCGACGTCGACCGCGAGCCCGACGTCGGCCGGGTTGATCTCGGCGGTGCGCTCGCCGACGCGTACGGGCAGCGGTGCGCCGAGCTCGGCCGCGCGTCGCTCCAGCTCGGCGCGGAGCTCGCGCGCGGCGTCCGCCCGGCTCCGGCCGCCGAGTTCGGCGCCGAGCACCGTCGTGCCGCGCGGCACGTCACCGGCGTACGCGTACGCGCCGACACCGCCCACGGAGGCGAGCACCACGGTCGCGAGCCCGGTCGCGAGCAGCATCCGGGTGCGGCGGGACCGCCCGCCACCCCGCCAACCGGCCGGCCCGGGGGGCCCCGACTCCTCGACCGGCCACTGCACCGCGGTCACCTGCACGGTGGGCCGGTCATCGGCGGGCGGAGTTCTTTCGCCGTACAGCGTCACAGTCACCTCGATCGGGGGCGTACCACACGAGCGGGTTTCCCGCCCGGAAGACAACTACGGTAACCAACGTGTCGGCACGGTGGCAGCCTGCGCCCCACCTGTCCCGGCGCCGCGTGTCGCGGGCCACCCGATTGTCGCTCACGGTGGCGGCCATGAAACGGTGTGGGCATGCGGGTGGACGACGCGGTCCTGGCGTACGGCGGAGGATGGGTGGACCGGGCGGGGGCGCTGCGGGCCGACCCGGAGCGGGTGGCGGCGTTGCTGGCCGGGCCCGGTACCCGGGTGCTGGCCCTCTGGCGGGACCACTGCCTGGTGGCCGGGGAGGCCCCGGTCCGGCTGGCCGGTGACCGGGCGGCGCAGGCGCGCGCCGTGGCGGACGAGGCCGTCTTCCTGGGCCTGGACGCCGGGGAGCCGGTCTTCGCGGTGGACCTGTCCGGGCTGACCGAGGACGCCGCCCGCGAGCTGGCCGGCGCGACCGGAGTCGCCGACGTGCGGACACTCGTCGGGGGGCTCACCCCCGCCGAGGCGGCCACCCAGGCGTACGCACGGGGCCTGCTGCACTGGCACCGGCAGCAGCGGTACTGCGGGACGTGCGGCGGGCCGACCGAGGCCCGGGAGGCCGGGCACGTCCGTCGCTGCGTCGCAGCGGACTGCGGCCGGCTGTTCTTCCCCCGGATCGAACCGGCGATCATCGTGCTGGTGGAGGCCCCCGGATCGCCGGGCCGGTGCCTCCTGGCCCGGCACGCCGGCGCGCCCGAGGGCGCGTACTCGACGCTGGCCGGCTTCGTCGAGGTGGGCGAGAGCCTGGAGGACGCGGTCCGGCGCGAGATGGCCGAGGAGGCCGGCGTGGTCGTGACGGACGTCGCGTACCAGGGCTCGCAGGCCTGGCCGTTCCCGGCCGGGCTGATGGTGGGGTTCCGGGCCACCGCGGCGTCCGAGGAGGTACGGGTGGACGGCCAGGAGCTGCTGGAGGCGCGCTGGTTCACCCGCGCCGAGCTGCGGGAGCGGTCGGCCGCCGGTCGGCCGCTCGGTCGGGTCGACTCGATCGACCACCACCTGCTGCACCGCTGGCTCGCCGAGGGCTGATCCGGGCACGTCAGCCCTGGTCGTGCGCGTAGGGAGGGGTCGGAGCCGGCTGCTCGGCGCGGGACGAAGGGGACAGCCGCGCGCGGACGGCCATCGCGAGCGTCATGACGACGGCGGTGCCGAGGGCGCACCAGAGCAGGCCGGCCACCGTGCGCGGCGCGACCGACACCGCGGCGACCACCAGGACGACGCTCCCTACCCACAGGGGCGCGGCGGGCCAGCGGACCCCGGCCGCGACCGCGGCGTTCAGCAGGACGAACACGACCGCATAGAGCGCCCCGACGGCGGCGAAGAGCGGCGCGTACGCGCCGAGGTGGGTGTAGTCCGGGCCGCCGGCGAGCCGGAACGCCAGACCCCCGGCGTACGCCGAGGCGAGCACCAGCAGCAGCCCGCAACCGCCGGTGACGGCGAGTGCGACCGTCCGGCTGCGCCGGTCGCCCCGGGCCAGCCGGGGCAGTGCGAGCACGGTCGCCACCTGTGGCGCCCAGAGCGCACCCTTCGTGAGCACCGTCCCCACCGCGTACCCGCCCGACTCGTCGGCCGACAGCAGCTGACGGGCGAGGAGCAGGTCCGCGTACGAGACGACGAGCATGGCGAGCGTCGCGCCGCAGCCGGTGAGGATCCGGCCGGCGCCGAGCGGCGGGGCCGCCGGTGCGGCCGGCGCGCTGGTCGGCCGGGCCAGCACGGCGAGCGCGAGCGGGGTGAGGACGGCGGACACCGCGCCGAGCAGCAACGACCCGGTCAGCCCGAGGCCCAGGAGCAGGCCGACGAGTACGCCCCCGTACCGGCCGACGGCCAGCAGGACCATGCCGACGGCGAGCCGGACGAACCGCTGCCCGCCCTGGAGTTCCCCGAGGGGACGGCAGGAGAGCACGATGGCCGCCGTGGTGATCGCGGACAGGACCGGAACCTCGACCGGGAGACGCAGGGAGGTGGTGAGCAGTGGAGTGGCCGCGACCAGCGCCCCCGCGCAGAGCGTGGCGGTCACCAGGGCGGCCCGGCGGGTGGCCGAGGGGCCGTGCCGGGCGTGGTGCACCGCGACGGCGAGCTGCAGGCCGAATCCCGGCACGCTCGCGATGGCGATCAGGCCGAGGGCCGTGGCGAGGGCGCTGAGGTCGGCCGCGCCGAGCTGCCGGGCGGCCAGGACCGGTGCCACGTAGGCGAGACCGTTCCCCAGGATCCCGGCGGCGGTGACGGCGAGGCCGGCCGTGCCCAGCGCCCGCACGGCGGCGACCACCGCCCGCGGCCGTGTCACGTCGGCACCGTCCGCGGGCCGGCTCACGTGATCGCCGAGAGGTCGGAGTCGCGCCATTCGGTGGTCCCCGGATGGCGCTGCCGCGGCGGGGCGGGCGGCGCCGCCGATCCGGCCGGACGTGGAGGCGTGCGCCGTACGGGGCGGCGTCGCACGGTCGTCGACAGCCAGAGGCAGCCGAGGGCGAGGAGCGCGAGCAGTTGCGGGAGGGCTGCGGTGTGGCGCTGCCCGGAGTCGACGTACGCCCAGCCCGCCAGGACGAGGAGGGCGGCCGGAAGCCACGTCTCCGCGATCCGGGTGACGGTCCGGACCCGGCGTGGATCCGCCGACCGGGGCAGCGGGATCGAGCCGGGTACGGCCAGCAGGACACCGGCGGCGACGAGCAGGCCGCCGACGAGGCCGCCGAGCATCACCAGCGCGACGGCGCCGACGGCCAGCAGCGGGACGGACCGGGCCGCCCGGCGTCGGACCGGGCGGGCCGGCGCGCGGCCGCCCCGGCGGCGGTCGGGGAGCACCGCCAGGAGCACGACCGACAGGAGCAGGACACCACCGGCCAGCAGGCCCACCCGGTACGGGCCGTCCGGCGCGAAGCGCAGGACGACCTCACCGGAGACGCCCGCGGGCAGCAGCCAGCCCTGCTGCCAGCCGTCGACGACGACCGGCCGCAGCGGCTTGCCCGCCACGGTGGCCTCCCAGCCGAGGTTGGTGTTCTCCCGGACGGCGAGGACGCGGTCGGCGGCGTGCTGGCCGACGCGTACCCGCCGCTCGGTGGCCTCCCACGAGGAGACCTGGACGGCGGTCGACGTCGCCGCGCCGGCGGTCCGGGTCGCCTGCGGCACCAGGGCGACCCGGGTGGGTGCGGCCAGGCGGCTGGCCGAGGCGACGAGGCGCTGGTCGCCCTCGGCGAGCCGGATCTGCCGGGGCGTGCCACGGCCGCACGGCTCCGCCGGCACCTCGCGCAGTTCCAGCAGGTCCCGCAGGCTGGCCCGGAGCGCGGTGGCGACGCGGGCTCCGCCGGCCTCCACCGTCGGTCCGGTGCCGCAGGCGAGCCGGACGGCCGCGTCCAGCTTGGGCCGCACGGTGGGTGCCGCCGGCAGGATGGCGATCTCACCGACCGCGACCGGCAGTGGCTCCGGGGCGCGCAAACCGTACGGGTCGCTGCTGTAGACGGAGGGCTTGTCGAGGAACTGGATGGTGATCTCGTCGGTCCGCATCGGCGGATCCATGGTGAGGAAGCCGCCGGTGCCCAGCAGCCCACCCCGGACGCCGTCGTCGCCGACCACCCGGACGCTGCCCACCTTCGTGGCGGCCGTGTTGGCGGGAAGCGAGAACCGCAGACCCGTGATGAGCTGCGGCCGGAGCCACTTCAGACGCAGGATCGGGGCCTCGTCGGTGATGGCGGGGGACCAGGCGGTCGCCGGATTCCCGTCGAGCACGGCGCCCGGTCGGGCGGCCGGGTCGGGCACGGCCGTGGAGGAGGCGGTCACCGTGGGCGCGAGCCGCAGCGCCTGAGCCGCGGCGACCTCCTCGTCGAGGGCCGCGTTCAGCGTGTCACCCGGCGTCGGGCGCGCCCAGATCCGGGGGGCGTACGTGCCGGCGGCCGGCAGGGTCGCCGTGCGGTCGATGGTCCGGCCGTCCTCGGAACCCCGGGCGGCGTCGGTCGAGCAGCGGGGCCGGCCGTCGACGAAGAAGCAGGCCGGCGTGGTCGGCGCTGCCGAGACGACCAGCGCCGCCGGTCGGTCGGTGGCGGGGGCGGCCGGCAGCGCCAGGGTGCGGCTGGTGCGGATGCCGGGAATCTCGACCTCGGCGATGCCGACGGCGCCGCCGCCGCGGCCCGTCCCGATGGTGCCGTCGATGGCGATGCGGACGTCCCGGGTGGCGTGGACGCCGGGCAGGGCGAACGTCATGCTGTCGCCGAACGACTCGACGGACAGCGCCTCGAAGCCGGCCGTCACGGTCACCTTCGTCGGCACGGTGTCGGCGGTCAGGTCGAAGCGGACGCGCACCTCGGTGACCCGGGTCGGGTTGGCGAGGTTGATCTGGAGCCACTGCCCGGTGCCGCCGGCGTCCGGGTCGGACTGCCAGGACGTCGTGACGTCCCCGTCGATCGCCGCGTACGGCTGGTGTTCGGGCCGGGCGCCGCCGCGTACCCCCACCTGGGAGCGGGCGGAGGACGCCTGGACCGCGTCGATGCCCTCGAAGCGCGCGACCGTGCTCTGCTCGGCGCCCCACTCCGGCAGGTAGTCGTGGGCCGGCGCCGGCACGTCGTAGGTGTCGGCGGCGGTGAGGGTCGCGGACGTGTTGTCGCGCAGCCGGCCGAACGACACGTCCCGCTTGCGGAGCCCGTCGGTGAGGGTGACCGCACCGGGCGGCCCGCCCTCGGGCAGGTCACCGGCGAGGATGGTGGGCGCCGCGGAGAGTTGCCCGGCCGCGGCGAGGTCGAGAAGCGATTCGGGCCCGCCCACCACCGTCGTGACGTCCGCGCTGTCGTACGCGACGACCCGCTCGACGGGGCGATCGACCCGGTACATCTCGAGGGCCCGCACCGGAGCGTCGAGGCCCTGGTCGCGGTGCGTGCCCTCGGGTGGGCCGCCGCGTACCGGCCCGAAGGTCGCGACCCGGGTCAGGCCGGACGACCGTTCCAGCGCCTGGCGGACGACCAGCGGGCGCGCCGTGTCCGAGCGGCCGTGGTCGAGGTCGGCGCGGAACAGGACGTGACTGACGCCCGAGCGGGCGAGCAGGTCGGCGAGCCCGGCCGAGCCCGCGCCGGTGGCCAACGCGGACTCGATCGCGTCGAGCAGCCGGATCGTGGTCGGCGGGGTGAACGGGATGGCGTTACGGACCGCCCAGGGGCCGTCCAGCAGCGGTTGGGTGATCTCGTCGGTGGTGTTGCCCCAGTCGTAGGAGGGGAAGCGGGCACCGGGGACGACGAGCACCCGCCCGCCGTCGCTGTTCGCGTCCAGCCAGTCGGCGGCTTCCTGCCAGTAGCCGGGGACGTCGCGGACGCTGCCGGGGGTCGAGAGCCCGCCGGCGAGCGCCGGTGAGGCCACGCCGGCGACGGCCGCCATCGCCACCCCCGCGGTCAGCCACGCGCGTGCCGCCGTCCGGCGACGTCGACGTGCGGGCGCGGTCCGCGCGGCGCGCACCGTCAGGCCGATCAGGTGCGCCACGCCGAGCGCCAGCGGCAGGCGCAGCAGGACGTCGAACTTGTGCACGTTGCGCAGTGGTGCGCCGGCCGCGTCGAGGAACTGGCGCTGCGGCTCGGCGAAGGCGTTCGGCAGGTCGCCGAGGTGGCCGAGGCCGACCATGGCCGCCCCGAGCACCAGGCCGGTGACGAGGAACCGGCGGTGGGGCATCCCGCGCCGGGACAGCCCCAGCACGCCCAGGCCGGCGACCACCAGGGTGGCGACGATGAGCAGCGCCTCGGTGGCGAGTCGGGCTCCGGCCGGGATCGTCGGCCCGAACGGGTTGCCCAGGTACGCCACCCAGTACGAGGTGCCCCGCAGGACCGTGACCGTGTCCGTGACGCTGGTGGTGAAGCGGGCGGTCTCGATGTAGTCGAGGAACGGCGGGCTGTACCGGCCGAGGGTGAGCAGCGGCACCAGCCACCACGCGGTGGCCAGGACGACCGCACCGCACCAGGCGGCGAGCGCGGTGAGCCGGAGGCGTACCGGCCGCAGTGTGGCCAGCCAGAGCACGGCGAGCGGGACGACCGCGAACACCGCAGTCGCGTTGACCCCACCGGCGCAGGCGACGGCGAACGCGGATCCGGCGACGGCGCGTCGCAGCGGGGCTCCCCGGGCCAGGCCCACCAGGGGGATCAGCACCCACGGCGCGACCGCGCTGGGCCAGGCCTCCACGGACGACCAGCCGAGCTGGGTCAGGATGCGGGGCGAGAGCGCGAACGCGACACCGGCGATCATGCGGCCGGCGGGCGTGCCGATGCCGAGCCGGCCGGCCAACCGGACCGCGCCCAGGTACGCGACGCAGAACAGCAGCGCCCACCACAGCCGCTGGACCACCCACGGGGCCAGGCCGAGCTCCGAGCCGACGAGGAAGAACGGTCCCATCGGCCAGAGGTATCCGTACGCCTGGTTCTGGAGTTGGCCGAACGTACCGTCGGGATCCCACAGGTGCAGCGAGCGGAGCAGCCAGCCGGCGGGATTGACGTTGAGGTCGACCTTGGTGTCCGGCACGATCAGGCCGGGAGCCTGCTGGAAGGCGAGCGCGGAGAGCGCGATGCAGATGGTCAGGTGCCGGAAGCGCCGAGCGTTACGCCGTGTCCGGCTCAGCCCCGGATCGGTGCCATCTGTCACCTCTGCACGCATCTCGGCTCCTGTCTCCGCCGTCCTGACGCGCCGCCCATGCCTGGCGGTGTCGCGAGAGGGTAGCCGGACAACGTACCGGGCGGCGACCTGGGGCGCTGGGGTGGCGTATCGGGAGAACGGCGGTCCCCACGGCGTGTAAGCGTGTGGCAGGCTGCCGACCATGTCAATGCCAGAAGCTGAGGCCGTGACGCGTCCGGAACCGGCCGCGCCGGCCGGCGGTGGACGCTGGTCGCCTGGGCGGTGGCTCCGCGCCGACCGCGTCCGTGCCGTCGCGGTCGCCCTGATCGTCGTCGCCGTGGCGTGGCGGGCGGGGCTCGCCACCCGTGGATGGTTCTCCCAGGACGAGTTCGTGATCGCCGCCCGGGCCATTGACACGCAACTGACACCGGACTTCCTCCTCCAGACCTTCAACAACCACCTGATGCCGGGCGGCCTGCTGGCGGCGTGGCTGATGGTCCGGGCGGCCGGATTCACCGTCTGGCCGTGGGTGGCGCTCCTGGCCGTCGGCCAGGCCGCGGTCAGCATCGCCTTCTACCGGTTGCTGCGCGACCTGCTGCGTCCCGGCTGGGGCCTGCTGATCCCGCTGTGCATGTTCCTGTTCAGCCCGCTGACGCTGGAGGTCTCCTCGCTCTGGCTGGTGGGACTGCTGCTGCTGCCCGTGCAGCTGGCGATGGTGCTCGCCATCAAGGCCCACGTGCGGTACGTGCGGACGGGGCGGAAGCGGCACCTGGTCACCGTCGCGCTGTGGCTGGTCTTCGGCCTGCTGTTCGACACCAAGGCGCTGCTGATCGCGCCGCTGCTGTTCCTGCTGACGCTCTTCCTGTTCACGTCGGGCGGGGCGGGGCGGGCCCTGGTGCAGACCGTCCGCCGGCACTGGCCGGCCTGGCTGATCCTGGCTGTGCTCTCGGGGGGCTACCTGGCGTTCTACCTGTCCCGACCGGCCGGGGAACTGATCGGCCCGCAGTCGGTCGGCGAGGTCCTCGGGTTCCTCGGGGACCTGATCGGGGAGACGCTGATCCCCGGGCTGCTGGGCGGCCCGTGGCGGTGGACGTACGCCGGCGACGGGCCGCCGCTCGTGGACCCGTACGACGTGGCGAAGTGGTTGTCCTGGGCGGCGCTGCTCGCGGTGGTGGTCGTGACCGTGCGGCGGCGCCCGTCGGCCGGTCGGGCGTGGCTGCTCCTGCTGTCGTACGTCGCGATGGTCTCGGCGCTGTTCGCCGCCACCCGCCTGGGCGACGTGCTCAGCCCGCTCGCCGGTCTGGTGCCCCGGTACGTCGCCGACGTGGTGGTGGTCGCCGCGATCTGCGTGGGAGCGGCCCTGCTCGGCCGCGCCGACGCGGAGGAGGCCGACGTCAGCGCCTGGCCGGTGCCGACCGTGCTGCGCGAGCCCGGCGCGTTCGCCGTCGGGCTGGTCGCGATGATCGCCGTGCTGGTGACGATCGGGGTCGGCACGCTCTGGACCACCGCCCGGTTCGGCGACAACTGGCGGACCAAGCACGGCCGCGAGTACCTGGCCACCGCCCAGGAGGAACTGGCGGCGGCCCCGCCGGGGACGGTCTTCCTGGACGGTCTCGTGCCCGACCGGGTGGTCGCCGGGTACTTCTGGCCGGACAACCGGCAGTCGCACTTCTTCCGCCCGGCGGAGCGCCGACCGGTGTTCGTGACGGAGGCGCAACGGCCGTCGATGTTCGACGACGCCGGCCGGATCCGGCCCGCCGCCGTCCAGGGCCGGAAGATCGTGCCCGGTGGCGTGCCCGACTGCGGGCACCTGGTCACGGGTGGGCGCACCACCCGGATCCCGCTGGACGGGCCGCTGGAGGAGTGGCCGTACGTGGTCTACTTCGGCTATCTCAGCTCCGGGGACTCCACGGCGACGTTCCGGCTGGGTGAGGCGAAGCGGGAGATCAACCTCCGGCGCGGCCTCAACGAGGTCTACTTCAACCTCGAGGGGGCGGGGGACGCCGTCCAGGTCACGGTGGACGATCCGAACGTCGGGGTCTGCACCAACGTGATCACCATCGGAAGGCTGGTGCCGGCCTCCTGAGTCCCGATCCCATGCCCCCCACCGTCCGGAGCCGCCCGGCGTCGCTGTACGTCGTCGCCGCCGTCGTCAGCGCGCTGGTCCTCGCCCCGCTGGCGCTGCCCGGCTACGTGCTGCTGTACGACATGGTGTTCGTGCCCCGGCAGCCGCTGAGCTGGGACCTGGTCGCGCCGGCGCAGAGCCTGCCGCGCGCGGTGCCGATGGACGCGGTGGTCTCCGTCGCCACCCAGCTCCTGCCGGGCTGGCTCCTCCAGCGGCTGGCGCTCGTCGCGGCGGTGTTCCTGGCCGCCGTCGGGGCCGGTCGCCTGGTGCCGACGGAGCGGCGCGCGGTGCGGCTGCTCGCCGCGGTCGGGTACGCGTGGACGCCGTACCTCGCCGAACGGTTGCTGATCGGGCAGTGGGGGCTGCTCGTCGCGTACGCCGCCCTGCCCTGGATCGTGCGCGCGGCGCTCCAGGTACGGGCGGGCGTGCCGGGCGCGGCGCCCCGGCTGGTGCTCGTCGCGGCGCCCGCCGCGATCACCCCGACCGGCGGTCTGCTCGCGTTCGGCACGGTGGCCCTGCTGGTCGTGGGGCGGGAGCGGAAGCGGGTGTCGGCGCTCGTGGTGGGAGCCGTCGCACTCCTCAACGCCCCCTGGATCGTGGCGGCGGCGGTCACCGGGGCCGGCGGTTCCTCCGACCCGGCCGGTGTGGCGGCCTTCGCCGCCCGCGCGGAGAACTGGGCCGGCCCCTTGGTCGCGCTGGCCGGCACCGGTGGCATCTGGAGCGCCCAGGCCACGCCCGGCAGCCGGTCCGCGCCGCTGGTGCCGCTGGTGACGCTGGTGCTGCTGGCGCTCGCGGCGGCCGGTGCCGGCCTGCTGCGGCGGCGACTGCCGGCGGGCACGGCCGGGCGGCTGGCGGTCCTGGCCACCGGGGGCTTCCTGCTCGCCGCGCTCGGCGTGCTCCCCGGCGGGGCCGCGCTGCTGCGGTGGGCGGTGGTGGAGGTGCCGGGCGCCGGGCTGCTGCGCGACGGACAGAAGTTCCTCGCCCCGTACGCGCTGCTGCTGGTGCTCTGCGTCGCGCTGGGCGCCGAGCGCCTGGCGGCACGGGCCGACCGGGAGGTGGCCGGGCTGGTCCTGGTCGGGCTGCTGCTCCTGCCGGTCGCCGCCATGCCGGACCTCGCCTTCGGTGGCGCGGGTCGGCTGCGTCCGGTCGACTATCCGGCGGACTGGCGGGTGGTGGCCGGACGGGTGGCCGGTGAGCAGGGGGAGATCCTGGCGCTGCCGCTGTCCGCGTACCGGGCGTACCCGTGGAACCCGGATCGGGTCGTGTTGGACCCGCTGCCCCGCTACCTGCCCGGGACCGTGCTCACCGACGACACGCTGCGGGTCGGCACCCTCGAGGTGGCCGGGGAGAACCCGCGCGTCCGGGAGGTCCGCCGCCTGCTGCGGGAGGGCCGGCCGGTGTCCGCGACCGGGGTGCGCTGGGTGGTCGTCCAGCACGGCTCGGCGGGCCGGGTGGACCCGGCGGCCCTCGCCGGCCTCCAGGTCGTCCACGACGGTCCCTTCCTCACGCTGTACCGCAATCCGAAGGCAGGGGCCCGTCCGGCGCCCGTCCGACCGGCGCGGTGGGCGGTCGTCGCGGCGTTGACGGCTGCCGTCCTGGTGGTCCTCGGTGCGGCACTTTTGGCGCTACGCCGGAGGCCTACCGCGTGGTAACGTCCGCTCGCACGTCTCGCCATAGGAGGATTGGCATGCGTAAAGCCCTCACCCTGCTCGTCTCGGGCCTGGTCGCGGCGTTGCTCGGTGTCCTGGCCCTCGGGGGTATCGCGGCAGCCGCCACCACCACCGACGTCGAGGCGGCCCAAGAGGCCAAGAGCGTCCGTGAGGCGGCCCAGCGGGCCGGCAAGAAGGATCCGTACGCCCCGACGGTCTACGGCATCAGGTAGGACGGTTCGCCCCGCCGGTGAACCCGGCGGGGCGCATCCTGCGCGGCCACGATGGCCGCGAAGCGCCCGCCCGCGGCCTCCCACGTGAACGACGCGGCGTGCTGCCGGGCCTGCGCGCCCATGGCCTCGCGGGTCTCGTGCTCCGAGAGCAGCATCCGCACCTTGGCCACGTAGTCGTCGATGTCGTCGGCGAGCAGGCCGGTGCGGCCGTCCACCACGGCCTCGGCGACGCCGCCCGCGTCCCGGAACGCGACCGTGGGGGTGCCCGCCGATCCCGCCTCCACGATGGTCAGCCCCCAGCCCTCCTTGAGCGACGGGGTCAGCGCCACCCACGCCGAGGCGAGCAGGGCGGCCTTCTCCTCCTCCGTGACGAAGCCCCGGAACTCCACCCGCTCGCTGATGCCCAGGTCGCCGGCGACCTCGTGCAGGTGTGGCTCCCACCAGCCCTGTCCGGCGACGACCAGCCGCAGCTGCGGCAGCTCGTCGGCGAGGGCCGCGACGGCGCGCAGCGCCACTTCGACGCGCTTGTGCGGGACCAGCCGGTTGAGCGTCACGAGCAGGGGGAACGGCGCCCGCTCGACGTCGGTGCGGGGAAGTGCCGGCGTGCCGTTGTGCACCACGGAGACCTGCTCCGGAGGCACGCCGAGGGTGGCCAGCTCGCGGCGGGTGGCTTCGGAGACGGTGACGTAGCGGCACCGGCGGTAGATCCGTACGGCGAACGACGACTCGACCCACCAGCCGAAGCGGGCGGCCCAGGGCGGCAGCACGACGGGCCACTGCTCGCGGTGGACGTGGTGGATCAGCTTGACCACCGGTCGCCGCGCCCACAGCGGTGCCAGGAACGGCAGGCCGTTGCAGACGTCCACGAGGATGTCCGGTCGGCCGCCCCGCCGCCGCGAGAGGGGGCCGAGGCCGAGGGCGCCGGCGACGTAGCAGAGCGCCGCCCACAGGTACACCGTGTGCCGACCGCCGCGCCGTACCAGGCGGACGCCGGCGTCGTTGACCTCGTCCGCGGGTGCCCGGTCGTGGGCGGCGCAGAACAGGCTGACGCGGAAGCCGCGGGCCACCAGCTCGGCGGCGATCCGCTCGACGTACACCTCGGAACCGCCGCCCTCGGGGTTGCGGGTGTCCCGCCAGTTGAGGAACAGCACGTGTCCGGGGGTGTCGGCGTAGTGCTCCACGCGAGTCCTACTCTCAAGTAATATTTCCGCGACGCGCGTCACACTAGGCGTTAACAGTCGGCGGCGGCAATGCCCAGATCTGGCGACGGTGCTCAGCGTGACGGGCCGACCGCAGGCAGCGGGGCGTCCGGCACAGGCGCGACCGGCCGGTGTCGGCGCTGCGTGCCGAGCAGCGTGATCGGGCGCTCGATGCCGTAGTAGCTGACCGCCGCGTAGGCCAGGCCGCCCGCCATGGTCAGGGCGAACGTGCTGACCAGGCCGCCGGTGAACAGGGGGCGGTCGTCCACGAGGTAGATCAGTTCGAGGACGAGCGGGTGCCAGAGGAACAACCCGTACGAGACCGCGCCGAGCCAGCGGGCGGGCGCGGCACCGAGGGCGGCCTGGGTCCGGGTCGGCCGGCCGAACGCCACCGGCACCAGGATCAGCACGCCGATGGCGAGGTACAGGGTGAGCTTGACGGCGAACTCCGCCACGGTCGGCTCGGCGAGGTCACGCGGGCCGGCCACCGGGGTCGTCGCGATCGCCAGCAGGCCGACCGCCGCCACCCAGCATGCGATCGGTGCGGCGGCCAGGTCGTCCAGCATCCGGAAGGCGGCCGGGGCGGTCCGGGTCTGCAGCGCGACGTGTGCCGCCGCCAGCGCCATGCCGGCACCGAACCAGGCCCCGTACGCGGGGAGCCAGGTCGTGTGCAGGCCGGTGTCGAGCCAGCCCGCGGCCATCCCGGCCAGCCAGGCCGCCGTCACGAGGACCCCGCCCGCCGCGATGAGCGTGGTGCGGACCGGTCGCCAGGTGCGGCCCACCGCCAGCGCGGCGACCAGCGGCAGGATCAGGTAGAACGCCACCTCGGTCGCGAGGCTCCAGGTCTGGCTGAGCCCGTGCCGGAGCTGGCCCCGCTCGTAGATCTGGGTGAAGGTGAAGTGGCGCAGCCAGTCCCCGGCCGACGCGGGCCGGTTCTGCGGGAGCACGATCAGGCAGACCGTCACCGCCAGCCAGTACGCGGGCAGGATCCGCAGCGCCCGGCGCCACAGGTACCGGCCGGCGCCGGGGCGCGTCCGGCCGGTGGCGGCGCTCAGCGCCCAGGGCCGGAACAGCAGGAACCCGGAGAGCACGAAGAAGATCGCGACGCCGACGTCCAACCGTGCCAGCCATCCACCCCACTGCTCGGTGGCGGTCGCGCCGGTGTGGAAACCGACGTGGTGGCCGACCACGGCGGCCGCACCGACCGCGCGGAGCGCGTCGAGGGCGGGAAGTCGGCCGCTGGCCGATGGCTCCGACGCAGGTGGCGCGGCGGCTGTGGACATCTGGACATCCAGGGGGTCGCTTTTGAGGGTGACCGGAGAGTAACCTCCCGCCATGTTAAGGATCGGGTGCCCCCGGCGACAGTCGTAGGGCGGCAGGTTGCGGGAGGATGAGTGAAGCTTCGTGTGGGCGCCGCGCTCTTTGGGCTGGGCGTCTTGTTGCTGGTTTTCGCGGCCGGGTTGCCGCTGTACGTGGCTCCAGCTGTGACCAAGCTCCCGTACGATCTCGAGCCGACCACGTCGGTCGCCGAGGCGAAGGACGCCCAGTTCCTGAAGATCACCAAGGTCGGGGATTCGGTCAGCGTCGACGTCCCACGGGCCACGCTGGTCTCCACGGTCGAGGTCATTCCGCAGCCCGAGGACACCAAGGACCGGCTGCCCAAGGAGCTCAAGGGCGACGCGGTGATCTGGAACGTCTACCAGACCGTCCGGCGCGCCGACAGCCAGGAGGTTGTCAGCCAGTACAGCACCGAGCTCTCCCTCCTCCGGGTGTCCGGTGCCGCGGCGCCGTGGAAGGAGCAGTGGCTCAACGAGAGCGGCGCCGAGCAGACCCCGGTGGGCAACGTGAGCTACTCCGGCCAGGTCTACAAGTTCCCGTTCGGCACCGGGAAGCGGGATTACCAGGTCTTCGACCGTGACCTCAAGCGGGCGCTGCCGGCGAAGTTCACCGGCACCGAGACCATCAAGGGCCTCGAGGCGTACCGGTTCGAGCAGCGCATCGAGAACCAGGTGCTGAACACGTCGGAGAGCAGCATCAAGACGCTGGTCGGCAAGTTCGCGCCGGGTGCCACCACCGGCCAGGTCGTCTACAGCAACACGCGGACCCTGTGGGTGGACCCGGTGACCGGCTCGTACGTCAAGGTGCGGGAGCAGCAGCACAAGGAGCTCCGCCCGGACACCGGCACGCCGACGGTGCTGCTGGACGCGGACTTCAACTCCACCGAAGAGACGATCAACAAGAGCGTCGAGACGGCGAAGGACAACCGGTTCAAGATCGCTCTGATCAGCCTGTGGGTGCCGATCGTGGCGGGCGTCCTCGGCCTGATCGCGCTGGTGGCGGGCATCCTGCTGGTGATGCGGGGCAACGGTGGGGGCGACGCTGCCCGGCACCGGGCCGGCGCCGCTCCGATCACCGACGACACCCGGGTCGACCAGGAGCCGGTGCGCGACGACGCGACGGCGGAGCAGCCGGCTGTCGGGCGCGAGGGCGGCCCGTTGAGCGACGAGATCCCGCCGGCCACGATTAACTGGAAGTCCGACGACCCGTCGGTGCCGGCGCAGCGTCCCGCGCCGGGCGAGGTCGAGCAGCGGTGACGCGGTCGGGCTGAGGCCCGGCACGGACGAGGGGTGGACCGTTCCGGTCCACCCCTCAGTGTTTGCCGCCTTACGCCACGTGCTCGTTACGGAATCGTAATCCGTCGATGTTTTGACTACCGACTGTCACTGCTGTGCCCGGGAATGTCGCGTTTGGAGTCGCTTGCGCTTTACAGAAAACGCCGCTCTGTCAACGTCGTGTGACGGGATCATGGCGCTGTGTCAGGCCCCTGTTACTGACAGGTAATCAGGGTCTTGTGACGCGGGCCTCAGGGGTGCACCATCACTGCACGTTCGTTACCCGCCGGTAACAGGTGACGCGGCCCGGTGCGGGGCCGGCACCCCCGCCGACCGGCCACCCCGCGCGCCATCACCCCGAGGAGGGCCCCGTGCAGGATCGGTTCGACAACCCGGGTCGTACCCGGTGGCGGCGTTTCGCCGCGCTCATGGTGCCGGCGACGGCTGTCGCCGGCGCGATCGTGTTCGGCATGTCCAACGGCGCCATCGCCGCGTCGTTCGCCGTCTCCGGTCAGACGTTCAAGGTCTCGGCGACCGAGCTCCGCGGCGACGGCTTCGTCCAGTACGGCGGGATCGCCGAGGAGCAGAACGGCACGCGGCACCCGGTGGCGGTCTCCGGCATCCGCGACGCCAAGCTCTACAACCTGTGCCAGTCGGTGAAGGTGCCCGGTGCCCCGGTGGTCCTGACGATCAACGCCGGCGACGGCGGCAAGCCGGCCACCGCGAGCGAGCTGCTGATCGACATGGACCTGCTCGAGGGTGACGCCGAGTTCAAGAACATCAACATCGGCCAGGACGCCTCCACCCTGACCGGCGGCCCGAAGGGCGCCACCGGCGAGAAGAAGTCCTTCGGCCAGCAGTCGGACACGGTGGTCATCAAGAACCTCCGCCAGGTGGCCCGCTCCACCCACGCCGGCACGTTCAACCTGACCGGGCTCAAGCTCAAGGTCAACGTCGGCGCGGACGCCAAGGAATGTTTCTGAGCTGACCACCGGGGCCCGCGGAGGGCACGCTCCGCGGGCCCCCTCCCTGCCCACGACCCCTCACCCGGCAGGAGGCGTACGTGACAACCGCCGAACCGCAGCACGTCCGGCCCGGTCGGCTCCGCGAGACCTGGCGCGGCTTCCGCCGGTGGCGCCGGGTCCGCCCGTTCTGGGGCGGCCTGCTCACCGTGCTGGCGGGCCTGGAGATCTTCGGGACCACCCAGATGTCGCTCGGCGGTCTCTCCTTCCAGATGGGACCCACCGGGTTCCTGTCCTGGCTGATCCCCACGATCCTGCTGACCTGCGGCCTGCTGATCTGGTTCAGCCCGCAGCAGCGGATCTTCTACGCCGTGGTGGCCGCGGTCACCGCGCTCTTCTCACTGATCGGGGTGAACCTCGGCGGCTTCTTCGTCGGGCTCCTGCTCGGCATGGTGGGCAGCGCCCTGGCCTTCGCCTGGACCCCGGATCGGCTCCCCACCACGACACCCGACGCCGATCCGGCGCCGGACACCGACCACACCGGCGAGCAGACCGCGCCGGTCGAACCGACGTCACGCCACCTCCGGGCGGTGCCCGCCGTCCCCGACCGGGACACGCCGACGCTCGTCGACGAGGCCGGGCCCGGCGGCGACCGGCTCCGGGCGGCACGGCCGGCGCCATCGGCGTACGAGCGCAGGCCCTACCCGCCGCCGGCCGGTCCGCCCGTGCCCGGGCCGCGCGATCCGCGGTTCCTCGCGGTGCTGCTCGGGCTGGTCGGGCTCTCCGCCACGGCGGCGCTCGCCGCGCCCGCCCCGGCGCGGGCGGCCGTACCGGCGGGGTGGGCGGTCGCGGGGGCTCCCGCCGCCTGCCCGACCCGGCCGGCGGCCACCGGCTCTGCGGCGCCGAGCCGGTCGGCGACGCCCCGCCCGAGCGGCTCCCCCTCGGCCAGTCCGAGCCCGGACGCCGACGAGGACGACGGCAACATCATCACCGACATCCTCGAGGGGATCGGCGACCTGTTCGGCGGTGGCGACGACGAGGACGAGGCGCCGTCCGCATCGGTGACGCCCTCCGTGACCGCGACCGGCAGTCCCTCCGCGACCGGCACGCCACGCCCCCGGCCCACCGCGTCCGGCTGCCCCACGGCCACGCCGACCCCCAGCGCGAGCGGCGACGTCGAGGTGGGCCAACCGTTGCCGCGCGTCGCCGTCGACCTTGGCCAACCGGTGGTGAACGCGGTCCCGTCGAAGCTGACGGGCTCCAAGGTCACCATGACGGGGCTGCGGTTCGCGGGGATCGTCGACCTGCCCACCAGCCAGGGCACGCTCAAGGCGCTGAAGTTCACGATGGCCCGGGCGGTCACCGACGACTTCCTGCTCCGCGTGCCCGGGCCGGCCGGGCGCACCATGCGCTTCGCCACCGGTCGGCTGACCGTGCAGGGGAACGTCGACTTCTACGCGACCCGCTTCGTGGGCCGGCTGCTCGGCATCACGATCACGTTGACGCCGGACCTGCCGCTCCCGGACGGCCTCCCGATCACGTCACCGATCCCGATCACCTTCACCGAGCCGGTGATGGATCTGGCGTTCGTCACCAGCGACACGTTGACCGCGAAGCCGCGGCTGCGGCTGACCCTCGACTGACCTGGTTCCACCACCCCCCGGGGTGCGGGGCCGGCGTCCCACCGGCCCCGCACCACACCTCCACCTCAGAGGCGGGCGAGCGCCTGGCGGAGCGGGTCCAGCCCGAGGGCGCCCAGGTCGAGCGCCTGCCGGTGGAACTCCTTCAGGTCGAAGTCGGCGCCCTTGCGGGCCTTCGCGTCCTCCCGGGCCTGCAACCAGATCCGCTCACCGACCTTGTACGACGGCGCCTGCCCCGGCCAGCCCAGGTAGCGGTTCAGCTCGAAGCGCAGGTTCTCGTCCGGCACCCGGCAGTGCGCCCGCATGAACTCCCAGCCCAGCTCCGGCGTCCACCGCTCGCCGGGGTGGAAGCCGAACGGGTTGTCGGCGGGGATCTCCAGCTCCAGGTGCATGCCGATGTCGACGATCACCCGGGCGGCCCGGAAGGCCTGGCCGTCGAGCATGCCGAGCTTGTCGCCCGCGTCCTCCAGGTAACCCAGCTCGTCCATCAGCCGCTCGGCGTACAGCGCCCAGCCCTCGCCGTGGCCGGAGACCCAGCAGAGCAGCCGCTGCCAACGGTTGAGCTTGTCGGCGCGGACCGCCGTCTGCGCGATCTGGAGGTGGTGGCCCGGCACACCCTCGTGGTAGACGGTGGTGACCTCGCGCCAGGTGGAGAAGTCGGTGATGCCCTGCGGCACCGCCCACCACATCCGGCCGGGGCGGGAGAAGTCCTCGCTCGGGCCGGTGTAGTAGATGGAACCGTCGCTCGTCGGAGCCAGGCAGCACTCGATCCGGCGTACCTGCTCGGGGATGTCGAAGTGGGTGCCGTGCAGTTCGCTGATCGCCTTGTCGGCGAGCGCCTGCATCCAGTCGCGGAACGCCTCCTTGCCCTGGATCGTGCGGGCCGGGTCCGCGTCGAGGGCGGTGACCGCCTCGTCGATGGTCGCGCCGGGCCCGACGATCCGCGCGGCCACCGTCCGCATGTCGGCCTCGAGCCGCGCCAGCTCCTCGAACCCCCAGGCGTACGTCTCGTCGAGGTCGACCTTCGCGCCGAGGAAGTACTGCGAGGCCAGCTCGTAGCGCTCCCGGCCGGCGGCCTGCCGCTCCCGGCCGAGCGGGGCCAGCTCGGTGCGGAGGAACTGGCCGAACTCGGCGGTCGCCGCGGTGGCGGCCGCCGCGCCGCGGCGCAGCTCGGCGCCGAGGGTGCCCTCCTCGCCGAGCCGCTCGACGAGCCCGTGGAAGAAGTTGTCGCCGTCCGGGTCGACCCAGATGTCGCACTGCTTCGCGACCTCCAGCAGCTGCGCCCGGGCGCTGACGTGCTCGGCCGCGGCCTCCTCGCGCAGCGTGGTCTTGTAGTCCTCCAGCGCGCCGGCGAAGCGGTTGAGGCGGGCCGCGATGTTCGCCCGTGCGTCCTCGCCGTCGGTCGGCATCAGGTCGAAGACCGAGCGGAGGTCGTGCAGGCCGCTGGTGATGACGCTGACCCCGTTGCCGACCTCTCCCGCCTCGTAGCGGGCGAGATCCAGACCGAGCCGCTCCTGCATGGCCTCCCGGGCGGTCCGCTCCGCCTCCGACTCGGGCTCGGTGACGTCGAGGTCGGCGAGGGTCCGGCGGGTCAGCTCGGCCCGGGCCGCGTACCCGCCGGGTGACAGGTCGTCGAGCTGGTCGTCGTAGCCGGCGATGCCGACGTAGGTGGCGCCGGTCGGGCTCAGCGCGGCCCAGTCCGCCACGTAGCGGTTGGCGATGTCATCGATTCGTCCCACGCTGCGACCCTACGTGACCCCAGGGCCCGGTTGTCGACCGTGTTTGCGGTGTTCAGGCAGCAGCTCCGCCGGGTCGACGTCGATCGGGAACCGCGGTTTCTGTGGCGAGCGACACGGCGTCCGAAAAGCGCGGGACTTCGTCGTACCCCTGCGGCAGAGTGTCAGGGGTGACAGCGGACTTCACTCCTGACCGGGCGGCGCTGCGGAGCTGGCTGCCCGGGTTCATCGCCCTGGCCGCGATCTGGGGTTCCAGCTTCCTGTTCATCAAGGTCGGGATTCGGGAACTGCACCCACTGCACCTCACCCTCTACCGGGTCGCTGCCGGCGCGGTGACGCTGCTCCTCGTGCTCGCCGTGCTGCGCGACCGGCTGCCCCGCGAGCCGCGGGTCTGGGGCCACCTGTTCGTGATCGGGGCGCTCGGCGTGGCGGTCCCGTTCACCCTCTTCGGCTACGGCGAGCAGCGCGTCGAGTCCCTGCTCGCCGGCATCTGGAACGCCACCACACCGCTGATCGTGCTGCCGATGGCGGTGCTGGTCTTCCGCACCGAGCGGCTGACCGCCCGCCGGGCGGTCGGGCTCGGGCTGGGCTTCGCCGGGGTGCTGGTGGTGCTCGGGGTGTGGGAGGGGGTCGGCGGCTCCCACTTCGCCGGCCAGCTGATGTGCTTCGCCGCGGCGGCCTGCTACGGCGTGGGGATCCCGTACCAGAAGAAGTTCGTGGCGGGCAGCGCGTACTCGGGGCTCTCGCTTTCCGCCGCACAGCTGCTGATGGCGGTTGCGCAGCTCGCGATCGTCGCGCCGCTGGTGGCCGGCGCCCCGCCGGTGCCCACCGCCCTGTCCGGCGAGGTCGTCGCCAGCGTGCTCGCGCTCGGCGCGCTCGGCACCGGGCTGGCCTTCGTCATCAACCTGCGCAACATCCGGGTGGCCGGGGCGAGCACTTCCTCCACGGTGACGTACCTGATCCCGGTCTTTGCGGTGCTGATCGGCGCGCTCGTGCTCGACGAGCGACTGACCTGGCACCAGCCGGTCGGCGCGCTGGTGGTGCTGCTCGGCGTCGCCGTGACGCAGGGCCTGATCGGCCACCGCCCGACGCCGATCCCCACGGGCGCGCCGGCGGTGCCCGCCGCCGAGCCCGTCATGCACGGCAGGGCACCTTATTAATGGACGCCGCTTCCTAACGCTTCGCGGCCCACGCGACGAGCTGCTCCGCCGGCCAGGTGTTGACGACCCGGTCGGCGGGGACGCCGCAGCGGGCGGCGCGCTCGCAGCCGAAGCGCTGCCAGTCGAGCTGACCGGGGGCGTGGGCGTCGGTGTTGATCGCGAAGACGCAGCCGGCCTCCAGCGCGCGCCGGATCAGCCGCTTCGGCGGGTCCTGCCGCTCCGGCCGTGAGTTGATCTCCACGGCGACGCCCCGCTCGGCGCAGGCCGCGAAGACCGCGTCCGCGTCGAAGTCGCTCTCGCCCCGGGTACGCGGGCGGTGCGCCCGGTCGCCGGGCCCGGTCACGCCGGCCGGCCGGGACGACACCATCCGGCCGGTGCAGTGGCCGAGGATGTCCAGGTGCGGGTTGGCGATGGCGGCCAGCATCCGGCGGGTCATCTTGCCGCGCTCGTCGTTGAGGCCGCTGTGCACCGAGCCCACCACCACGTCGAGCCGGGCCAGCAGGTCCTCGTCCTGATCGAGTGAGCCGTCGGCGAGGATGTCCACCTCGATGCCGGTGAGGATCCGGAACCCCTCGGGGAGGGCGTCGTTGAGCGTCGCCACGTGGTCGAGCTGGCGGCGCAGCCGGTCGGCGGTGAGACCACGCGCCACCTTCAGCCGGGGCGAGTGGTCGGTCAGCACCAGGTACTCGTGACCCAGCTCGGCCGCGGCGAGCGCCATCTCCTCGATTGGCGAGCCGCCGTCGGACCAGTCGGAGTGCGTGTGGCAGTCGCCGCGCAGGGCCGTACGCAGGGCGGTCGCCTCCGCGTCCAGGTCGGTCCCCTCGGTCGCGACCAGCCGGCGCAGGTAGACCGGCTCCTCACCGGCGACCGACTCCACGACGCAGCGGGCGGTGACGTCGCCGACCCCGGACAGCTCGGTGAGCTTGCCGCGGCGCGCCCGCTCCGCCACCTCCTCGGCCGGAAGAGCGGCCAGGGCCTTCGCGGCGGACCGGAACGCGCGGACTCGGTAGGTGGCCTCGTTGGCCCGCTCCAGCAGGAACGCGATCCGGCGCAGGTCGGCGATGGGGTCCCGGGCGGTCATGTCCTGCAACCTACGCCCCGCGCCGCCGGACGGGGGACGCACCGGCGGCGCGGGCCATGGCCCGTGTCGTCGTCACGTCAGCGCGTGCGCGGTGCCTCCGGGCAGCCGTGCCGGCGGTGCCAGGCGGTCACCTCGGCCACCGGGCTGCGGTCGATGCCGCGCCGCCACGCGTCCAGGTAGGGCGCCGGCCAGACCACGCCCCGCCGGATCCACCAGCCGTCCTGGCCGGCGCACGGCGGCGAGATGCCGAAGTGCAGGTGGCAGACGTTGTTCGCGTTGCCGGTGCGGCCCACCGTGCCGAGTCGCTGGCCGGCCCGTACCCGGACTCCGGGGTCGAGCCCGGCGGCGACCTCGGCCAGGTGCGAGCCGTAGTAGCGGACGCCGTCGTCGCCGAGCACCGAGACCGACAGCCCGCCGTTCCACGGACCGAGCGGGCCGCGCCGGTCGAACCGGTCCACCCGGCTGACCTCCAGGACCGTCCCGTCGGTGACCGCCACGACGGGCTCCCCGCAGTCGGCGAAGATGTCCGTGCCGGGGTAGACGGAGTGGGTCGGGTGGTAGGCGACCTTGCGGGCGCGTACCGGGAAGACGTGCGTGAGCCCCGCGCGGGTCGGCGTCGCCGACGGGCCCCCGGAGGTCGCGGCGGCCGGCGTGGGACCGGCGGGCGATGGCGCGGCCGGTTGGTCCGCCGTGGCCGGTGCGGTGGGGGTGGCGACGTCCGCCCCCGGCCGGGTCGTCGCGCAACCGCCGGCCAGCACCGTCACGAGCAGCAGCACCGGGTACGCCAGGCGGTGTCCGGTCGACGGCGGGGGCATCCGGCCATCCTGACAGACCAGTACGGTGAGGACGAGGCGTGTGCGGAGAGAGGAGTGCCCGTGACGAGCGATCCGTACGGCGGGTTCCGCCCGCGTAACCCGTCGGGGCTCTTCCCCTCCGGGCCACCGGCACGGCCCACCTACCGGGAGCCGCACCCGGTCTCCGGGGCCGGCGTCGCCCTCGGTGGCGCCGGCGCGGCGGCGTGGCTGCTGCTGTTCGGGCTGCTCGGCACGAGCGTCCGGACGTACGCGTGGTGGACCCTCGTCGCCGGCGGCCTCGCCTGGCTGGTCGCCCTCCTGCTGGTCCGCTACGGCGACCGGGGCGTGGGCACCGGGATCGCCATCGTGACCGGCGGCGGGTGGAGCATCGCGGCCGCGGTCGTGGTGACCCGGTGGGCGACGAGCGGCGACTGGCCACTCTGGTGAGGTTGCCCTCCGTCGTGGGTCGGCTGCGCAGCGAAGCCCGTCTTGACGGGACCATGTAGGCTGCCGCACTCTCGGCGGTATGGCCTGGACCACTCCGCGGCTCGACCCTGAGCGCAGCCGCCGCCGCCTGCAACTCCTCGCCGAGTTGGCCGGTGCCCGGGCGGTACGCCAGCGGAAGCGGCCGCAGCGTCTCCGCAGCGAACGCCTGAAGCAGCTCATCGCCACCCGGCGACGCGTCGCCGGGTGACCCGACTTTCCCCAGGATTGGCCGGCCCTTCGGGGCGTTGACCGGTCGCCTGCCGACCCGACCGGCTAACGTGCACGCGTAACGGGTCGGCTGTAGGGCGCCGAGGCAGTTTGGGGGGACCGTGTCGTATTTCGCTGCGGCGGCGGTGCGCGACGAGAGCGGCTGGACCGCCGCCGAGGTGAACCTGCGCGGGGTCACGGACCTGGACGAGGTCGCCGAACGGTTGCGCGACGTCGACCAGGACGCCGACCTGTCGCTGCTCTTCGTCGAGGCCGAGGACGCGTACCTGGTGATCCTGCGCCTCGACGAGGGCGAGGACCTGCGGGTCTTCGGCTCTGACTCGGCGTACGCGGAGGAGTCCCGCCTGGGTGCGCTGCTGGTGGGGGACCTCAAGGCCTCGGTGACCGGCCTGGACGAGATTGAGGAGTCCCGCCCGGCCGGCGGCGACGAGGAGAGCGACCAGCCGGCCGTCGATCCCGAGGCGGACCCGGTCGGCGAAGCGGACATCCTCGCCGACCTGGGCATCCCGGCGGCCAAGCTGCTCGCGCTCTGCACCCACGAGGGCATGCTGCCGGCCGACGTCACGGCCGAGATCTGCGCGGTGCTGGGCTGCGCCGACGAGGTCGAGGAACTGCGTGAGGTCTGAGCCGCCCGGGTCGGGTCCGGCGGCCGGGGGCGTACCCCTGCCGCACGGCGGTGAGCCGGCCGACGCCACCGACCCCGCGCTGGAGACGCTCCGGCCCGGACAGCCGACGCCGGGCCGGGCCGCGCGCGTCGGTCCGGGCGCGCACGAAGGGCTGGCCGACCCGGACGGCGCCGGCCGCCGGCAGCGGCACGAGCTGTGGATGCGCCGGGCCCTGGAGGTCGCGGTGACCGGGGCGGACTCGACGGCCACCACGGCCGACGACATCCCGGTCGGCGCGGTGCTCTACGGCCCGGACGGCGCTGAGGTGGCGATCGGGCGCAACGAGCGGGAACTGACCGGCGACCCGACCGCCCACGCCGAGGTGCTGGCGCTGCGCCGGGCAGCCGACCGGCTCGGTCATTGGCGCCTCGACGACTGCACCCTCGTGGTCACGCTGGAGCCCTGCACGATGTGCGCCGGCGCCCTGGTGCTGGCCCGGGTCTCGACCGTCGTGTTCGGGGCCTGGGAACCGAAGACCGGCGCCGCCGGATCGCTGTGGGACGTGCTCCGCGACCGCCGGCTCAACCACCGCCCCGAGGTCTACAGCGGGGTCCTGGAGGACGAGAGCGCCGCCCTGCTGCGCGCCTTCTTCCGCTGAGGGTCCGGGCGCGGTGCCTCGGCCCGGGTCACGGGCGGCAGGCTGACCATCAGCCCACCGGTGTCGCCGGGTCGGGCGCTCGCCGTGCCGCCGTGCGCCCGGGCCACCGCCCGGACGATGGACAGCCCCAGGCCGAACCCGCGACCCCGGCCCACCCGCTCGCCTCAGCGGCGGTGGACGCCCCCGGCGCCGGTCAGGCCGGAGCGGGAGCCGGACGGAGCAGGGTCGCCGCCACCGCCCGCGCGGCGTCGGTCCAGGCGGCCGGGCGCATGGTCGCCGGGTCGAGCCGGACGATCGCCCGCCGGCCCTCCGCGTACACCGTCGTGCCGTCGACCGACCGGAACTGGAAGGAGTATTCGGCGCTGCTGGTGCCGAAACGGTCGAGCCAGAAGTGGACGGCGACCGGGCCGGTGCCGGTGATCGGCGCCCGGTACGTGATCGCGAACTCGCGGACCGCGTGGAAGACGTCCGGTGCGCTGTTCCCGCCCTGGAAGGCGACGCCCCGTTCGGCCCAGTACGGGGTCAGCGCGCGCTCCAGCAGCACCGCGTAGCGGGCGTTGTGCAGGATCCCGAGGGCGTCGAGGTCGTCGAAGTGCACGGTGACGTGCTCGACGTGACCGAAGTCGACGGCGGGCGGGTCGGCGAGGGCGTGGCTCATGTGAGGCCTTCCGGTAGCAGGGTCGGGTCCGGGCACAGCGCCCGGAGGCGGGTCAGCACGGCGTGGCGCGCGTGCGCGTACGTGGTCTCCGGGTCCAGCAGCCGGGACCGCACGGCGGCGGCGATCCCGAGGGCGTCGATCTCGTACGCGAGCCGGGCGGCGTCGATGCCGGTGGGGAGTTCGCCGGCGTCGACCGCCTCCGTCACGAGGCGCTCCAGGAACGCCGTCCAGCGGGCGAAGACCTCGGCGAGCCGGTCGCGGACCGGGCCGGGGCGGGCGTTGTACTCGAAGTCGCTGCTGGCGAAGAAGCAGCCGCCGGGGAGCGTCCCGGCCGCGTAGAAGGCGATCCGGGCCTCGTGCAGGGCCCAGAGCCGGCGTATCCCCCGGGGCGCGCCCAGGGCCGGTGCGACGATCCGCTCCTGCCACTGCTCGACCGCCCGGTCGACGGTGGCGAGTTGGAGCGCCTCCTTCGACCGCCAGTGCGCGAAGAGGCCGGACTTGCTCACGCCCAGGGCGTCGGCGAGCTGGCCGAGGGAGAGGCCGTGCAGCCCCGCCTCGGTCGCGAGCACCACGGCGGTGTCCAGCACGGCGGTGCGGGTGCGCTCGCCCCGCAGGAGGCGGCCGTCGACGGTCATGCGGCCAGCGTACTGAATAAGAACGACCGGTCGTATTGTTTTCTACCGTGACCGCAGTCACCTGGATACGCGTCGCCCCGCCGCCCGGAGGGGCGGTGGGGCGGCGGTACGGACCGTGATCAGGCGATGATCGTGTCCAGAGCGATCTCCACCATCTGGCTGAACGTCTGCTCCCGCTCCTGCGAGGTGGTCTTCTCGCCGGTCTTGATGTGGTCGCTCACCGTCAGGATCGTCAGCGCGCGCGCCTTGAACCGGGCCGCGATCGTGTAGAGCGCCGCCGATTCCATCTCCACCGCCAGGACGCCGTAGTCGGCGAGGGTGTCGTAGAGGTCCGGCCGGTCGGTGTAGAAGGCGTCCGCCGCCAGGATCGGCCCGACCCGCATGGTGATGCCGCGCCGCTCGGCCACCTCCACCGAGGTGCGCAGCAGCCCGAAGTCGGCGACCGGGGCGTAGTCGATCAGCCCGTCGAAGCGCATCCGGTTCATGTTCGAGTCGGTGGACGACCCGATCGCGGCCACCACGTCGCGGAGCCGGAGGTCCTCGGTGAGGGCACCGCAGGAGCCGACCCGGATCAGCGACTTCACGCCGTACTCGTTGACCAGCTCATGTGCGTAGATCGACGCGGACGGCATGCCCATGCCGGAGCCCTGGACGGACACGTCCACGCCGTTCCAGCGGCCGGTGAAGCCGAGCATCCCGCGGACGGTCGAGTAGCACTGAGCGCCCTCGAGGTAGGTCTCCGCGATCCACTTGGCCCGCAGCGGGTCACCCGGCATCAGGACCCGCTCGGCGATCTCTCCCGGCTTCGCGCCGATGTGCGTACTCATGGCAAGGATCCTGCCAGGCCGCCCGGCGGCATACCGGTTCGGCGTCCGAACCTTCGGTCCTGTACCCTACTCGGCGGTGGTGTGTCCGAGTGGCCTAAGGAGCACGCCTCGAAAGCGTGTGAGGGTGCAAGCCCTCCGCGGGTTCAAATCCCGCCGCCACCGCTTCTGAAACGGCGAGACGCCCGGCAATCCTCACGGATCGGCCGGGCGTTTCGTTTCTGGTGTCGTCGGGGCTCAGGAGCCGTGCCGGATGACTGTTTCGCCGGTCAGAGCTTCCGGCCGCCCGCGTCGCGGGCGACGATGCCGTCCAGTCGGGCTCCCGGAGCCAGCTCCTCCGGGTCGAACCAGAAGATCACCACCTGCGGGTCTCTGCTCCACCGCGCCAGTCGGGCCGTGACCTGGCGGCCATCGACGGTGCCGACGATCCGCTTCGCGGGTCCGACGAAGTACCCGAAGGTGGGCACCCGGGGTTTCGTCGGGACAGATCCGACATGGTCGTAGCCGATCGCGTGGAATCCGGGCCGGCGGTCGCTGCCCTCCACGTCGTTGGCCAGGAAGTCCGAGGTCAGGTTGCCGTCGGCGGCGCGGCGGCCGGCGACCAACCCGATCGTCACCTGGGGCTGTTGGGGCAGCTCGACCTGGACGAAGTAGAAGATCCGCTCCTCGCTGCCGTACCGGATCCCGGTGTCCACCACGTCACCGACCGGTTGCTGCTCCTCGGTGCTCTCGTCCTGGCTGGGGGTCGCCGTGGGGTGGGTGGGTGCGGTGGCGGCCGGAGCGGGCTGGCGCTCCGGCTCCGGCGGGCGGGGCCCCAGCACGCCGACCGCCACTCCGACGACGACCGCCATCGACAGCAGCACCCCGCCGGTGCCGGCGAGCCGGCGGCGCCGACGTACCCGGCGACCCTCGCGCATGATGGTGCTTAGGTCGAGGACGTCCCGGTGGGTACGTTCCGTCGCCCTCATGGCCTGGCGAAGCTGATCCACCTCGTTCATCGGCACGCTTCCTGCGTATCCACACGGCCGGTGGTGCGCAGCTTCTCCAGGGCACGGGAACTGGTGCTCTTGACCGTGCCGACCGACACGTTCAGCTCGCGGGCCACCTGAGTCTCCGGAAGGTCGAAGTAGTACCGCAGTACGACGATGGCGCGCTCGCGAGGGCTGAGCGCGCCGAGGATCGCGAGCAACCAGCGACGGGTGACGACCTCGTCGGCGACGTCGCCACGACGTTGCTCCGGGAGTTCCTCGGTGGGGTACTCGCGGATCGGGCGTCGCCAGCTGTCGATGAGGTGGTTGACCAGCACGGAGCGCGCGTATCCGTAGGCGTCGTCGTCCCGGACCCGGGACCACGACGCGTACGTGCGGACCAAGGCGGTCTGCGCCGCGTCCTCGGCCCGGTGGTAGTTGCCGGTCATCAGGTAGGCGGCGTGCACCAGCCGCCCGGATGCCGCCCGGGCGAACTCGACGAACTCCGCATCACCTCGGGCCATGCCGGCCCTTCCCGCACCTCACGCCGGACAGGACGAGCGGCACGGCGGAAAGGTTGAGTCCACGCGGCACCAACTTTGTGCCTGGATCACTCGTCCTCCTCGCTGCGCAGCACCGACGGGCGCTGCCAAGCGAGGAGAACGACATGACAGGGAAGACTACGAGTTCGGTTCGTGTCCGCGCGTTGTCGGGGCTGGTTCTGGCAGCACTGGTGTCGGGGTGCTCGGCACCAGCGGCCGGTCGGTCAGCGGTCCCCGCCGCCGGCGCCGCGTCGGCACCGGCGCCAGCGCCCAAACCGGCGCGACAGGCCACACCGGTCACCTATCCCGCCAACGGCGGCAACCGGTGGCGAATCGCCACCGGCGAACCGTCGAGCCCGCAGGGTACGGGAAGGCTGCTGCGCTACCGGGTGGCAGTCGAGCGCGACATCCAAGGTCTCCCCGTGGCCGGGTTCGCGGCCGAGGTCACCAGAACCTTGAACGACCCGCAGGGCTGGACCGCCGACGGGACGCTGCGCCTGCGCCGGGTCGGCGCGGGCCAAGCCGCCGACTTCACCATCTACCTGGCCACCCCCGGCACCCGTGACGAGCTGTGCCAAGACCTGGCAGACGGCTACACCTCCTGCCGCAACGGCAACCGGGTGGTGCTCAACGTGGCCCGGTGGGTGAAGGGGGCGCGCGGCTACGGGGCCGGCCTCCCCACCTACCGCAGGTACATGGTCAACCACGAGGTCGGGCATCGCCTCGGCCACGGTCACGAGCTGTGCCCCGGGCGAGGCCGACCGGCCCCCGTCATGCAACAGCAGACGCTGGGCCTGCACGGCTGCACGGCCAACGCGATGCCGTACCTCGACGGTGAGCGCTACGCCGGTCCTCCGGGAGGCTACGACGACCCCATTCCGCCCGGTGAGCGAGGCCGGCCCGGCTGAAAGCTGCAGGCCAGGTCCACGGCGCGCCACTCGACGAAGCGCCCGGGGAGATCCCGGGCGCTTCGTCGTCGGATGACCGGTTCGCCTGCTGGGGTCAACAGGGGCTGTGGCCCTCGTCGAAGGCGCGCTGGGCCCAGTCGGCGTACCCGGCGATGACCTTGCGAACCGTCTGCCCGTCGTGCAGGAAGAGGTACGCCCGGTCGCCGTCGCGGGCGAGCAGGCCGTCGAACCGGTACGTCCCCTGTGGAGCGTCGAGGTGCCGCGCCTCCGGGTAGCGTTCCCGGACCTCGGCGAGCGGCGTGCCGGCAGCGACCCCCTCGGGCGTGCGTACCGGGTCGCCGACCCAGAGCAGCACCAGCCGGTCCTCCACGAAGATCGGGCTGACCGTCTCGTGCCCGGCCAGCGTCGGGCCGCAGGCGTCGACGTCCGTCCGGAGTATGCCCCGCCGGGTGAGTTCGTCCTCGGTGTCGCCGAAGTCGACATTGGCCAGTCCGTCGAGGTCGACCACGGTGACCGCGCCGGCCGGTTCGTGGACGGCCGCCTGGTCCGGCGAAACAGAGCCGCTGCCTGCGATCGAGGCAGCGGTCATCAGTGCGGCAATGAAGCCGAATTGTCGCAATTTCATAGAATCCCCCAGTCCACAACGGAACGGGAGCGATCTGGTTGCTGGCCGATGCCGGATTGCTGCTCTTCCCACTCCTCGGCCAGCTCGTCCCAGTAGTCGGCGCTCAGCCCGCGCCGCCCGTGCGCCAGCCAGCCGGCGGTGTCCCGCTCGACGTGCAGCCCCAGCTCGGCGAACGGGTCGATCCACGCGCCGGGCTCAACACCCAGCTCGATGAGGGCGGCGTTGATCGGCCACTGCTCGCGCGGCCGGTCGAACACCGCGTCGAAGCGCGGCCCCCAGGACCGCTGGCCGCCGAGCCACACCACCGCCGCCTGGTGCCCGATACCGCCGGCGAACTCCGCCTCGACGTACGCCACCGGCCCCCGCCGCGACCAGCGGGCCAGCACCTCGGTCAACGTGGGCGAGAGCAGCAGCGTGAACGGGTGCTCCGGGTCGGGCTCGCCGGCCGCGTAGTCCGGCGGTGTGCCGATCAGCTCCTCCACCAGCTGCGGGGTCACCGGCAGCAGCGCGAAGTCCTGGCGCAGCCCGCCGAGGACCGCGTGATCCAGCTCGCGGGTCTCCTCGCGGAGCAGCTCGACGTCCGCGAGGACGGCGCTGAGCTGGTAACTCATTCCGCGTCCACAGCCTGTGGATAGAACATGTGTACGACGGGTTCAGGCGCGCCCGCGGACGCCGTCGGCGAACACCCGCCAGGCGGCCGGGCTGTGCCTCGCCGCGCGCGTTCCCCCACCCGGTCAGTATCGCCGCCATGCCGGCCAGATCGCTAACCATGACGGCGGGAGCGGGCACACCGCTGACAGGCCTTGGAAGGTTTGGGCCTCGCCGGGGGCCGCAGGCTTCCAAGATCTTGAAATGCTCGGGCCAGGGTGAGACGACGACGGGCCGGCTCCACCGGAGCCGGCCCGTCGATCAGGGTGCGGAGGATACGAGATTCGAACTCGTGAGGGTGTTAACCCAACACGCTTTCCAAGCGTGCGCCCTAGGCCTCTAGGCGAATCCTCCGCCGAACAGGATACAGGCCCCGCCGGGATCGCCCACCCCGCCACCCCCGGAAGATCCACCATCGGTCGGGTACGCTTGGCGTACCCCCCGTGCGGCGTGCATCTCGTGAACCTCCCCAGGGCCGGAAGGCAGCAAGGATAAGCGAGCTCTGGCGGGTGCACGGGGGGCCTTTCTGTCTCCGGGTCCCGGTACGGTCCCACCGGGGTGGTGGGTGGTCACCCGCGCCGGACCGGCGCAGAATGGCTCGGTCGAGAGGAGGCGGGACGCCGTGGCGCTGGCGCTCTACCGCAAGTACCGGCCGCGTACCTTCGCCGAGGTCATCGGGCAGGAGCACGTCACCGAGCCGCTGTCGCAGGCGCTGCGCAGCGGCCGGCTCAACCACGCGTACCTCTTCTCCGGCCCGCGCGGCTGCGGCAAGACCTCCAGCGCCCGCATCCTGGCCCGCTCGCTCAACTGTGAGCACGGTCCCACCCCCGAGCCGTGCGGCACCTGCGACTCGTGCCGGGCGCTCGCCACCGACGGCGCCGGCTCGATCGACGTCATCGAGATCGACGCGGCCAGCCACGGTGGCGTCGACGACGCCCGCGAGCTGCGCGAGAAGGCGTTCTTCGCGCCGGCGCAGAGCCGCTTCAAGATCTACGTCATCGACGAGGCGCACATGGTCTCGTCGGCCGGCTTCAACGCCCTGCTCAAGCTGGTCGAGGAGCCCCCGGAGTACGTCAAGTTCATCTTCGCCACCACCGAGCCGGAGAAGGTCCTCGGCACGATCAAGTCGCGGACCCACCACTACCCCTTCCGGCTGATCCCGCCGAAGGTCCTCCGGCCCTACCTGGAGCAGCTCTGCCAGGCCGAGGGCGTCCAGGTCGAGCCGGCGGTCTTCCCGCTGGTCGTGCGGGCCGGCGGCGGCAGCGCCCGGGACAGCCTCTCCGTGCTCGACCAGCTCATGGCCGGCGCCGGCCCCGGGGGCGTCACCTACGCCCGGGCCGCCGCGCTGCTCGGCGTCACCGACTCCGCGCTGATCGACGAGATGTGCGACGCGCTCGCCGCCGGGGACGGGGCGGCCGCGTACGCCACCGTCGACCGGGTCGCCGAGGCCGGTCACGACCCGCGCCGGTTCGCCTCCGACCTGCTGGAGCGGCTGCGCGACCTGATCGTGCTCCAGCAGGTGCCGGACGCCGTGGCCAAGGGGCTCATCGACGGCCCGGACGACCAGGTCGAGCGGATGACCGCGCAGGCCCAGCGGCTCGGCCCCGGCACCCTGTCCCGGTGCGCCGACATCGTGCACGACGGGCTGGTGGACATGCGCGGCACCACCGCTCCCCGCCTGCTGCTGGAGCTGATCTGCGCTCGCATGCTGCTGCCCGGTGCCGACGACTCGACCGGCGGCCTCCTCCAGCGCCTGGAACGCATGGAGCGCCGGCTCACGCTCAGCGGCACCGACGCCCCGCCGGCCGCCGCCGGCTCCGCGCCGGCCGCCGACCCCCAGGGGGTACGCCCGGCGCCTCCCGCCCCACCCGCGGCTGCCGCCGCGATCACCGACGACCCCGCCGGCGCGCCGGCGGCTCCCGGCGCCCCGTCCGGGGTGGCCGCCGCCCGCGCCGCCGCCGCGAGTGCCGGCGCCCGTGTCGGAGCGACCGCCCAGCCGGGAGCCGGCGCGAGTGCCGGTACCCGTGCCGGCGGGACCGTTCCACAGGCAGCCGCCGCGAGTGCCGGTGTGACCGCCACGTCGGGCGCCGCCGTGCGTGCGGACGAGTCGTCCCCCGCCCAGGACGCCCCGACCCCTGGGCACGCCGGTCCGGATGCCGGGGCCGCGCCGGTCGGCATCGTGGGGTCCGGCGGTGGGGCGGCCGAGGCCGGTGCCGCCGCTCGGGGCCGTGCCGCGGCGGGTGACCCGGCAACCCCGACCCGCCGTGTCCTGCCGTCGGCCGTGATGCCCGACCCGGCGACCCCCGCCCCGCCCCGCCCCGGCGCGACCGCCCCGGGTGCCCTGGACGCGGTCGCGGTGCGCCGGGTCTGGCCGGAGATCGTGGCCAAGGTCAACCGGATCAAGAAGCCGGCCGCCGCGCTCATGCGGGATGCGGTCGTCCGAGACGTGGACGGCGGCACCCTGGTGCTGACCGTGAAGTCGCCGGTGCTCGCCCAGATGATGGGTAACCACACCTCGGTCCTGGCTGACGCGCTCCATGAGGAGTTCGGCGGCAGCTGGCAGATCCGCTGCGAGGTGGCCGGTGAGCGGGGCGGGGTGTCGCTCGGCGGCCCCTCCCGACCAGCCGGCCCGGCCCGACCGGCTGTCGCCACCCCGGCTGCCCCGAGCTCGTCACCGACGCCTGCGCCGGCTCGCCCGGACAACGGCCGGCCGGCTGGCGTTAGCGGACCCGGAATCGCCGGCGGCGAGGACGAGGACTGGCCCGAACCCGCCCGCCCCGGTGGTGCCTCTGCCTCGTCGGTCGCCGCGCCCGCCGACGCTGAGGACGACTGGCCGCAGGCGGCGCGTCCGGGTGGCGCCGCAGCCCCGGCTGACCCCGAGCCGCCCGTACCGTCGGACGCCGGCGCCGCCTCGGAGGACACGGGTCCGCACTCCGGGCCGACGGTTCCCGCCCCGCCGGCCGCCGTACCCAAGCCGGTCGGGCCGGCGGCGCCCCAGGCCGGCGGCGCGCCGGTGAGCAGCGCGATCGCTGCCGCCCGTGCGGCCGCGGCCGGGGCCGGCAAGGCCCAGCGTTCCGCTCCGGCGGCGCGGAGGACGGCCGATGCGGACTGGGCCGGCGAGCCGCCGTACGACCCGGACTTCGACGGTCCGGTGCGCGGTGGCGGTGCCCCGCCGGCCGCCCCCGCGTACGAGGGGTTCGACCCTGGTGACGAGCCGTTGGACGAGGTGATCGACGAGCGGACCGCCCGCCAGTCCAGCGAGGAGCAGGCGGTACAGCTGCTCCGCGAGGCGTTCGGCGCCGAGAAGATCGACGAGGTCGACGCCCGGTAGACAGGGTTGACGCCCGATGGACAGGTGATCGACTCCGTGCCGGCGGTATCGCGGTGTCCGACGGGGTGGGATACCCCCATGCCGCCGACACGGAGTGGATCTCCCGACGGCCGCGCAGGTCTCAGACTGTCCAGGCGGGCAGGCCGTGCGGGTGTGCCTCGGCGAGCAGGCGTTCCGGTCCGGCGCCGAGCCGGGCGCGCAGCTCGCAGTGGTCCTGCTTGTCCACCGGGTGCGGCTCGAACAGCAGATGCGCCACCGGGGCGTCGGGGGTTGCCGCCGCGGCGAGTCGCGCCAGCTCGTCGGTGACCTGTGCCCATTCGTCGGCCGGCACGTACTGCCGCATCACCGAGTGCCACACGACGGTCAGCGTCCCCGGCTCGGGCCGGATCCCGCGTAGGAAGTCGGCGGCGCCGGCGGTGACCACGTGCGCCGGCACGCGCGCGGCCAGGTCCAGCGCACCGGCCAGGCGGGCGGCCCGGGCGGTGTGCTCCGGCCAGAGGTACGCCCGCAGCGCCAGCGCGCCGTCGGCGCTGCCCGGGTCGAGCGGGTTCAGGTCGCAGCCGAGCCGCTCCACCACGTCGAGGGCCGGTAGGACCCGCGCCGCGTCCCGCAGCCAGCCGGGTGCGCCGTCCCGCCACGCGTCCGGGAGCAGGACGGGTGAGTCGACGGGGCCCCAGGCGAAGTCCCCGGAGGTGACCCGGAACCGGTCGGCTCGCAGGTTGAGGCCGGCGCTCGCGCCGAGTTCGAGCAGGCGTACGGACCGCCGACCGGTCTCGGCAACGGCGTGCAGCAGGCCCGCGAGCAGCAGGTTGGCCCGGCCGACCTCGTTGGTCTGCGGCGGCCGGGGCAGCCAGCCGCGTACCGTGTCCCGCTCGGCGGCGACCACGGCCCGGAACGCGACCCAGGCGGCGTCCGCGTCCTCGGGCCGGTACGCCCCACCGGCGCTGGGGTAGAACCGGGCGAGCTCGGGTGCCCGTCCGGTCAGCACCAAGGCGTGCACCCCGCCGAGCAGGCGCAGCGACACGACGTCGTCGACGGGCGCGTCCGCGTACCCCTCGACGGCGTCGGCGCACGGACCGCCGGCGCGGACGTCGGCGGCGGCCCGGACCAGCAGGTCGGCGTAGAGGCCGGCAGCCAGGTGCCGGCACGCCCGTGCCTGCCGTTCCATGGCGGCGGCCGCCTGCTCGCGCGACATTCGGGCTCCCTCCGACAGGCTGTCCTGATCATTCAGTGGCGTGGCGAGACGCGGGAAGCACCGGGCAGGGCGAGGTCGGTCACAGCGACTAGGCTGGGCGGCGGCCGAGCAGACGATTGCGAGAAGGAGCCATCCGTGCGCCCAGGTGGACAGCCGAACATGCAGCAGATGCTGAAGCAGGCGCAGAAGATGCAGCAGCAGATCGCCAAGGCGCAGGCCGAGCTCGCCGAGGCGGAGCTGACCGGCACCGCGGGCGGCGGCCTGGTCACCGCGACCGTCGCCGGCACCGGTGAGCTCAAGTCGATCAAGATCGACCCGAAGGCGGTCGACCCGGAGGACGTCGAGACCCTGGAGGACCTGGTGGTCGCCGCGGTGCACAACGCGGCGGAGGCGGCCCGGGAGCTGACCGAGAAGAAGATGGGCCCGGTCGCGGGCGGGATGGGCGGCCTCGGCCTGCCCGGTTTCTGAGCCGCCGATGTATGAGGGCGCCATTCAGGACCTGATCGACGAGCTGGGCCGGCTGCCGGGTGTCGGCCCGAAGAGCGCCCAGCGGATCGCCTTCCACGTCCTGTCCGCGGACCCGGCCGACGTCAACCGGCTGGCCGGCGCGCTGCGCAAGGTCAAGGAGCTGGTGCGCTTCTGCACCACCTGCTACAACGTGGCCGAGTCCGAGCAGTGCCGGATCTGCCGCGACCCACGCCGCACCGACGAGGTGCTCTGCGTGGTCGAGGAGCCGAAGGACGTGGTGGCCATCGAGCGGACCGGCGAGTTCCGCGGCCGCTACCACGTGCTCGGTGGCGCGATCAACCCGCTGGAGGGGATCGGTCCCGACAACCTGCGCATCCGGGAGCTGATGACCCGGCTGGGCAGTGGCGTGGTGAAGGAGCTGATCCTGGCCACCGACCCGAACACGGAGGGCGAGGCGACCGCCACGTACCTCGCGCTGATGGTCAAGCCGATGGGGATCGCCGTGACGCGGCTGGCCAGCGGCCTGCCGGTCGGTGGCGACCTGGAGTACGCCGACGAGATCACGCTGGGCCGCGCCTTCGAGGGGCGCCGGGCGGTCTGAGGCGCCTCTGAGCTGGCGCGACGGGTCTGACACCGAGAGGTCGGAAAGGTCAAGTCGACGTAACAGTTTGGCATCGTGGGTACGGATCGTTAGCTGGAAGTGCCCTCCTGCCTTCGTTTCGTCGGTGGCATCGCGACAAAGACACGATCCGATACCAACCGTCCACCCGGCGGTTTCCGCAGCGTCGGCCCGGGAGCTAAGGTTCCGCCCATCGGTGGCCCCGGTCACCGCGTTGTCCGTACCCCCAAGGACGAGGTGAAGCACGATGCGTGCATCCAGGCCGAAGGCCGCTATCGCGGCCGTCGCGGTCGCGGCCCTCGCGGTAGCCGGCTGCGCCGAGAGCGACCGCGACGATTCTTCCGGCGGTAGCAAGAAGGACACCCTCGTCTTCGGCGTAGCCGGAGACCCGAAGGTGCTCGACCCGAGCTTCGCCAGCGACGGTGAGTCGCTTCGTGTGGCGCGTCAGGTCTTCGAGACGCTGGTCCGTCCGGAGGAGGGTGGCACCAAGGTCACCCCCGGCCTGGCCGAGTCCTGGACCCCGGACGCCGCCGGCACCACGTGGACCTTCAAGCTCCGCTCGGGCGTGAAGTTCCACGACGGCACCGACTTCAACGCCGAGGCCGTCTGCGTCAACTTCAACCGCTGGTACAACGCCAAGGGCCTCATGCAGAGCCCCGACGTGACGGCGTACTGGCAGGACGTCATGGGCGGCTTCGCCAAGAACGAGGACGAGGCGCTCCCGCCGAGCCTCTTCAAGTCCTGCACCGCCAAGGACGCCACCACGGTCGACCTGGGCTTCACCCGGGTCTCCAGCAAGATCCCGGCCGCCCTGATGCTGCCGTCGTTCTCCATCCACAGCCCGAAGGCGCTGGAGCAGTACGACGCCAGCAACGTCGGCGGCACCGCCGAGGACATCAAGTACCCGGCGTACGCGACGGAGCACCCGACCGGCACCGGCCCGTTCAAGTTCAAGTCCTGGGACGTCGCCAACAAGACGCTCACCATCGAGCGCAACGACGACTACTGGGGCCAGAAGGCCAAGCTGAAGACCCTCATCTTCAAGACCATCTCGGACGAGAACGCCCGCAAGCAGGCGCTGCGCTCCGGTGACATCCAGGGCTACGACCTGGTCGGCCCGGCGGACGTCGAGCCGCTGAAGGGCGAGGGCTTCAACGTCCTGACCCGTCCGGCGTTCAACATCCTCTACCTGGCGATCAACCAGAACGGGAACCCGAAGCTGAAGGACCTCAAGGTCCGGCAGGCGATCGCGCACGCGCTCAACCGCCAGGCCCTGGTCGACTCGAAGCTGCCCCCGGGCGCCAAGGTCGCGGTGAACTTCATGCCGGATACCGTCGAGGGCTGGAACGGCGACGTCACCAAGTACGAGTACGACGTCAACAAGGCCAAGCAGCTGCTGGCCGAGGCCGGTGCGTCGAACCTGACCCTGCGGTTCCACTACCCGACCGAGGTCACCCGGCCGTACATGCCGAACCCGAAGGACCTGTTCGAGCTGCTCTCGGCGGACCTCCAGGCGGCCGGCATCAAGGTCCAGCCGATCCCGCTGAAGTGGAGCCCGGACTACCTGAACGCCACCACCTCCGGCAACAAGCACGACCTGCACTTCCTCGGGTGGACCGGCGACTACGGCGACGGCTACAACTTCATCGGCACCTTCTTCGACCGGCAGAAGGACGAGTGGGGCTACAACAACCCCGCCCTCTTCGACCAGTTCAAGGACGCCGACACCACCGCCGACCAGGCGGCCCGGGTGGAGAAGTACAAGGCCCTGAACAAGGCCATCATGGACTTCCTGCCGGGTGTTCCGGTGTCGCACTCGCCGCCGGCGATCGTGTTCGGCAAGGACGTGACCGGCATCAAGGCCAGCCCGCTCACCGACGAGCGGTACGCCAACGCCGAGTTCAAGTCCTGATCTGACGCAAAGGACCGCGGGCGGGCGCTGTTTCGACAGCGTCCGCCCGCGCCCCTCCCCACCCCTTTCGAGGCCACCGTGTTCCGGTTCATCGTCAGACGCCTGCTGCAGCTGATACCGACGCTGTTCGGGCTCTCCCTCCTGCTCTTCATCTGGCTCCGCCGGCTGCCCGGCGGTCCCGAGACCGCCATCCTCGGCGAGCGCGGCACGCCCGAGATGCGCGCGGCGATCCGTCGCAGCATGGGCCTCGACGAGCCGATCCTGGTGCAGTACGGCCGGTTCGTCCGGCGGTTGATCCGGCTGGACCTGGGCACGTCGACCTCGACCAAGCGCTCGGTGGTCAGCGAGTTCCTGGAGCGCTTTCCCGGCACCGTCGAGCTGACCGTCACGGCGCTGGTGATCGCGATCGGGCTCGGTATCCCGCTGGGCTACCTGGCCGCCCGTCGCCGCGGCCGGCTGCTCGACCACCTGTCGGTCGGCGGGTCGCTGATCGGGATCTGCATCCCGGTCTTCTTCCTCGCGTACGTGCTCAAGGCGATCTTCTCGGAGAACCTCGGCTGGTTCCCGTCCAGCGGACGGCAGGACCCGACCATCGACGCCACCCGGATCACCAACTTCTTCGTCTTCGACGGGCTGATGACCCGGGAGTGGGACGCCGCCGCCGACGCCATCTGGCACCTCGTGCTGCCGGGCCTCGCGCTGGCCAGCATCCCGCTCGCGATCATCGTCCGGATCACCCGGGCCAGCGTGCTGGAGGTCCTCAACGAGGACTTCGTCCGCACCGCCGAGGCCAAGGGCCTCACCGAGCGGACCGTGCGCCGCCGGCACGTGTTGCGTAACTCGCTGCTCCCGGTGGTCACCTCGATCGGTCTGCTCACCGGTGGCCTGCTCTCCGGTGCGGTGCTGACCGAGACCGTCTTCGCCTTCACCGGCATCGGGGCGTTCATCTACGACGCGATCAACCAGCGCGACTACCCGGTGCTGATGGGCTTCATCATGATCATCGCGGTGGTGTACGTGCTGGTGAACCTCCTGGTCGACCTCTCCTACAGCCTGATCGACCCGAGGGTGAGGGTCCGATGACGATCACCGCCGGCAAGAAGAAGGAAAAGCTGGACCGGCTCGCCGAACTGGCCGCCCGGGACGACGAGCGGGGGGTCAGCCTCTGGCAGGAGGCCTTCCGGCGGCTGCGCCGCAACCCCGCGGCCATCATCGGTGCGGTCATCCTGGCGATCTTCGTCCTGGTCGCGCTGATCGGGCCGTTCCTGGTCCCCTACAGCCCGACCGACACGATCGGCATCCGGGAGGGCCTGATCCGGCCGGGCCTCATCCCCGGCGCCGACGGCGACCACTGGCTCGGCTACGACCACCAGGGCCGCGACGAGTTCAGCCGGTTGATCGTCGGTGCCCGGCAGACCCTGCTGGTCGGCGTGGTCTCCACGTTGATCGGTCTGGCCGTCGGCGCGGTGATCGGCGGCGTCGCCGGCGCCGCCGCCGGCCTCGGCGGCCGGTGGGGCCGGGCGATCGACAACGTCCTTATGCGCGTCATCGACATGATGCTGGCGCTGCCCAGCCTGCTGCTCGCGGTGAGCATCGCCGCCCTGCTCGGGGCCAGCCTGACCACCGTGATGATCGCGGTCGGCGTGGTCTCGGTGCCGGTCTTCGCCCGGCTGCTGCGCGGTTCCATGATCTCTCAGTCCAACAGCGACTACGTTCTCGCCGCCACCTCGCTCGGCGTCAAGAAGCCGAAGATCGCGCTGAGCCACGTGGTGCCGAACTCGCTCGCGCCGGTGATCGTGCAGGCGACCCTCACCCTGGCCACCGCGATCATCGAGGCCGCCGCACTCTCGTTCCTCGGCCTCGGCAACCCCGACACGGCCGTGCCCGAGTGGGGCGTGATGCTCGCCGACGCGCAGCAGTACCTCGGTGTCCGCCCCGGCCTGGCGATCTACCCGGCCGTCGCCATCATCATCACCGCGCTCGGCTTCACCCTGCTCGGTGAGGCGATGCGCGAGGCCCTCGACCCGAAGCTGCGGAAGTAGGTCTCCTCTCATGGCACTGCTCGAAGTGGACGATCTCTCCGTCACCTTCGCCCGGCGCGGTCAGCGCACCGTGCACGCGGTCGACGGGGTCTCCTTCGCCGTCGACGCCGGTGAGGTCGTCGGCCTGGTCGGCGAGTCCGGCTGCGGCAAGAGCGTCACGTCGCTGGCGATCATGGGTCTGCTCCCCAAGCAGCCCGGCATGCGGGTCGGCGGCAAGGCCGTCTTCGACGGCACCGACCTGCTCCAGCTCGACGACCGCTCCCGCCGGGACATCCGCGGCCGCGACGTCGCGATGATCTTCCAGGACCCGCTGTCGTCGCTGAACCCGGTGATCCCGATCGGGCTGCAGGTGACCGAGGTGCTGGCCCGGCATCGCGGGATGAAGGGCGCGGCGGCGGAGAAGGAGGCGGCCGCGCTGCTCGACCGGGTCGGCATCCCGGACCCGAAGCGCCGCCTGAAGGAGTACCCGCACCAGCTCTCCGGCGGCATGCGGCAGCGCGCCCTGATCGCGATGGCGGTGGCGTGCCAGCCCCGGCTGCTCATCGCCGACGAGCCGACCACCGCGCTGGACGTCACCATCCAGGCGCAGATTCTGGAGCTGCTCAAGGAGTTGGTCCGGGACTCGGGCACCGCCCTCGTGATGATCACGCACGACCTGGGTGTGGTGGCCGGCATGTGCGACACCGTCAACGTGCTCTACGCGGGCCGGGTGGTGGAGACGGCCCGGCGGCGCCCGCTCTTCCGGGAGCCGCGGCACCCGTACACCGTGGGTCTGCTCGGCTCGGTGCCGCGCCTGGACGCCGGGCGCGGCGAGCGGCTGACCCCGATCCCCGGCTCGGTGCGCGACGTGCTGTCCTGGCCGGACGGCTGCGCGTTCGCCCCGCGCTGCTCCCGGCGCGTCGACGCCTGCGTGGGCGAACCGCCCGCACTGGTGCTCACCCACGACGGCCGCAGCTACCGGTGTGTCAACCCGGCGCCGCTGCCCGGGATGACGCCGGCCGAGGAGGTCCGGGGCGCGGTGCCGACGGACGCCGAGCCCGGCTCGGTGCCGGCGCAGGCCGTCCCGAACGACCCGCCCGCGGTGCCCGGCCTCGGTCCCGCCCCGCGCGAGGAGGACGCACGTGACTGAGAATGAGATCCTCGTCGAGGTACGCGACCTGAAGGTGCACTTCCCGATCAAGCGGGGCGTGCTCTTCGACCGGACGATCGGCCACGTCAAGGCCGTCGACGGGGTCGACCTGCGGATCCCGCGCGGAAAGACGTACGGCCTGGTGGGCGAGTCCGGGTGCGGCAAGTCCACGCTCGGCCGGGCGCTGCTCCAGCTGACCCCGCCCACCGATGGCGAGGTGGTCTTCGACGGCGTCGAGCTGACGAAGCTGCCGGCGGGCCGGCTGCGGACGATGCGCCGCCGGATGCAGATGATCTTCCAGGACCCGATGTCCAGCCTGGACCCCCGGCAGAACGTCGAGTCGATCCTCACCGAGGGCCTCCAGACCCACGGCATCGGCGGCAGCCGGGACGAGCGGCGGAAGATCATCGGCGAGACGCTCGACAAGGTGGGCCTGCCCCGCTGGGCGCTCTCCCGCTACCCGCACGAGTTCTCCGGCGGCCAGCGGCAGCGCATCGGCATCGCCCGGGCGCTGGTGCTCGGCCCCGACCTGATCGTCGCCGACGAGCCGGTCTCCGCGCTCGACGTGTCGATCCAGGCCCAGGTGGTCAACCTCCTCGACGAGCTCCAGGAGAGCCTCAACCTGACCTACCTGGTGATCGCACACGACCTGGCCGTCGTCCGGCACATCTCCGACACCGTCGGCGTGATGTACCTGGGTGCGCTGGTCGAGGAGGCGCCGAGCGACCGGCTCTACAACGAGCCGCTACACCCGTACACGCGGGCGCTCATGTCGGCGGTGCCGGTGCCGGACCCGGACGTCGAGGACCGCCGGGAGCGGATCCTGCTCGCCGGTGACCTGCCCTCGCCGGCCAACCCGCCGGCCGGCTGCCGGTTCCACACCCGCTGCCCGTGGGCGCAGCCGACCCGCTGCGCCGACGAGCGGCCGGTGCTGCGCGAGATCGGCGGCAGCCGGGTGGCCTGCCACTGGGCCGAGCGGATCGCCAGCGGCGAACTCCGCCCGCACAAGGTCGAGGTGCAGATCACCCGCCCGCTCGACGAGGGCGAGGACCCGCACGCCGTCTCCGCGCCGAGCGAGCCCGGCTCGTACGTCTGAGTGAAAGGAAGGGCCCCTTCTTAACGCCTGGCGTATAGGAAGGGGCCCGTCTTCACAGGTGTACGTCAGCCCTCGGGGCGGTGCAGCAGCGCGACCGCGATGCCGTGCACCGCGTCCAGTCCGGTCGGATCGGCGAGGGCCACCCTGGCCCCCGTAACCGTGTACCACTCGTCGGCGTCCTTGTACTTCACCCGCAGCGTCACCTGGCCGCCGGCGTACTCGGCGCGCAGGGTGAGCTCGCCGGTGACCACGCCGACCTCGTCGGTCATCACCCCGCCCGGGCCGGGCACGACGTCGGCCGTCCGCTCCTGCACCGGAACCGAGGCGTTGCCGGCGTCCGCCGACATTCCCGCTCCCGGCACCGCGGCCGGGGCGGCGGCCTTGCCGTCGGCGGTCATCCCGGCCGTGGTGGGGCCGGTGGTCTCCGGCGTCACGGCTTGCTCGCCCATGTGCAGCCCTCCAACATCTCGGCCAGGGCGGCCTTCTCGGCGCTGGTCACCGTGAGCCGCCAGTGGTGCTTGACCACGACCCAGCTCGCCGCGTAGCGGCACCAGTACGACCGGTTCGCCGGCTTCCACTGGGACGGATCCTGGTCACCCTTTGCCCGGTTGGACGTACGCGAAACCGCGATGAGCTGCGGCAGTTCCGTGTCGTTGGCGAAGTCGCCCCGCTTCGCGTCGGTCCACTCGTCGGCACCGGAGCGCCAGGCGTTGGCGAGCGGCACCATGTGATCCACGTCCACGTCGGACGGATCGGTGAGGACGCGGCCGTCGTACACGCTCTCCCAGCGCCCGCCGACGACGTTGCAGCCGGAGAGCTTGATGTCCTCACCGTCGCGCTTGAGCACGGTGTCCCGGACGTCGCAATTCTTGCCGGTCTCCCGCCAGTGCGGGAAGTGGTCGCGGCTGTAGCCCCGCATTGACCCGGCGCTGGCCACCGTCAGCTCGGCCAGCTTGTCGACGGCGGTCCCCCCGTCGCTGGTCGGCGGCGTGTCGGGCTCCGCGACCGGGGCGCAGCCGGCCACGCCGAGCGCCAGCGCCGCCGCGAGCGCCGCGGCGGCGCGCGGTCCTGATCTGGTACGCACAGACGACACCTCTCCAGCTTGGGGGCTCCCGGCGATCCCGCACAGTACCCGGGGATGGTTTCGGCGTTTCGTGGCGTCTCCCACATGGTGCAGGGCAGATTGGGGTCCATGACTGCACCCGCCCTGCGGATGGGCACCCCCTCCGGGCGCGGCACGCTGCTCGCGGCGGTCCTCGCCTCCGGCATGGTCTTCCTGGACAGCACGGTGGTCAACGTGGCGTTGCCCCGCCTCGGCGGGGACCTCGACGCCACCGTGTCCGGTCTCCAGTGGACGGTCAACGGCTACCTGCTGATGCTCGCCGCCTTCGTCCTACTCGGCGGCGCGCTCGGCGACCGCTTCGGCCGGCGGCGGATCTTCCTGCTCGGGGTCGTGTGGTTCACCGTCGCCTCGCTCCTGTGCGGGCTGGCCCAGGACACCGGGCAGTTGGTCGCGGCCCGGTTCCTCCAGGGCGCCGGTGGGGCGCTGCTCACCCCGGGCTCGCTGTCGGTGCTCCAGGCCAGCTTCCATCCGGACGACCGGGGGAAGGCGATCGGCGCGTGGTCCGGGCTCTCCGGCGTCTCCACCGCGCTCGGCCCGTTCGTCGGCGGCTGGCTGATCGACGCGCTCTCCTGGCGGTGGATCTTCTTCCTCAACGTGCCCCTGGCGGTGCTGGTGGTGCTGGCCGCGCTGCGCTGGGCGCCGGAGAGTCGGGATGAGGACGTCTCCCGTACGGAGGGGCCGGGCCGGCGACGCCGCCGCTTCGACGTACTCGGGGCGCTGCTCGGCGCGACCGCCCTGGCCGGCGTCACATACGCCCTGATCGACGCGCCCGCCCGGGGGCTCGACTCCGTCCCGGTGCTGGTGGCGGCGGCGGTCGGGGTGGTCGGAGCAGTCGTCTTCGTCCTGGTGGAACGGCATCGAGGGGACAGCGCGATGCTGCCGACCGGGCTGTTCGCCAGCCGGCTCTTCTCAGCGTTGAACGTCTTCACCGTGGTGGTCTACGCGGCGCTCAGCGGGTTCACCTTCTTCCTCGCCGTCTACCTCCAGAACGTGGTCGGCTGGTCGGCGTTACTCACCGGGATCGCGCTGCTGCCGATGACCGTCCTGCTGCTGATCGGGTCACCGCGGGCCGGCGCCCTGTCGGCGCGGATCGGGCCGCGGTTGCCGCTGACCGTCGGGCCGGTGGTCGCCGCCGCCGGGCTGTTGCTGCTGCGTGGGGTCGGGCCCGGCGCGTCGTACTGGCGGGACGTCCTGCCCGGCGTGGCGCTCTTCGGAGTGGGGCTGACCCTGGTGGTGGCGCCGCTGACCGCCTCGGTGCTGGCCGCCGTCGAGGACCGCTTCGCCGGGGTGGCGAGCGGCTTCAACAATGCCGCCTCCCGGGCCGGCGGCCTGCTCGCGGTCGCCGCGCTGCCGCTGCTGGTCGGCCTCTCCGGCACCGGGTACGAGCAGGCGGGCGAGCTGACCGGCGCCTACCGGGGCGCCATGCTCTGGTGCGCGGGGCTGCTGCTCGCGGGCGCCGCACTGGCCGCCCTGCTCGTCCACCGGCCGTCCCGCGAGGCGCCCCCGTCGCAGCCGTGCCCGTCCCTCCCCGCGTCCACCCCGCCCAGGCGGGGCAGGCGTTAAGAAGGGCCCCTTGTACAACGCCAGGCGTTAACAAGGGGCCCTTCCTTACACGTCAGCGGGCGCGGTTGACGGCGCTGGTCACCGCCTTGATGGTCGCGGTGACGATGTTGGCGTCCACGCCGACGCCCCAGACCGTACGGCCGTCGACCTCGCACTCCACGTACGCCGCCGCCTGGGCGTCGCCGCCGGAGGAGAGGGCGTGCTCGTGGTAGTCGAGCACGCGGACGCCGACACCGAGCGCCTGGAGCGCGTTGACGTACGCGTCGACCGGGCCGTTGCCCACCGCGGTGATGACGCGCTGCTCGCCGCCGTGGCCGACGCGGGCCTCGATCTCGACCTTGCCCTCGACGGTGCCGATCGCATAGTCGGCCAGCGTGACGGCCGGGTCGGTCTGGTGGTCGAGCAGGTACTGCCCGGCGAAGATCTCCCACATGGCCTGCGGGTCGACCTCGCCACCGCCGTTGTCGGTGACCTGCTGGACCACCCCGGAGAACTCGATCTGGAGCCGGCGCGGCAGGTCGAGCTGGTGCTCACTCTTCATGATGTACGCGACGCCGCCCTTGCCGGACTGCGAGTTGACCCGGATGACCGCCTCGTAGGTGCGGCCCAGGTCCTTCGGGTCGATCGGCAGGTACGGAACCGCCCACGGGTGCTCGTCGACCGGTACGCCGGCCTCCGCCGCGTCGACCGCCAGGGCGTCGAAGCCCTTCTTGATCGCGTCCTGGTGGGAGCCGGAGAAGGCGGTGTAGACCAGGTCGCCCGCGTACGGGTGGCGCTCGTGCACCGGCAGCTGGTTGCAGTACTCGACGGCGCGCTTGATCTCGTCGATGTTCGAGAAGTCGATCATCGGGTCGATGCCCTGGGAGAACAGGTTCAACCCCAGCGTCACCAGGTCCACGTTGCCGGTGCGCTCGCCGTTGCCGAACAGGCAGCCCTCGATCCGGTCGGCGCCGGCCAGCAGGCCCAGCTCGGCGGCGGCCACGCCGGTGCCGCGGTCGTTGTGCGGGTGCAGGCTCAGCACCAGGCTGTCCCGGCGGGGCAGGTGCCGGTGCATCCACTCGATGGAGTCGGCGTACACGTTGGGCATCGCCATCTCGACCGTCGCCGGCAGGTTGACGATCAGCTTGCGGGCCGGCGTCGGGTCGACGACCTCGATGACCTTCGCGCAGACCTCCAGCGCGTAGTCCAGCTCGGTGCCGGTGTACGACTCCGGCGAGTACTCGTAGTGGATCTCCGTGTCCGGCGTGTGGATCTCCGCGTACTTCTGGCAGAGCCGCGCGCCGGTGGTGGCGATGTCGGTGATGCCGTCGCGGTCCAGCCCGAACACCACGCGGCGCTGGAGCGTGGAGGTCGAGTTGTAGAAGTGCACGATCGCCCGCTTCGCGCCGCGCAGCGACTCGAAGGTGCGGTCGATCAGGTGCTCCCGGCACTGGGTCAGCACCTGGATGGTGACGTCCTCGGGGATCAGGTCCTGCTCGATGAGCTGCCGGACGAAGTCGTAGTCGGTCTGGCTCGCCGAGGGGAAGCCCACCTCGATCTCCTTGTAGCCCATCTGCACCAGGAGCTGGAACATCCGGCGCTTGCGCTCCGGCGACATCGGGTCGATCAGGGCCTGGTTGCCGTCCCGCAGGTCGACGGCGCACCAGCGCGGCGCGGTCTCGACGTGCCGGGTCGGCCACGTGCGGTCCGGCAGGTCGATGCGGAACTGCTGCTGGTACGGCTGGTATCGCCGGTACGGCATGCGGCTGGGCCGCTGCCGCGCGATCGGATCGGTCTCAGCGTCGGTGGTGCCGGCTGGGTGAGCCATGGCGGAGTGCTCCCGTGGTCATGTGACGTCAGCAGTCGAAGGTCGGCGACGGTGCCGAAAGAAAGATCAGAGAGTGCTGGGCGGCGCGGTTCGACTCCGCGACGAGGTGCCGGCCGTCAGGCCTCGTCGCGGCGACCAAGGAGGAGGTGCGCCTGCCACATGACAGGGTCACCCTACGTGGTGGGACGGTCGGTGGGAAGGATGGTCCGCTCTATGAGACGGAGTTCGCAGTCGCGCCGGTCAGCATCAGATCGGCGACCGGGTGGCGGCGGCGCAGGCCGGTCTCCGAGTCCAGCAGGTCGGCCGGGAGGCTGAGCGGGTCGCCGAGCCGGCCGACGGCGACCACCACGGCGGGGTGGACGTCGTCGGGCAGGTTCAGGTCGGCGGCGAGGCCGGCCCGGTCCAGGTTGCGCAGTTGGCAGACGTGCAGCCCGAGGGCGGTCGCCTGCACGGTCAGGTGCGCGACCGCGTGGCCGAGGTCGTAGGGCGCGCACCCGCTCGGGTCGGCTGCCGGCGTGAGGTGCGCCGCCAGCAGCAGGGCCGACGCGCGGCCGGCCCACCGCTGGTCCCGCGCCGGCAGGTTCACCATGATCCGTTTCCACGTCTCGTCGTCCCGCTGACCGACGGCGAAGCGCCACGGCTGCCGGTTCGCCGCCGACGGCGCCCACCGGGCCGCCTCCAGGAGGACGCCGACCTCGGCCGGGCCGAGGTCGGCGCCGGGGTCGAACGACCGGGGGCTCCAGCGGAACGCGAGCAGCGGAGTGAGGTCGGCCATGCGACACAGCGTCCCGTATAGCCCTTTTGCTTACGGAGTCGGTGGGGTCCGAATGTGGGCAAACGCACCCGTAACGGATCGAAGCCTAGAGCGTTCCGGTGGTCGGCTCGGGTGCGGCGGTGCCCAGCGGCTCCCCGTCTATCACCGGCCCCGCCAGCTGCACGCTGGCCGGGCCGGGCGCGGGTGGGCCGGCCAGCGTCAGCGTGCCGGAGGCCGTGTGGACCGCGGTGGGCGTCCCATCGGCGTCGTAGCAGTAGATCCCGACGTCCAGCGGCGCGTTGATCGACGCGGACGTCGTCTCCACCGAGTAGCACGTCCCGGTCGCGCCGGGCGGCGGCTGCGCGGGGGACACGGACAGCGGCGACCGGCGGTCGGTCAGCACGTCCAGCCAGTCGGTGAAGGGGTGGTGGACCCGGGGGTCCAGGCGGCGCGGAAGGGCGTCGCCGGTGTCGCCGACGCGGACGCAGCTCGCCGCCTCGGGCCGGGCGGCGGACGGCAGCCCGCACTGGAACAGGCCGTCGGCGGTAGCGGCCAGCGAGACGTCCGCGCCGCCGCCCAGCGCACCACCTGGCACGTCGACCCGCCAGCTGCCGTCGCCGGCGGTGGTGACCAGGATCGTGCGGTCCGGGCCGTCCGGGCCGCGCAGCGTGTAGCTGGCGACCAGGTGCCGGTCCTGCGCCGCCGCCGCGAGGGCGGCCAGCTCGTCCCGCGCCGCGTCCGCTCCGGCCGCCGCCGGTGGCGGCGCCGTCGGTGTCGGCGGGGCGGCCGGGTCGGCGGTGCAGGAGACCAGGAGCGCCGGCAGGGCCAGCGCGAGCGGGCCGGTGAGCCGCCGGGTCGGCGGCACCGCCGGGAGCCGGGCGGGTACGGCCGGACGAAGGTGGGCGGGCACCCGCCCATTCTCGGGTGCGTCGCCCGTGTCCGGTGCCCCGTCGCCCGGTGGCGGGTCGGCGTGTCGTACGCCACCTCACCCCCTTCACCCGGGCCGGATGGTGGGATCACCCGACCCGGCCGATCCGGCCGCCCGATAGGCTGAGGGCGTCTGACATGCGCCGCCGGCCCTCATCCGGCGGCGTCGGCACGCTCAGGGTCGCTGGGAGGGAGTGCACGCTCGTGGCACTCGTGGTGCAGAAGTACGGCGGGTCCTCCGTCGCCAATGCCGAGCGGATCAAGCGGGTGGCCGAGCGGATCGTCGCCGCCCGCAAGGCCGGCGACGACGTCGTGGTGGTGGTCTCCGCGATGGGGGACACCACGGACGAGCTGCTCGACCTGGCCAACCAGGTCAGCCCGCTGCCGCCGGGTCGCGAGCTGGACATGCTGCTCACCGCCGGGGAGCGCATCTCGATGGCGCTGCTCGCCATGGCGATCCACAACCTGGGGTACGAGGCCCGCTCCTTCACCGGCTCCCAGGCCGGTGTGATCACCACGTCGGTCCACGGCAGGGCGCGGATCATCGACGTCACGCCGGGCCGGCTCAAGGGCGCGCTCGACGAGGGTGCGGTGGTCATCGTCGCCGGCTTCCAGGGCGTCTCGCAGGACACCAAGGACGTCACCACGCTGGGGCGCGGTGGTTCGGACACCACCGCCGTCGCGCTGGCCGCCGCGCTCGACGCGGACGTCTGCGAGATCTACACCGACGTCGACGGCGTCTTCAGCGCCGACCCGCGGATCGTGCCCAACGCGCGGCACATCAGGCAGATCACGTACGAGGAGATGCTGGAGCTGGCCGCCTGCGGCGCCAAGGTGCTGCACCTGCGGAGCGTGGAGTACGCCCGCCGGGCGGGGTTGCCGATCCACGTCCGTTCGTCATACTCGACCAACACCGGCACGATGGTCACCGGATCGATGGAGGACCTTCCCGTGGAACAGGCACTGATCACCGGGGTCGCCCACGACCGCAGCGAAGCCAAGATCACGATCGTCGGCGTGCCCGACGAGCCGGGTGCGGCCGCGCGGATCTTCGACACCGTCGCCGGGGCGGAGATCAACATCGACATGATCGTGCAGAACGTGTCCACCGAGGGCACCGGCCGCACCGACATCTCGTTCACGCTGCCCAAGACCGACGGCCCCACCGCCATGGCCGCGCTCAGCAAGATCCAGGACGTGGTGAAGTTCAAGGGCCTGCTGTACGACGACCACGTCGGCAAGGTCTCGCTGATCGGTGCCGGCATGCGCTCGCACCCCGGTGTGGCGGCCGGGTTCTTCGCCGCCCTCGGCCAGGCCGGCGTGAACATCGAGATGATCTCCACGTCGGAGATCCGGGTGTCCGTGGTCTGCCGCGACACCGACCTGGACGCGGCGGTACGTGCCATTCACGAAGCCTTCGACCTCGGCGGCGACACCGAGGCGGTCGTGTACGCGGGGACCGGGCGGTAGCCCCGTGACGTCGCTGCCCACCCTGGCCGTGGTCGGGGCGACGGGTGCCGTCGGCACGGTGATGTGCGAGCTGCTCAGCGGGCGTAAGAACGTCTGGGGGGAGATCCGGCTCATCGCCTCCGCCCGCTCGGTCGGGCGGGTGGTCCAGTGCCGGGGCGAGGACCTGACCGTCCAGGCGCTGACCCCGGAGGCGTTCGACGGCGTCGACGTCGCGATGTTCGACGTACCGGACGAGGTGTCGGCCGAGTGGGCCCCGGTCGCCGTGAGCCGGGGCGCGGTCGCGGTCGACAACTCCGGCGCGTTCCGGATGGACCGGGACGTCCCGCTGGTCGTCCCCGAGATCAACCCGGAGCAGGCCCGCAACCGGCCGAAGGGCATCATCGCCAACGCGAACTGCACCACTCTCACCATGATCGTCGCCGTCGCGCCGCTGCACCGCGAGTACGGCCTGCGCGAGCTGGTGCTGTCGTCGTACCAGGCGGTGTCCGGGGCCGGTCAATCCGGCGTGGATGCCCTCCAGACGCAGCTCACCAAGATCGCCGGTGACCGGTTGCTCGGCTCCCGCCCCGGCGACGTCCGGCAGGCGGTCGGCGACGAGCTGGGCCCGTTCCCGGCGCCGCTCGCGCTGAACGTGGTGCCCTGGGCCGGCTCGGTGGCCGACGGCGGCTGGTCGTCGGAGGAGATGAAGCTCCGCAACGAGTCGCGCAAGATTCTCGGCCTGCCCGACCTCAAGGTGTCCGCCACCTGTGTCCGCGTACCCGTGGTGACCGGGCACTCGGTGGCCGTGCACGCGGTCTTCGCCACCGAGGTGGACGCGGAGGGCGCCCGGGAGGTGCTGCGCAACGCGCCGGGCGTGATCCTGGTCGACGATCCGGCGGCGGGTGAGTTCCCGATGCCGATCGACGCGGTCGGCACCGACCCGTCCTGGGTCGGCCGCATCCGCCGCGCCCTCGACGACCCCCGCGCCCTGGACTTCTTCGTGACGGGCGACAACCTGCGCAAGGGCGCCGCCCTGAACACGGCCCAGATCGCCGAACTCCTGGCCCGCGAGTTCACCCGCCCCTGAACCCCACCCCCGCACGGGAGGGCCGGGTTAGGCCGCGGCTAGGCGGACACCGTCGCGGCCGTGGCGTTTCACCGCGTAGAGGGCCTGGTCGGCGCGGCGGAGGGTCAGATCGGGGGACTCGCCGGGGCGGGGGAGGGCGACGCCGACGCTGATCGTCCGGCCGATGCGCCGGGCCGCCTCGGTCAGGCGTTCGGCGATCCGGACGGCCTCCTCGGGCCGGTTCACCTCGATCACCGCCACGAACTCGTCGCCGCCGATCCGGTACAGCTCGTCGCCGTGCCGCAGCGCCCCCTCCAGGGCCCGCGCCAGGCCGACCAGCACCCGGTCGCCGGCCTGGTGGCCGTACGTGTCGTTGACGCTCTTGAAGCCGTCCACGTCGATCGCCAGCAGGGCCGTACGCCCGGGGGTGGCCGTGGCGATCCGCTGGCCGAACGGCCCGGTGTGCCGCAACCCGGTCAGCGGGTCGGAGCTGGCCTGCTCGCGCAGCCGGGCCAGGGTGCGCAGCCGGTCCAGGGCGTTCCAGGCCTGGCCGGCGAGCAGTTCCATCAGGTTCACGGTCGTCGGGTCCGGACGCAGCAGCCGCTCGTCGGCCACCAGCAGCAGCCCGCCGCCCTCGAGCGGGCCGACCGGCACCACCACCAGGGTGCGCGCCCCGGCGCGGGTCAGCGGGGCGTGGTCGACGGTCGGCGGGTGCCTGGCCTCCCCGAGGGTGTAGCCGGCGCCGTACCGGTGGGCGAGAGTGATCATGCGGCCGAGCGCCTCCGGACCGGCCTCGGCCAGCTCCGCCCGGATCCGGGACTCCAGCTCACCCGGTGCGGCGGTGGGCGCGCCGAGCCGGGGGCCCTGCCGGCCGGCCAGCACCAGGACGGCGGCGGAGAGGGTCGACACGTCCCGGGCGGCGGTGATCGCCGCGTGCATCAGGTCCCACTCGGTGGGTGCCGACGTCAGCGCGGCGGCGTGCCGGAGGAGCTTCTCGCTGCGGCTCTCCGCCGGCGGGCCGCCGAGCGCGACGATCCGCGCGCCGAGCCGGGTCGCCAGGCGTTCGGTGGTGTCCCGCCAGGCCGGCAGGTCCGCCGGCCCGCTCCACTGGAGGTCGAGGACGCCGATCGGCCGGCCCGCCGGATCCAGGACCGGTACGCAGACCTCGCTGGCGACGTCGGGGCGTACCGGGATGTAGTCCGGGTCCGCCGCGACGTCGGCGACGACCGCGGTGCGGCCGGACGCGTAGACCCGGCCGACGATGCCGGTGTCCGGCGGGACGGTCGAGTAGACCTGCCAGGAGCCGGTCGCCGCGACGCAGCGGAGCCGGTCGTGGACCTGGAGGAGCACGGAGATGGTGGCCGGCGCGTACCGGGCCAGCGCGGTGACGGTCCACTGGCACGCCTCGGCGGCGGTCGACGCCATCGGAAGGCGGACCGTGACGTCACGGATGACACGTTGATGATCCACTCGTACGTCGTCCCAGGTCGGCAGCGGGCCCGGCCGGCACCGGGTCACGCGATCAAGCGTAACCAGGGCGCGGCGACGCCCGGCGGTCTTCGTACACACGTGCTATCCACAGGGTGTGGACGGCGCCTGTGCGTCCCTGCGGGCGGGCCACGCGGGGTGCGTGGTGGCGATAGCGTGAGGATCCCGGTCGAGTGGTGGAGGTCCGATGCTCATCGCCCAGCTCAGTGACCCGCACCTGACCACCGGCGTGCTCGCGTCCGAGCCGGCCGCCGGGCTCCACCGGGCCCTCGGCCGGGTGCTCGCGCTGAACCCCCGGCCGGACTGCGTGGTCATCACCGGCGACCTGGTGGACCGGGGCCGTCCCGACGAGTACGCGGCCCTGCGCGAGATCATCGGGCGGTTCCCGCTCCCGGTGCACCTCGTCGCCGGCAACCACGACGACCGGGAGTCCCTGCTCGACGCGTTCGGCGGCACACCGTGGCTGGGCGGCGGCTTCTCCGCGTACTACCACGTCGACCACCCCGAGGTGACCGTCGTGGTGCTGGACTCGCTCGTCCCCGGGGCGGGCGGCGGTCGGATCGGCCCGGAGCAGCTCGGCTGGCTGGACGGCGTGCTCGCCGGGCGGCCCGAGGTGCCGGCCGTGGTCTGCCTCCACCACCCGCCGGTGACCGTCGGCATCCCGGCCGCCGACGCGGTCGGGCTGGCCGATGCCGACGCGCTCGCCGAGGTGATCGGCCGGCACCCGCACGTGGTCCGCGTCGCCGCCGGCCACCTGCACCGGCCGGTGACGGCCGGCTTCGCCGGCACGGTGCTCACCACGGCACCGAGCACCTGGCGGCAGAGTTCGCTCACCCTGAGCCCGGACGAGCAGATCGGCTGGGTCACCGAGCCCACCGCCCTGCTGCTGCACCGGCTCGACGGTGCCGCCTGCGTGACGCACGTCGTGCAGGTCAGCCACGCCGCCGGTCTGACGTGCAGTTTCTGATGTGGACCCACCGGCGGTCCTCCGCCGGTCACCGCGGACTCGTCCGTTCGTAGGGCCGTCCCCCGTACCGGCAGCTCAGATGTGCTGCCCCGGTCGACTGGCGGCGGTCCTCGGTGAGAGGCTGTCATCGACGCCGGCGGCGGTCCCCCACCGCCGCCACCGCGACCGAACCTGCCGACGGCGCGGCACGGCCCGGTGCGACCCATCGCCCGGGCGGCCGTGCCGGCTTCCCACGAGGAGATCCATGTCCATCCCCGGGATGCGTCGGGCCGCCATCGGTCTGACCGCGCTCGCCGTGACCGCGTTCGGCGCGGTCGCGACCACCCCCGACCAGGCGGACGCCGGACCGAAGCCGGTCGACGTCACGCTGCTCGCCCTGAACGACTTCCACGGCAACCTCGAGCCGCCGAGCGGTTCCAGCGGCACGATCGCCGGGCGGCCGGCCGGTGGTGCCGAGTACCTCGCCACCCACCTCGCCGAGCTGCGCGAAACCGTCCAGAAGAAGAACGTCATCACGGTCGCCGCGGGTGACCTGATCGGCGCCTCCCCGCTGCTGTCCGCCGCGTTCCACGACGAGCCGACCATCGAGGCGCTCAGCCTGGCCGGTCTGGACTACGCGAGCGTCGGCAACCATGAGTTCGACGAAGGCTCGGACGAGCTGCTGCGCATCCAGAACGGTGGCTGCCACCCGGTCGACGGCTGCGCCGACGGCACGCCGTACGCGGGCGCTGGCTTCCAGTACCTCTCCGCCAACGCCTTCGTCACCGAGACGGGCACGCCGCTGCTGCCGCCGTACGCCATCCACAAGGCCGACGACGACGTCAAGATCGGCTTCATCGGCATGACCCTGGAGGGCACGCCGGAGATCGTCAGCCCGCAGGGCGTCGCCGGCCTCACCTTCACCGACGAGGCGCAGACCGCCAACCGGTACGCCCGCGAGCTGCGCCGCAAGGGTGTGGAGACCATCGTCGTGCTGCTGCACGAGGGCGGCACCCAGGCCGGGGCCGGTGGCATCAACGACTGCGTCGACTTCACCGGCCCGGTGGTCGACATCGCCAACCGGATGGACCCGTCCATCGACGTCATCGTCAGCGGGCACACCCACCAGGCGTACAACTGCGAGATCAACAACAAGCTGGTCACCAGCGCCAGCTCGTTCGGCCGCCTGGTCACCGACATCGACCTGAAGATCGACCGGCGGACCGGTGACGTGCTGACCGCGACCGCCGAGAACGTGGTGGTCACCCGCGACGTCGCCAAGGACCCGGGGCAGACCGCGATCATCGACCACTACAAGGCCGTGCTCGGTCCGGTGGCCGGGCGGCAGGTGGGCACGACCACCGAGGCGATCACCAACACCCAGGAGATCCTCTTCGGCACCACGCGGGGCGAGTCCCCGATGGGCAACCTGATCGCGGACGCCCAGCTCTGGGCCACCGACGACGAGCAGGGCGCCGTCGCCGCCTTCATGAACCCCGGTGGTGTCCGCGGAGGCATCGACGCCGGCCCGGTCACCTACGAGGAGGCGTTCACGGTGCAGCCGTTCGCCAACAACCTGGCGACGCTCGACCTCACCGGTGCGCAGCTCTACTGCCTGCTGGAGCAGCAGTTCGTCACCGGGCGGACGCTGCAGCCGTCGTCCACGGTCCGCTACGTGATCGACCCGAACGGCACCGTCGCGCCGGCCGCCGACCCGTGCGCGGGCACCCGCATCGTCCGGGGCAGCCTCGCCTTCGGCGGCGTGGCGGTCGACACCGGCGCCACCTACCGGGTCACGGTGAACAACTTCCTGGCCGGCGGCGGTGACGGCTTCACCGTCCTGCGCGGCGGGACCAACCTGGTCACCGGCCAGATCGACCTGGACGCGTTCGTGGCGTACCTGACCGCGACCTCGCCGGTCTCCGCCCCGGCGCTGGACCGGATCGGCCTCACCACGGCGGTGCCCGCCGCCTGACGGCGGTGACGTCGCCACACGTGACGGGCCCCGGAGCCAGTGCTCCGGGGCCCGCTCCGTTTCCGGGCGTGTCTCGGGTCAGGCCGGCGCCGGCACGGGCTCGGCGGACGGCGTCAGCGTTGTCGTCCGGCCATCCTGGAGCGGGGTGAGCAGACGGCGCAGGGACAGGGCGACCACCGACGCGGTCAGGCAGCCGCCGACGACGCAGACCACCCAGATCCGGCCGTCGGCCATCCCGATCAGCGGTCCCGCCGTCACCGGGCCGATCACCCCGCTGATCCCGAAGATCATCGAGCTGATCGCGTTGTAGCGACCGCGCAGCTCGTCGGTGGCCAGCGCGTTGGTCAGCGCCGGCATCACCGGCGAGAGCATGGTCTCGCCGAAACCGAAGATGGCCGCGCACGCCACCACGCCGAGCGCGGCGAGGAGCGCGTTTCCCGGGCCGACCAGCCCGGCCGCGCCGAGGACCAGCCAGGCGGACGCGAAGACGGCGCCCACCACGGCCAGGGAGGCGGTGCGGCTGCGCCCCTCCAGGCGGCGGAGGACCACCAGCTGGGCGAGCACGATCATGACGGTGTTGCCCGCCAGCGCCCACGCCACCACCCGCGGAGTCACCTCGACCACCCGCACCGCGTACGCGGTGAAGCCCACCTCGATCTGCGCGTACCCGCAGGTGGTGAGGACCAGACCGAAGATCACCAGGCGCCGGAACGGGCGGTCCCGGAGGACGGCCAGGTAGCCCCCGGCCGACCCCCGGCCGGTCGATCGCCCCGCCCCCGCGAGCCGGTGGCCGACCGTCGGCAGGCTCAGCAGGATCAGCGCCGGCATCAGGTAGCTGATCGCGTCGAGCAGGTAGATGAGCTGGAAGGTGGCCGGCCGGGCGGTGTCGACGATCGCGCCCGAGGTCAGGCCGCCGATGCCGATGCCGAGGTTGAGCAGGGCGAAGTTCAGCCCGAACACCCGCTGCCGCTCGTCGTCGTCGGTGAGCGAGGCGAGGATCGTGGTCTGCCCCGACCAGATGGCGGAGCTGCCGACGGCGACCAGCGTCATCACCCCGAAGGCGGACGCCGTCGAGTCGACCAGTGCCAGCGAGCCGGTGCCGATCGCCTCGATCACCAGACACGGCAGCACCACCCGCCGGGCACCGAACCGGTCGATCAGCGTGCCGCCCAGCGGCGACAGCGCGAGGGTCACCGCGCCGTACCACCCGATCACCAGGCCGGCGCGGGCGTCGGTCAGCCCGCGCACGTCGGCGAGGTAGATGAACAGGAACGGCAGGGTCAGGCCGCGCCCGACGGCGGAGAGCAGGGTGCCGACGAGGATCCGCCGGGCCTCCGGGCGGCGGGGAAGGGCGCGGTGCAGCATGCCGCGATTCTGGGGGCCGGGTGCGACACGACGCGAACGGATTACCCGCCGCCGAGTGCTCGACGGTGACCGGAACGACGCCGTCGGAGGGGTCTGCCATGCTGGGGCCTGTGTCAGAGTCACAGCCCGGCCTTGCCGGATCGCCGCCTGGGCCTCGCCGCGGCTCGCGCCGGGACATCGACACCGGCCCCGGCCCGATGACCACGACCTGGCGGCACCTGCCCGCACCGGCACGCGAGATCGCGGTGGCGGCGACCGACGCGGTCACCGCGGCGCAGGGCCGCGACGTCGAGGCGTACGACCTGGCGACCGCGCGTCTCGCGGCGGCCGAGCGGTCCGGGCTGGTCCTCGGGGCGGTGGTCCGGTCCCTGCTGGAGCTGGGTCATCCGGACGGGCTGGCCGGCGACGACGTCCGACGGGTGCTGGAGCGCTGCGTCCGTGGTGCCGCCACCTGGCGGGCCGACGTCGACCCGCACGTGGTGCTGGTGCTGCTGGCCGGCGCGCTCGGCCTGTACGACGCGGATTCCGACGAGGCCCCGCCGACGCCGGAGGCGTACGCCCGGCACGCCCCGCTGCTCCTCGCCGACCTGCTGGCCGCCACGGGGGCGACGCTCGACGCGCACCTGGCCGGGGCCTTCACCGACATCCGGCGCGCGGAGCTGCACGACTGAGCACTGTGGAAGCTGTGCCCGGATCGTTGCCGAGCGGGACAGCGCCCTCCTTCCTCCCGGGGTTACGTTCCCGGAAATCGACCACGGGGGAGAAGAGATGGGAAACAGATCGCTCGCGGCTGCGCTGGTGGCCGTCGTCCTGCTCGGCGGCGCTGGTTGCGGCGGTGACACCGAGCCCGACGCCGGGCCTGCCACGGCCTCGGCGAGCAGCAGCCCGCCGGCGGCACCGGCGCAGCCCGCCCCGGGCGACCACAAGCTGACCGTCGACGGCCGGCCGGGCGGCTACGAGCTGCACGCGCCACCCGGCTACCGGCCGGGGCGGAAGCTGCCGCTGGTGGTGTCCATCCACTACCGGGGCGCCGACCCGGCGATGATGCGGCAGATGACCCGGCTCGACGCCAAGGCCGACGCGGAGAACTTCCTGGTCGCGTACCCGTGCTGCGGCGGCAGCGAGGACATCGGCTTCATCCGCGCGATGGTGGAGCACCTGGTCACGACCTGGGACGCCGACCCCGCGCGCGTCTACGCCACCGGCATGTCGGCGGGCGCCACGATGACGTACCGGCTCGCGGCCGAGGCACCCGACCTGTTCGCGGCGATCGCCCCGGTCAGCGGTGGCCTCATCAGTGGCCAGAAGCCGGAGACCACCGCGGAGCGGCCGGCCCGGGCGGTCTCCGTCCTGTCGATCATCGGCGCGGACGACCGCACCGCCGACGCCCTGGAGATCCGCCTGGGTCAGTGGCGTCGCGAGTACGGGTGCCGGGACGCGGCGCCGGCCTGGGTCGATCGGGGGAGGACGGTCAACCGCACCACGTCCGCCTGCCCGGACAGGATGGAGATCGTCGGGTACACGGTCAACGGGATGGGGCACCGGTGGCCGGGCGGCGCCGAGGTGGGGCTGGGCGCGCCCGACACCGCCGTCAACGCCACCGACCTGATCTGGGACTTCTTCGCGGCACACCCGAAGCGCTGATCGTTCGGGGCGCGGGGGACCGGCCGGCGGCGTCGGGCGGCGGCCATACCGTTCGCGCAGCAGCGTCAGCCGCGGCGCAGCCGGCCGGTCTCCTTGCCCTGCGCGTCCCGCAGCACCAGCACGTCGCCGTCGAGCCCGGCCTGCCGGGCGGCGCTGAGCCACCCGCCGACGGACACATTGTCGCAGCCGATCGCCGTGCTCATGCCCCCGGTCGCCCCGAACGCCCCGCCGGGCCCGGCCGCCCAGCGTCCGCCCGAGCTGTTGCAGCCGTCGGACGCGCGCCACGTGCTGTCGGCCGCCAGCTCGGCGAACGGCGGTGTCGGCCAGCCACCGGGCCTGGGGGTCGGCGCCCGGCCGTCCGGCCCGCTGACCGGCAGCCACCGGCCGACCAGATCGTCCGGCGCGGGTGCGGCGAGACCGGCGGGGAGCGCCGGCACCGGAGCGAGCCGGCGTCGCATCTCGTCGGTCACCGTCGGGGGCTCCAGCCAGGGCCGGTACACGTCCGGGCCGCCCCGCGGCCGGGCCCCGGGCCGCAGCCGGGCCAGTTCGCCGCCCTGAGCGTCGAGGAGCACGCGGCTGTCGCCCTCGGCCCGGAAACCGGCGGCCCGCGCCAGCCAGTCCGGTGCCTGTGGCCTGGAAGCCGGGCCGCACCGGCGGTCGTCGGTCATCGAGGCGCCGTGGACGCCGGCGAGGAAGAACCCGCTCTGGTCGGCCCGCCACTCCCCGAGCAGCATCTCGCACCCGCGGAACACCAGGAGGCCGTCGTCCGCGAGCCGCAGCACGGTGTCCGCCGGTACGCCTCGCCCGTTCACCGCCCACGCCCCGACCAGCCCGGCCGGCTCCTGCGCAACGGCCGGCGCGGTGGCGGTCGGTGACGGCGGCGCGGGCGCGGACGGGGCGTCGGTGCCCGCGCAGCCGGCGAGCACCAGCACCGCGAGAGCGAGGGATCCGATCACGTACCTGTCCTGGCGCATCCGTCCTCCGTCCGTCACGTCCTGAACCTGGGACGGCACGGCCGCGCCGGCGGTTCCTGGATTGCCTCGTCGACTCCCCGACTCAGCGGGGTTTCTCGTCCGGGGCTCCGTCGTGCCAACGGGCCCGCCAGTCGGCCTCGTGCTTCTCGTAGGTGGTCTTCTCCTCGAAGACCGCATTGCGCAGGGCTTGGCGGGCATCCGCCATGACCGCCATCTCGGTCGCCACCAACCCGATGCAGATGGCCGTCAGCAGGCTGAGCGCCGCCAGCGCGGGGAGGTGTATGGCGAGCGGAATGGCGGCCGCGAGCACGAGCACGGTGCCCACGCGGGTCCAGGACAGCGTGCCCAGCATGCGCAGTTGGAACAGCATCCCGCCGCAGAGGTAGCAGATCACCCCGATGAACAGCAGCGGCACGCCCGGGCCGTGGGTCGGCTCGGCGAGGTCGACCGAACGGTCCGCGATCTGCCGCACCATCTCCTCGGCGCCCAGGGCGAACAGGATGATCCCGCCGATCATGACGAGCTGGCAGTACGCGTAGCCGTCCCGCGCCATGGCCACCCGCTGGCGCCCCTGCGCGACGTGCTGGGCGATCCGGGCGGCCGGAGCGATGACGTCGAAGTGCGTCCACCACAGGGCGGCGGTGAAGAAGATCCCCAGCACCGCGGCGGCGACGCCCCGCCAGGTGACCGGCTCACCGAGCAGGTTGCCGCCGACGCCGACGGAGATGATCGACTCGCCGAGGGCGATGATGAGGATGAGGTCGTACCGTTCGGTCCAGTGCTCGGCGGAGGTCAACACCCAGCCCCACGCGCCGGCGACCAGGCTGGCGCCGTACTGCAACAGGACGACGGCGATCCAGAGCCCGTCGCGCACCATGTCGGCCAGCCACTGGTCGTCGATCTGCGGCGGGACCAGCGCGGCAGCCAGCAGCAGAAGGGTGCTCATCGCCAGTTCGGGGGAGTACTTCAGCAGCAGCCGACGTTCGCCGGGACTCTCCCGGGTGACGTGCCAGTACAGCAGCAGGTGCACGCCGCGCAGCACCAGGTAGCTCACGGCGACCACCACCGGTCCGATCGCCCACTGCTCCGGATTGCCGAACGCCTGCGGCAGGGACAGTGAGAAGCAGAACAGCGCGGCCATCGCGACGACCATCAGCGCCGGGACGAAGCCCACGCCGAGCCGGACCCGGGTCGCGACCACCGTGTGCACCACCCAGCACCACCAGAGCACCGCGAGGACCAGCATGCCGTGCAGCAGACTGTCGGCGGTGATGTCCACCGCGGTGGCCCGGGTGATGATGAAGAACGAGAAGACGAAGACCAGGTCGAAGAAGATCTCGAACCGGTCCACCCGGGTGCCGGGGGCCACCGGGACGGCCGGCCCCAGCCGCTCCGCCCACCGCCGGCCACCCACCGACCGAGTGTCGCAACGCGCGAGCCGTGTCCGGGCGCGATTCGTCACCGGATAAACGACAGAGGGAAGGCCGATGTCGTGAGCTAAATGACCGCGCGAAGAATACGGTCGGGTTGGCGGCGCAGCCGCTCCATGGCCCGCGCCGTCGCGTCATCGGCGGGCAGGAGAACGACCAGCTCCTGCGCGTCGGTTCTCGGCAACTCGAGCTTCTCCCGCTGCCACCGAAGCTCGTGGGCGACCGGGTGGTTGAGCCGAAGCGGGATATGCGGTGGGGGCAGGTGGCGGTTGAGTCGTCGGGTGAACTCCTCTCCGGCCAGGGGGGCGAGCTCGGCCCTGAACCATTCGGAGGTCTCCGCGGACGGCCCGAGCCACAGGTCGAAGGCTCGTTCGTCGGCCACCTGGTCCCAGTCAGGGAAGACCGTCCGGGCGCGCGGATCGGTGAACACGTAGCGCGTCAGGTTCGGCGTCCGGCTCTCGAGCAGCCCGGTCCCACGCATCAGCAGCTCGAACCCGCTCGTGTACGCGAGCACGTCTCCGAGGCGGTTGGTGACGAATGCGATGCCGGGCTCAAGAAGTTGGAGGGTCTTCAACACGGTGGGCCGGACATGGCGGTTGGGTGGCACTGGCTGCCCGCGCCCTGGGCACCCACCGCTGGTGATCTTGGCGAGGTGGCGCAGGTGATTGCGCTCGGCGGCATCGAGGCTCAAGGCGTCCGCAAGTGCATTGAGCACGGCAGGGGACGGGTTGCGGTCTCGTCCTTGCTCGATGCGGGTGAGGTATTCGACGCTGATTCCAGCGCGCGTGGCGAGGTCTGAGCGCCGTAGTCCAGGGGACCGGCGGCGGCCACGATCAGGCAGCCCGAACGAGTCTGGCTGGATGCTGTCGCGCTTGGCACGGATGAAGTCGCCCAGCGGCGTGCTCATGTTCCGAGTCTAGATCTCCCCAGCGCTTCGAACGCAGGGTGGCCCCACGGGGGCCAGCCTACGCCCGGTCTGGTTGCCATCGTCCGAACGATGGACCGTGGAGTGCATGAGTGAGAAGCACAAGTTGGTCATCATCATCGGGAGCGTCCGAGAGGGCCGCTTCGGGCCTGTCGTCGCCTCCTGGGTCGCCGACCAAGCCCGGGAGCACGGCGGGTTCGACATCGACCTCGTCGATCTCGCCGACGCCGAGATCCCGCTGTCGTTGCCGGCAGTCTCACCGAGGTTCGCCGGCGACTCATACCCGCGCCCCGACGGAATGGCGTCCTTGACGTCCCACCTGGCGGACGCGGACGCGTTCATCATGGTCACGCCGGAGTACAACCACAGCTACCCCGCGTCCCTGAAGGCCGCCATCGACTGGCATTTCACCCAGTGGACGGCCAAGCCCGTCGCTTTCGTCAGCTACGGCGGCGCAGCTGGCGGCCGCCACGCTGTCCTCCACCTGGAGAACGTGCTCACCGAACTGCACGCCGTGACCATCCGCGATGGCCTGGCCTTCCCGAACTACTTCACAGCGTGGGAGGACGGTCGGCCGCTGGACCCTCAGGCGCCCGGATATGCCAAGACCCTGCTGGACCAGCTCGCCTGGTGGGCCGCCGCCCTGCGTGCGGCACGCAACTCGGTCCCCTACCCGGCCTGAAGGGACCACTCAGGGAGCACCCAAAATCCGGCATGCCGGAATGCAAAGGATGTAACGCGCCGCCCACCTCCAACGCCTGTAGATGGTGGAAGGCCGGGTGCGCGGCCTCCATGACCGGGCGGGACCGGCCACCCGACCCCTCGCGGCCCCGCCCGGTCTCAATCCGAACAGCGCACCAGGACGCGTCGGAGGGCATCCGTGATGGGCGAGTCGACATCCCGCACCCCGCCACCGCTGCGGCCGGACCGCCGCCACGTTGTGGCGGTACCTCCGGCCTGGAACCAACCGACCCAGCTTCTCCCGAAGCAACGCCGGCGCTCCCGCGAGTCGTCGCCGCATGTCACGTTCGGCGGAATCATCCTGCTGGTCGGGTGCTTCGCCATCATGGTTGCCGTCCTGGCCCGGTGACGGGGCCCGCCGCTGTCGGTGATGACGCATCGCACGGTGATGCCGTGAGCGGTGAACCAGGCTTGCGTCCGCTGCCGTTCAGGGCAGCGGGCCGTCGGTTTCCGCAGTCGCGCTGAGGCGATCCCGGATCACCGCGATCACGGTGTCGGCGGTCCGGTCGAGGTAACTGCGGCCGTCGGGTAGCCGGGCCTCCGGGCTGATGTAGCTTCGCGGACCGACGTGGGTAGCCGGGTCGAGCCAGTGCACCGTGATCTTGCCTTCGCGGTCCGCCCGGTTCCATCCGCTCCAGCGGAACAGCCGCCACCGCTGCGGGAACATCCAGGTGCCGACTCGCTCAATCCGGTCGCCGGCACTGGTGAGCCGGCAGAGGTGCTGGGCGTGGGTGATGTCGTTGGCGCCGTTGTGGAACCCGCCGAGAGTGATCAGCCAGAGCGGGGAGCGCAGCTCGGACCACAGTTCGTCCACCGCGCCGGTGGCGACCTGGGCGCCGCCGCTGTAACAGAGCAGTACCACGGGGATGTCGCTGTCCCGCCGGTAACCGGCGAGCCGGAGCTGAGTGGCGATCTGCGAGCCGACGGCGCGGTTGTACAGGGGACGGTACCGCCGGTCGGCGGCGACGAAGATCTGCACCACGTTGTGCAGGAACAGCACCAGCCCGATGTGGCGGCGCAGCCATGTCCACACCGGCCGGTCGGCGAGCGGATCGGCCAGCGGAGAGTAGGGCTGCACCTGGCCCAGCACCCTGAGCTCCGGCGCTCCCTCGATCAGGGACTTGACCAGTCGGCCGCCGTCGCGGGTGTCGTGGAAGCGGCGTTTCCCGATGCCGTCCAGATAGACCAGGTAGGCGTCCGGCGGGCGGTCCGGGTCCGCGCCCCGGGCATAGGGCATGCCCGGGGGGAGCGCGGTGGTGGGGTTCCGCCAACCCGCGGCGTACGCCAGCACCTCGTAGCGGGCGAGCAGAGCTTCGGCGAGCAGGACCGGTCCGATCCCGGCGAGCAGCAGCAGGAGCGCGAACTCGATCACGTGAGTGGCTCCGGTGCTCTTGTCCTGTTGAGCCTCACGACCAGGCGGCGGACGCCCTCGACGGCAACGGCGAGCCCGATTCCCGCGATGGCTACGCAGCCGGCGGCATTCCACCAGCCGATTCCGGCCACCGTGGCGAGGGCACCGGCGAGGCCGGCCCCCACTCCCACCATGAGCAGCAGGTGCAGCAGCGGCCCGAGCAGCGGGAACGCGAGTACTGCGGCAAGCAGCAGCGGGGCGGCCAGGCCTGGCGTCCAGACCAGCGCGGCCTCGGCGGACGGTGCGGTGGGCAGCACCAGCTCGGCAAGGGTCCACGCGGACAGCGGCCAGAGCGCGAATACCGCGCCGTCGACCACGGCGCCGGTCAGCAGCAATCCGACCACCCTGGTGCGCGACACGCCGGACAGACGTGCCACCACGGGCAGGAGACGCCCGGCGGCCTCGGACAGCCCGGCGAACAGCAGCAGGATGGCGACGACGGGGGACACCGGTCAGCCCTGCGGTGGTAGATCGGCAGAGACCGGCTGCGTGACCGGGCCGGTTTGCTGCACGTACCGCTCGAGTTCGTCGGCGGCACGCGAATAGCCGCCTGCCTGACGCTGCGCGCCCTGCAGGGTGCTCGCGGCGGCGCGGAATCGGGGCTCGTCGAGCAGGCGCTGGGCGAGGGTGCGCACGACCTCCACGTTGACGTCCTCGGTGCGGATCGAGAGGCCGGCATCGAGCTCGACGACGCGGGAAGCCACCAACAGCTGGTCAGCGCCCTGCGGGACCACCAGCATGGGGACGCCGGCGTACAGGGCCTCGTTGACGCTGTTCACCCCGCCATGGGTGACGAACAGCGCTGCGCGGGCCAGCACCTCCGGCTGCGGCACGGAGCGGTGGGCGATCACGTTGGCCGGCAGCGGACCGAGCGCGGCGGGATCGGTGTGTCCGGTGGAGACGATCACGGTGCCGCCCAGCGGGGCGAGCGCGTCGGCGAAGCCGCGCAGCAGCCGCGGGTCGGCCTTGAACACCGTGCCCAGCGAGGCGTACAGCACCGGGTCGCGCAGCCGATCGACCGGGAACGACGAGTCGGCCGGGCGGGCACCGACGCTCGGTCCGACGAACCGGTAGGACTGGTCGAAACTGTCGGCCTCGGGGTGGAACGCCCGCGAGGTGTAGACCAGGTTGAGCGGCTGACGGATGTTCGCCAGGTCGATCAGGGGCACCGCATGCGTGTCGTACCGGCGGCGCAGCTCCCAGCGCGACTTCAGGTACCTCCCGGCATGGCGGGGCAGGGCCGCCGCCGCGGCGAGCAGCTTCCAGGAGCCGCGGGTGGGGCTGGGCACGTGCCGGTTGAACGCGAACGTGGTGAACGACGACGCTGCCGGCACGTCGAGTTCCCGGGCGGCCACCGGCCCCCACAGGCAGAGGGAGTCGTGCACGATCAGATCGGGCCGGGCGCCGCGCAGATCGGTGAGAACGGCGGGCAGCACGCGTACGGCGGTGCGCGCAAGCTGCTCCATCACCGTGACCGGCGTCGGCGGGCCGGAGAGCGGTACGTCATCCCCGGAGTAGGGGAGCACTCGCGCGCCGGTGGCCGCGATCTCCGCGGCGTAGGCGGGCATCGTGTGGTAGGTGACGGAGTGGCCACGACGAACAAGCTCGGCCACGACCGGCAGCGTCGGGTTGATGTGCCCGTGCATGGCGATGTTGAGGAATGCGACTGCGCTCATCGGCCGAGCCCGGACAGGAAAGAAGTCAGTGCCCGGCAACATGTAGCGATCATGACCCGCCTCTCTCGCCCCGACGCAGAATCGCGTTCGTTTGCGCCTCGTACGGCAGCGCTCGTTCGGGATCTTGGCCGGGGCCGATAAGCGCAGCGCAGCCACCGCATGGGCTGTGTGTTTGGACACAGTCGCATGGTGCGGTGGCCGCTGGTCACAGCGTAGACGTTGCCGGATGGCGGCACGCGTGGACCAGTCACTCACCTCGTCGCTGGCATCCTTGTCCGGCGTGTGGCGGCGAGCACAGCGGGAAGGTCCGTTGGATGACTGACCCAGGGGAGCTGGCGCGAAGCGCGCTCCAGCGGATCCACAAGGCTGCCGTGAGACATCGGGACCTTGAGCTGCACCACGCGGCCGACGAGGTCGTCCGAGCGGCCCAGGCGAGGGGCCTCGATCCGGGGCCTGTCGAGTCGTACCGCCCCTGCCCTGTGTGCGGTGCTGAGCCGGGACAGTTGTGCATCAACGTCCCTGGCCGCCCAGTGACCCCGGGCGACATGCACCCTGAGCGCACAAAAGAATGACAAGGGCCATCTTCATCACTGGAAGATGGCCCTTGACCTGGTCGGGGTGGCCGGATTCGAACCGACGACCTCTTCGTCCCGAACGAAGCGCGCTACCAAGCTGCGCCACACCCCGAGGCGTGCCGACAAATAGTAGCCCACCCGGTCCGAGGGTCAAACTCGGTACCCCTCGGCTCCCGGCGCCGGGCCGCGGCGCGGCCCGGCGACGACCTCAGCGCGGGATCAGCGTCAGGATGCTCGCCTCCGGCGGGCAGGCGAACCGGACCGGGGCGGTCGGGTGGGTGCCGAGGCCGGCCGAGACGTGCAGCCAGGAGTCGGAGCCGGGCCAGCGGTGCAGGCCCTTCGCCATCGATCGGGGCAGCCCGCAGTTGGTCACCAACGCCCCGACACCCGGTACGCAGACCTGGCCGCCGTGGGTGTGCCCGGCGAGCAGCAGCCCGAACCCGTCGGCCGCCATCTGGTCGAGCACGGGCGGCTCCGGGGAGTGGCTGAGCGCGATCGACAGGTCGGCCGACGGCGAGACCGGACCGGCGACCGAGGCGTAGTCGTCCCGCTCGATGTGCGGGTCGTCCACGCCGACCACCTCGACGAGCCGGCCGCCGGCCTTGAGCGTGGTCCGGGCGTTGTTCAGGTCCACCCAGCCGGCGCCGGTGAACACGTCGCGCAGCTCGTCGTACGGCAGCTCGACGCCCTCCGTGTACTCCCGGTCGGGCAGGAAGTAGGTGAACGGGTTCTTCCAGACCGGGCCGGTGTAGTCGTTGGAGCCGAAGACGAAGGCGCCCGGGTAGTCGAGCAGCGGCTGGAGGGCGCGCAGCACCCCGGGCACCGCGCCGGGGTGGGCCATGTTGTCGCCGGTCACCACGACCAGGTCGGGGTCCAGACCGGCCAGCGACGCCACCCAGCGCTGCTTGCGCCCCTGGTCGGGCATCATGTGCAGGTCGGAGAGGTGCAGGACGCGCAGCGGCTCCGCGTCGGCCGACAGCACCGGCACGTCGTACCGCCGCAGGGTGAACATGTTGCGCTCGACGAGCGACGCGTACGCGAGGGTGGCCGCGCCGACCGCGGCGGTCCCGGCGGCGAGCCGGAATAGTGTGCGCTTTCGCATGGCGATCAGGGTAGTTTGACCGTCCATGAGCACGTTGAAGGACCGCCTCACCGCGGACATGCGTACCGCGCTGAAGGCGCGCGACGAGCTGACCACCTCCACCCTCCGGATGGCGCTCGCGGCGGTCGGCACCGCCGAGGTCGCCGGCAAGGCCAAGCGCGAGCTGACCGACGACGAGGTGCTCGGGGTGCTGACCAAGGAGGCGAAGAAGCGCCGCGAGGCCGCGGCGGCCTTCGCCGACGCCGGGCGCGCCGAGCAGGCCGCGAAGGAGAGCGCCGAGGGCGAGGTGCTGGAGCGCTACCTGCCGAAGCAGCTCTCCGACGAGGAACTGGCCGAGGTGGTCGCGGGGGCGCTCGCCGCCGGCGGCTTCACCGGCAAGGCGCAGATGGGCCCGGCCATGAAGGCCGCCCAGGCCGCGGTGGCCGGCCGGGCCGAGGGGGGCCGGGTCGCCGGCGAGGTACGCCGGCAGCTCGCCGTCTGACCCTTCTTCCTCGAGTACGCGAAACGGGCGGGCACCCGATGGTGCCCGCCCGTTCGGCATTCCGGGGTCGTCAGCCGCCGGGGCGGCCCGGCGGCCGGCCGGGGTTGGTCGGCGGGGTGCCGGACGAGCCGGGCTTCGGCGTGTTGGCGGGGCCGGAGCTGAGCTGGATGCTGACCACGCCGCCCTTGATGGTGCGGCCGTCCGGGCTGGTGCCGGCGACGCTGCCCGCCGGGCAGGTCGACGGGATCCGGGCGCTGGAGACGACGGCGTCGAAGCCGGCGCCCTCGATCCGGTCGCGGGCGGTGGCCTCCGACTGGCACTTCACGTCCGGGATCCTCCGCTGGTCGCCGTCGCGGATCTTGCTTCCCGGCGGGGCGAAGTTGATGCGCGGCTTGCCCTGCATCGCGTCGCGCAGCGTCTCGAACACCGGTGGGTTGATGCCCGTGGGCTCGTTGTGGCCCATTTTCTGGGTGGTCTGCGGCCAGTCCGGGTCAGCCATGATGCCGGCCACCGAGTACTGCTTGGTCATCGCCACCAGCGAGGAGCTCTTCTCGGAGTCGGTGGTGCCGGACTTGCCGGCCACCGGCGCTCCGACGATGCCCTTCACGTTGCGGGCGGTGGCGCCCTTGCACTTGCCGCTGGCCGACTGGTCGCCGACCGGGCACCGGGCGGCGTCGACCGCCGCGCGCGCGACCTCGGTGCTGACCCGCTGCTCGCACCGCGGGTTGGCGATGTCGAGCTTCTTGCCGTCCGGGTCGCGGATCTCCTGTACCGGGATCGGCTCGCAGTACTTGCCGTCCGCCGCGAGGGTCGCGTACGCGTTGGCCAGCTCCAGCGGCATCGTCTGGGAGACGCCGAGGGTGAAGGCGCCCCACTGGTTGGCGCCCTTCTCCAGGTCCAGGTCTTCCTGGGCGCGGAAGTTGATGCCGAGCTTCTTGGCGACCTTGACCACGTTCTCCGCGCCGACCTGCTGCTGGAGCGGGACGAAGTAGGTGTTCACCGAGCTGCCGAACGCCGTCCACATGTTGTGGACGCCGACCATGCTGTCGCTCGCGTTGGTCGGGCAGTAGAAGTGCGTGCCCTTGCAGGCCGCGGGGCTGCTGCTGTCGATGATGTACTCGGACCGGAACTGCTTCTCGGCGTTGATGGTGTAGCTGAGCGGGATGCCCTTCTCCAGGGCCGCCACGACCGTGAACATCTTGAACGTCGAGCCGGCCTGGTACCCGGTGATGCCGTCACCACCGGTGAGCAGCGGGTTGACCGTGTTCGGGTAGTTGCCCCGCTTGTTCGGGTTCTTCTTGCGCTGCTTCGGGTCGCTGTGCGGCTTGTTCTGCGGCTTGTCGGGGTCGTCGAGCTTGAAGTTCCGGTTGACCGAGAGTGCGCGGACCCGGCCGGTGCCCGGCTCGATCACGGCGACCATCCGGGCCGCCTTGCTGTTGACGCCGAGGTTCTTGCGGACCGCCTTGTCGGCGGCGTTCTGGACCTGCGGCTCCAGGGTGGTGATGACCGTGAAGCCGCCGCTCTTCAGCCGCCGCTCGCGGTCGTACGAGGTCGAACCGAACGTCTCCTGCTGCATCCACCAGCGGTAGAAGTAGTCGCAGAAGAAGCCCCAGTCCTTCTTGTTGGTGTCGACGCAGCCGTTGGGGGCCCGCTTGCCGACGACCTTGAGCTTGACGGCCTTGGCCTGGTCGGCCTGCTCCTTGGAGATCTTGCCGATCTCGTACATGTTGTTGATGACGTAGTCGCGCCGGGCCACCGCCTGCGGGTAGCCGCTGCGGGTGGTGGGGTTGAACGCGGTCGGGGCCTTGACCAGGCCGGCGAGCATCGCCGCTTCCTCGATGGTGAGCTTGCTCGGGTGCTTGGCGAAGTAGACCTGGCTGGCGGCGAAGATGCCGTACGCGCCGTTGCCGAACGCGGCGATGTTCAGGTAGCGCTCCAGGATCTCGTCCTTGGAGAGCTCCTTGTCGATCTGGATGGCGTAGCGCATCTCGCGGAGCTTGCGGGCGCTGGTGTCCTCGGTGGCCGCGACCACGTCGGCCGGGTGGGTCGCCGAGTACGCGATGGCGAGCCGGACGTACTGCATGGTCAGCGTCGAGGCACCCTGCCGGTCGGCCGTGCCGGAGCTGTTGTTGACGAAGGCGCGGGCCACGCCGTTCAGGTCGACGCCGTTGTGCTCGTAGAAGGCGTGGTCCTCGGCGGCGATGATCGCGTCCCGCATGACCGGTGCGACGTGCTCGAGCTTCACGTCCCGGCGGTTCTCGTCGAACATCGTCGCCAGCGGTGTCTTGCCGTCGGCCGCGAGCAGGTAGCTGATCTGCGGCGGACGGGCCACCGTCAGTTCCTTGGGCAGTGCCCCGAACGTCTCGGCGCCGGCCTTCGCGGCCAGGCCGGACATCGCCACTGCGGGGAAGGCCGCCGCGGCCACCACCACGCCGGCCAACAGGCCACAGATGAGTAGCGATGCGGCGTTGGTCAGCACATTGTGGTCACGTTTCCGCATCCAGGTCACCTCGACAGGGTACGCGAACAGGCAACGAGGGGCGCGGGGCGTCTTTTCCCCATTTCCTGCGCGCGCCGACCTCGTTGTGCTAAACGCATGACCCCCGGTTCGAGGTTGCGGGGACCTGGCGCCGAGTCTCCCCCCTCGCGGGAAGGCCGCGCAGCGTTTTCGCGTACCCGAGCCGGGTAACCGGCGGTCGAGAGCCCGGGAAGCCGGGAGTGTCCGGAATGATGGATTTGGCCGACAACGTTGCGTAATCGGGCAACTACAGAGCATGATGAGGGCGGCGACAGCGCCACATGTCGTCCGTGCCGCCTTGGGGAAGGCCGGCCGGGCGACCGGGGGGAATTGCCGGCTGGTCCGCGACGGGGTCGGTAGTACTGCAAGGGGGGACGTGTACAGATGGGCATGATCACTGACTGGCCGTCGCTGGCGGCGTGTCAGAACGGGGACCCGGACGCGTTGTTCGTACAGGGCGCCGAACAGAACGTGGCCAAGCGGATCTGCCGGAGCTGCCCAGTCCGGTACGAGTGCCTGGCCGACGCGCTGGACAACCGGATCGAGTTCGGCGTGTGGGGTGGCATGACCGAACGGGAACGCCGGGCGCTGCTGCGCCGCCACCCGCAGGTCGAGAGCTGGCGCAAGATGTTCGAGGCCGCGATGAAGAAGAACGCCAAGGAGAAGGCCGGCAAGGACAAGGTCCTCGCCGCCACGGCCGGTTGAGCCGGCGCGGTCAGCTGAGGCGGCCCGGCCGGTCGACCGGCCCGGTCACTCGCGGCTGAGCGCCGCACCGATCGTCCGCAGCCCGTCGACGTCGTGCACGTCGGCGGGCTGCGCCGTCACCGACACCGCCGGGACGGTCGGGAACGCCTCGGTGAACCGCGCGGCCACCCGCTGCTCGCGTACCGCCTGCTGGGCCAGCACGGCATGGGCCCGCAGCACCTCGACGGTGCCCTCGTGGCCGCCCCGCTCGGCCAGCCGCTCGGCGGCGGCCAGGCTCTCGGCCGCACCGAGGTCCGGCACGGCCGGGCGGTGGACCCGGTTGAGCACCAGGCCGGCCAGCGGCATCTTCTCCTCCCGAAGCCGGCCCGCGAAGTAGGCGGCCTCCCGGACCGCGTCCGACTCCGGCGCCGCGACCAGCAGGAACGCCGTCTCGCGGGCCTGGAGGATGCGGTACGTCTGCTCCGCCCGCTGCCGGAAGCCGCCGAACATCGAGTCGAGCGCCGCGACGAAGCCGGAGAGATCGGTCAGCAACTGGGCGCCGAGCACCTTCTGCACGACCTTCGAGAACATCCCGAAGCCGGCGGTGACGAAGGAGAACATGCTCCGGCCGCCCGTGCGGGCCGGGGCGAGCAGCAGGCGCAGCATCCGCCCGTCCAGGAAGCGGGAGAGGCGGGCCGGCGCGTCGAGGAAGTCGAGTGCCGAGCGGGACGGCGGGGTGTCCACCACGATCAGGTCCCACTCGCCCCGGGCGTGCAACTGCCCGAGCTTCTCCATCGCCATGTACTCCTGCGTGCCGGCGAAGGTGGAACTCATGGCCGCGTAGAACGGGTTGGCGAAGATCTCCGCCGCCTTCGCCGGATCCGTGTGCTGGAGCACCACGTCGTCGAAGGTGCGTTTCATGTCGAGCATCATGGCGTGCAGCTCGCCGCCGCTGCCCTCCGCGTCGATGCCCTTGACCTGGCGCGGAGTGTTGTCCAGCTCGGTCAGCCCCAGCGACTGGGCCAGCCGGCGGGCCGGGTCGATGGTGAGCACGACCGTGCGCCGGCCGTGCTCCTCCGCGGCCCGCAGCGCGAGCGCGGCGGCGGTGGTCGTCTTACCCACCCCGCCCGCCCCGCAGCAGACGACGATCCGTACGCCCGGATCGGCGAGGATCCGGTCGACGTCCAGCGGCGGCGGCGCCACGTTGTCGGAAGGCACCAATCGAGCGTATCGGGCCCGGTCCCGCCGTGCGCCCGGGCCGCCGGGAGGTGTGAGTCAATCCGCCCGGATCATGGGCGTAGCACCTCGGCGAGGCGGTCCAGCCCGGCCCGGTCCACCCCGTCGGGCAGGAGCGGCAGCTCGACGAGGGGCAGCCCCAGGTCCACCAGATCGGTGCGCAGCGAGTCCTCCAGCTCCCGCCGGACCACCTGGTCGCGCGCCTCCGAGGCCAACCCGGTGACGATCCGCTCGTCGGCGGGCAGCCCGGCGGCGCGCAGCCCGCCGGCCAGCTCGTCCGGGGTGACCGCCCGTCCGACCGGCAGCGGCGGCCGGGTGCCGTTGACGATGACCCGCCCGACCGGGAAGCCGAGCGAGGTCAGGTCGGCGATCGCGTCGATCGTCTCCTGGACCGGCATCTCCTCGAGCAGCGTCACCACGTGCACGGCGGTGATCGGCGAGCGCAGCAGCGCCGCGACGCCCTCGCTCTGGGTCTTGATCGGACCGACCCGGGCCAGTCGCGCCGTCTCGGCGGTGACGTTCAGGAAGCGGCCGATCCGCCCGGTGGGCGGCGCGTCCAGCACCACCGCGTCGTACACCCGCCGCTGGCCGGACGTGCGGGTGGTGGCCTCCTTGACCTTGCCGGTGAGCAGCACGTCGCGCAGGCCGGGGGCGATTGTGGTGGCGAAGTCGATGGCGCCCAGCTTGCGCAGCGCCCGGCCGGCCCCGCCCAGCTTGTAGAACATGTCCAGGTACTCGAGCAGGGCCTCCTCCGCGTCCACCGCGAGGGCGCGCACCTCGCCGCCACCGGGCGCGTCGGCCAGGTGCCGCTCGGCGTACGGGAGCGGCTCGGTGTCGAAGAGCTGGGCGATGCCCTGGCGCCCCTCGACCTCGACCAGCAGCGTGCGTCGACCGCCGGTGGCGAGCGCCAGGGCCAGCGCCGCGGCCACGCTCGTCTTGCCGGTGCCGCCCTTGCCGGTCACCACGTGGAGTCGGGCCGGCCACTCCGTCACCGCCGGCTCATCCGGTCGCTTCGCTGCTCCCACCCGTCGAGCCTATCCAGGTCACGCGACCTCGCAGACCCACCAACCCGTCTTCTTGACCACGGTGAAGCGCAGGGGCAGGTCGGCGAGCTTCTCGTCGGCGGTGGTCATGGTGACCTTGGTGGTGACCGTGGCCCGGTCACCGGTCTGGTTGTCGACCCGGGGGGCACTCCACCGGAAGCGCGGGTTCTGGTAGCCGGCCGCGTACTTCTCCACCTCGGCGACCTTGGCCGCGATCTTCTCGTCGTCCCGCGCGGCGGAGCAGACCAGGGCCGCCGCCTTGCCGGCGTCGCGGTCCTTGTAGACGGCGGTGAGGAACTCCTCGACGGCTGCCTCCGGCTCCTTCGCGCCCTCACCGGCCTCCGCGGTGCGCAGCGTCAGGAACGCGGCGAAACCGCCGCCGGCGCACAGGACCATGACCACCGCCAGCGCGATCGACGCGACCAGCACGCCGCGCTTCCGGCGCGGCGCCTCGGGGCCCTGGTACGCGGGGTAGGCGGCCGGTGGCGGCGGGATCGCCGACGGGTCCTGACGCGGCACGGAGGGCGTGGCCGTGGCGGACTCGGCCGGGGCGGCCGGATCGCCGCTGGGTGGTTCGGTCATCGTTCCCCCGGGGGTGGGACTGACGTCGGCTCGACGAGGCGACGGAACGTCGGGCGTGGCGGTGGACGCCGCGTTCCGTCCGGAAGGGTAACCGTCGAGCCGGCCGTACGGCGCGTACCGGTCCCCGGGTCCGGGTCACCCCAGGCCGGCCGGTCCCGGCCCGCGATCCGCAGTCAGCCCGTCTACCTGCGATGTGTCGTATTTGTGACTTCTGGTGAATCGACACCGCGCGTCCTGTTGGCGGGACTCCAGCTCGGTCCTACGTTTTCCCGGTGCGGATCGAGGCCGGGGCGGGGGGCCGGGGCCGACAGGCGGACTCGACCAGGTACGACGGCCGGAGGCAGGGCATGCGCGACGTGGACAACACCCCTCGAATCCAGTTGCCGGCGGCGGCCCGGCGGCCCGGTGGGCCGGGCGGCGGCGAGGGTGGTGGGCTGCCGATCAACGAGCGGTCGTACCGCCGGATCACCGAGCCCGTCGACGTGGTCCGCGCCGCCGCCCAGTCCGGGGACCGGTCCCGGGACGAGGAGGGACCGGGGTACGTGGTGCACCTGCCGATCCGGGTCGCCGACCTGGCCGCCGCCACCGCCCTGGCGGGCACGATCGCGACCTCGCTGAGCTTCGTCGGCCAAGTCGACGCCGGGGAGACCACCGTCTCCACCGCCGACGACCAGAACAACCGGCACCGCGTGTTCTGCGACCTCCTGCTGCCCGACCGGTCCCGCTGCCCCCAGCCGTACGAGCACACCGGCCCGTGCGGCGACGTGCCGGTGGCTCCGGAGCAGCGTCCGGCACCCCGGCCCGCGAGCGGACCGTAGGCTGTGGCTTGAAAAGAGCCGCAGTCCACGAGAGGGAGCCCCCCAGCGATGCAGAAGTGGGAATACGCCACGGTCCCGCTGCTGGTCCACGCGACCAAGCAGATCCTCGACAACTGGGGCGAGGACGGCTGGGAACTGGTGTCCGTGGTTCCCGGCCCGAACCCGGAGCAGCTCGTCGCCTACCTGAAGCGGCCGAAGGCATGACCGGGCCCCACGCCAAGCTCGCCGAGCTCGGTCACGAGCTGCCCGAGGTCGTGCCCCCGGTGGCCAGCTACGTGCCGGCGGTGCAGTCCGGGCAGCACGTCTACGTCTCCGGCCAGCTGCCGATGGCCGAGGGCAAGCTGCTGGCCACCGGCAAGGTCGGCGCCGGGGTCTCCGCCGACCAGGCCAAGGATCTGGCCCGTCGGTGCGCGCTCAACGCGCTCGCCGCGGTCGACTCGCTGGTCGGCCTGGAGAACGTCGTCAAGGTCGTCAAGCTGACCGGCTTCGTCGCCAGCGCTCCCGGATTCACCGGCCAGCCCGCCGTCGTCAACGGCGCGTCCGACCTGTTCGGCGCGGTGTTCGGCGAGGCCGGCCGCCACGCCCGCAGCGCCGTCGGCGTTGCCGAGCTGCCGCTCGACGCCCCGGTCGAGATCGAGGTCATCGTCGAGGTCTCCTGACCGCCCGCGCCCCGCGATCCGCACGTCCCGTCCCCGCGAAAGCCGTGAACGGGCACGAAGCGGGGTCCGATAGTGCAAGATCGCGGGGCGCGGTGGCGGGGGTCGTACGATCGCAGCCATGGGCGGGCACTTCACGGCACCGGCGGCGGCTCTCGCGGACGAGCTGCCGGGGTGGGTCACGCTGCTGCGGGCCCCCAATCCGGGGCCGATGACGCTCGACGGCACCAACACCTGGGTGCTGCGGGCCGCCCCCGGCGAGCCGGCCGTCGTGGTCGACCCGGGGCCCGCCGACGAGGAGCACCTCGCGGCGATCGCCGCGCAGGGACCGGTCGGGCTGGTGCTGATCACCCACGGCCACCCGGACCACACCGAAGGCTCGGCGCGCCTGCACGACCTGCTCGACGGGGTGCCGGTCCGCGCCGCCGACCCCGCGCACACGATCGCCGCGGAGCCGGTCGGCGCCGGCGCGCCGCCCACCGTCCCCGGCATCGACCTGCGGCTCGTCCCGACGCCCGGGCACACCGGTGACTCCGTCTGCTTCCTGGTCGAGCGCGAGGGCGAGCGTCTCGTCCTCACCGGCGACACCATCCTCGGCCGCGGCACCACCGTCGTCGCCCACCCGGACGGGCACCTCGGGGACTACCTGAGCAGCCTGGAGCTGCTCTCCACGTACGCCGGGATCCCGGCCCTGCCCGGCCACGGCCCGGCGCTGGCCGACTGCGGTGCGGCGGCGGAGTTCTACCTGGCCCACCGGCGGGCCCGGCTCGACCAGGTCCGGGCCGCGCTCGACGCCGGCGCCACCACCGCCGCCGAGGTCGTCGCGATCGTCTACGCGGACGTGGACCGCTCGCTGTGGTGGGCGGCGGAATGGTCGGTCCGGGCGCAGCTCGAGTACCTGGGCCGGGAATCCGGCGACGCCGGCGCGGGGTTGGAGCAGACGTGACCTGCCCGGTGTGTGGAACCGTCGCCGTACCCGGCGCGCGGTTCTGCCACAACTGCGGCGCCGCGCTGCCGGCCGCCGCGACGCTCCCGGCCGCCGAACGCCGGGTGGTCACCGTGCTCTTCGGGGACCTGTCCGACTTCACCTCCTGGTCGGAGGACCTCGACCCGGAGCGGGTCGGCGCGGTCACCGACCGGGTGCTGGCGGCTCTCGCCGGTGCGGTCAAGACCTTCGGCGGGCACGTCGACAAGCTGACCGGCGACGGGATCATGGCGGTCTTCGGCGCGCCGGTCGCCCACGAGGACGACGCCGAGCGGGCCGTGCGGGCCGCGCTGTCCATGCAGCGGGCGGTCCGCCGGGTGCTCGACGACGAGCGCGGCGGCGGCGCGCCGCTGGGCCTGCGGGTCGGCCTGAACACCGGGGACGTGATCGCCGGCATCCAGGCCGCGATCGAGTACACGGTCATCGGCGACACGGTCAACACCGCCGCCCGGCTGGCCGACGCCGCCGCCGTCGGCGCGGTCTACGCGGGCGCCCGGACCGCCGCCGCCACCCGGCACGTCGCGTCCTGGCGGGCGCTGCGCCCGCTGCGGCTCAAGGGCAAGCGCGAGCCGGTCGAGGCGTACGAGCTGCTGGGCCTGCTGGACGCCCCGGGCACCCGGTCCGGCCTCGGCGACGAGGCGCCCTTCGTCGGCCGGGAGACCGAGATCGGCCGGGTGGCCGGCCGGCTCGCCGAGGTGATCGACCGCAGCGAGCCCCGGGTGCTGCTGATGACCGCCGAGGCGGGGATCGGCAAGTCCCGCTTCTCCGCCGAGGTGGAGCGCCTCGCCGCCGGCTACGACGTGGGCGCCGGCCGCTACGCGGCCCACGCCGGCGCACGCGTGCTCTCCGTCCGCTGCGCGGCGTTCGGCGAGCGGCGCCGGCTCGGGCCCCTCGCGGACCTGGTGCGCGCCGCGGTCGGCCTGCCCACCGACGCGGCCACCGCGCTCACCCGCCCCGCCGTCGAGGAGCGGCTGCGCCGGCTCGGCCAGCGGCTCGGCCGGGCCGGGGGCGAGCCCGCCCCGATCGCCACCGAGCAGCTGCTGGCCCTCCTCGGGTACGCGGAGCTGCCCAGCGGCGGCCCCACCGACCAGGGCGAGTGGAGTTCCGCCGCGCAGGCCGCCGACGCCGAGGCCGTCCCGAACGCGGTGGCCGATCTGCTCAGCGCCCTCGCCAAGGAGGCGCCCCTGGCGGTCATCGTCGACGACCTGCACGACGCGACCGCCGAGACCATCAAGGCGCTCGGGCTGACCCTCAACCGGCTCAGCGGGCCGGTGCTGGTGCTGCTGCTCGGCCGGCCCGAGCTGGTGCGTACCGCCGGTGCGCTGACCCGGGTGTCGGACGCCGAGGTGCACGCTCTGCCCCCGCTGCGCGGCGCGGACGCGGCCCGGCTGCTGACCAGTTACCTGGGTGGCGGCAAGCTGCCGCAGGCCGACGCCGACCGGCTGCTCGCCACCGCGCAGGGCAACCCGTTCTACCTCGCCGAGCTGGTCACCCTGCTGATGGAGCGCGGCGCGCTCACCGCGGCCACCGGCAACTCCTGGCGGCTGGCCCCGGGCTCGCTCGGCAGCCGGCTGCTCTCCCGGGACCTGGCCGCCGTGCTCGCCGCGCGTATCGACGCGCTGCCGCCGGACGCCCGGTCGGCGCTGCGGGACGCGGCGGTCGTCGGGGACACGGTGCCGGCCGGCACCCTGGAGGCGCTTCGCGAACAGCGCACCGGCCGGGACGGCCGACCGGCGGCAGTGGTCGCCGTCGAGCTGGAACGTGCCATCGAGGAGCTGCTGCAACGGCGGATGCTGCACCGCACCCGCACCGGGTACGCCTTCGCCACCCCGCTGATGCGGGAGGCCGCGTACGCCGGGGTGAGCAAGGCCGAACTGGCGGAGCGGCACGCCGCGCTCGCCCGCTGGGCCGCGGCCGACCCGCCGGCCGGTGCCCCCGCGCCCGGCGGGTTCTCCGAGGCGGCCCGGGACGACTTCGTGGCGGGGCACGTCGAGCGGGCCACCGCGCTCGCCGACGCGGTCGGCCTGCGCCCGGACGCGCCGGCCCGGACGGTGGTCCCGCTGGGGATCGCCGCGCTGGGCCGCGCCGCCCGCCGGTCGCTGCAGCTCGGGGAGCCGGCGATGGCCGTGGAGTACGCCGACCGCGCCAGCGAACTGGCCCGCGGCGCCGTGCCGGCGGCCGACCGGGTGGTCCACGCGCGGGCGCTGCTCCAGATCGGCCGGCCGGCCGACGCGCTCGCCTCCGCCGAGAAGATCGCCGCCAACGCCGGCGACGAGGCGGCGACCCGGGCCAGCGCCCTGCTCCTCGCCGGCCAGGCGCACCAGACGATGGGCGACCCGGGTCGGGCGGTGGCCTGCTGGCAGGAGGCGTTGCAGGTGGCGACCGCGCACGGGCTGCCGACGCTGCGCGCCTCGGCGATGCGCCGCCTCGGCATGGCGGACTTCATCGCCGGGCGGCTCGGCCAGGCGAGCAGCCGGCTCGCCGCGTCGTACCAGGTCAGCCTGTCGGTGCAGGACCGCCGGGGGCAGGCCTGGTCGTTGCAGAACCTGGCGTGGGTGACCACCACCCGGGGCGACTTCGCCGGCACCGACGCCGTGCTCGGGCGGGCCGCCCGGCTCTTCGCCGAGCTGAAGGACCCGTACGGGCGGGCGTGGCTGCGCGGCACCACCGCGTTCGCCCGGCTGCTCGCCGGCCGGCTGCGGGAGGCCTGCCGGATGGCGCAGGTCTTCCTGCCCTTCGGCGAGCGGGTCGGCGAGGAGTGGGCGGTGGGCACGCTGCGCGGGGTGGAGGCGTTCGCCACCGCCGAGCTGGGCGAGCTGGCCGAGGCGGACCGGTTGGCCCGGCGGGCGTACCGGGACTTCGCCGCCGTCTCCGACGAGTGGGGGCGCGGCTTCGCGCTGGTGGTGCGGGGGGTCGTCGCGCGGGGCCTCGGCGAGCCGGAGCACGCCGCCGACCTGCTCACCGACGCGCTGGCGTTCGCCGGGCGCACCTCGCACCCGCTGCTCACCGGCATGGCCGGCACGCTGCGCGGGTTCGTGGCACTGGACATGGGCGACTGCGACCTCGCCGAGCGGGACGCCCGCGCGGTGCTGACCGCCGTCGAGCCGCACAACCCGCAGGCACCCGCCCAGGTGGCGCCCCGGGTGCTGCTGGCCACCGCGCGGCTGGCCGCCGGCGATTCGGCCACCGCCGTCGGGCTGCTCGCCCCGGTCGCCACCGCCGCGCTCAACGCGCCGTCGCTGCTCTTCTCCCGCCGCCAGACGATGGCCCGGTACGCGTCCGCCCTGCTCGCGCACGGCCAGCGGGAGCAGGCGCTGGACTGGGCGCGGCGGGCCGTCACCGCCCCGGCGGAGGACGTGCGCAGCCAGGTGATCGCGGCCAGCGTTCTGGCGGAGGCGCTCGCCGCCTGCGGCCGTCCCGTCGAGGCGTTGGCCAGCGCGGAGGAGGCGGTACGCCTGGCGTACGCCACCGAGCAGCGCAGCGAACGCCGCAACGCCGAAGCCCTGCGCGCCCGCCTCGCGGCGAGCTGAGCGCCGCCGCCCGCTGGCGCGGGAGTCACAGTGTGGGGAAGGTTTGGCGGTTTCGGTGATGTGGGTGTCGGGGGTGGTCGTTAGCGTGTGGGGGCCGGACGCGGGGTGCGACCGCGCCGGCCGGGGAGGGTCCGATGAAGCTGCCGCGTTCCGCCGCCGGCTGGACGATCGCCGTCTTCGGCGTGCTCGCGCTGGTCATGGGCGCGCTCGGGCTGGTCTGGCCGGAGTCGCTGCTGCGGCTGCTCGGCTTCGAGGTGCCCGCGTCCCGCGCGGCCGGTGACTACACCGGCACCTTCCTGACGGCGTCCTCGATGGCCTCCTTCAACATGGGGGTCTACTACCTGCTCGCCACCGCGACCGAGTGGCGGGCCTTCTACCGCTTCACGGTCTGGTTCCGGCTGGTCACCTTCACCGTGTTCACCATCACGGTGCTGGCCGACGTCGCGCCGGGCCGGTTCTTCGGCGTGGCCGCCTGGGAGGGGCTGGGGGCCCTGGCGACGGCGGTCGGCCTCTGGTGGGACGCCCGCCGGGCCGGCGCCGCATCGACGGATGCCACCGCCGCTGAGCCCGCGGATCGGGTCGGGCCGCCGCCCGCGGCCGACGCGGTTCACTGAGCAGCCGGCCCCATTCGGTATTTTCGAGCTGTGACCGACACCCCGCCCGGCGCCCTGCCGATGCCCATCGTGCCCGGTCTGACTGACTTGCGGGTGTTCGCCCGGGGCGGCTACGCGACGATCTACAAGGCTACGCAGATCTCGGTCGGCCGCGAGGTGGCCCTCAAGGTGGAGAACCGCACGCTGGACAGCGAGCGGGACCAGGCGCGGTTCCTCCGGGAGGCGCGCGCGGCCGGGCGGATGTCCTCGCACCCGCACGTGGTCGACCTCTTCGACGTCGGGGTGACGATCGACCAGCACCCGTACCTGATCATGGAGCTGTGCGACGGGTCGTACGCGGAACGCATGCGGACCTCCCCGCTCGGCCCGCTGGAGGCCCGCGACCTCGGGGTGAAGATCGCCGACGCGATCGCCCACTCGCACGCGGCCGGGGTGCTGCACCGCGACGTCAAGCCGGCCAACATCCTCTACTCGCACTTCAACAGCGCGGTGCTGGCCGACTTCGGGCTCGCCGTCGTCGCCGAGATGCGGGACGCCTCGGTCGCCCTGGAGGTGCTGACCCCGGCGTACGCGCCGCCGGAGATGTTCAACCACAGCCCGCCCTCGCCGGCCGTCGACGTGTACGCGCTCTGCGCCACCCTCTACGCGGTGATGCACGGGCGGCCACCCCGCTGGCGCTCCGAGCGCAATCCGAGCCTGGTCACCGTGCTGGAGATGTTCCACCAGCCGATCCCGGGCCTGCCCGGTGTGCCGGAGGAACTGGTCGACATCCTCCGCGCCGGCATGTCCAACGATCCGGGGGCGCGGCCGTCCGCGGCCGAGCTGAAGACCCTGCTGGCCAGCCTCCCGCTCGGCTATGCGGCACCCGACCACGGCGGTCCGGTCCACGGCGGCGGCGGCACGCCGTCCGGGCCGTACGTCGTCGGCTGGTCCGCCCGACCCGCGCCCCGCCCGCCGGTGGAGGACCCGCACCCCACCGTGCCGGCGTCCGGCCGCCGTCGGCGCCGCTGGTTCCTCGGCGGTGCCGGGGTGGTCGCGCTCGCCGCCGCGGCCGGTGCCGGTGCCTGGCTTGCCGCCGGGGCGGCCGCGCCGCTCCCGTCGCCGACCGTCGACGTCGCGTCCGTGCTGCGGCCGGCCTGTTCGCAGGTGTCGGAGCTGCCCGACGGCGCCCGGTGCGGCAACGAGCTGGAGTGCTTCGGGCCGATGGAGGTGCGCGGTGCACGGGCCCGGGCGGCCCGCGTGCCGTGCGCGGGCGAGCACACGTGGGAGAGCTACGTCGAGGGCGAGCTGCCCGACACGTTGCTCGGCGCCGGCTACGACAAGGTCAGCACCGACCCCGCCGTGCGTCGCGTCTGCAACCCGACGACCTTCCGGTTGACCAGCGGCATCGCGTACACCGACGGGTGGAACCTGGAGGTGCTCCCGCCGGACGCCGCCGACCGCACCTACCGCTGCCTGGCCGGGCGCGGCCTGGACAAGCTGGCGTCACCGACCTTCACCGTCAGCTGACAGCGGCCGGCCCCGGTACCGCTCCCGCATCGCGCGCACCGCCTCCCGGCTGCCGAGGGTCTCCAGCGTGTCGGCGTCGACAGCGTGCAGTGCGTCGGCCGGCGAGGGCGATGCCGGAATGGCGGGTGGCTCACGGCGGTCCCGCGCGGCCGCCCCGGCGACTCCCGAGATCGCCGCCAGCAGGACGCAGAGCAGCGCCAGGACGACCGCGAGGAGGTCCTGGCGGCGCAGCACGAGCAGCGTCACCAGGAGCGCGACCGCCGCCACGCCGGCGACGAGCGCCACCATCCGTGCGTCGAGCCTGCGTACCGTCACCCGTCCAGGATGTCCACGAACGGCCGGCTGTCAACTCGACGGCCGGGGATCGCGGCCGTGGAGACCAAAACAGCGTCTCGCATGAACTTTTCGTTACATCGCCGCGCGGTTTGTCAGGAATGTGGCTCTTGTGGAGGCGACATTCATTGCCTGCGATCTCTAGAGTGGCGGGGGTCGAGCGATGCCTCGACACGTTTCCTGTCGTCCAAGGGAAGGCGTCCACATGCCACGACGAACCCGGTCCCTCGCCGCCGCCGGCATCGCCGGCATCCTCCTCAGCGGACTGGCGGTCGCACCCGCGACCGCCGCACCCGCACAGGCCGGTTGGGGTCGGCCCGTCACGTCCGACCGCACGAGCCCCGCCGAGGCGCGTCGGGTCGACCGCGTCCCCACGCCCAAGCTGGACTGGTACGCGTGCTACGACTACGCCGAGTGCGCCACGGTCGAGCTGCCGCTGGACTACGACCACCCGAAGGGCGCGACGACCGAGATCGCCCTGCTGCGGGTCAAGGCCCGCGACCAGAAGAACCGGATCGGCAGCCTCTTCGTCAACCCGGGCGGTCCGGGCGGCTCCGGCACCGACATCGCGCTCGCGGCCCCGTACTTCCTCGGTGACGAGGTGCTCGACCGCTTCGACGTGGTCGGTGTGGACCCGCGCGGCGTCGGCGCCAGCGAGCAGGTCCGGTGCTTCCCGTCGGTGAAGGAGCAGACCAAGGCGTACGCGGGGCTGAACGTGGCGTTCCCCTGGACGAAGGCCGAGGAGAAGGCGTACGTCAAGTCCTCTAAGGCCGTCGGGAAGGGCTGCTCCACCACCGGGAAGCCGCTCAGCGGCGCCATGTCCACCGCCGAGGTCGCCCGTGACATGGACGTGCTGCGCCGGGCGGTCGGCGACCGGAAGCTGACGTTCCTCGGGTTCAGCTACGGCAGCGTCCTCGGGCAGTACTACGCGAACATGTTCCCGGACCGGGTCCGCGCCCTGGTGATCGACGGCGTGCTCGACCCGAACGCGTGGGTGGGGCAGGGCAAGGCGCGCGACGTCACCCAGGAGGACCGGATGCGCAGCGCCCAGGGCGCGTACAAGGCGCTGCGCGAGATCCTGGACCGGTGCGAGAGGGCCGGTGAGGAGCTGTGCTCCCTGGCCGCCGGTGACCCGGTCGCCTCGTACGACCTGGTGGCCAAGCGCCTGCGCGCCAAGCCGCTCGTCATCGACGACCCCGACCTGGGCCAGTTCACGGTCACCTACGCGGACTTCGTCGGGTCCACTCTGGGCGGTCTCTACGGCCCGTTCGGGTACGAGCAGGTCGTCGGCCTCACCGCCGAACTGCTGGTGCTGACCGACCCGGCATCCTCCCCGGCCGCGAAGACCGAGGCGAAGGCCGGCGTGGTCCGGCTCGCCGCTCAGGCGCGGCAGCAGCGGAAGTTCGACTTCCCGTACAACAACGGGCTGGAGACCTTCCTCGGCGTGGACTGCACCGACGGCAACCACCCGAAGAACGCCGGCTCGTGGCCGGCGCGGGCGGCGAAGGCCGACAAGCGGGACCCGTACTTCGGCCGGCTGTGGACGTGGGGCACCTCGCCCTGCGCCCGCGACACCTGGACCGTGCGGGACGAGGACCGGTTCACCGGGCCGTTCAACCGGAAGACCAGCAAGCCGGTGCTCGTGGTCGGCAACTACTGGGACCCGGCCACCAACTACCAGGGCGCGGTCGCCTCGGCGAAGCTCCTGCCGAACAGCCGCCTGCTCAGCAGCGACAGCTGGGGCCACACCGCGTACGGGACGTCGGCCTGCGTGACCGACGCCGTCGACGCGTACCTGATCCGGGGCACGCTGCCCGCGAAGGGCACCGTGTGCGTGGGTGACATCCAGCCGTTCGTGCCGCTGCCGGACGAGCCTGCGGCGACCGAGCGGGCGAAGCCGTCGAACGCCCGCGCCGCGCAGGACGCACCGCGTCGCGGTGACCGCAAGCAGCTTCCGCCGGTGGTGGCGCCGCTGCCCGCGGTCGGCACGCTGACCGTCCGCTGACGGACCCCGGGGTACGGCGGGCGATCGGGCGCCCGCCGTACCCCGGCTCTTCCTCACGTTCGACGGCGACCGCTACCGTCGGTTTCCCACAGGCTCCGCCGCGTAGCGAGGTTGACTATGTCTCGGTTTCGTTCGGTCGCCACCACCGTCGCCGTGGCCACGACGCTGCTCCTGGCCGCAGCCGCCGGCTGCGACAGCCAGCGGGAGCCGGACCTGCCCTCGGTGCAGGAGAAGCTCCGCGAGTCCCACATCTGGGGCCAGCCCGTCCTGCGGATCGGGGTGGCGGACGACGAGCCGTTGATGGGCGAGGTACGCAACGGCGCTCACGTCGGCTTCGACGTCGAGATCGCCCGCTACATCGCCGCCTCCCTCGGGTACGAGGGGGAGCAGCGGGTCGAGTTCGTGAACGTGTCCACCGAGGACCGGATCCCCGCACTCCAGGGCGGCGTGGTCGATTTCGTGGTCTCCAGCTTCTCCATCACCGACGAGCGCAAGAAGCTGGTCAGCTTCGCCGGGCCGTACTTCGTCACCACGCAGGAGGTGCTGGTCCCCACCCGCCACAAGGACGCCATCCGCACCATCGAGGACCTGCGGAACCCGAAGTACGAAATCTGCACGAGCGGCGGTTCCACCACCGAGGCGGAGCTGGAGAAACACCAGGTCCCCACGGTCGTGGTGAAGGACGTCTGGGACTGCGTCGAGGGCATCCGCGCCGGCCGGTACGACGCCGTCAGCTCCGACGAGACGATCCTCGCCGGCTTCCTGGCCAGCCACCCGACCGAGTTCGAGATCGTCGACATGCCGTTCGGCACCAGCGAACTGCTCGGCGTCGGCGTACCGATCGGCGACCCGGCGCTGCGGGACCTGGTCGCGTACTTCCTCGACAAGAGCTACCAGCAGGGGCGCAACGGGCAGACCAGCCCGTGGCAGACCGCGTACAACCGGACGCTCGGGCCGTGGCTGCGCGCGGAGAAGCGGCAGCCGCAGCCGCTCGACGTACCGAAGCTGGTCGACTTCGACGACAAGGCGCCACAGCGGTGAGTACGGCGGCGACCACTGCCACGGGTGATCCGGACGCCGGTGGGCCCACGCCGCCCGTCCCGCGCTCACCCGCACCACCGTCTGCCTCGCCGTCACCAGTGACGCCACCTGTGCCGCCGTCGCCGTCGCAGGAGTCGCCGCTCGGTTCTCCGTCGGCGCGGGTCGAGCCGGCTCCCGTCGCGACCCGGACGGCGACCGTCGGTGGCTGGGACCAGGTCGAGCGCCGGGCGCGGGCCAGCCAGTCGTTCTGGACGGCCGTGGTCGGCGTGCCGGCGATCTTCTCGGTGCTCCGGCTCGGCGTCGAGGCCGGTGGCGAGTTGCAGACGACGCTGCTGCTGGTGGCCAACGTCGGGCCGATCAACCTACTGGCCGGCTTCCTCACCACGGCGGCCCGCCTGCTCGCCACCACGCTCGTCGCGGTCTTCGCGCTGGGCGCGGTGCTCGCCGCCAGCGTGGATGGTGCGGCGCGCCGGCCCCTCTTTGCCCGCTGGATGGAGGTCACGCCGGCCTGGTTCGTGGCGGCGAGCTTCCTGATGGCCCTGGTCACCTGGCCGCTGCTGTACCTGCCGCTGCTCGTGCCCGCGGCCTTCGCGGCGTTCCAGGTGCGGCCGGAACGGCTGCACGAGCAACCCGTGGCCCGGGTCCTCGTCATCGCAGCGGTGTTCGGCGGTTACCTTTTCCTGCTCGTGCCGACGCTGCGCGACGCCTGGCGGCAGGAAGAGTGGTTGGCGATCGTGCTGCTGGTGGTGCCGCCGCTGTTGGCGATCTTCATCGCCGGGCCGTTGCCCGGGGTGGTGATCCGGCCCCTCGCGTCGCTCACCCAGGTCGCTGTGCTGGCCATGCTGGTCTGGGTGGCGCTGCCGGTGATCAGCACACCGGTGCTGCCGCTCACCGTCACCACCGTCGGGGACTCCGCCGGGGCTTCGGAAGACATCCGAGGGCACGTGGTGACCACCGACGACGTCAACATGGTGATCCTCCAGGAGCGCGGCGGGGTTCGGTACGTGCCGGTGGGCCAGGTACGCGGGCAGGTGCTCTGCCCTTCGGAGGAGGAGCTGCCCCGGCACCGGCTGCGAATCCACGACTTCCACGTCGAGGACTCGCTGCTGGAGGGGCTGGGCCGGCGGGTCCGCCCGGTGCACCGGGTGGACGCTGCCTGCCGCTGAATCTTTGGAGTCCTGCATTCTGCACGTAGATCGTGCGGCGGGCGACGGCGTCGCCCTTGGCGTTGAGCTGGTAGCCGTCCAGCCAGACCCAGCCGTCGTACGTGATCCAGTCGAGGACTCTGATTAGGCGGAACCAGATCGGGTTCAGGAACTGGACGCTGGCCGCTCGGCCGATGTGGAGCAGGGTGCCGGCGCGCAGGTCGGTCATGGCAGCCAGCCGAGGAAACGGCGGTGGAGCAGGCCGGCCGGCGCCCAGGCCATGTCTTGGGTGGCTGCCACCAGGCACGAACCCAGGTAGAGGGCGAGGGAGACGGGGGCGTCCTCGTACTCGGCCTTGAGCTCATTGCAGCGGGTGCGGCAGGGCCAGGGGGCACCGCAGCCGCCGCACGTCCAGATCGGCAAAACCGGGCTGTGCGTGGTCATCGGCCCTCACCCGGCCAGTGCCCTCGTTTGATTGGCACGCGGTGTCTTGCCTGGAAGGGCCGGTTGCTTCCGCCTCGGCAAAACCGCTGCCACTTCTGCCACGACCACACCGGACGGTGTCGGCGGGCCATCGTCAGGGCAACCGCGAACACGTACTGGTCGTAGGTGACGTGCCTGTTCATCCCGCCCTCCTCGTGTGGGGGCATGGCGGCCGGGCCACGCACGGTCATCCGACCACCACACCCAGCAATGACCGTCTCACGCATCACAGCAATCCGCAATATGCGGATCGCCTGAGTGCGGTCTGCGTGTCTGCGAAAGGAAGTCGGGTCTTCCGCATGGCAAGATGACGACGTGCCTCAACGTCAGAGCCCGACCGTCCGGCGTCGACGATTGGCGCTCACGCTTCGGCAGCTTCGCGAGCGAGCCGGCATCACCTCGGCCGACGCGGCCCGACGCGTTGACCATGACGCAAGCTGGCTGAGCCGGATCGAGACCGCAGAGGTCCGTCCACACCCGAACGACGTACGGGCGCTCCTGACCTTGTACGGCGTCGAAGGTGACCAGGCTGAGGCCGTCATCGCGGTCGCTCGGCAGGCGAAGCAGCGCGGATGGTGGCAGCGATACAGCGACGTCCTGCCCGATTGGTTTGCCGCGTACGTGGGGATGGAGTCCGAGGCGTCCGTCATCCGCACGTACGAGTGCCAGATGGTGCCCGGCCTGTTGCAGACCGAGGAGTACGCCCGAGCCGCGTTCCAGGGTGCGCCGGTCCCGATGCGAGACGACGAGGTGGAACGGCAGGTGGCGCTACGGATGGAGCGGCAGGCCATCCTGATTGGTGACGACCCGCCAATGCTGCGTGTGGTCATCGATGAGGGAGCGGCCCGCCGAATGGTCGGCGGTCCCGAGGTGCTGCATCGGCAGCTCAATCACTTGATCGACCAGTCGAGCCGGAGCAATGTCCAGATTCAGTTGCTGCCCTACTCCGCCGGCGTCGGCTTCGACGGCAGCTTCGTGATCCTCGACTTCCCGCCCATGCCGGACCCGTATCCGGAGGCCGCCGAGGAGCGGATGGTGTACGTCGACACGTTGACGGGCGCGCTGTACCTGGACCGACCCTCCGAGATCGCGGCGTATGCCGCGGCGCACGAGCAACTTCAAGCCCTCGCACTGGCACCCAAGCCAACGCGAGATACGCTGCGTGCGATCGCTGCCGACTTGATCACGTAGGAGGGCACGGCATGGACCTGCCTCGCTCTGCCTGGCGCAAGAGCACCAGGTCCGGCTCAAGCGGCAACTGCGTCGAGGTCGCCACGCCATCCCGGGTCGTCCTGGTCCGTGACAGCAAGGACCGGCAGGGATCGTTGCTGTCCTTCACCCCAGGTGAGTGGAACGGCTTCATCGGGGCGCTCAAGGCGGGGAAGTTCGACGCCTGAGCAACGGTGAACCGATTCGGCTACCTCCTCACCGCAAGTCCCGCCTGACCCCTCCAACAGGGCCAGATGCCGCTGTTCGGTCACGCTCATCTCCACCAGCACTCGGCGGAGTGCCACGTATCAAGTGAAGCAACGTGTAACGCATCAACCGGAGTCGGACAGCCGGCTGCCGCTGTCGAGTCCCACCTGATGCTTAACGTTTCCGTCTCACCTGATGCTGGACAGGTGGCCTAGGAGACATTTGGGGGCATCGTATCGTTGATGATCGCTTGGGGCGGTCTGGGATCCTGGCCGCATGGAGGGCATGGATCCGGGCGGGCCGCTGAGTGACGCGGAGATCCGGGAGTTGACGCGGTTGCTGGCACGGTTCGCGTCGCACGATCTGGACCAGTGGGAGAACTGCGTATCGACACCTCGCATGGTCCGGTTTTCATGGCGGTGAGCCGCGAGTTGCTGCCGGGCTGGCCGGAGGATGTATTCACCACGATCTGGCCGATGCCTGCGCAGCTGGCCGAGGACCGCCCCAGGGGTTGGACGGTGTGGCGGCAGGACGACAACGGCAACCGGTACGAGGTCTCCCGACACGACACCCGGGCGGAGGCGGACTCAACGGCCGCCATGATGGAGGCCCGAGGCCACAAGCAGACCTACTGGGTCGCCCGGTCAGCCTGAGCCCCCCACGGCGGACAGTTCGATCTTGCGGGGTCGGTGGGCCTTGATCCGGGTGACGGGCTGGTCGTTGGTGCGCCGGATGGTGCGCGTCCCGTCATCGCAGTGGATGGCCAGGTCGGTGTCGGTGACGTCGATGGTGACGGTCTTGCCGGCGTGCACGCGGCCGAGGGCGATCTTCTGGCCGACGACCATGACGACTCCGCTGTTGGAGGCGCGCCGCTGCACCCGCACGGGTCCGGTGGCGGGTTGGGGTGGTGGACCGGCCGGGCGGGCGCCGCGTAGCCGGATCACCTCGTCCGGGGCGAGCGGGTTGGGGCGGGTACGGGGCCTGCCCGGGGTGTACGCGCCGCAGCCCCACCACGGCCTCGTCGCGCTTGGCGCGATTAGTCGTTGGGGAGGCAGCTGGCACTGGGCGCCGACGTGCGGCGACTGCCTGTGCGCTAGAGCGTCTTCGAAGAGAATGTCAATCCTGAGCCTGGATGTAAGGTGCCCAGAGTGACGCGAGGAAAGCCAAGGCGAGTAGACATCGAACTCATAGCTTCACGGATGTACGGAAACGCCGCAGGAAGTGCCACCTCTTGCGCGAACGCTTTTATTGCCGGCTTTTCTAGGTTTGACAACTGCTCGCGATGGGCTTTATTTACGCCGTATTCGCATACAATCTCACACCCAAGTCGGGCGAGCAGATGATCTTCTTCGGTGCTGTCATCCTGTTCGTCGGGGTCGGTGTCATAGAGAAGGCACTTCGCCGTGAACTTGCATAACAATCCACCGTCCTTTTTTGCCCAGGAGGTGCCAATTTCTAGGGTCAAGGACTCGACGCTTGCCAGTCTCAGGAGGGAAGCAGAGAAAGACTGAACGAGTACGTCCGTCAGCTCCGCAGCGGCGAGTGGCCCTCGATCTGCTTGAATCGGCGGCTCAGTCAACATTCACCTTCAAGTAGGAGAAGGATCTCTCTAGTGGTGCGCGAGGTTGTCTTGCTGGCCACCGTCTTTTCGGCTCGGCTTTCCCGACCGATTTCGTGCCACTGCACGTCCTCTAGACTGCGCCGAGCTGCCGAACCTTGAGGCACTTCGCGCACAAACTTATTTTTAATCCAAGCTTGGCGCATTTCTCTAACTGCGTCTTCTCGCGGTTTGCCGACCGGAACCAGGCGAAGTTCTAGCTCGCAATTCATTGCATGTAGATAATCTGCAAGAGTCGAGATCCTTACGTTGCCGTCGCCCCGAAGGACTTGGCTAACGGCGGATTTGCGGACGCCCAATTTGCCGGCAAGTTCCGATTGACTCATGCCCGACTTCTCGAGAGCGGAGTGCAGCACACGAAGGACCTCGTACCGGAGGCGTGCACCCGAAAGTGCTCGCGCTCCTTCTGGCTTCTTGGATAGCCGGCCGTACAGACTCATAGCTGCTGATCATCTCCCCTCACACGCATGGCTAGGCGGATATATCTAGGCGGACACTCCATCGCAAGCTTGACGTATCCATTGGTGAGTCGAACAGTTTTCAGATTGCGATGCGTGGTGTAGTAAAAAAGGAGTCGAACTTTGACGGCCTTAATCTGGTGGATATCGTTGCGCAGATGCTTGAGTTGGAGAGGTACGCTCAGAGAGCCTGTGCGGGCAAAATTCTCGAATCGCATTGCGATATCAGCGAGCTTCCCGAAATCGCCCTTGCGGTCGAGCTCTTCCATGAAGGCGTCTGCAGGAGCCGCCCCCGATGCCATCTGCGCCGCCTCGATCATGAGCTGTCCTCCGCGCTCGTACAGGATGCGTCCGCAATCCTCGCAAGTCGAGCGGTTGAGTACAGTCAAGACTGTACCTCCCTGTCGAGCGTAATACCAGACCCGCCTCATGTCAGGTGAATCCCGACACGCAGAGGGTAGCGGCGTGTCGGACGGCAAGTGAAAACCCTGTTGATCTCGCTATCGCCCACGAGCAGGCCAGGGCCGGGGTTGGGACGAAGCATTCGGGCTGCTCGATCATGTATTTTGGGGAGATTTTGGGGCAAGACATGAGGCTGCGGATCACCCGAGATGTCGGCAACCCGACAGTTGGGGCGGCGGCTAGGTTCTCATATCTCCACTATCGGAGCCGCAAGAGCGGCATGGTCGGGGAAGCGCGCGTTGATCACCTGCCGCTATCCTCCCGTCATGACGCGTAGGCGCCCGACGAGGCGTGATCAGGCTCGACAGGTCGAGGTGTTCGACCCCCTGGCGCTCGGCAACCTCCAGGAGGTATTGCGCGAGCGACTGGAGCGGGCCGAGCTTGACGACTTCCCTCCCCGTGACTTCCTGGGGGCTGGGGTTTACGCCCTCTACTACGTCGGAGATTTCGATCTCTACGCGCCTCTCAAGAACACCGAGCGCAAGGTCCCGATCTATGTCGGGAAGGCTGAGGCCGGCAACTCCAGCTATGGGGAGCCCGCGAGTCCGGACGGCTTCCAGCTCGTCAATCGAATCAAGAAGCATGCGGACTCCGTCGCCGAGGCAAGCCAAACGCTGAACGTCACCGATTTCAAGGTCCGCTACCTGCCGCTCGACGACGCGTGGATTGTGCTTGCCGAACGGGCCCTCCTCCGCGAGTACCGGCCGGTTCTCTGGAACACCGTGATGCCCGGGTTTGGCGCGAACGCCCCAGGCTCTGATCGCCAGAACGCCCGGTCTATCTGGGACACAGTCCACCCAGGCCGGCCGCGTGCGGGGCGCCTTTGCAACCGCCGGTTCACGCTGGACGAGATGCGCGAGAGAGTCCGCCTGGCAGTCGCTGCGTCGATTCTCGAAGAGGGAGACGAGCGAACTGCGGCTATCGAAGCACTGGAGGCATACCAACAACGACCGCTCTGGCGTCCAAAGAAGAAGCACGAGCGCGGACCCAGGGTGGTGGTCCAGGACCAGCCTCGGTTCCTCTCTGAGATGGCGCGGCTCGGTCTTGAGATCCCTGAGCACCGGGTGGTGGACAACGAGCTCGATCCGACGGGTGATCCGGAGGCCACTGCCGAGCGGAACACCCTGGTTGCCGAACAGTTGAGCATGGAGTTGGAGTTGGAGACCGAAGGCCAGCTCATGTGATGGTGAACGAGACGTGACTGATCTTCCTGTTGGCGTGCCCGTCTAGTGCTCCGGCTTCGCCTGATGCGGGTCGGCGCGCAAGGCCAGCACAGCCCGCGCGATGCGGCTAGCCGCTTGCTGCGTGTCCTCGTGTTCCCATACGCGGATCACCGTCCAACCCGCAGCGGCCAGCTTCTCGTCGGTCTGTGCGTCGCGGTCCCTATTGCCCTCGATCTTGCTTGACCAGAACTCGCTGTTGCGCGTGGACGGCCGGTAGTGCTGCGGGCAGCCGTGCCAGAAGCAGCCATCTACGAAGACGGCGACGCGCGGCCCGGCGAAGACTAGGTCAGCTTTTCGCCGTAGTCCGACCAACGGTTGGCGGTCTACCCGGTAGCGCAGCCCGAGGGCGTGTACGGCTGAACGAAGGGCCATTTCTGGCCGGGTATCGCGGGAGCGGTTGGCGCGCATGACGCTACGTACGGCCGGAGATGAGGCCCACGACTGCGCCGTTTTCTTCGGGCGCTGAAGCGAAGCCAATCCGACGCTCAGGGCGTGGCGCCATGCCTGCGCGAGGTTTTCCTCCCGAGTGTCGCAGTCGACCTGGCAGACGTATCGCTCGCGCGTCTTCCGTCCTTCCGGCCAGCGAAGGTACGCGTACACCCGCCGGGACTTCGGCGGTAGCCGCAAACAGATGGAGGCTAGAACGGTTCGGCCGGACGCCCCCGGCAGGTACCTGTTCCTTCGCCCACCTGCTGCCTTGTCCTGCTCCTCGGCCCGTTCGCTGGCTGACATACCCTTGACCGGCTTCCACGTGGAGTCGGTCGGCGGGGCGTCCCGCCATTGAGTGGCCATAGAAAGATTGTCGCCTATGCACGCTCGTTGGAGGCCTGCTGCAATGCCTTGGCCACCGACTCTGCCATCACCTGCCCAAGCTGCACCGGCACGGCGTTGCCAAGCTGGCGCATCTGCTCCCCGCGTGGGCCGTCAAGCCGCCAGTCGTCCCGGAAGGTCATCACCCGGGCGGTCTCCCGGACCGTCATGTACCGGATCGACCCGTCATCAAGCCGCATCACACTCTCGCCACCCGGAACGCCATGAACGCCCGCCTTAACCGTCTTCGCCGGCCGGTCCAAGTCATTGGGAGTGTGGCCCGGGTACTGGCGGGCGCCCGGCCAGCCGACATGGTGCAGCCAATCTGGGTGCTCGATGTAGTCACCTACAGGCTCCGGAAGGCGCAGGGACCGCGATGACGGCGACGCCGGCCAGATCGCGTCTCGCAAGGTCCGCCAGCGCGGCTTACCGTCAGGTAGCGGCAGCACCTCGGGCAGCAGATCCGCGCGCATGGGGACGCCGTGTTCCTCCCAGTACTCGCCACTGTCCTGGGCGTGTTTCAGCGCGAGCTCCGAGTGAGTCGGCTCAGGAAACTCCCAATCAGCCAGGCCGAGATCCTTGCGGAAGGCGACGACGAACACCCGCCACCGCACTTGCGGTACGCCGTAGTCCGCCGCGTTTACGAGCTTGTACTTGACGTCGTACCGCTCGGTCAGGTCAACGTCATGAGCCCGGAGCGCTTTGATCAAGCGCTTGTCGTGGTCGCGCCAGTCCTCACCCTCGATCCGCTGCTCGAACGGTGCGGATAGCTCGCGGATGATGTAGTCGTAGTACGGCTTGAACGATGGCCGCAACAGACCCTTGACGTTCTCCGCCACGATCGCCCGCGGTCGAGTCTCCCGCACACACCGGAACAGCTCCGGCCACAGATTGCGGGGATCATCGAAGCCCTTGTGAGCGCCCCCGAGGCTCCACGGCTGGCACGGCACACCACCGGCGACCACGTCGACCTCGCCAAGCCACCGGTCAAACTTCACCTGCCGCACATCGCCCTGCCGCAGCGGCCAACGGTCGCCTAGTGACTTTGGAAGGGGGGACCCCTCTTCGTAGTCGACAGCCCCGTTCAGCCGCAGCGTCCCGCACGCCCGCCGCTCCAACTCGACCGCCAGAAGGTGACGGAAGCCAGCCTCATGCATCGCCAAGGCCAAGCCGCCGCCACCCGTGAACAGTTCGATGCTGGTACCCACACCCGGCTCTGCCTTAGCGGAGGGCTTCTTGCGGCTCGTCATGCGGAAACTATACCGCGGACTTTGATCAAGTACTCGATCGTGTGTGCGTGTCATAGAAGAACGCCCCCAGTCATGAGTCGGGCAGTACGGGGGTGGGGGCAGTGTCAGGCAGCCGGCGTGGCAGGCGAGGATCGCGGGGTCCTGGCCGCGGCGAAGCATCTCTATGCTCTCGGCCATGCCTCTCCCGTCCGAACCTCTCGCCGGCCTGGAGCTGCGTAAGTATGAGCACCGCCTACGGCAGCTGCTCCAAGAGGTCTTGAATCTGGCCGGTCGGTACTCACGCGACAGCTCACCTGCCATGCAGGCCAGAGACATGGCGACTAAGGAGATCGCTGACTGCCTGAAGGCCCTGGTCCCCTTGGCTACCGCTTCGCTTGGTCTTGAGCATCTGGACGTGGACGTCGACGGCGGAGGCCGCCGGGGCAGTTACGGTCCCGTCCCGTGGGTGCGGATCTTCTCCAGGCACTACGCTCCAACTGCCCAGGAGGGCTTCTACCTGGTGTACCTGTTCGCCGCTGACGGCTCGCGGGTCTACCTGTCTCTGATGCAGGGAACGAGTGAGTTTCGCGCCGGGAAGCGTCGGCCGGCTAAGGACCGCGATTTGATCGCCTCACGTTCAGTCGAGGCGCGAACCTCACTGCGAAGCATGGCAGGCACGTCGTCCGACGCGGAGAACATCGACACGATTGATCTGGCCGCCGACGTGTTGTCGTCTGTCGGTTCGGAGAGTCGCAGACGAATCCACAACTATGAGGCGGGTACTGTCCTGGCTCGCTGCTACAACAGCCGCCAGTTGCCGGCAGGCGACGGCCTGTTTCAAGACGTCATCGACATGCTTCCGCTGCTTGCCTACCTCTACCGCGAACCGGTCGCCCTAGACCTCTCGCGATTGACGGAAGCGGCTGGGCGTGCTCCGCAGGACGTGGTCAACAGAGCGGGCCAAGGCGTTGCCCGCCTGCGGCAAGGCCGCCTGCTCGATCCCGTCATCCGAAAAGCGATTGAGGTCCGCGCTGAGGACCTGGCCGAAGCCGACCTGCACAAGTGGGGCTGGGAGGTCGACCGGGTCGGAGCCTACAACCGTGGCTACGACCTCGACTGCCGGAATCCAGATGGACGGACGTTGCATGTCGAGGTCAAGGGCACCCAGTCACATGGCGACGAGGTCGTGCTCACTCCTAACGAGGTTCGTCACAACCAAGGTGCAACAGGGTGTGTAGCAGAGCACGCCCTATACATCGCGTCGGAGATTCGGATCAACCATGACAACGGCGTGATGGCCTCGGATGGCGTAGGGCGGTGGCTTCGGCCCTGGGTAATCCAGTCGGACGACCTGATCCCCACCGAGTACGCCTACCGCCCCTCAGAGCCGAGCTAGCCGCAGGAGCAACCACGGCCCGGGTGGCGGACATCGACGTGGCGCTCGCCCAAACTGGGAAGAATTCATCCCGGGCGCCCGTGGGCGATCAAGCAGGAGCGGCCCGGGTCGTGGCCCGATGCAAGCCGTCGTCTCATCAGCGAGCACCTCAGCCGGCTCGGCGATCCTGACCTTACCTCGGTTCCGCAGTTGAGCGAGGACCAGCTGGAGCACCTCACTGAAGGCGACCAGTAGTAGGTGCGGTTCAAGCCTTGAGGTGGCATCCCGTCGACCACTCGGATGGGATGCCCGTCAGAGGTGGCTGCCGGCCGGGAGCACTGCTGGGCTGGCTCAGCCAGCAGCGAGACCAGCCATGTCCAGCTCGACGCTTCGCATCGGGTACTGCGTGTAGAAGCTGATCTCCGATGCGGTAATGTTCTCGGCTCGCATCCGCTCGACCACTGTCCTGCGATGGAGCGTGCGTTCTGAGCGTCGCCGAAAGGCCTCGCGTTCCGTGGCGGTCAGCCCGGCGAGGAAGGTGGTCTTGTCCAAGCTCTCGGCGGCGTAGACCGTACAAGCCTCCAGGCTGGGGCACGAGGCACAGACGGCTCTCGCGGCAGCAAGCAGGGCCGGGTCCTCAACGTCTCCGTCGAACACCGCCTGTTGGGTGCTCCCGTCTGGAAAGGCCGGCGCGGACCGGCCACAGGCGCCGCCCTGTGGGGGCACGCCCACAGCGGCGAGGAGCGGGTAGAGGAGATCCGCGGCGGGGCGCTTCGATGTGGGCATGTCACTCTCCAGAATTTCAGGACGTGGTGGCCACCGCCCACGTCGTTGAGTTCCAGGGAGGACTGCCCGGTCTCAGGTTGGCGGATCGGTCGGCTCGGGCATCGCCTTCACCGCCGCGTGGCTGCGCCTTGCGGCACCCGCTACACCATCGGAGTGGCCCCGGCAGGGCTCCATGCACGTGTTCTTCTAGTCCCGAGGGACACCCCGCGCCACTCGGGTAGTTGGTTCAACTCAGTGTGGGCGGGCCGCCGGTCGGGCGGCCCGCCCACCACGCCTTCTACTGGCCGTCGGTTGCAGGACGCTCGCGCCTCGCCATTCGGCTGGCGAGGCCGTTCCAGAACGACATCCTGCTGCGGAGGTCGTCGAGACGCTGAAGTAGCAACTCGGTCGACCAGCCCTGGAGCTCGATGAGCGGCGTGCCGTCATCGTCGGTGTGCTGCTCGAGACTCTCGACCTGTTCCTCGAGCGCCTCGAGGGACCGCTCGACGTTGCTCTTCAGCCGGGCGAGCTTCATGTCGGGGGTCTCCGACTGCGGCGGCGTCGGCATCGGCCGGCTCAGGCCAGGCCGCGGAAACGCGTCGTCACGGAGCCACCGGTCGGTGATTTCGACCTCGGGGCCGTCCGGGTCGGGCACGAGGACGTCGTTGTCGTCCAGGTGTCCGTGGACCAGTTGCCCGTTCTCGTCCACGATCCGCGGTGCGCGGCCGGCCCGGCCGTCCACGATCGCCTGGTAGAGCAGGTGCAGTCCATGGACGTCCTCGAGCATCGCCTGGAGGATGTCGTGCGGCCCCCGCTTGTCCAGGTTGGTGCCGCCACTTCCGAAAGGCTCACGCCGGAGGGCGCCCGACCGCGTGAGGTGGAACTGGGCCAGCGCCGCCAACTCGGTGCGGGTGGAGTAGTCGCCGGCGCCGGTCGCGATGCCGGCTGAGCCGGTGAGCTCGGTCAGAGCGTCGGTCAGCAGCTCTCGGGGGGAGCGGCCGGTCACCCGCCACTTGCCGGAGGCGTACAGCCGCATCCGGCAGGCTCTGCGGTAGACCGCCTGCATCGCGTCGATGCGGCGGCGGGTGGGGTCCTCGGCCGGCAGGCTGGTGGCCAGGCTCCGGATTGGGCGCAGGGCGAGTTCTGCCGCCGCCTCCGCCTTGCTGGAGGGCGAGGCCTTGGCGGCGGCCGTGACGTCCCGGATCGCTCGGGAGACGATCGGCCGGAACGCCGGGTTCAGCATGGTGGCGATGACGTAGGCGGCCTGAGCGTCGGGCTCTCCGGGGAAGCCCCGGCGGATGGCGACCTCGGGCTCCATCAAACCGCCGATGTAGTCGTGTTCCACGTCGGTGATGGCGCCCTGGTGGCGCAAAGCCCGGACCACGGACTCGGCCATGGCCTCGTTCTTCCCTGTGGTGGGCCAGGGGCGGGGCCCGTCGACGTGCAGCATGCCCAGGTAGCCACCGATGGCCTGCGCGTAGTCGTACGCGGATGCCTCGGTCGGCACGAACCGCAAGATCACACGCGCCCGCACGATCAGGGCGTTCCGACGCCCACGCCGCTTCTCCGCCGCCCGCGCCGTCAGGCCTGGCTCATCCGGATCCTCGCCGAGGATCGCATTGACCGTCCTGCGGAAGTTGTCCCGGTCAGCTGGCAGGTCATACATGACCGTCCGGGCGTCGGTGATGCCGAGTACCTGGTGTGCGTTGGTGACCCGGCTGGAGCCCTCGGCGGTCGCGAGCAGGCAGGCCGGGGGTTGGCCGTCCTCGTGGTGGATCTCGTTGTAGACGACGTCCACCGGCATCATGATGCCGCGCTCGGCGATCGAGGCGGCCAGCTTGTTCTCGCCCAGGATGAAGGTTCGGGCCCGCTCGGCCTCAGCCAGCACGTGCGACACGTCACGGGCCTCGGTGCGCAGCGTTGAGGTCACACCCTCGTCCGACACGGGACCCCGCAGCGGCCCACGCGCTCCGGCCGACCCCGAGGCGGGATACACCCGCTCGGCAAAGGCCCGGTGGTTGGTCACCATCGGCGTCACCGCGGGCGTCCACAGGTCCACCTCGATGAACTCGAACTTCCCCCCGACCACCGGCATCGTGCGCTTGGAGTTGAGCGCGGCCCGAAGGTTGGTGGGATCAGTCACCGCGTCGGCCAACGCCCAGGCGAACTCTTCGGGCAGGCCGTCGTTCACCGCCGCGTCGTAGGCACGCCGCACGGCCGCCATCTTCGGCAGCGCGGGCATCAGCTCGGCGTTCCACCGGCTCCAGGCCACAGCGACGGACTCGGTCTCCTCGGAGCCAAAGTCGTCCTGGGCCTCCAGCGCGTGGTCCGTCAACAGCGCCTCGTCATCGAAGACGGGCGCGGACCGGTCGTTGTCGATCATGTGTTTCTCCATGTGGTCGTGGCGGTAGACCGCCGTCGGTTCGGAGCGGGCGCTCCGAGCTCGGGCGGCGGACCCACGTGCCACGCCACCGACGTAACGGACCCCGCTCGGGCGGGTGTGCGTCACGACGTGCCGGTATGAGAAGACGACCACAAGGGGAATCGGTCACGGAGAAGGTGCTCCATGCCGCGTGCCCGCCGCCCATGGTATGGGCGTTGGTCGACCGTGGTACCGGCCTCGCACAACCATTGGAGCACACCGGTCCCACAAAACCCGCAAGTCTCACCCGTACCGCGAAGCCGGACGCCCTTCACCGCTACACCCCACCGCCCGGTCCCAGTCTCAGTTCCGGTTTCGTTCGTGGGGGTACAGCACCGGTCGCCGCAATTCGTTCGCTATCAGCGCCGCTGGTCAAGGATGTACGCGGCCTCGGGCACACTCGGGTCAGCAGACTTGGAAAGCGCGCCTGGGCGCTGCTCACGCCAGTTGCGGTCTCTTTCATCAACGTACGAGGCCGTCCATCGGAGGCCGGATCAGGTTCCCGCCCTGTTCATGGCCCCAGCCGGTTGAGGCTGAACGTCGTGTCGCAGACCTCGAAAGCGTGTGAGCTTTGGGGTGAGACAGCGCGACGAGGCAGCGAGACGACCACCAGCGGCCGCCAATAGACGACACAAGACAGCAGAGGCGGCCTCGCTATGCCGTGCAGGAGGGCATCGATCGACAACGAACGGTGCCCCGTATCGGCGTCGACGAAGAGATCAAGCTCCGCCCGCTAAATGACCGTGCGGAGCTGGACCCAGAGACCCGGCTGGAGGGCTCTCTCAGTACGACTTGTCCTGGCCGAGGACGTGTTGGGCGACGAAGTTGAGGATCATCTCCCGGCTGACCGGCGCGATCCGCCCCGCCCGTACCGCCCCGAGCAGCGTCGCCACTCCGTACTCCGTGGTCATGCCGGCGCCGCCGTGCACCTGCACAGCCGTGTCGACGGCCAGAGCCGCCGCCTCCCCGGCCGCGTACTTCGCCATGTTGCCGGCCACGCCGGCCTCCAGGTCGCGCCCGGCGTCGTACAGCACCGCCGCCTTCTGAATCATCAGCCGGGCCAGCTCCACCTGCACCGCCGCGTGCGCCAACGGATGCGACACCCCCTGGTGGGAGCCGATCGTCCGCCCGCCCCACACCGCCCGGGTGGCCGTGTACTCCGAAGCACGCTCGATGGCGTACCGGCCGGTGCCGGCGCCCATCGCGGCGACCGTGATCCGCTCCGGGTTGAGACCGGAGAACAACGCCGGCAGGCCGGCCTCCACCGACTCGCCGACCAGCGCGTCGCCGGGCAGGCGGACGTCGTCGAGGTAGAGCAGGAACTGGTTCTCCGGGGACAGGATCTCCATGTCCAGCTTGGACCCGGTCAGCCCGGGAGCGTCGGTCGGCACGATGAACAGCGCCGGCTTGAGCTTCCCGCTCACGGCGTCCTCGGTACGGGCCACCACGAGGACGTGCCCCGCGTCGTCGACCCCGGAGATGTAGCACTTGCGGCCGGACAACACCCAGTCGTCGCCGTCGCGGCGGGCGACCGTGCCGAGGCGGTGGAAGTTCGAGCCAGCCTCCGGCTCGGTGATCGCGAAGACGATCTTCTGGGTGCCGTCCGCGAGGCCGGGCAGGTGGCGCTTGCGCTGCTCCTCGGTGCCGTGCCGGTTGATGACCGTGGCGGCGATGGCGGGGGAGACCACGAGCAGCAGCAGCGGGCAGCCGGCCGCGGCAAGCTCCTCGCAGACGATGGCCAGCTCGGTGATGCCGCCGCCCCCGCCGCCGTACTCGGTGGGGATGTTCACGCCCAGGTAGCCCAGCCGGCCGGCCTCGTTCCACAGCTCGGTGGTGTGCTCGCCGGCCTTGGCCTTCTCGACGAAGTACCGGTGTCCGTACCGCTTGCCCAGCGCCCGCACGGCGTCGCGGAGCTGGTCCTGCTCGGGGGTGAGGTCGAAGTTCATGACTGAGCCTCCTCAAGGGGGTTGACCACGGCGAGCACGGCGCCGGTGTCGACCTGACCGCCGGCGGGGACCGGCAGCTCGGCGACCACGCCGTCGGTCGGGGCGAGCACGGGGTGTTCCAGCTTCATCGCTTCCAGGGTCAGCAGCAGGTCACCGGCGGCGACCCGCTGGCCGACCTCGACGTGCACGCGGGTCACCGCGCCGGGCAGCGGCGCGAGCAGCGACCCGGCGGCCAGCTCCGCGGTGGGCAGGGGGAAGCGCGGCAGCTCGGCCAGGCTCGCCGCCCCGTCCGGGCCGTCCACGAAGACCTCCGACCCCTCCCGGTGTACGCGGTACGCGCGCCGAACCCCGTCGACGTCGAGCACGACGCGCTCCGGGGCGGCCTCGACCAGCGAGACGGCGGTGTCGGTCGCCGGGTTCGTGGACCAGTCGGCGAGCGCGCCCGTGCGGTCCAGCCGGTAGCGGACCTCGATTTCGCCGCCGTCCGGGCCGGTGAAGCGGGTGACCTGCGGGAAGGCGGGCACGTTGCGCCAGCCCGAGGGCAGCCCGGCCAGCACCGAGGCTGAAGCCCGGCGGCCGGCGGCTGAGGCGAGGGCCGCCGCCAAGGCGACCAGGGGAAGCTGGTCGGCCGGCAGCAGCGGCGCGAAGACCTCGGGGTGCCGGTCCAGGAAGCCGGTGTCGATGTCGACGGCGGCGAACTCCGGGCTGCGCAGGACGCGGACCAGCAGGTCGCGGTTGGTCGCCACGCCGTGCAGCTCGGCCCGAGCGAGGGCGCCGGCCAGGGCGCGGGCCGCCTCGGCGCGGGTGGGTGCCCAGGCGATTACCTTGGCGAGCATCGAGTCGTAGTGGACGCCCACCACCGAGCCGTCGACCACGCCGGAGTCGAGTCGCAAGCCCGGCCCAGCCAGCGGCCCGAACTCGGCCGCCACCCCGGGCAGAGAGAACCGGTGCAGGGTTCCGGTCGCCGGCCGGTAGCCCTGCGCCGGATCCTCGGCGCAGAGGCGTACCTCGATCGCATGGCCGTCGGGCGGCGGGGTCGCCGCCACCGGGAGCGGCTCGCCCTCGGCGACGAGTAGTTGCAGCCGAACCAGGTCCAGGCCGGTGGTGAGTTCGGTGACCGGGTGCTCGACCTGGAGGCGGGTGTTCATCTCCAGGAAGTGGATGTCGCCGTCGGGCGCGAGTAGGAATTCGACCGTGCCGGCGCCGACGTAGTCGACCGCGCGCCCGGCGGCCACCGCCGCCTCGTGCAGCCGCTCCCGCACCTGTGGCGGGAGGACGCCCGGTGCCTCCTCGACGATCTTCTGGTGGCGGCGCTGGATCGAGCACTCGCGGACGCCGAGGGCGACCACCGTCCCGTACCCGTCGCCGAAGATCTGCACCTCGACGTGGCGGCCGCGTTCGACGTACCGCTCGATGAAGACCGTGCCGTCGCCGAACGCCGCGGCCGCCTCGCGGCGCGCGCTGGCGACGGCCTCGGCGAGTCCGGCGGCGTCGCGGACCACGCGCATGCCGCGCCCGCCGCCCCCGGCGGACGCCTTCACCAGCACCGGGAAGTCGGTGACCTGGTCGGCGTCGGTCCAGGTGGGCAGCATCGGTACGCCCGCCTCGGCGAGCAGCGCCTTCGCGGCCATCTTGTCGCCCATCGCGGCGATCGCCTTGGCGGGCGGCCCGACCCAGGTCAGGCCGGCGTCGGTGACGGCCGTGGCGAACTCGGCGTTCTCGGCGAGGAAGCCGTAGCCCGGGTGGACGGCGTGCGCGCCGGCCTTGCGGGCCGCGTCGAGGATGAGGTCGATCCGGAGGTACGTCTCGGCGGGCGTGTTCCCGGGCAGGCGGACGGCCTGGTCGGCCTCGGCGACGAAGGGCGCGTCGGCGTCGGCGTCGGAGTGCACGGCGACCGTCTGCACGCCGAGGGACCGGCAGGTGGCGAAGATCCGGCGGGCGATCTCGCCCCGGTTGGCTACGAGCAGCTTCTGGATCATCGTGTCCTCACATGCGGAAGACGCCGAAGCCGTCGGCGCCCTTCACCGGTCCGTTGTGGATCGCCGACAGGCAGAGCCCGAGGACGGTACGGGTGTCCCGGGGGTCGATCACGCCGTCGTCGTAGAGCCGGCCGGAGAGGAAGAGCGCCCCGGACTGGGACTCGATCTGCTGCTCGACCATCATCCGCATCGCGGCGTCGGACTCCTCGTCGTACGCGCGGCCCTTCGCGGCGGCGGCCTGCCGCGCCACGATGGACAGCACCCCGGCGAGCTGCGCCGGGCCCATCACCGCCGACTTGGCGTTCGGCCAGGTGAACAGGAACCGCGGCTCGTACGCCCGCCCGCACATGCCGTAGTTGCCGGCGCCGTAGGAGGCGCCGAGGTTGACCGTCAGGTGCGGCACCGTCGAGTTCGACACCGCGTTGATCATCAGAGCGCCGTGCTTGATGATGCCGCGCTGCTCGTACTCGGTGCCGACCATGTAGCCGGTGGTGTTCTGGAGGAAGATCAGCGGGGTGTCGGACGCGTTTGCGAGCTGGATGAACTGCGCCGCCTTCTGCGCCTCCTCGCTGAACAGCACGCCCCGGGCGTTGGCGAGCACGCCGACCGGGCACCCGTGCAGCTCGCCCCACCCGGTGACCAGCGCGGTGCCGTAGCTGGGCTTGAACTCGTCGAACTCGCTGCCGTCCAGCACCCGGGCGAGGACCTCGCGCGGGTCGAACGGCACCTTGAGGTCGGCGCTGGCGATGCCGAGCAGGTCCTCCGGGTCGTACTTCGGTGGCTGGGGGACCGGGTTGCGCGGCGGCGGGCCCGCCTTGCGCCAGTTGAGCCGGCGTACGCACTGCCGGGCCAGCCGGATGCCGTCCCGCTCGTCCTCGGCGAGGTAGTCGGCCAGGCCGGACGTGCTGGCGTGCATCGCCCCGCCGCCCAGCGACTCGTCGTCGGCGTCCTCGCCGGTGGCCATCTTCACCAGCGGCGGCCCGGCCAGGTAGACCTGCGACCGCTCCCGGATCATGATCACGTGGTCGGACATGCCCGGCACGTACGCGCCCCCGGCGGTGGCGTTGCCGAAGACCACGCTGACCGTGGGGATCTTCGCGGCGGAGAGCCGGGTCAGGTCACGGAACACCCGTCCGCCGGGGATGAAGATCTCCGCCTGGGTGGGCAGGTCCGCGCCGGCCGACTCGACCAGGTTGACCATCGGCAGGCGGTTGGCGAGGGCGATCTCGCCGGCCCGCCGGGTCTTCGCGAGCGACCACGGGTTGACGGCGCCGCCGCGTACCGTCGGGTCGTTGGCGATGATCAGGCACTCGACGCCCTCGACCACGCCGATGCCGGTCACTACGCTGGCGCCGACCGGGAAGTCGGTGCCGTACGCGGCCACCGGCGACAGTTCCAGGAACGGGCTGTCCGGGTCGAGCAGCAGCTCGATCCGCTCCCGGGGAAGCAGCTTGCCGCGCTTGTGGTGGCGGGCCACGTACTTCTCGCCGCCGCCGGCTCGGGCCTGGTCGAGCGCGGCGTCCAGCTCGGCGAGGCGTTCCAGCAGGGCCTCGCGGTTGGCCCGGAACGCGGGGGAAGCGGGGTCTATCGCGGTGTCGAGTGTGGTCACAGGCCCATGCCCTTCGCGATGATCTCGTTCATGATCTCGGTGGTGCCGCCGCCGATGCCGAGGATGCGCTGGTCGCGGTAGTGCCGCTCCACCTCGGCGTCGCGCAGGTAGCCGAAGCCGCCGTGCAGTTGCAGCGCGGCGTCGACCACCTCGGCGCAGGCGGCGACCGCGACGTTCTTGGCCATCGCCACCTCGCTGATCACCGGCTCCCCGGCGGCGACCCGGGCCGCGACCGTGTGCACGTAGGCGCGGGCCGCCTCGGCGCGGGTGTGCATCTCGGCCAGGCGGTGCCGGACGAGCTGGCGACTCGCGAGGGGGCGGCCGAACGTCTCCCGGTCCCGGCACCAGCGGGTCGCCAGCTCGACGCAGCGCTGCGCGGTCGCGTACGCCTGGGTGGCCAGGGAGATCCGCTCGGCGGCGAAGTTCCGCATGATGGCGAGGAAGCCGGTGTTCTCGGCGCCGACCAGGTTCGTGGCGGGCACCCGCACGTCGGCGAAGGACAGCTCAGCGGTGTCCGAGCAGTGCCAGCCCAGCTTCTCCAGCCGCCGCCCGACGGTGAAGCCGGGCGTACCCTTGTCGATCACCAGCAGCGAGATGCCGCCCGCGCCCGGCCCGCCGGTGCGGACCGCGGTGGTCACGAAATCGGCCCGGTGGCCGCTGGTGATGTAGGTCTTCGTGCCGTTCACCACGTAGTGGTCGCCGTCGCGGCGGGCGGTGGTGCGCAGGCCGGCTACGTCCGAGCCGCCGTCCGGCTCGGTGACGGCGAGCGCGCCGATCGTCGTGCCGGCGAGGGTCGGGCGGACGTACCGGTCGATGAGGTCGGCGTCGCCGGCCGGCCGTTCCTGACCGGCGGCGGTCCGGGCACCGAGAGGGCCGGCGGTTGCCTGACCGGCGGCGGCGACGATGTGCGGCAGCGCGATGCCGTGCGTGAACAGCGCCGCGATCAGCCCCGACGACCCGCCGGAACGGATGATCTCCTCGGTGACGGTGATGGAGTCGAGCAGGTCGCCGCCGCTGCCGCCGACCTCCTCGGGGAAGCCGATGCCGAGCAGGCCGATCTTCGCGGCGGTGGCGTGCAGATCCCGGGGGACCTCGCCGGCCCGCTCCCAGTCGTCGAGGTGCGGCAGCACCTCCCTCGTCACGAACGCCCGGGTCAGCTCGCGGAGCTGCCGGCGCTCCGAGGTGTCCACGATGGTCACGAGGTCACCTCCCGGCCTGCTCGGCGGTCGTGGCCGGTCCGGCGGTCCCGGCCGGCTCGGCGGTCGTGGCCGGTGCGGCCGCCGACGTGGCGGGCTGCGGGCCCGACGGCAGGTCGGCCGGGAGGTCGACCACGCGGGAGCGGAGCAGCTCGCCCAGCGCCTTGGCCTGCGGGTCGAAGCGGGTGGAGGCGGCCACCCCCTGCCCGAGCAGTCCCCGGATCACGAAGTTGACCGCCCGCAGGTTCGGCAGCTCGTACCGCTCGACGGTCAGCGGGGCGGTCTCCGGCAGCAGCTCGGCGAGGCGCGCGACGGTCAGCCAGTCGCGCAGCCACGCCCAGGTGGCGTCGGTACGCGCCCAGACACCCAGGTTGGCGTCGCCGCCCTTGTCACCCGAGCGGGCCCCCACCAGCTCACCGAGCGGGCCGCGCCGGGTGGGGTGCAAGGAAGGGCCCCTTGTTAACGCCTGGCGTTGTATAAGGGTCCCTTCCAAACCGGTAACCAGCGGCGGGGGGATCGGCACCCGAGTGCCGTCGGGTAGCACCGCGACGTGGGCCACCGCGTCCTGCGGGACCGTGTCGGCGGTGAAGACCCCGTACGGCGTCGCGTCGCCGGGCAGCGTGGTCAGCGTGCAGCCCGGGTACGAGGCCAGGGCCAGCTCCACCGCGGCCGCCGAGAAGGCCCGCCCGGCCCGTGCCTTGTCACCGTCCCGCAGGTGTACGTGCAGCAGCGCGCTCGCCGCCTCGGTGTCGCCCGCATCCGGGTGGTCGGTGCGGGCGAGGACGAACTCCAGCCCCTCCTTGCCGACCGCCTCCTCGATCTGGCCCCGGACCAGGGCGGCCTTGGCGGGGATGTCCAGCCCGCAGAGCACGAACGTCATCGAGTTGCGGAAGCCGCCGAGGTTGTTGACGCCGACCTTGAGCGTGTCCGGGGGTGGTGTGCCGCGAACGCCGGAGACGCGTACCCGGTCGGTCCCCTCCTGGGTCAGGGTCACCGTGTCCAGGCGGGTCACCACGTCCGGCCCCAGGTACGCCGGCCCGCCCACCTCGTACAGCAGTTGGGCGGTGACGGTCTCGACGGTGACCGCGCCCCCGATGCCGGGGTGCTTGGTGATGACCGACGAACCGTCCGGGTGCAGCTCGGCGACGGGGAAGCCGGGCCGGTGCCCGCCGTCGGGCAGCTCGGTGAAGAAGCTGAAGTTCCCGCCGGTCACCTGCGCGCCGCATTCGAGGAGGTGCCCGGCGACGGTCGCGCCGGCGAGCGCGTCCAGGTCGCCCCGCCCCCAGCCGAACCGCGCAACGGCCGGACCGACCACCAGGGACGCGTCGGTGACCCGCCCGGTGACCACGACGTCCGCCCCGCCGTCGAGGGCGGCGGCGATGCCGAACGCCCCGAGGTACGCGTTCGCGGTCAGCGCGTCCGGTCGCTGGAGGGCGTCGCCCTCGACGTACCCGACCTTGACGTCGAGCCCGAGCCGCTCGGCGAGTGACCGGACGGCGGCGGCCAGACCGGCGGGGTTCAGCCCGCCGGCGTTGGTGACGATCCGGACGTCCCGGTCCAGCGCCGTGCCGAGCGTGCCCTCCAACTGGCGGAGGAAGGTCTTCGCGTAGCCGAGGTCGGGGTCGCGCATCCGGTCCCGACCGAGGATGAGCATGGTCAGCTCGGCCAGGTAGTCACCGGTGAGCACGTCCAGCTCGCCGCCGTCGAGCATCTCCCGCCACGCCGAGAATCGGTCGCCGTAGAAGCCGGAGGCGTTGCCGATGCGTAGCACGTCGGTCACGCCGGCACCCCCGTGCCGGCCGATGCGCCGCCGGACAGCGGCTCGCGGCCGGCGCCGGGCGGGCCGGCGAAGGCCTGCGCCACGTCGAGCCACGCGTCGGCCACCGGCCCGGTCGCCGTGAGGGCGAGGTCGGTGCGGTGCCGGCGCTGGGTGACCAGCAGGCAGAAGTCCAGCGCCGGCCCGGTGACCCGGTCGGCCGCGTCCTCCGGGCCGTACGACCAGGTCGCGCCGTCGGGCGCCGCCAGCTCGACCCGCACCGGCACCGTCGGCACCTCCCGGCCGTGGGCGGCGAAGGAGTGCCGCAGCGTACGGAAGCCGAGGTACGCGACGTGCCGCAGTCGCGCCGTGGCGGGCCGGGTGACGCCGAGCGCGTCGGCGACGTCCTCGCCGTGCGCCCAGGTCTCCATGATGCGGGCGGTGACCATCGACGCGGGCGACATCCCGGTGCCGTACCAGGGCAGCTTCTCGCCGGGCGGTGCGGCCGCGAGCGCTGCGGCGAGCGCCGTCCGGCCGGCCCGCCAGCGGGGCAGCAGCTCGTCCGGCGCCGCGAGGAACTCCTCCGCACCGGCGTCGACCAGCCGGGCCGGGTCCGGTGCGGTGGTCACCGAGGCGAAGAACGCGTCGGCGTCCGTCGCGGCGAGCAGGGCGACGTGATCCGTCCAGGCCAGGTGCGCGATCTGGTGGCCGATCGTCCAGCCCGGCGCGGGGGTGGGGCGGGCCCAGTCGGCGGCGGACAGCGGGGCGACGAGGGAGTCCAGGTGCTCTGACTCGGCGGCCAGATCCGTGAGCAGGTCCGAGAGGTCGACCATGGTGCCCTCCGGGGGGTGCGGCGGTGGTCGGTGCGGCGGTGGGGCGGGTCCGTGCGTCGGGTTGCGTCGCGTCGGCTGGCGGGGTGGCCGTGCCGTGCGCTGCGGTGGTGGGGTGGTCGGTGGATGCGGTCAGGGGGTGAGCAGGTGGGTGAGCTGTCGTTTCCAGGTGGCGAGCAGCGCGGTCCGGCGGGCGGAGTCGTCGTTGAGCAGGTTCGCCACGCCCAGGCCGCGGAGCAGGTCGAGGGTGGCCTGCACCGCCTCCCGGACGCCGGGGCGGCGCTCGTCGACGTCGAGCAGCGCGACGGTCAGGCGGTGCATCTCCCGGCCGACCTTGGCTTCCAGCGGCACCAGCGCCTCGCGCAGCTCACGATCGGTGCGGGCGGCGACCCACAGCTCCAGGGCAGCGACGAAGAGCGGCCCGGTGAAGGCGACGGCGAGCAGGTCGACCACCCGGTCGAGTCGCTGCGGGCCGGCCGGCAGGGCCTCCGCCTCGACGCGCAGCTCCTCCGCCCGCCGCTCCGCGAGGTGCGCGACCGCGGCGGTGACCAGGGCGGCCTTGGTCGGGTAGTGATGCAGCTGGGCGCCTCGGGAGACGCCGGCCCGGGTCGCCACGACGGTCGTGGTGGTGCCGGACCAGCCGTGCTCGACCAGGCACTCCACGGTCGCCTCCAGCAACCGGGCCTGGGTCGCGCGGCTGCGTTCCTGCTGAGGGACGCGGGTCGATGTGGGCACAGGGACAGCCTGCCGCCGCCGAAACAAACAGTCAAGCCTGACTTTTTTCGGTTAACACTGGTAGGTCGGAAGGTTGCGGCCCCTTCCGGGGACTTGCAGGTCTACCGGGGAGGGCGGCGGCCGTCGCGCGGGGCGAAGACGGTCAGGGCCTCGGTGTCGCTGTGCCGGGAGCGCACGTACTCGTCGGCGAAGGCGGCGGCGTCGGGGTAGGCGGAGTCGGCGGCGACGCGGGCACAGGCGGCGTCCACGTCGAACAGGGTGCGCCGGAGCTGCACGCCCGGACCGAGCAGGGCCCAGAAGGCACCGGGACCGCCGTACGGCATGCCGACACTGCCCGGATTGACGACGAGCCGGCGGTCGACCAGCCGGGTGAACGGCATGTGGGTGTGCCCGCAGACCACCGTGCCGACCTCGGCCGGCACCCCGGCGAACACCTCCGCCCAGCGCTCCAGCCGGGAGTCGACCAGGACGACCTCCTCGTCGTCCCGGGGAGTGGCGTGGCAGAAGAGCACCGGGCCGAGCCCGGCGATCTCCAGGGTGACGGTCAGCGGCAGCGCCGCCAGGCGGGCCACCTGGTCGTCCCGGAGCTGGCTGGCCGCCCAGTTGGAGACGTCGATCGGTGACGGCCGGCCGGCCCGGGCCTCGACCAGTTCGCGGTCGGCGTTGCCGCGTACCCAGCACACCCGGTCACCGAGCCCGGCGAGCCGGTCGAGCACCTCGACCGGCTGCGGACCGGCGGCGATGTCGCCGGTGAGCACGATCAGGTCGGCGCCAGCCACGTCCGGCTCGGCCAGGACGGCGTCCAGCGCCGGCAGCACACCGTGGATGTCGGAGAGAACGGCAACCCGGTCAAGCATCACCCCACCGTGCCCGACGCCCGGTCACGACGTCGAGCCCGTTCTGCTCCCGGCAGACCCCCACGTGCGCGAACGGCCCGGACCGACTGGTCCGGGCCGTTCTCGGGTGAACTTGAATCAGACGCGGGCGCGGCGGGCCAGGCGCTCCGGGTCGAGGATGATGATGCTCTTGCCGTCCAGGCGCAGCCAGCCGCGCGAGGCGAAGTCGGCGAGCGCCTTGTTGACCGTCTCGCGGGAGGCGCCGACGAGCTGGGCGATCTCCTCCTGGGTCAGGTCGTGGGTCACCCGCAGCACGCCGCCGTCGCGGGTGCCGAACCGGCCGGCCATCTGGAGCAGGTTCTTCGCGACCCGGCCGGGGACGTCGGTGAAGATCAGGTCGGCCAGCGAGTCGTTCGTCCGGCGCAGGCGGCGGGCGAGCACCCGCAGCAACTGCTCGGCGATCTCCGGCCGGTTGTTGAGCCAGGGGCGCAGCGCCTGCTTGCGCAGCCGCACCAGGCGGGTGTCGGTCACCGCGGTGGCGGTGGCCGTCCGCGGGCCGGGGTCGAAGAGCGACAGCTCGCCGACCATGTCCGACGGTCCCATGACCGCGATCAGATTCTGCCGGCCGTCCGCCGCCCGGCGGCCGACCTTGATCTTGCCGGACAGCAGGATGTACAGACTGTCGCCGGGCTCGCCCTCGTTGAAGACGACCTCGCCCTTGCGGACCTCGAGCGTCTCCATCTCCTTGGCGAGCGCCTCGGCAGCCTCCGGGTCGACGCCCTGGAAGATCCCGCTGCGGGCCAGTACCTCGTCCATCGCGCACCTCCGCCTGCGCGTGCCGTCCGTCGGCCGGGTCCGCCGTCCGCTTCTCCCTCGCGCGTCGCCAGTCTAGGCGCACGTGAGCGGTTATCCGAGGCGCACCCCTGGAATCTTGATCGTTGGACGTAACGTGCCCGTCGTGATCACCCGCTAGGATCCCGCGCCCGCCCGGGTGGCCCGCGTCGGGTCGCGGCGCAGGTCGTAGGGTCGCCACGTGCTGAACGAGCCGTCGCTGACCACCCGTCGCGAGGACGGGCGGGACGTCCCGCTGCTGGTCTGGCGGGTCGACCGTCCGCTACTCAGCGTAAGCTCCGCGCCGCTCGGCGGTGGCCTGGGCGTACGGGAATGGGTCGTGAACGCCACCGTGCCCATGTCGTACGACCGGGAGGACCCGGCCGACCACCTCGCCGAGCTGGCCGACCAGCTCGGCCTCGACGGGCCCGGGGTGGGCCTGCTGACCGGCGTGGACGTCGCGGAGGTGGTGGCCCGGGCCGACACCGGCGTGCGGGTCTGGGCGACGGTCGGGCTCGGCATGCCGGTCTGGGCGGCGGCGGCCGCGCCGCCGGAGGTCGAATCGACAGCGAGCGAGCCGGCAGTGCTCGCCCAGCGGGTCGGGACGGTCAACATCGTGGCGTACGTGCCGGCCCGGCTCGGGCACGCCGCCCTGGTCAACGCGGTGGCGACGGCCACCGAGGCGAAGGCGCAGGCGCTCGCGGAGCTGGGCGTTCCCGGCACCGGCACCCCCACCGACGCGGTCACGATCCTCTGCCCGGTCGACGGGCCGGAGGCGGCGTACGGCGGCCCCCGCTCCACCTGGGGGGCGCCCCTGGCCCGGGCGGTGCACGCCGCCGTCACCGCCGGCGGCGCCGGCACCGTGGTGCCCTGGTCAGACCGCGTCACGGGCTGAACATCTGCCCGATCGGGTCATGGCGGCGCGTCCACCGCCCGGTAGGGTCGCGAGCGATGTACGCTGCCGCCCCCCTGAACCGCCGTCCGCGCCGCCGCCTCCTGCCGGTGGTCGGCGCGCTGCTCGCCGCCCTGCTCGCGGCGGGCTGCGGCGAGGCCGACCCGGAGGGCGGCGCCGCCTGGCAACCCGGTTCCGGAGATGGCGCCACCGGCACCCCGGTCGCCTCCGGCGAGGCGCCGCAGCCGGCCGAGTCGGCCATCTCTCTCTCCGCCACCGGCGACATCATCATGGCCAACGCGCCGAACCGGCTGCCGGCGAACAACGGCAAGGGCTTCTTCGACGACGTCGAGAAGGCGCTCGCCGCCGACCTGGTGATGGGCAACCTGGAGGAGCCGCTCACCGGCGACACCGGCACCGGCAAGTGCGGGGCGAACTCCACCAGCTGCTACCAGTTCCGGGCCCCGCCGGAGTACGCGGCGTACCTGCGCGACGCCGGGTTCGAGCTGCTCAACCAGGCCAACAACCACGGGTACGACTACGGGTCGAAGGGCTACGAGAACACCCAGGCCGCGCTCGAGAAGCACAAGCTCGCGCACACCGGCGCGCCCGACCAGATCGCGGTGGTCGACGTGAAGGGCGTCAAGGTGGCGGTCGCGGGCTTCTCCTCGTACCCGTGGTCCAACCCGCTGACCGACATCCCGGCGGCGAAGAAGGTCGTCACCAAGGCGGCCGGGATGGCGGACCTGGTGGTCGTGCAGGTGCACATGGGCGCCGAGGGGGCCGACAAGACGCGGGTGAAGCCGGGCACCGAGATGTACCTCGGCGAGAACCGGGGCGATCCCGTGCGGTTCTCGAAGGCGATGATCGACGCCGGGGCGGACCTCATCGTCGGGCACGGCCCGCACGTCCTGCGCGGCATGGAGTTCTACAAGGGCCGGCTGATCGCGTACAGCCTGGGGAACTTCGCCGGCGGCGGCAACTCGCTCAACAACAGCGGCCGGCTGGGCTGGGGCGGGGTGCTGAAGGTCTCGCTCAAGCCGGACGGCACCTGGGCCGGCGGATCGTTCGCCGCGACGTACATGAACTCGGCGGGTCTCCCGAGGATGGACCCGGACGAGCGCGGTCTGGGCCTGGTGCGGGAGCTCAGCCGGAAGGACTTCCCGGGGACCGGGGCGGTCCTCGACGGCTCGGGGAAGATCAGCGCGCCCGCGGAGGGCTGACCCGGGCGCGGCCGCAGGGCGTGGCCCGGCAGTCTGTCGGGCCGGCGACGTAGGCTTTCCCGCGTGACGACCAGCTTCACCGAGACCGACCTCGGGCGGACGCGCCGCGCCCGGCGGATCGGGCGGGTGCTGACCGAGACCCACCCCGACGCGCACTGTGAGCTCAACCACTCCAACGCGCTGGAGCTGGCCGTCGCGACGATCCTCTCCGCGCAGTGCACGGACAAGAAGGTCAACGAGGTCACCCCGAAGCTGTTCGCCCGCTACCCGCGCGCGGCCGACTACGCCGGCGCCGACCGGGCGGAGCTGGAGGAGCTGATCCGGCCCACCGGCTTCTACCGCAACAAGACCGACTCCCTGATCAAGCTGGGTCAGGCGCTGCTCGAGCGGTACGACGGCCGGGTGCCGGGCAAGCTGGCCGACCTGGTGACCCTGCCCGGGATCGGCCGCAAGACGGCCAACGTCATCCTCGGCAACGCGTTCGGTGTGCCGGGGATCACCGTCGACACGCACTTCCAGCGGCTGGTGCAGCGATGGCGGCTGACCACCGAGACCGACCCGGTCAAGATCGAGCACGCGGTCGGCGCGCTGTTCCCGAAGCGGGACTGGACCATGCTGTCGCACCGCGTGATCTTTCACGGGCGGCGGGTCTGCCACGCGCGGAAGCCCGCCTGCGGGGCGTGCACCCTCGCCAAGCTCTGCCCGTCGTACGGCACCGGCCCGACCGATCCGGCGGCGGCCGCGAAACTGCTCAAGGGGCCTCGCGCCCGGGACCTGGCGGCGGCCGCCGGGGTGGACCCGGAGCTGGTTCCCGTCCAGGCCGTCGCCGCGGAGGCGCCGTGAGGACGCGGCTCGCCGCCCTGCTGGTCCCCGTGCTGCTGGTGCTCGCCGGCTGCACCGCCACCGGTGAGGACGCCGCCCGCACGCGTGACGGTGCGGCGCAGAGCCGGCCGTCCCCGTTCGAGGACTGCTCCGGCCTGACCACCGCGCCGGCGCCGTCCGGCACCGCGAGCTCCGTCCCGGCCGACGGGGGTACGCCGCTGCCGGAGCTCACGCTGACCTGCTTCACCGGTGGCGCGCCGGTGGCGTTGCGGGACGTCCGAGGGCCCGCCGTGATCAACCTCTGGGCCTCCTGGTGCGCGCCCTGCCGGAAGGAACTGCCCGCGTTCCAACGCCTCAGCGAGCGGACCGACGGACGGTTGACGGTGCTCGGGGTGAACACGCGGGACACGCGCGGCGGCGCGCAGTCCATCGGCGAGGACTTCGGGGTCCGCTTCCCGACCCTGGTCGACCAGGGTGAGGCGCTGCAACGGGCGCTGGGCCGCAACGCGATCCCGCTGACCGTCCTCGTCGACGGCGACGGCCGGATCCGGCACGTCGACACCAGCGGGGCGCTCGACGACGCCCGCCTCGCCGACCTGGTCCGCCAACACCTGGGCGTGGCGGTGGCGGCGTGAACGCATCACGGTCGGGGTGCGGTGCGGCGCCCGCCGCACCGGCGCGTGAGGCGGTGCCGGAGTGACCCGTCAGCCACCGCCCTGGCTCGACCCGCTGCTGACGCGGCTCGGCAGCGCGCGCACCGAGGACTTCACCCGGCTCGCCACCCCTGAGCGCGGCGGGCGGGAGAGCGCCGTGCTGGTGCTGCTCGGCGAGGCCGCCGGCGCCGGCCCGGACGTGCTGATCCTCCAGCGGGCCGCCACCCTGCGCAACCACGCCGGCCAGCCGGCCTTCCCGGGCGGCGCGGCCGATCCGGAGGACGCGGACGCGTCGGCGACGGCACTCCGCGAGGCCAACGAGGAGGTCGGCCTCGACCCGACCAGCGTCACCGTGCTCGCCGAGCTGCCGAAGCTCTGGATCCCGGTGAGCGACTTCCTGGTGACGCCGGTGCTCGCCTGGTGGCACGCCCCGCACCCGGTGCACTCCCGGGAACCGGCCGAGGTCGCCCACGTGGCCCGGCTCCCGGTCGCCGAGCTGGTGGACCCGGAGAACCGGATGCGGGTACGCCACCCGAGCGGCTGGATCGGCCCGGCCTTCTCGGTGCGCGGCATGCTGGTCTGGGGCTTCACCGCCGGCGTGCTCTCGACGCTGCTGGAGATGGGCGGCTGGGCCCGGCCGTGGCAGCCGGGACGCGTGGTGGACCTCCCGCCGATCGGGGCCAGCCCGGCGCCGTCGGCCGGCACCGACGAGGTGGACGAGACCGCCCTACGCTGACTCCACGGTCACCTTCCGCTAGCGATGGTCATCCCGCGGGCCGAGTGCCCGTACGCTTGACGCGTGTCCGCCGTGGATCTCGTACTGCTGCTGCTCATGCTCGTGTTCGCGATCAGCGGATATCGTCAGGGCTTCGTCATCGGGGTGCTGTCGTTCTCCGGCTTCTTCCTGGGTGCACTGGTCGGGCTCCAGATCGGGCCGTTGCTCGCACAGCAGTTCGTCGACAGCGGCACCCGGGTGCTGATCTCCCTGGTCGCGGTGTTCGGGCTGGCGGTGGTGGGTCAGGCCCTCGCCGGCTGGCTCGGTTCCCACCTGCGCCGCACGATCACCAGCGACGTCGGGCGGCAGGCCGACGACATCGGCGGGGCGTTCGTCTCGCTGTTCGCCGTCCTCCTCGTCGCCTGGCTGGTCGCGGTGCCGCTGGGCTCGTCGTCGCTGCCCTGGCTGGCCGCCTCGATCCGCAACAGCGCGCTGCTCACGGTCGTGGACCGGGTCCTGCCCGACCGGGCACAGGAACTCTCCACCGCGCTGCGGGACACGGTCGACACCAACGGCTTCCCCGACGTCTTCGGCGACCTGGCGCCGACCCGCGCCCGGCAGGTCGCCCCGCCCGACCCGGCGCTCGCCGGTTCCCAGGTGGTGGCCAACAGCCAGCGGTCGGTGGTCAAGATCCTCGGCTCCGCGCCGAGCTGCTCCCGCCGGATCGAGGGCTCCGGTTTCGTGTACGCCGACGACCGGGTGATGACCAACGCGCACGTGGTGGCGGGCACCCGCTCCACCGTCGTGGAGCTCAACGGCGACCGGTACGACGCCCGGGTGGTCGTGTACGACCCGGACCGGGACCTGGCCGTGCTGTACGCCCCCGGGCTGCCCGGCCCGTCCATGCGCTTCGCCGCCGGCAACGCGGGCAGCGGTGCGGACGCGATCGTGCTGGGCTTCCCGCTCGACGGCCCGTACAACGCCCAGTCCGCCCGGATCCGGGACGTCGACGACATCACCGGTCCGGACATCTACTCCGCCGGGAACGTGACCCGGGAGATCTACACGATCCGGGCACTGGTGCAGAGCGGCAACTCGGGCGGGCCGCTGGTCTCCTCGAACGGCCTGGTGCTCGGGGTGATCTTCGCGGCGGCGGCCGACGACCCGAACACCGGCTTCGCGGTGACCGCGGCCGAGGCCCGCCCGGTCGCCCTGGCCGGCGCCGAGCGCACCCGTGGCGTCGGCACCGGCGAGTGCACCTGAGGCGTAGCCCCCGGGTCGCCCGGTCAGCGTGCCGGCGGCTCCGGAGCGGCGGCCGGCGGGACCGCCCGCCAGACGGTGAAGGCGGCGGCGGTGGCGGTCACCACGGCGGCGCCCAGCAGCCAGCCGGCCACCACGTCGCTGGCCCAGTGCACCCCCAGCGCCACCCGGCTGAACCCGGTCACCCCGGCGAGCACCAGCGCGCCGGCGCACACCGCGTACCGCCCGCCGGGGCGGCCCGCCGCCGGCAGGAAGACCACCAGCAGCACCCCGGCGGCCAGCGCGGCGTTCAGGGCGTGCCCGGACGGGAACGCCAGCCCGACCGCCTGCGCCAACGGTTCCGGAAGGTCCGGCCGCGGCCGCCCGACGAGCAGCTTGAGCAGCGGGCCCAGCACCCCGCCGACCGTCATGGTGGTGGCGACCCAGAGCGCCAACTGCCGGGCGCCGATCCGCAGCAGCCAGAGCACCAGCACCAGCGCGCCCACCCGCAGCGGCATCGGGCCGAAGACGTCCGTCCAGACGCTCATCGTCCCGGCCCAGGCAGGATGGTCGAGGCCGTAGCCGACGAGCGCCTCGGTCACCGCCCCGTCCAGCCGGCGCAGCGGTGCCCAGGACGACAGCACCAGCAGGGCGAGCAGCGTGAACGGCACCAGCACCAGGAACGCGGCCGTCAGGGCGAGGGTCAGTCGCAGGCCCCGGGCGTGGTCGGGGTGCAGCCGCCGCTCACGCCACGACAAGCGCGACGGCGGGTGGAGGGTACGGGGACCGAGCGAGGTCATGACGTCCGTTCTACCCGGAAAGTGACCCGGCAGACCGGTGCGGGCAGATCCGTGGACGGTCAGCGACCCCACTGGCGGAGCCGGCGCACCATCAGCGCCGTCCCGGTGAGCAGCGCGACGGCGATCGCCAGCCCGGTCCAGAGTCGCTCCGGCGTGGAGTCGTGGTGGGAGCCGGCCGGTTGGGCCGACCACCGGGTCTGCTGCCGGGGCGCGTCGAAGCCCATCTGGTCGCCGCCCGCCGCCGCGTCGGCCGTCCCGGGTGCCGGACCGAAGCCGACCACGCCGGGCGACGACTGGTCGTCCAGCGGGTTGCGCCCGACCGACGGCACGTCGGCGGTCAGCGCGGCGACCGGATCGACCAGCCCGTACCCGAAACGGTCGTCCCGCCCGGTCGGCCCGATGTCGCGGGCGGTGGCCAGCAGCCGGTTGACCACGTCACCGGCGGACATCTGCGGATAGCGGGCCCGGACCAGCGCGGCGGTGGCCGCCACCAGGGGCGCGGCGAAGCTGGTGCCCTGCACCCGCCAGTAGCCGCCCGGAGAACGGGCGCCGACCAGGCCGGTGGCGGGCGCGGTGAGCACCGTCTGGCGGCCGGTGATCGCTCCGGACCAGAGGTTCTCGCTGTCCTCCTCCAGCCCGGACACCGCGAGCACGCCCGGCTCGCGGGCCGGGTACCACACCTTGCTGTTCGTCGACGTCGCCACGTTGCCGGTGCAGGCGACGACCACCACGTCCCGGGCGAAGGCGTAGTCCAGCGCGGCGGCCAGGGCCGGGCTCTCGCTGCTGCCGCCGAGCGACAGGTTGATCACCCGGGCGCCGTTGTCGACGGCCCAGCGCACACCCTTGGCGACGACCATGGCGTCGTCGTAGCGGTTCTTGGCGTCGAGAACCCGCACCGGCAGGATCCGCGCCCCGGGTGCCAGGCCCACCACGCCTCGGCTGTCGTCGTTGCGGCCGGCGATGAGACCGGCCACGGTGGTGCCGTGGCCCACCGGGTCCGGGCCGCCGGTGCCCTGCGGGCCGACCAGGTCGAGGCCCGGCAGGACCTGACCGGCCAGGTCCGGGTGCGAAGCGTCCACTCCGGAGTCGATCACCGCCACGATCACGCCGGATCCGGTGGAGGTGCGCCAGGCGGTGCTGGCCCGCAACGCGTCGATCTGCCACTGCTCGTCGCGGACCTGGTCGGGGCGCCCCTTCGCGTCCGGGGTGCGGCCGACCGGCGGGGCGGTGAGCGGGCCGGCGGCGGCACCGGCCGCTGTCGAGCGTCCGGTGACCTGCGCGACCGGGGCGGCGACCTGCTCCGCGGCGGCCGGGCCGGGGGCGGCGACCGCCGGTGCGGCCGGCAGGACGACGGACACGGCAGCGGCCGCCACACCGAGCAACGCCCGGCGGGCAGCCCGTCGGGCGGCACCGCTCCGCACCCTGGTCACATCCTCGGCCATTCACCTCGACGCAAACACGACGATGGGAGATTACCGGTTCCCACCCGCCCTCAGGGGCGTTCCGGGGACACCGGTCACGGCGGCGGCAGATGGGCGAGCTGGACCAGGCGTACGCCCTCGCGCCGGGTGACCAGCCGCCCGCGACCCGGGGGCAGCGGTCCGGGCCGCACCGGACCGACGAGCGCGCCCTCGTCCGGGCTGCCCGCCATCACCAACCCGGCCGTGGACAGCTCGCGCAGCCGTTGCGCCACCGGCTCGTACTGGGCCCGCCCGGCGCCGCCCGTCCGGCGGGCGAGCACCAGGTGCAGGCCGACGTCCCGCGCGTGCGGCAGGTGCTCCTCCAACGCCCGCAGCGGGTTCGCCGGGCCGCTGGCGACCAGGTCGTAGTCGTCGACCAGCACGAACAGCTCGGGACCGGACCACCAGGACCGCTCCCGCAACTGGGCCGGCGTGACCTCCGGCCCCGGCGCCCGGGCCTGGAGGTAGCCCGCGGCCGACTCCAGCAGCTCGGTGGTGTGGGCGGCGGCCGTGCCGTAGCCGATGACGTGCACCGCCTCGGTGAGGTCGAACAGGCTGCGCCGGTAGTCGACCAGGATCACCCGGGCCTGCTCCGGGGTGAAGCGGGTCATGATCGAGGTGGCCAGCGCGCGGAGGAACGAGGACTTGCCGCACTCCGCGTCGCCGAACACCACGAAGTGCGGGTCGGCCGCGAAATCCAGCACCACCGGGCGCAGGTCGGCCTCGGCGACACCGACGGGGATCCGCAGCCCGGTGGTCGCGGCGAGATCCAGGTCGGCGTACGGCAGCACCGGCGGCAGCAGCCGTACCGGTGGGGCGGCCGGCCCACGCCAGGCGGCGGCGACCCGCTTGACCAGGTCGGCGGTGTCCGCGCCCGCGGTGAGCTGCGGCAGGCCGGTGAGGAAGTGCAGACTCTCGGCGGTGATGCCCCGGCCCGGCGTCTTCTCCGGCACGTTCGCCGCCGCCCGGCGGGCCACCAGCGAGTCCGACGGGTCGCCCAGGCGCAGCTCCAGCCGGGAGCCGAACAGGTCCCGGATCACCGGCCGGAAGTCCAGCCAGCGCACGGCGGTCGCCACCACGTGCACCCCGTAGGACAGCCCGCGGGTGGCGAGGTCGGTGATCGACGGCTCCAGGTCGTCGTACTCGCCGCGCAGCGTGGCCCAGCCGTCCACCATGAGGAACACGTCGCCGAAGGGGTCGGCGGCCGGCTGGGCGGTGCCGGCCAGGGCGGCGCGTCGCTGCCGCCACGCGGCCATCGACTCCACCCCGAGGTCGGCGAAGCGGCGTTCCCGGTCGGCCAGCAGGGTGGTGACCTCGCCGACGGTGCGCCGGACGGCGGTCGGGTCGGCGCGGCCGGCCACCCCGCCGACGTGCGGCAGGTCCCGCAGCGCGGCCAGGCCCCCGCCGCCGAAGTCGAGGCAGTAGACCTGAACCTCGGCGGGCGTGTGGGTGAGCGCCAGCGCGGTGATCAGCGTGCGCAGCGCCGTCGACTTGCCGCTCTGCGGCCCGCCCACGACGGCGACGTGCCCGGCCGCCCCGTCGAGGGCGAGCCACAGCAGGTCGCGGCGCTGCTCGAAGGGCTTGTCGACGACGGCCACCGGAACCTGAAGCGCGCCGTGCAGCTCCGGGTTGCCGACGGTGAGGCCGCGTACCGGGTCGACAGCGGCCGGGCCGAGCAGCTCGTCCAGCGCCGGCGCCGGGCCGAGCGGAGAGAGCCAGACCTGGTGCGCCGGCGGGCCCTGCCCGGCCAGGCGGCCGACCAGCAGCTCCAGCAGGGTGGTGCCGCCCTCCTCCTCGGCTGCCGGCAGGGCGGGCGGGCCGACCGGCTCCGGGACCGGGACGAGGTGGGAGGTGAACGTCAGCACCCGGGCCGCCCCGGCCGCGTCGCCGCCCGGGGCCGCGCCGCGCCGGCGGACCGCCCCGGAGACGTACGCGGCCTTGAAGCGGACCAGCGGGTCGGTGCCGGAGCGCAGGTAGCCGTGCCCGGGGGAGCGCGGCAGCTCGTGCGCGTCGGGCACCCCGAGCACCGTCCGGGACTCCAGCGCCGAGAAGGTCCGCAACCCGATCCGGTACGACAGGTGCGTGTCCAGCCCGCGCAGCCGGCCCTCCTCCAGCCGCTGGGACGCGAGCAGCAGGTGCACACCGAGGGACCGGCCCAGCCGGCCGATCTGGACGAAGAGGTCGATGAAGTCGGGCTTCGCCGACAGCAGCTCGGAGAACTCGTCGCAGACCAGCAGCAGCGACGGCAGCGGAGCGAGCGGGGTGCCGGCGGCCCGGGCCCGCTCGTAGTCGCGCACGCTGGCGAAGTTGCCGGCGCGCCGCAGCAGCTCCTGCCGGCGGACCAGCTCGCCGTTGATCGCGTCGACCATGCGGTCCACCAGCGGGAGCGCGTCGGCCAGGTTGGTGATGACCGCCGCGGTGTGGGGCAGCCGGTCGAACGAGGCGAAGGTGGCGCCGCCCTTGAAGTCGACCAGCACGAAGTTGAGCTGCTCCGAGCTGTGCGTCGCGGCCAGCCCGAGCACCAGCGTACGGAGCAGCTCGGACTTGCCCGAGCCGGTGGCGCCGATGAGCAGGCCGTGCGGACCCATCCCGTCCTGCGCCGACTCCTTCAGGTCCAGCTCGACGGTGCCGCCGTCGGCGCCGACCCCGATCGGCACCCGCAGCCGGTCGCGCGGCGGGCGGGGCGCCCAGCCCTGCTCGGCGGTGAAGCTCTCCGCGTCGCCTAGGCCGAGCAGGTCGAGCAGGCCGAGGTCGCTGCCCGGCGCCGCGTCGCCGCCGTGCACCGCGGTGGCCAGCCGCATCGGCGCCAAGCGACGGGCCACCGCCTCGGCGTCGGCCAGGTCGAGCCGGTCGGCCGTGCCGACCTCGGCGTGCCCGTCGGCGGAGTGCGAGTGCAGCCGGCCCGACCGTAGTTCCAGCAGCAGGGCGTACCGGTCCAGCAGGCGCGGGGGCGGCGTGTCCAGGTCGATGACCGTGACCGCGTCGATGCCGCTCTCCCCGGTCAGGTCGGCCGCGCCGGTCAGGTCGCCCCCGTCGAGCACCACCACGACGTGGGGGCCGTCGGTGGCCGGCCCGGCCGGGCTGAACCGGGAGCGGCTGCCCAGCACCTCGTCGAGCAGCCCCTCAAGCTGGACCGCCGAGCTGGTGACCAGCCGGACCGGGCCGAGGGCGTCGGTGCGGGTGGGGTGGTGGGCGTGCGGCAGCCACTTGATCCACTCCCAGGCGGGCCGCCGCTCGGGCCCGGCGCACACCGCGATCAGCAGCTCGTCGGGGGCGTGGAAGACGGCGAGCTGGGTGAGCATCGCCCGGGCCAGCGCCTGGGCGGCGGCGGGCGACCCGCCGGGCCGGGCGGCGGTGTCGCGGACGTGGACCCGGGCGAAGCTGCGCAGCGAGAGAGCCACCGGCAGGTCTGGCACCACCGAGTACGCGTCCAGGAACCGGCGCAGCGCGCCGGCCGTCATCGGCTCCAGCTCCTCCAGCGGCCGGGTGACCGGGGGGACCAGCGGGGTGGCCAGGGTCTGCGGACCGACGGCGACGCGTACCACCGCGAAGTCGGGATCGGCGGGCCGCCGCTCCCAGACCCGGTGGCTGTCGACGGTCGACCAGAGCCGGCCGGGATCCGGGTGCCGGTAGTAGAGCCCGGCCCGCTGCCGTCCGGCGGTCTGCCGGACCCGCCGGCGCAGGCCGGTCAGGTGCCGCAGGTACTCCCGCCGGGCGGCCATCATCTCCGACTTCTTCGGGGTGCCGGAGGCGCTGCCCCAGGAGGTCACCAGCATCGCCAGCGACGACAGCCCGAACATCCCGCCGACGACGTACGAGTACGCCCCACCGCCGCGGCCGAACATCATCGCCATCGCCACGGTGCCGCCCAGCATCGGCAGCACCATGAGCAGCTGCTGCCAGCGCCCTCCGGTGACCGGGGGGATCTCCGGAGGTGCCTCCACCGGCAGTTCGCCGACCGGGATCTCCGGCGCTGGTCGTCGGGGTGGCCGCTTGATGACGACAGTGGACACTACACCTCCTGACAGCGCTCGGTAACCCGAGCCTGGCTCATCGTAGGTAAAGTCCTGTCGTCCGCGCAGCCACCAACCCCGCTCGATATGGAGATCAATCGATGACAATCGGGTTGGCCCGGGTCACCATCAACGCTCCCCAGCGGCGGCTGGACGTGGCCCTGCCGGAGCAGGTGCCGCTGGCCGAGCTGCTGCCCGAGGTGCTGCGCCACGCCGGCGAGGGGCTGGCCGACGACGGTGAGCGGCACGGCGGCTGGGTGCTGCGGCGCAGCGACGGCGCGGCGCTGGCGACCGCGCAGGCCCTGCTGCCCCAGGGCGTCCGCGACGGCGAGGTGCTGCACCTGGTGCCGGCCCGCGCGGACTGGCCGGAACTGGAGTACGACGACGTCGTCGAGGCGATCGCCGACGGGGCGCGGCGGCGCGGCGGCGCGTGGACCCCGGGTGCCACCCGGATCGCCGCCCTGGCCGGTGCGGCGGTGCCGCTGGCCGTCGGGCTGCTCGCCGTCCTCACCGGCGGTCCCGGTCACCCCGCCGGCTGGCCGGTCGCCGCCATGGTCGCCCTGCTGCTCACCCTCGCCGGGACAGCGGCCTCACGGGCGTACGCGAACGGCGCGGCCGGCGCCACCCTGGGCGGGTACGCACTGCCGTACGCCGCCGCGGCCGGCGCGCTCGCCGTCAGCAGTGGGGATCCGGTCGGCGCGGTGCCAGGGCTGCGGTGGGTCGGCGTACCCGAACTGCTCGCCGGCGCGACGGCCCTGCTGCTCGCCTCGGTGCTCGCCCTGGCCGGCGTGGCGTCCCGGGTCCGGGTCTTCGTCGCCGGCGCGATGGTGGGGCTCGCCGGGGCGGTCGCGGCGGTCGGCGGGATGCTGCTCGACCCGGCCGGCGCCGCGGCGGTCCTGCTCTGCGTGCTCGTCTTCGCGGTCGGCGCGATACCGCTGCTGGCGATCCGGCTCGGCAAGGTGCCGCTGCCGCCGATCACCCTGCCCACCGGCGATCCGGGCGGCGGCCTCGACCGGGTCCGGGACCTGCCGGACCGCGAGCGGGTCCACGCGGCGGTGGCCCGGACCGACGAGATGCTCACCGGGATGCTCGTCGGGCACGCCGTGCTGGCGGCGCTCGCCGCCGTGCTGCTCGGGCTCACCGGAGGCGTCGCCGGTCGGGTGCTGGTCGGTGTCGCCGCGACCGTGCTGCTGCTGCGCGCCCGGCTGTTCGTCGCCGTACGACACCGGGTGCCGGCCGTCGCCGCCGGTCTCGCCGGCTACGCGGTGCTCGGCGTGGTGCTCGCCGAGCGGTCGGGCCCCGGGGGCCTGCTCGCGCTGACCCTGGGCGGGCTGGCGCTGGCGCTGGTCACGGTCGCGGCCGGCACCACGTACGCCCGGCGCCCGGTCTCCCCGTACGTCGGCCGGGTCGCCGACCTCGCCGACACCGCCCTGGTGGTCTCGGTGGTCCCGGTCGCCTGCGCGGTGCTGGACCTGTACGAACAGGCCCGGGGGCTGCTCGGTTGAGCGGCCGCCGGGCCCGTCACGCTTACCGCCTCAGTGCGTGGACTCGCCGCGCTCCTCGGCCTCCCGGGCGCGCCGGTACGAGGCGACGATCTCGGCCTCGGCCTCCTGGCGGCCCACCCAGGTCGCGCCCTCGACGGACTTGCCGGGCTCCAGGTCCTTGTACACCTCGAAGAAGTGCTGGATCTCCAGCCGGTCGAACTCGCCGAGGTGGTGGATGTCGCGCAGGTGCTCCTGGCGCGGGTCCTCGTACGGCACGCAGAGGACCTTGTCGTCGCCGCCCTTCTCGTCGGTCATCCGGAACATGCCGATCGTGCGGCAGCGGATGAGGCAACCCGGGAAGGTCGGCTCGGGGACCAGCACCAGGGCGTCCAACGGGTCGCCGTCCTCACCCAGCGTGCCCTCGATGAAGCCGTAGTCGGCCGGGTACTGCGTGGAGGTGAAGAGGGTGCGGTCCAACCGGATCCGGCCGGTCGCGTGGTCGACCTCGTACTTGTTGCGGTGACCCTTGGGGATCTCAACCGTGACGTCGAAATCCATCTGCACGCTCCCTCGTATGCCCACGCTGGCAACGGACCAGCGGCGTCGTCGCTCTTCGGACAGGGCGAAACCCCGACCGATGCTCCGGACCCCGCATAGTGTTCGGACCGAAGTAGTGTCACCCAAGCAGATTTTCGCAGGGGGAGGAGGGGGTCGTGGGGAGGGAAGATTCACACTACCGTCCGGAGGAGGGCGCTGGACGGGGGACCGGCGGATCTGCTCGGGGCGGTGCCACCGGTCGGGTTCCGGTGCCCGACGCCCACTCCTCCCGCACCCCGCCCACCGGTCGCACGTACGGCTCGCCGCCCGACCGGCCCACCCACGGTCACGGTGCCCCGGCGTCGTGGCCGCCGCCCGGTGGGCCCGACCCCGTGCGCTTCCCGGCCGCCGGCCGGCCCGGTCCGGTGCCCGGCGGGCCCGGCCTGGCACCGGCCGGCAACGGTCACGCCCCGGCACCGGCCGGCGGGGCCTTTCCGCCGCCCGGTAACGGTCACGGCCGGGCTGCCGTGACCCCCGGCGCCGCACCCCGGCCCGAGCCGCTCGACCTGTGGGCGGCCGCCGCCTCCCGTCCGCCCGCCGGCCCACCGCCGTCGGGTTCGGCCCGGCCGCCGGCGGGCCCGCCCACCGAGCCCGCACCGGGCGCCGGCCCCACACCCCCGGCGCGTCGTCGCCGGCTCCTGCCGGCCGTGCTGGCGACGGTGCTGGTCCTCGTGCTGGCCGCGGTGGGTGTCGTGGTGGTCCGTCCGGGCCCGGTGGCGCAGTGGCTGGGCGAGGACCCGGCCGGCGACCGGGCCGCCGCGGGGACACCGGAGGCGGCGCCCGCGGCGGTGCTGGCCGCCGCCGACCCGAACGCGCCGCTGCCCACCCCCGCGGGGGTACGCGCCGAGATCGATTCGCTGGTCCGCGCCGCCGCGCTCGGTGACCGGGTGAACGTCTCGGTGACCGATGTCGCCACCGGCGAGTCGCTCTACGGCCGGGGCGCGGACGACGGCACCGTGCCCGCCTCGGTGACGAAGCTGGTCACCGGGGTGACCGTGCTCGCCGCGCGCGGCCCCGGGCACCGGATCCCCACCCGGGCGGTCGCCGGCGCGACCCCGGGCGAGGTGGTGCTCGTCGGCGGCGGCGACCCGACCCTCGCCGTGGACCGCAACGGCTTCTACCCCGGTGCGGCCCGCCTGGACGACCTCGCCGCGCAGGTGAAGCAGGCCCTCGGCGGCACCAGCCCCACGAAGGTGGTCGTCGACTCGTCGCTCTACGCCGGCCCGGTGCACGAGCCCGGCTGGGACGAGGACATCCCGACGCACGGCTACGGCGCGTCGATCACCGCGCTGATGACCGACGGCGCGCGCAGCGACGTGCCGCAGGCGAAGAAGGACCACGACAACGGCGACCACGCCGCCGAGCGGGCGGCCCAGCCGGACCTCGCGGCCGGCCGCGCCTTCGCCCGCCTGCTGGGCGTGCCGACCGACTCCGTGAAGCGGGGCAAGGCCCCGGCGGCCGGGGCGGACGCGACCGCCGGTGCCCCGGGCAGCGAGCTGGGAGTGGTCCGGTCGCTGCCGATGGTCCGGCTGGTCGACATCATGATCAGCGACAGCGACAACATCATCGCGGAGGCGCTGGCCCGGCAGGTAGCCCTGGCCCGGGACCAGCCGGCGTCCTTCGTCGGGGCGGCGAAGGCGATGGACGAGGTCGCCGGTGAGCTAGGCCTGCCGGCCGACGAACTGTCCCTCGCCGACGGCAGCGGCCTGTCCCGCACCAACCGGATCAGCCCGTCGCTGCTCACCGACCTGATCGCGCTCGCCGGCAACGGCACCCGCCCCGAGCTGGCCGCGATCTTCGGCGGCCTGCCGGTCGCCGCCTGGTCGGGCACCCTCGCCGACCGGTACGCGGGCGCGGCGGCGAAGGCCGGCGCCGGCGTGGTCCGCGCCAAGACCGGGACGCTGACCGGCGTACACGCGATCGCGGGCCTGGTCACCACGGCGGACGGACGGCTGCTGAGCTTCGCCGTGCTCACCGACCGGGCGCCCGCCGACGGACAGGAATCGGCCCGCGTCGCCCTCGACCGCATCGCCGCCACCCTCGCCGCCTGCGGCTGCCGTTAGGGCCTGTGTCGAAGTCACAGCCCGGTCGCGCCTCGCCGCGGCTCGCGCCGGGACTTCGACGCACGCCCTGGCGCGCGCCCCGAGCGCCCCGGGCTTCGCGCGGCGGTCGAGCCCGGGCCGGGTTGTGGCGGCGCGGGTACGGTGGGTCCATGGCGCAGTTCGTGGACTGGGATCTGGCCGCCGCGACCGCGGGGGCGCTGGGCAAGTCGGGCCCACGCGTGTCGTACGCGGAGGCCACCGAGGTGGTCACCGACCTGCGGCGCCTGACCGACGAGGCGGCCGGGCACGTCGCCGACTACACCGGGCTGCGGTCGCAGGTGTCGCACCCGCCGGTGCGGGTGGTGGACCGCCGGGACTGGGCGGCGACCAACATCGCGGGGCTGCGCGAGGTCATCGGCCCGCTGGTCGGCCGGCTCACGAAGGACAAGCAGCCCGGCGCGCTCACCGAGGCGGTCGGCTCGCGCATCACCGGCGTGCAGGCCGGCACAGTGCTCGCGTACCTGTCCGGCCGGGTCCTCGGCCAGTACGAGGTGTTCTCCGCCGACCCGGGTCAGCTGCTGCTGGTCGCGCCGAACATCGTCGAGGTGGAGCGGAAGCTGGGGGCCGACCAGCGCGACTTCCGGCTCTGGGTCTGCCTGCACGAGGTCACGCACCGGACGCAGTTCACCGCCGTGCCGTGGATGCGGGCGTACTTCCTCAGCGAGGTGCAGGCGTTCGTCGACGCCTCCGCGTCCGGCGGCGACCACCTGCTGGAGCGGCTGCGCCGGGGCATCGCCACCCTCTCCGACGCGGTGAAGGATCCGGAGAGTCGCACCAGCGTGCTGGACCTCGTCCAGACACCGGCCCAGAAGGCCGTACTGGACCGGCTGACCGCGCTGATGACGCTGCTGGAGGGGCACGCCGAGTTCGTGATGGACGGCGTCGGCCCGCAGGTGATCCCGAGCGTGGAGCGGATCCGGGCGGCGTTCAACCGCCGCCGGGAGTCCGGCAACCCGCTGGAGAAGGCGATCCGCCGCCTGCTCGGCGTCGACGTCAAGATGCGCCAGTACGCCGAGGGCCGCAAGTTCGTGCACGGTGTGGTCGACCGGGTCGGCATGGAGGGCTTCAACCGGGTCTTCGCCTCGCCGCTCACGCTGCCCCGGCTGGAGGAGTTGGGTGACCCGGACGCCTGGGTGGGCCGGGTGCACGGGCCGGCCGGCCCGCTGCCGGCCGCCGGCTGACCGTCCGCCCGTGGCCGCACTCGCCCCGCCGGTCGCCGCGATCCGGGTCGCCGTCCGACGCGCGCTGACCGGCCTGCCCGGTTCCGGACCGGTGCTGGTGGCCTGCTCGGGAGGCGCCGACTCGCTGGCGCTCGCCGCCGCCACCGCCTTCGTGGCGCCGCGACTGGGTCGTGTCGCCGGGCTGGTGACGGTCGACCACGGCCTGCAGGAGGGGTCGGCGGAACGGGCGGCGGCGGTGGCGGCCTGGGCCCGCGAGGCCGGCCTCGACCCGGTCGAGTCGGTCCGGGTCGACGTGGCCGGGCGGCCCGGTGGCCCGGAGTCCGCCGCCCGGGAGGCCCGCTACCAGGCGCTGGCCGACGTCGCCGGCCGGCACAGAGCGGCGGCGCTGCTCACCGGGCACACCCGGGACGACCAGGCGGAGACCGTCCTGCTCGCGTTGGCCCGTGGGGCCGGCCCGCGCGGACTGGCCGGGATGCCGGCCCACCGGACGCTGGACGGGGTGCCGCTGCTGCGCCCGCTGCTGGAGGTGAGCCGGGAGCAGACCCGCACGGCGTGCGCGGTGCTCGGGCTGAGCCCCTGGGAGGACCCGCACAACGCCGACCCCTCGTACGCCCGCGCCCGGGTCCGGACCGACGTGCTGCCGGCGCTGGTCCGCGCGCTCGGGCCGGGGGTGCTGGACAACCTGGCCCGGACCGCCCGGCTGGTCGCCGCCGACAACGAGGCGCTCGACGCCCTGGCCGCCGACGCGCTGGACGCCGTCCGGGACGCGGGGGGCGGGCTGTCGGTCCCCGGGCTCGCCGGTCTCACGCCCGCCGTCCGGGGCCGGGTGCTGCACGCGTGGGCCCGGGAGCTGGGCGCACCGCCGGCCGCGCTGGCGTACCGGCACGTGGCGGCCCTGGACGCCCTGGTGACCGGGTGGCGCGGGCAGGGGGCGGCGCACCTGCCGGGCGGGCTGCGGGTGGTCCGCCGCGCCGACTGCCTCACCGCGCTCGGGGCCCGCTGATCCGGCACCGTCAGTCGCCGTCGCCGGGGCGCAAGGAAGGGTCCACTGTCAACACGTGGCGTTAACAGGGGACCCTTGTACTACCGCAGGCGTTAACAAGGGGCCCTTCCTTCGTGTCCGGGAGCCGCCGGAGGCGGTAGACATGGCGGATGGCGTACCCCCGAAGGCCCCTGTTCGCCCCGCGCGGCGCGGTGGCGACGAGCCATCCGCTCGCCGCGGCGGCCGGCCTGGCCGTGCTGCGGCGCGGCGGCAACGCCGTCGACGCCGCGCTGGCCACCGCGATCACCCTGACCGTGGTGCAGCCGCCGTCCAACGACATCGGCGGTGACCTCTTCGCGATCGTGTGGGACGGCGACCGGCTGCACGGGTTGAACGCCGCCGGCCGGTCCCCGGCCGCGCTGACCCGCGAGCTGGTCCTCACCGCGACCGGGGGCGGGGGCGCCGAGCCGGTGGCCGCGCTGGGCGGCGCGCAGGGACGCGGGCCGGCGATGCCGGCCCGGGGCTGGCTGCCGGTGACCGTGCCCGGCGCGCCGGCCGGCTGGCGGGACCTCCACGAGCGGTTCGGGTCGCTGCCGTTCGCCGAGCTGTTCACCGACGCGATCGGCTACGCGGAGCACGGCCACCCGGTCTCCGCCGGGGTCGCGGCGGCCTGGGAACGGGCCCTCGCCGGGCACGCCGGCCTGGCCGGGGAGGAGTACGCCGAGTTCGCGCGGGTGTTCGCGCCGGGGGGCCGGGCGCCCCGGCCGGGCGAGCGGTGGCGCAACCCGGACGCGGCGCGGACGCTGCGGCGGATCGCCGCGACCGGGGCGGAGGACTTCTACCGGGGTCGGATCGCCGCCGCGCTGGACGGGTACGCCGCCCGCACGGGCGGCTTCCTCACCGGCGACGACCTGGCCCGGCACAGCTCGACCTGGGTGGAGCCGGTGCACACCCGCTACCGGGGGCACGAGGTCTGGGAGCTGCCACCGCCGGGGCAGGGCCTCGCCGCCCTGCTCGCCCTGCACGTCCTGGACGGCCTGGAGCTCGCGGACGTCCCGCCGGTCGAGCGGGTGCACCGCCAGGTCGAGGCGGTCAAGCTCGGCTTCGCCGACGCGCACGCCCACGTCGCCGACCCGGAGCGGGCGACCGTGCCCACGGCGGCGCTGCTCGACCCGGGGTACGCGGCCGCCCGGCGGGCGCTCGTCACCGACCGGGCCGGGGAGCCGGTGGCGGGTGACCCGGAGCGCGGCGGCACGGTCTACCTCTGCACCGCCGACGCCGACGGGATGATGGTGAGCCTCATCCAGTCCACCTACCTGGCGTTCGGGTCGCACGTGGTGCTGCCCGGGTACGGCTTCGCGCTGCAGAACCGGGGTCTGGGCTTCCGCCTCGACCCGGATCACCCCAACGTGGTCGCGCCGGCGAAGCGTCCGTTCCACACGATCATCCCGGGCTTCCTCACCCGCGACGGTGTCCCGCTCGGCCCGTTCGGGGTGATGGGCGGGCACATGCAGCCGCAGGGTCACGTGCAGCTCGTGTCGGCGACCGTCGACGGCGGGCTGGACCCGCAGGCGGCGCTGGACGCGCCGCGCTGGTACTGGCACGCCGGGCGGACGCTGCTGGTCGAGCCCGGTCTCGCGGCGGAGCCCGGCCTGGTCGCGGGGTTGCGCGCCCGGGGCCACGAGGTCGCCGTCCCGGCCGAGCCGTCGGTCTTCGGGTACGGGCAGGCGATCTGGCGACGTCCGGACGGCGGGTACGTCGCCGGCTCCGAGTCACGGGTCGACGGCGGGCTGGTCGGCTTCTGACGCCCGCCCGCCGTTTCCGGTCGCGTCGGGCTGCGGCCGCCCGAGTCAGCCCGCCGGGGTGCGGTCCCGGAAGGTGGTCCGGTACGCCTGCGGGGTGGCGCCCACCCGCCGGGTGAAGTGGTGGCGCAGGGCCGCCGCGTCGGAGAAGCCGGCGCGGTCGGCGACCTCCTCGACGGTGAGCCGGGTCTCCTCCAGCAGCCGCCGGGCCAGCAGCACCCGCTGGTTGGTGAGCCAGTCGTGCGGTGTGGTGCCGGTCTCGGCCCGGAACCGTCGGGCGAACGTCCGGGGCGCCATGTCGGCGCGCGATGCCAGGTCGTCCACGGTCAGCGGCCGGTCCAGGTGACCCATCAGCCACTCCAGCACCGGCTCCAGCGTGGGCGCTTCGGGCGCCTTGGGGATCGGGGCCTCGACGTACTGGGACTGCCCGCCGTCGCGGTGCGGGGGGACCACCATCCGGCGGGCCAGCCGGGTCGCCGTCGCCGATCCGTGCTCCTGGCGGACGAGGTGCAGGCAGGCGTCGATGCCGGCGGCGGTGCCGGCGCTGGTGAGCAGCCACCCGTCCTGCACGTAGAGCGAGTTGCACTGCACCTTCGCGGTGGGGTGGCGGCGTTGCAGGTCGTCGACGTACTTCCAGTGAGTCGTGCACTCCCGGCCGTCGAGGATCCCCGCCTCGCCCAGCACGAAGGCGCCGGAGCAGACGCTCAGCACGTACGTCCCCCGGTCGGCGGCCCGACGCAGCGCGGCGAGCGCGGCCGGCGGCACCGGCGTGCCGTGCTTGTGCGCCGGCACGGCCACCAGGTCGGCCTCGTCGACCGGCGTCAGGTCGCTGTGCGGGGTGAGGTGGAAGCCCGACGAGGTGCGGACGGGGCCTCCGTCGACGGTGCAGACGGAGAAGCGGTAACCGGGGAAGCCGTCGGCGGTGCGGTCGGTCCCGAAGACCTCGGCCAGCACCCCGAGCTCGAACGGGGCGACGTTGTCCAGGGCGATGACGGCGACGGAGCGGAGCATGTGACGAGGGTAACCCCAGGGGTGGCAGAAAATCGAGGCTCAGTGGCGATCCTGCCACTGTCCGGTCTGGCGGGTGCGGCGGAAACTGGGGACAGTCCGGTGCGCACCGGCGGCGAAACCAACACGAATATCGCGAAAGTGAGCGCCGCCATGGAGTTTCTGATCTTCCTTCTCTTCCTCGTCCTCCTCGCTGCCGCCCCGGCGACCGGCCTCACCGCCGACAGCCGGGACTCGGCGGACTGGAAGCCGACCGACGGTGGCCGTCGCTGGCGGTCCCGTGCCTGCTGAGCGTTCTGAGGGGCTTCGCCGGAAAAATCCCGGGCGGGACCGTGCCCAAAAGGGGCGGCCCCGCCGACGGGGGCCATCCGGCGTACGGCAGGCTAGGAGCCATGGCTGACGGCTCCTGGTACGACGCCGACATCGACCACGTGATCATTTCCGAGGCACAGATCCGCGAGAAGACCGCGGAACTCGCCAAGCAGGTCTCGGCGGACTATGCCGACGTCGAGGACGGGCTGCTGCTCGTCTGCGTCCTCAAGGGCGCGGTGATGTTCATGGCCGACTTCGCCCGAGCGCTGGGCCGCCAGGGCCCGCCGGCCGAGTTGGAGTTCATGGCCGTCTCCTCGTACGGCCAGGGCACCACCTCCTCCGGCGTGGTGCGGATCCTCAAGGACCTGGACCGGGACATCGCCGGCCGGCACGTGGTCGTGGTGGAGGACATCGTCGACTCCGGGCTGACCCTCTCCTGGCTGATGCGTTACCTGGAGTCCCGCTCGGCGGCCAGCGTCGAGGTGGTCGCGCTGTTCCGCAAGCCGGACGCGGTGAAGGTGCCGGTCCCGGTCAAGTACGTCGGCTTCGACATCCCGACCGAGTTCGTCGTCGGCTACGGCCTCGACTTCGGCGAGCGCTACCGTGAGCTGCCCTACGTCGGCGTGCTCAAGCCCGAGGTCTACGCCCGCTCCTGACGCGCGACGTCCGGTCGACGTTCAGCGGACTCTCAGGCAGGCGGACTACGGTGGAGGCCGGTGGCGTGGAGGCACCCTCCACGCCCGTCCCCTCGCACCGCGTGACCGGGCGGTCGGGTGGCCGGGTGCGGAGCTCCCGCTGCGCCGGCTGAAACCCCGGTTCGCCCTGCGCGTAAGTGCCCGGCTGGCGAGCTCATACCTCGCGCGCACGGTGTACCGTCGAATGACCGCGGCGCGAATTCGCGCCTCGGGGTCGAGGCCGGCCCGCACGGCGGCTCGGCCGCCGCGTTGGCGGCGACACCATCAGACGGTCAGGACGTCGATCAGGAGGATGCGGGCGTCACGGCGCTCGACAACAGTATGGAACGTACGCGTTTCTTCCGCCGACCGGTGGTCTGGATCATCCTGGTCATCCTCGGCGCCGTTGTGCTCAGTCAGCTGTTCACCGCTGGTCCCAGTTACCACCGGGTGGACACTTCCATTGCGCTCGATCACCTCAACACCGGCAACCCCAAGATCAATAAGGTCGTCTTCCAGGACAAGGAGCAGACGATCCAGCTCGACCTGGCCGACAAGGTCAAGTTCGGCGACACCACCACCGACCGGATCGAGGCGCAGTTCCCGTACGAGGTCGGCGACGAGGTCTGGAACGAGGTCCTCGAAGCCAAGGCGAACAACAGGGTCACCGGCCCGGCCGACGTCAAGGTGTCGTCCGACAGCATCTGGGTGAGCCTGCTGGTCAACCTGCTCCCCATTGCCCTGCTGGTGCTCCTGCTGCTGTTCTTCATGTCGCAGATGCAGGGCGGCGGCTCCCGCGTGCTCAACTTCGGCAAGTCCAAGGCCAAGATGATCACCAAGGACACGCCGAAGACCACGTTCGCGGACGTGGCCGGCGCCGAGGAGGCCGTCGAGGAGCTGCACGAGATCAAGGACTTCCTGCAGAACCCGGCGAAGTACCAGGCGCTCGGCGCCAAGATCCCGAAGGGCGTGCTGCTCTTCGGCCCGCCCGGCACCGGCAAGACCCTGCTGGCCCGCGCCGTCGCCGGCGAGGCCGGGGTCCCGTTCTACTCGATCTCCGGTTCCGACTTCGTCGAGATGTTCGTGGGTGTCGGCGCCAGCCGCGTCCGCGACCTGTTCGAGCAGGCCAAGGCGAACGCCCCGGCGATCGTCTTCGTCGACGAGATCGACGCGGTCGGCCGGCACCGCGGCGCCGGCATGGGCGGCGGCCACGACGAGCGCGAGCAGACCCTCAACCAGCTGCTCGTCGAGATGGACGGCTTCGACACCAAGGGCGGCGTCATCCTGATCGCCGCCACCAACCGGCCGGACATCCTCGACCCGGCGCTGCTGCGCCCGGGCCGCTTCGACCGGCAGATCCCGGTGGACGCGCCCGACATGGAGGGCCGCAAGGCCATCCTGCGGGTGCACGGCAAGGGCAAGCCGTTCACCCCGGACGTCGACCTCGACGCCGTGGCCCGGCGGACCCCGGGCTTCAGCGGTGCCGACCTGGCCAACGTGATCAACGAGGCCGCGCTGCTCACCGCCCGTAAGGACCAGCGGGCGATCACCAACGACTCGCTGGAGGAGTCGATCGACCGGGTGATCGCCGGCCCGCAGCGGCGCACGCGGGTGATGAGCGACCAGGAGAAGAAGATCACCGCGTACCACGAGGGTGGGCACGCGCTGGTCGCCTGGGCGCTGCCGCACGCCGCGCCGGTGCACAAGGTGACGATCCTGTCCCGCGGCCGGTCCCTGGGCCACACCCTGGTGCTGCCCACCGAGGACAAGTACACCCAGACCCGCGCCGAGATGGTCGACACCCTGGCGTACGCGCTGGGCGGCCGGGCCGCCGAGGAGCTGGTGTTCCACGAGCCGACCACCGGCGCCGGCAACGACATCGAGAAGGCCACCCAGCTGGCCCGCGCGATGATCACCCAGTACGGCATGAGCTCCAAGCTCGGTGCGATCAAGTACGGCACCAGCGGCGACGAGCCGTTCCTCGGCCGCAACATGGGCCACGAGCGGGACTACTCCGACGCGGTGGCCGCCGAGATCGACGCCGAGATGCGGGCGCTGATCGAGCTGGCGCACGACGAGGCCTGGGAGATCCTGGTGGAGTACCGGGACGTCCTGGACAACATCGTGCTCGAGCTGATGGAGAAGGAGACCCTCTCCACCGCCGACATGGCCCGCATCTGCGCCCGGGTGGCGAAGCGCCCGCCGATGGCCCCGTACAACGGCTTCGGCAAGCGCCAGCCCTCCACCGAGCCGCCGGTGCTGACCCCGGCCGAGAAGGAGGCGCTCAAGGCGCAGGCCCAGGCCGACGGCGCCGCCGTCGGCGGCGGCCCGGCCTCGAACAACTCGGACGGTACGCACTGAGCACCGACGACGCGGCGGCCAGCCCTCACCGGGGGCTGGCCGCCTCCGCGACCGAACCCGACGGCGACGACGCCATGGACTACGTCGCCGCCCGGCTCATCAGCGGCAAGCTCACCGGCCGTCCCGTCGAGGACACCATGGACCTCGGCCGGATCGAGAAGGCGGTCCGCGAGATCCTGATCGCGGTCGGGGAGGACCCGGACCGCGACGGGCTCCAGCAGACGCCGGCGCGGGTCGCCCGCGCGTACGCCGAGCTGTTCGCCGGCCTCCGCGTCGACCCGGCGCAGGTGCTCACCACCACCTTCGAGGCCAACCACGAGGAGCTGGTGCTCGTCCGGGACATCGACATGATGAGCCTCTGCGAGCACCACCTGCTGCCGTTCCGGGGCAGCGCCCACATCGGCTACATCCCCGGGCCGGACGGCCGGATCACCGGCCTGTCCAAGCTGGCCCGGCTGGTCGAGGTCTTCGCCCGCCGTCCCCAGGTGCAGGAGCGGCTCACGTCGCAGATCGCCGACCTGCTCATGGAGCGGCTGGAGCCACGCGGCGTGATCGTCGTGCTCGAGTGCGAGCACATGTGCATGGCCATGCGCGGCATCCAGAAGTCCGGCGCGCAGACCATCACGTCCGCCGTCCGCGGCACGCTCCAGCGGGACGCGAAGTCCCGCTCCGAGGCGATGGCCCTGATCAACTCCCGCTGACCGTTCAGTATCCGACGGCCGGCCGACCCGCCTCCGGGACGGCCGGCCGTGGTCGTGCAGCGGGTGGCGTTCGCTCAGCCGGTCAGGAGCGCGAGCAGGAGTGCGGCGCTGACCAGCGCCGCCGGGACGAGACAGACCAGCGCGCCCAGCCGGGCCGTACGGTCCGCCCGCCCACCGGCCCCGGCCGGGAAGAGCCGCCCGACCCCCAGCCAGCCCGCCGCGAACGCCACCACCGGCATCGGCAGCCCGCAGACCAGCGCGGCGACGGTCACCGGGCCCGGCCCGGTCACCAGGAGCAGCACCACCTGGATCAGCGGCACCAGGAGAGCCAGCGGCGCGTACACGAGAAGGTTGCGGGCGCCGGCGGGCCAGCCCGCCGCGGCGAGCAGCCCGCGCGCGGCCAGCGCGGCGTCCGCCGCGTCCGCACGGCTGCCGGCCATCCGCAGCGCCGCCAGCACGGCCGCCGGGCCACTCGCCATCGACCGGGCCGCCTCGGTCAGCTCCGGCGGCGTCGGCGCCAGCGAGATCGGTGGTACGCCCGCCTCGCGCAGCCGCGCCTCCTGGGCAGCCAGCCGGGTGCGTACCGTCGCCAACTCCTCCCGGGCGGCCTGGACCGCGCGTGCCTGCTCGCCCGCGGCGGTGGCCGCGTCCCGGCGGACCCCGTCCAGTTGACGGGTCGCCGCGAGGTATTCGGTCCAGGCGGTGGCGACCGGATCGCGACCGGTGCCGGCGGGCGCGGTGTCGGCGGCGGTGCGCTGGCGTCCGGGGCCGGTTGCGCGGGTACGGGCGCGACTCATGCCGGCGCTCCGTCATCGGCGAACGGGACCAGGACCATGCCCTGCTCACCCGGGCCGTCCCAGAGCACCGCCCGGCCCGCCCGTGGCCGCCACTCGACCGCACGGCCGAAGACCGTCGCGAGCTGCGCCCCGGGCACGTCCACCACCGCCACCGCGGCGATCTTGGTGACCTCACCCTCCGGCTCCAGCAGGGCCGCGAACGACGGGACGGTACGCCACCGGCCCAGCAGGTGCCGGCCGGCCGGCGGCCCCTCCCGCAGCAGGGCGCCCAGCCGGTCCGGCGGGATCTGCCCCGGCGGACCGTCCAGGTCGAAGGCGACCACGTACGCCGGCCCGGTCGCGTCGAGAGCGTCGAGCAGGCCGGCGCGGTCGACCGTCTCCACCGGGTGCCGTCCGGCCAGCTCGGCGGCGAGCGCGTCGGCGAGGGACCGGGCGTCGTCCTTTGGGGTCACCAGCACGAAGTGGGCGGTGCCCGGCGGGTGGTGGGCGGCGACGCTGCGGGCGGCGGTGACCAGCAGCCCGGCTGCCTCCGGACCGGGCCCCAGCACGGCCAGGTTGCGGCCCGGGGAGGGCCCCAGCGGCACCGCCACCGTCGACCGGGTCACGTCCAGCGCCCGGCCGAGCAGGGCCGCCGGCGCCGGTGCCCCACCCGCGAGTGCCGTCCGGTACCGGGGATCGTTGCGCAGCACCGGGCGCGCGTACCCGGCGAAGACCACCGGCGACGCGGCCCGCTCCGGACGGGCGTCCCACAGCCGGTGCCGCAGCTCCTCCACGGCGTCGGGATGGTCCTGCGGGTCGGGGAAGCGGACCATCCGCTCGTGCCCGCGAATGGCACCCCGGGGACCGCCGAGCCCGCCGGCGGTGTTCACCACCGCACTGCCCACCGGCAGCCCCGCGGCCGAGTCGTTGGTCGGTTCGAGCACCGCGCCGCCGCCCGGCAGCGCCACCCGCACCGGGAACTGCCCGAGCACCGAGTCCCGGTCCGTCCGGGTCCCCAGACCCAGATCGCCCTCGCCGGCCAGGACCAGGTGCACCCCGTACGACCGGCCGGCGCGGGCCACGACGTCGAGCCGGGCGGTGGCCTCCGTGGCGATCCGGTCCCGCCCGGCGAGAAGCAGCGGGAGGTTGTCGACCACGCAGACGATCCGCGGCAGCTCCCGGTGCTGCCGCAACTCGGCGAACCGTTGCCCGCCGGCCCGGGCGGCGGCGTCCTCCCGGCGGCGCACCTCGGTCGCCAGGAGATCGAGCAGGTCCAGCACGTACTCCCGGTCGGCCGCCATCGCGGCGGCACGTACCTGGGGGATCCACGAGCGGTCCCGCTCGGTCTGGAGGAACTCCACGAAGGACTCGCCGGCACCGAGGTCGGCGAGGTAGAGAACCAGGTCGTCCGGGCCGTACCGGGCGGTCAGGACGAGCAGGGCGGTGGTGAGAAAGGTCGACCGGCCGGCGCCGGAGCGCCCGCTGACCAGCCAGTGTGGGGTCAGTTCGGTGAAGCCCAGCGACACCGGCCGGCCACCCGCGTCGCCGACCGTCGTCGAGAGGCCGTCGACCGAGCTCGCCGTCCACAGCGGCTCGTCCCGGTCCGGCAGGAGGTCGGTCAGCGCCAGCCGCGAGCCGGCCTCCACCTGGTCGGCCAGCCGGCGGCAGACCCTCCCGACGAGGTCGGCGGGCGGGTCCGGCTCGATGAAGACGGGTGAGTTCAGGCCGCCGGGCGGGTCGCCGTCGGTGTCCGGGGTGTCCGCCGGGGCGCCGCCCGGTGCGGCCGGATCGGGGTGCGCCACGGCCGGGGCGGCGCGCGGACCGGCGAACGACGTGCCGGGTGGGTCCCCGAGCAGCGCGTACGCGGTGCGGATCGCGAGAGGCGTGGCGCGGGGCACCGGCGGGCGGCCGGCCGGCCAGCCCGCCACGAGCAGGTGCAGACCGCTGGAGCGGCCCTGCTCGGCGAGCGCTTCGATCCGCGCCAGGTCCGTGGGGCCGGTCGGCTCGGGCAGCGCCGCGATCACCAGCAGGAGGACGCGGTCGTGCCGGCGGCGGCCGCTCGCGCCCGGCGCCACCCACTGCTCTGCCTCGGACAGCACCGCGCGCAGGCCGGTGACGTCCGTCGCCGGGGGCGGCAGGATGCCGGCGTCCGCGAGCGCCGCGAACGGCGCCAGCACGGTAGCCGTCCCGTCCACCGCGCGGACCAGCAGCGACCCGGCGGGCGTGGCCGCCAGCAGACGCAGCAGTACGGCCCGCAGCAGGCCCGCCACCCGGGGATCCCGGGCGTCGGTGTCGATCGCGAGGTTCCCCGTGCCGAGCAACGGAACGAGGGCGGGGAAGCGGGCGTCGTCGAGCGGGGCCGCCGTGCCGACCCGGACGAAGGACGGTGGGCCCTCTCCGGCCGGAGTGGACGGTGTGAGCGTGTCCAGGGCCGCGCCCGCCCAGTCCGGTGCCAGCAGCGCGGCGGCGGTACGCAACCGGTCGGCCAGCTCGTACTGGCGGCCGTGGTCCGCGGGAGCGGGACGGACGCCGTCGAGGACGTCCACGGCGGCGATCGCGGTGGCGGCGGCCCGGCGGTGCAGGGCGGCGGCCCGGCTCGCCCGTGTCCTCGGACCGGCCACCGTGTCCACCCCCTCTGCGCGAGGTCGGCAACCCCTCCCCGCGCAGAGACGGTAACCCAGGATGACCCCCTCCCGGCGGACGTGAGGCGGCGGTGCGCCGGTGTTTGTTGTGGATGTCACCGGAGGGGACGGGCCCGTCACGATCCGCGAAATCTGGGGCATTGGGTCTCCCGGTGCCAGCCGCTAGCCTCAGGGGGTGGAATCAGTGCAGCCCCCCGCCGGTTCCCAGGTCTCCCGCGTACCGGCGCAGCGGCCCCCGTCGGACCAGCTGGCGCCCCCGCCCCCCGCGCCGGCACCGGTCCCGCCGCGCCGCCGGGTCCGCACGATCCTCACCGTGACCGCGGCGGTGCTGACGGCTCTGCTGCTCGGCGGGCTCGCCGTCGGCTACCTGCTGTACGACCGCGCCACAACCCCCGACCGCAGCGCCCCCGACGTCGTAGTAAGCGGCTACCTCCATGCGTATCTTGTGGACCGCAACGACGCACGGGCGGGTGTATTCACCTGCCGCGAAGGCGCTTCCGTAGCTGAACTGCGGGCTCTGCGAGACGACCTTGTTTCGCGAGAAGAACGCTTCGCCACGGATATTTCGGTCAGCTGGGGGAGTCTCTTGGTCCGGCGGGAGGGTAACGAAGCCATTGTTGAGGTACCGCTCATCATCTCCGCCTATGTCGATGGGATCGCACAAAGCGACCGACAGCCGTGGCGATTCACCACGCGCCTGACCGATGACTGGCGCGTCTGCGCCGGATCAAGGGCGGGCTGATCATTCGATCCAAAGCAGGTGAACCGGCACCTCCAGGGTGGTGGGAGACTGGCCGCGCCAGGCCCACCGGTACCACTCGACCTCCCGGGTGATCCGGACGCAGATGTCCCCGTCGGTGCCCGAGTACGTCTCGGTGACCGCCCGTAGGTCCCGGTGCTCGACCGAGTCGACCACGTGCACGACACGCCGGCCGGCGACGGCATCCGCCTCGAAGACCGGTGTCGGGGCGCGGTGCGCCGGCGCGTCCAGCGACACGAGGCGGTCGGTCTCCCGCCCGGCGGCTTCGCGGCGCGCACCGACGGTCTCCACCCAGACCCGGTCCACCGGCACCAGCGGGGCGAAGACCTCGACCTGGTCGGCCTCCGCCCGGTACCACTCGTGCTCCGGGATGACCGGCACGTAGGTGCGGCTGCCCTGCACCACGCGGTCGTCGGCGCGGAGGTCGCCCCGCCACCCCAGGCCCGGCAGCCCGACGAGAACCCGGCGCCCCCGCAGGTCCACGCGGGCGGTGGCCGGCACGATCTCGATCGGTCGGGGCGGCAGCGGTGCCCAGTCCGGCTGGCCCGCGAAGGGGTCGGGCAGCGGGTCCGTCATGGCAGTCGGTGCCTCATTCCGCACCCCGCAGCGGCGCTCCGCGGTCCCGCATGAACGGCACCGGGTCGATGGCGCCGCGGCTGCTGCGGTCGCCGTCGGTGTGCACCTCGAAGTGCAGGTGCGGCCCGGACGAGTTGCCGCTGCTGCCGACCTGGCCGATCACGTCGCCCGCCTCGACCGTCTGGCCCACCCGGACCCGGGGTTTGGTCACCATGTGGCAGTAGCGGGTGACGATCTCGCCGGCGTGCAGGATGTCGACGAACCAGCCGCAGCCGCCCTTGTCGGGCCAGCCGTCCACGTCGCAGCTCAGCCGGCCGGCCCGGTCCGGGTCGCAGCGGGAGACCAGCACCCGCCCGGTGGCGGCGGCGCGGATCAGCGTGCCCTTCGGCGCCGCGATGTCCACCCCGTTGTGCGCCGGGCGGTCCGCGGTGCGGAAGCCCGAGCCGACGCCGCCGGGGATCGGGGCGGTCCATCCGGACGCGGCGATCCGGCCGGCGGCCGCCGCGTCGCAGGCCTGGCCCCCGCCGACCGGCACGGTCCGGGCCGCACCGCCAGCCAGCGCGTTGACGATGGTCGACGCGAGCGTCTCATGCTTGGCGTACGCGTCCGGGAAGGCGCTGATCTGCACGGCCTGCGCGGCCCGGGTCAGCGGCATCCGCTCCCAGCCGGGCACCTGGAGCAGCTTCTCGTAGAACTTGCGGGCGGCGTACTCCGGTGTCATCCGCTGGGTGACCGTGCCCCAGCTCGCCCGCTGCTGGAACAGGCCGACCGAGTCGTGGTCGGAGCCGACGCCCTCGTTCGGACGGGTCTGCGAGCCGGGCACCGTCGGGTTGGCGAGGTTGCGCAGGCGGGACTCCTGCATGGCGGTCGCGACCGCGATCACCCAGCCGCGGGGCGTCACCTTCATCTCCTGGCCGACCTTGATGATGCGCGCGGCGTTGCGGAGCTGGATCTCCCCGTACTGCGACATCCGGGGCATCTCACCGCTGATCTCGACGCGGAAGTCGCCGGTGCAGTCCTGGCTCGCCAACCGCAGCTGGTCGCCGCCGTCTCCGCCCAGCTCGGTGAGGAAGAAGGCACCGGCCCCGCCGGTGCAGCAGAGCAGTGCGAGGGTCGCGGTGAGCGCGGCGGCCAGCGCGCCGGCGCGGAGCGGACGTCGGTGGAGTCGCTTCCCGTCGCTCATTCCTGCTCCCAGTCCACCGCGTCCACCAGCCACCGGCCGTCCGGTGCCACCAGTTCGAGCCGGAGTCGCCCGGTGTCGAACGGCACCAGCACCTCGACGAAGGTCTCCGACCGCGGTTGGACCGTCGGGTCACCGGCCACCCGGCCGGCGGGGACGCCCGTCGGGTCGGCGCCGGCGAGCTTCTCGGTCAGCGCCGGCGTGGACAGCGGCCGTAGGCCGGCGTGCCACTGGTCGGCGGTGAGGCCAGGCCGCCCGCGCCAGGCGGCGACGAACCGGTCGGTGGCCTGCTCCGGCGTCAGTTCGCCGGCACGGGTGACCGGCGTGGGCGGCGCCCCGGTCGCGATCGCCCCGTCGTCGCCCGCGGTCGGTGCCACGGTCGTGATCGGCCGGTCCGGGCGGTTACTGAGCCCCACCCCCGGATCCGGAGGGCCGGCGACCAGCCGGGCGGCGCCGATGACGCCGAACACGACGACGGCGAGGGCGAGCGCGATGCCGATCCGGGATCGGAGCACCCGGGTGAGGAGAGACTCGACCGCCCGTCGCACGGCGTCACCGGGCCTCGGAGCGGATCCGCGGCGTGCTGCGCTCGGGGGCGGCGTCGGCCGAGCCCGGCCGGTAGACCACGAAGGACGGGCTCTCCTCGGGGACGTCCGGCTCGGTCCACGTGGCGGGCTGCCGCCGCTGCCGGGGTGCGGCCGGCCGGCCGCCAGCCGCCCGCTCCTCGGGTGCCGGTGCCGGCTCGCCCGGTCGCTCCCGGCCGTCCGGTCGGCTCGCGCGATCGCCGACGTGCACCGGATCCTCGCGTCGGGCCTCCGGTCGCAGGACCGTCTGTTCCGCGACGACCGGCCGGCGTCGCCCCATCGTCGGTTCGGCGGTGCCGCCGGGCTCGGCGACGTCGAGGCGGGCCGCCGCGCGCATGTCGCGGAAGAACCGCCGGTGCCAGGAGCCGGCCGAGCTGACCGCCTCGCTGCTGTCCTTGCCGCCGAGCTGGGTGATCCGCCGGTAGGGACGCAGCAGCAGCCAGCCGACCACTCCGCAGAGCCACACCAGGACGACCTGCAACCAGCCGGGCAGGGTCGGCGTGCTCATGATGAGGTCGACCGCGAACAGGTAGATCGCGGCGCCGGTGCCGAAGATGGCGATGTTGAAGATCGCCGCGACGACGGCGTTGCCCAGTCGTCGCAGGCCGGCGCTGGCGGGCCGCAGCAGCCCCACCGTGCCGAGGATCGGTGCGGCGATCACCGCCCAGCGGAAGATCAGGAAGCCCAGCAGCACCAGCACCGACGCGGTCAGGTCGAACATCGCGAAGAGCAGCGCGGCGAGCACCGCGATAAAGCCAGCTCCAACGCGGTCCATGTCCCGGACGCCCTGGAGGTACTCGTACGCCTCCGGGTCCTCCTTCTCGATCTGCTGCGCGACCCGGGCCCACTGCTGCTGCTTTATCTTGATTGTCAGGTCTCGTGTTGCCGGGTTGGACCGGAGCCTCTCTGCCTCATCCCAGGACAGGGACTTTGCATCGTAGAGGGCGCGACCGTACTTCTTGGCGGTCTCGCTGTCGGCGGAACCCAGTACTCCCCGCAACCAGTTTCGGTAGAGCATCGCCTCGGTGGCCGTGTCACTCGCGCGCACAGCTGGCGGTCGCTTGTCGACGCAAGCCTCCGGATTCGGCAATACGCACTTGTCCGGTGGGGTGTCCTTGGAGGACGGCCCGACCGCGTCGTGGACGACGCCGAGAGTGGTGATCAGGGTGCCGTCCGCGACATTGGCGGACTTCACCGGCCACGCGGCCAGGGCGGTCACCGCCACCATGACCAGCAGCGCCCACCCCGCGGTCGTCATCGCGTTGCTCATGTCCGACTGGCGGGAGCGCCAGAGCAGGTAGAGACCGACCACGCAGAGCGTGACGATGCCGAAGACGCTGAAGACCTTCTGGTAGACGGCCTTGGTCGCCTGGTCCACCAGCGGATCCGCCCACCCCCACATCGACCCTGGGTCCCAGGCGCGCTCCCGCAGGGCGTTCGACGCGCCGACGATCGCCGTCGCGATCATGAATTCGCCGTTCGCCACCGTATTGGTGAACTTGTAGTCCGGATGCATGACGGCGGTGGCGCAGCCGGTGTCGACGTCGTACGTGGTGTAGCTGTATCCGGCGTAGCCGTAGTCGCTGTAGAAGCCCTTCGGCCCGGGCTGCTTCGCGGACTCGGGGCGGGAAGCGAACCAGCCGGCGATACCGGAATCCGGGGCAGTCGGGGTCGGGGCGTTGCGGCAGCTGACCTCGTCCTCGGCGACCTCCTCGAGCCGCGCGACGCAGGCGCGGAAGTCGGCCTGCCACTCCTGGGTGGTGCAGAGGTCGCTGGGGGCCTGGGCGGTCAGCGGCGCGACCGGTGCGGCCGACGCGCCGACCGCCGGCCAGCCGATCGTGGCCCCGGCCAGGATGCCGAGGACGAGCAGGAGTGCCGCTGTCCGAGCCCGGACCCTGGCCATCTCACGCCTCCAGATCCGGTGCGACGGACGGCAACAGCCCGGCCGTGGCGGCGATCGCCGCCGGCGTGGTGTCCAGGTGGTCGAGCAGGCCGTCCACGTACGAGACGTCGACCCGGACCTTTTGCACCCGCCCGTCGACGTCCCGCATGACGAACTCGCGGAAGCCCAGCCGGGCGGCCGACGTGGCGTCGGCGGTGGACAGGGACGCGAGGGTGGCCTCGTACCCGTCGTTGACCGGCACCCGCAGCAGGCGCAGCGCCTCGGAGGCGATCTCCGCGTCCTCGGCGATCCGGCCGACGAAGACGGTGGAGACCAGGTTCTGCACGTCGAGGCCGAGGATGTCCTTCGGGTTCTGCGAGGCGACGAGCGCCGCGAGGTTCCACTTGCGGGAGTCGCGGGCGAGCCGGACCAGGAACGACCGGCCGGAGCGCCACCCCTCCATGAAGTGCGCCTCGTCGAGGCCCACCAGCTTCCGTGACGACATCGAGCCGCCGTAGCAGCGGCGGACCGCGAGCCGGTGGGCGGTGTGCAGCATGGGGAGGGCGAGCGCCTCCTCGGCCGACCAGTACTCGCGCTCGATCTTCAGGTCCGGCAGACGCAGCCCGGCCATGGTGATCACCGTGAGCGCGGCGTCGGGACCCAGCAGCCCCTCCGGCGGACGGCCGAAGAACAGCATCGCCAGCGGCATCTCGGCGGTGTCCAGCAGGAGGTTGGCCAGCTCCTTGCCGGCATCGTCGTCGAGTTGCCCCAGGCAGGTCACCACATCGTCCAGTGTGGACGTCTCCTCCGCCGGCACCTGGCGTACGGCGTGGCGGAAGAGGGTGGCGGTGGACGCCTCGCGGGCCACCTGCGGCGGCACCAGCATCATGCAGATGTCCTGGACGAGCATGCGGCGCTCGGCCCGGGCGTTGGAGACCGCGATCTCGAACTCCCGGTCGCCCGCCGCGCCCGCCGCGAACTCGCTGCGCAGCGGGGTGGGGATCAGCGAGTACGGCGCGAGCGTGCCGTGCTCCGAGCCGGTCAGGTTGAGCACCCGCGCGTACGGCGCCAGCTCCGGCATGGCGCAGAGCCGGGCCAGCGGGCCGGACGGGTCGAGCAGCGTCACCTGGACACCGCGCCGTGCGGCCAGGTAGCCGAGGGCGCCGAGCAGCGTGGACTTGCCACCGCCCGGCTCGGCGACGAAGACCGCGAGCCCCGAGCGCTCCCGGACCTCCATGGGGAAGTGCAGGTCGAGGAAGACCGGCCGGCGGCACGTGCCGGCCGTCCGCCCGATCAGGTCACCACGGCGGTCGCCGACGGTGGAGGCGGCCTGCGGAAGCGCGGCGGCGAGGAGGTTGACCGGCATCCGCCGTACGTAGCCGGTGTTGGCGATGGGCTCGCCGGGGATGAACTCGCGGGCCAGCCAGTCCTGGTTCTTCGGGTGCTGGAGGGAGATCCGCAGCTCCCGGGAGTAGAGCTGGATCAGCCGGCGAGCGCGTTCCAGGCACTCCTCCCGCGTCCGGCCGCCCACCGCGATCCGGTGCCAGCCGTGCGCGCGGGCGGAGTCGACGGGCAGCCCGGTGGTCATCTCGTCGCCGATCACGAGCGCCCGCTTGGCGAGGCGTTCGAGCTCGGGCGGGGCGTCGATGCCGTGCTCGGCGTAGTCGAGCTGCTGGGAGCGGATCATCCGTAGCCGGTGCTCCAAGTTGCGGAAGGAGTCGCCGGAGCCCAGGATGTCGACCCGGCTCGACAGCTCCATCGGCCACGGCAGCCGCTCGTGGAAGTGCAGCCAGGGCTCGTGCCGCTCGGGAATCTCAAGCGGCTCCATCCGGCCCACGGCGAGCACCGCGACGTGCCGCTCCTCGCCGGTCATCCGGTTGACCAGCTTGACCGTGGAGCCGTACGGGGTGCGGTAGCGCTCCACCTGCTCGGTCAGGGCGAGCAGGTCGCCGCGCTCCCAGCGGCCGTCGGTGACCGGGGAGAGCTGACCGGGCGGTGCCATGCAGAGCGCCACCGAGCGGTAGAGCAGCCACTCCAGCTCCTGCGCCGTGACCCGTCGTCCGCGCATGCCGAAGGCGCCCAGCACCTCGTCGAACTGCTCGACGGTGCGGCCGAGCTTGCGCCGCTCGCCCTCGGCCACGCCGCGGCCGAAGGTCCGCAGCATCCGCTCCACCAGCGAGTCGCCCAGCGAGCGGCGGGCGAAGGTGACCCCCAGGTACGTCTGCCCCTCGGCGTGGTTGACCGACATCAGGTGCCGTTGGGCCGCCACGAGGTGGTCGCCCCAGCCCGGGGTGCCGGGCACGTCGGGCAGCGGCGACGGGGTGTGCGCGTCGATGGTGCGGGCCCACTCGTCGGCGGGGAACGGGCGGGTGGTCCGGCGCAGGTGCAGCCGGAACCCGGCCAGGCCGGCGTACTGCTCGCTGATGGCCGAGAGCAGCGCCTCCCGCTCGGCGTCCGGGCGGAACGCCCAGCGCACCTCGGGCAGCCAGTACCAGGCGGTGACCGTGTTCGGTGTGAAGGTGAGGTGCCCGGCGATCTCGGTGATCGCCAGCTCGACCGACGGGTCCCGGTCACCGAACTTGATCTTTGGTGCCTTGACCCGGACCGGCTTGGTCGGGCGGTCCGGGCGGGCGGCGGAGCGCTGTCGCGGCGGCGTCACGTCCCGCGTGCCCGTGCGGTCGGGCAGGTGCTCCCCGGCCCGGCGCGGTCGGGGCCCGGTCGCGGTCGAGCCGGTGGTGGCCGGCTCGTCCACCGGGGGGCGCAGCGCCGGGAGCCGGTCGCCGACCTGGTGCGGGACGCGGGTGGGCCGGGCGGGCGGCTCGACCTCGTCGTCGTACGGCTCGGACGCCGGCGCCTGTTCGACCGGTGCCGGGGGCGTCACGACCGGCTGCTCCCCGGTGGCCCCGTGGGCGCGGGGCGGGGCATCCGTCGACTGCTCGCCGGTGGCCCATCCGGGCCGGCTCCGCGGCGGGGCGATTGTCGGCTGCTCGCCCGCCGGCCATCCGTTGCCCTCCGGCCGCGGCTCGACCGGTGTGGACGGTGGCCGGACCGGCTGGACCCGCGCGGCCGGAGGGGCCGGGAGGGCCGGTTGCCGTCGTGCCGGAGGAGACGCCCCCGCGTCGGCCGGGTCGACGGCGGCGGGTTGGTGCGGGATCGCCGGTTGCTCGCGTACGGGCGGACGCGTCGGCGTGGACCGCGCCGGGCGGGTCCCGCCGAACAGGTCGAGGAAGGGAGAGTCGATGTCCGTGCCGTCGGCGGGAGTGGGCTCCGCCGGCGCCCGCCGCTGGAGAGGGCGGGGAGCCTGGAAGACGCCGACCCCGCCGTGGTCCGGCGTGGTCACCAGGGCCGGGTCGAGGGCGGCCTCGTCCAGGTCCGGGTCGTCCGCGTAGTCGTACGACCGCGTAGGGTCACCGTGTGGCGCGGCCGGGCGTCCGGCCGGGGATCCCGGCGTGGAGGAGCGACTCATGCGACCGCCTCACCCGCGTCGTTGCACTGCCCGGTCATGCCAGTTCCTCCCGGATCCTGATCCGGCTGCCGACCAGGCGGGGGTCGCGCTGCTCGGCGGCCGGCTCCCGGGTGCGCCGCCAGTCGGTCAGCGCGGTGCGGATCACCATGCGCGCCGGCCGGTCCGGGTCGACGTACCGGAAGACGAACGAGGTCGTCACGATGGCGAGCGCGATCTCCCATGCCGGGAAGAGCTCGACCTGCAACGTGAACAACCAGTGGATGAACATGTAGAGGGGAACGAGCAGCATGAACAGCCCGTACTGGGCGTACGGGAGATGGACGGGAAGGGTGTAGCCGGGCGGCCCGAGGTAGACCAGGCGAGCCCGGTAGATGTCGTCGTCGGTGCGCAGCCGCATGTCGTGCCCGCGCCTATTCGAAGATCAGGTCGATCAGGTAGTCGCCGACGAAGAAGAGGGTGGCGGCTCCGGCGATGAAGGCCAACCCGACGATCGCGATGGCCGAGCTGGTCAGCACCTTGGAGATCTCACCCCGGCTGGCCCGCCCGATGAAGATGACGCCCAGCACGGCCAGCAGGATCGGGGCGATCTTGCTGGCGAAGAAGGTGACGACCCCTTCGGTGTCGATGCCCTTGGGCGCCGGCTCGGCGAGTGGCGTCGACGCCAGGGTCGAGAGAGCGTGGGCGGCGGCGGACGACGCCGTCTCCATCAGCTCGATGGCGATCACTGGAACCTCCCCATATCGCGGCCGGCGGCGCCGCGGCGGTGCAGTAGGCATGCCTGGCGGGAACGGTGCTCACGTCGCGCGGCCACGACGCCGCGTTCGTCACCCACCACGGCGAGTGGTGAGCTCTGGGCGGATTTTCCCGCTTCGGCCCTCCCTCCAGGCTTCGCCATCTCGATGCTGGGCAATTCCAAAGCGTACGGCCACCCACTGTTTGCGACAACCCGCGAAGAGTCGGCCCGATCCGACCTCGGCGTCCGATCGTACACCTGTTCTAAACCGCATGTCAGCACACCCGAGGCGGGCTGCACGGGACCGTCGGCAGGGACCGGTACGGTCTACCCGTGACCGATCTGGTACGGGCTCCGGCCCCGGTGGTGATGGGCGTCCTGAACGTCACGCCGGACTCCTTCTCCGACGGCGGACGGTACGCCGACCTCGACGCCGCCGTCGCACACGGCGTGCGGCTGCGGGCCGACGGCGCCCACCTGGTCGACGTGGGCGGCGAGTCCACCCGACCGGGCGCCGACCGGGTCGACGCGGAGACGGAGGCGGCCCGGGTGTTGCCGGTGGTCCGCGAGCTGGCCGCCGCCGGTGTGCGGGTCAGCATCGACACCACCCGGGCGCGGGTCGCCGAGCTGGCGCTCGCCGCCGGCGCGGCCGTGGTCAACGACGTCTCCGGAGGGTTGGCCGACCCGGACATGGCCCGAGTCGTGCGGGACGCCGGCTGTCCCTGGGTGCTCATGCACTGGCGTGGCCACTCCCGCGCGATGCGCGAGCTCGCGCGCTACGGCGACGTCGTCGCCGACGTCCGGGCCGAGCTGGCGCAGCGGGTCGAGGCGGCCCTGGGCGCCGGCGTCGCGGCCGACCGCATCGTCATCGACCCGGGGCTCGGCTTCGCGAAGACCGCCGCGCACAACTGGGAGCTCAGCGCCCGGCTGCCCGAGCTGCTCGACCTGGGCTTCCCGCTGCTCTTCGCGGCCAGCCGCAAGTCCTACCTGGGCACGCTGTTGGCCGCGCCCGACGGCACCCCACGGCCGACCGGGGGCCGCGAGATCGCGACGGTCGCCACCAGCCTGCTCGCGGTGGCGGCCGGCGCCTGGGGCGTCCGGGTGCACGACGTCCGGGCCACGGTGGACGCGCTGGCGGTCTGGCAGGCGACCGGCTCGCCCCGCGTGGTCCCCGGCGGGCGTGCGGGCGACGGGCCCCGGCCCGCTTCGGCCGTCGGCCAGGGAGGAGACCGATGACCGACCGCATCGTCCTGACCGGGCTGCGGGCACACGGCCGGCACGGGGTGTACGACTTCGAGCGCGCCCAGGGGCAGGACTTCGTCATCGACGCCGTCCTGGAGCTGGACCTCGCCCCCGCCGCCCGCTCCGACGAGGTGACCGACACCGTCCACTACGGCGAGCTGGCCGAGCAGTTGGTCGCGGTGGTCACCGGGGAACCGGTCAACCTCATCGAGACGCTCGCCGACCGGCTGCTCGCGGTCTGCCTGACCGACCCCCGGGTGCACACCGCGACGGTCACCGTGCACAAGCCGGAGGCGCCGGTGCCGCACGCCTTCACCGACGTGGCCGTCACGATGACCCGGACGCGTACCCGGTGACCCGCGCCCTGCTCTCCCTCGGCAGCAACCTCGGTGAGCGCCTCGACCACCTGCGGTCGGCGGTCACCGCGCTGGGTGATTCGGTGCTGCTGGTCTCCGGTGTCTACGAGACCCCGCCGTGGGGCGACACCGACCAGCCCGCGTACCTGAACGCGGTGGTGCTGGCGGAGGATCCGACCGCGACCCCGGACGACTGGCTGGAGCGGGCCCGGGCGGCGGAACGCGCGGCCGGGCGCGAACGCGACCCCGCGCGGCGGTTCGGGCCGCGCACCCTCGACGTGGACGTGATCGCGGTCTGGACGGACGACGGTGAGCCGGTGCTCCGCGACGACCCGGAGCTGACCCTGCCGCACCCCCGCGCCCACCTGCGGGCGTTCGTGCTGCGGCCGTGGATCGACATCCAGCCGTACGGGCGCCTGCCCGGGCACGGCTGGCTGACCGACCTGCTCAACGCCGAGCCGATCGCCACGGACGCGCTGGAACTGCGTCCCCGTCCCGATCTGGCGTTAGAGTCGACGGCATGACGCAGTGGAGCCGTCCGGCATGACGCAGGCGCAGTCGCCACCTCCGGGTGGCAAGGGTTCCGGTCGGATGGGCCCCACGCGGATCTCGACGCTGGTGGTGGCCGGTCTCGCGGCCGCCGCGGTGGCGTGGTTGCTGGTCAGTTTCCTCTACTACGACTACCTGCCCGACCTGCCGTGGCTGCCGGTGGTCACCCTGGCCGCGCTCGCCGTGCTGGAGGCGTACGCCGCGGTCAACACCCGCGGGCGGATCGAGCGGAGGCCCGGTCGCGAGCCGGTGAATCCGCTGCTGGTCGCCCGCTTCGTGGTGCTGGCCAAGGCATCGGCGCTGGCCGGTGCGATCTTCGCCGGCTTCTACGGCGGCCTGACCGGGTGGCTGTTCGTGGAGAGCACGGACGCCGCGATGGACGACCGGCCCGTGGCCGGCGCAGGCCTGCTCGCCTCCCTGGCGCTGGTGGCGGCGGCGCTGTGGCTGGAGCGGTCGTGCCGGGTGCCCGAGCAGGAGGACGACGAGGATCGGGAGCCCGGCGACCGGGAGGGCCGCCCCGGTCGGCGCTGAGCAGGGGCTTTCGCCACGCTTCGCGCGCGGGTACGGTGCCTGCGACCGGAGAGCAAAGGCCGCGCCGGTCCGCCCGCGCGTCGGACCCTGGACGGGCGGCCACCTGGAAGGCGGGCGCATGGGGTACGACGAACCGGGGCGGGAGTCCGCCGAAACCTCGTCCGGGATCCCCGCCTCGGTGCTGGAGAACGTCTTCGACGACCCGGCGCACGGCGAGCCCGGCCGGGACCGGCTCGCCGTCCACGTCGTGTGGGAGGTCCTGCTCCTCGTCGGACTGGCCGGCGTCGCGTACCTGCTCTGGCGGGAGGACCCGGACAGGTTCCGGGGTGACGGGCTGCGCGAGCTGCTCGTCGACGCGGTCGTGCTCGGGCTGCTGGCGTTCGCCGCCGGGGTGAGTCTGCGTACCGCCGCCGTCAACCTGGCGATCGGGCCGGTGGCCGTCGCGGTGGCGCTGCACGTGGCCGAGCAGGGCGACCGGGGGTTGGGGGCGGCCGTGGGCCCGGCCCTCGTCGCCGCGGCGCTCGGCGGGCTGGTCCTGGCGCTCGCGGTGGTGGTGCTGCACGTCCCCAGCTGGGCGGCCAGCCTCGCCGCGGGCGCGGGGGTGATCGTGTTCATCGAGCAGCGTTCCGCGCCCGTCCTGCCGCAGGGCGACTACGACCCGGCGCGGGACGCGCTGTACCTCGCCGCCGGGTTCGCGGCGGTCGCGGTGCTCGCCGGGCTGTTCGCCGCGCTACGGCCGGTCCGTCGGCTGGTCGGCCGGTTCCGGCCGGTCGTCGACCCGGCCCGCCGCCGGGGCGTGCTTGCGGGCGTCGTGGCCGGCGTCGCGCTGGTCGTGTCCACCGTGCTGGCGGCGCTGGCCGGGGCTCTGCTGGGGACCGGCGACGTCGGTCCGGTCGCCCCGGTGACCGGACTCGACTGGACGGTCCTGGCCGTCGGCACGTGCCTGCTCGCCGGGACCAGCGCCTTCGGCCGCCGCGGTGGGATCCTCGGCACGCTGCTGGCGGTGTCGCTGGTGACGCTCGTCGTCGCGGACCTCCGGGCGGAGGGTCACTCCGTGAGCCGGTGGGCGGTCGCTGCCGGGGCCCTCGGCGTCGGGTTGGTGGTCACCCGGCTGGTCGAGACGTACGGACGGCCCCGCGTCGACGCGTCCGGGACGGACGGGAACCCGGATCCGGACGGCCGGATCAGCAGCGGCTGGGCGGTGCAGCGCGCCGACCCGATCGGTGACTGGCCGCCGGCCCTGCCGACCCACCATGCCGAGAACCCGGTGGACCCGTGGAACGTCCCGAAGTGGGAGAGCGGCCGGGGCTGGGACTCCGGCGACCGGTGAGCCCGGCGCCCCCCGCTCGACGGCGCGCAGCCCCGCGTCCACCGGGTCGGCGGTGATCTCGCCGGTTAGGCTCGGCGACATGACCGACACACCATCGACGTCCCCCACCGGGCGGTCGTTCGAGGAGCTGGACGCACTGTCCACCGAGGAGCTGCGCGAGCAGGCGTTCGCGGTGGCCCGGGAGCGCCGCGACGTGGGCTTCTTCTGGTCGGTGCTGCGTCACCTGCCGAACGCCGACGAGGCGGCGGCCCTCGACGGGGCCCCGAACTCGGTCGGGCCGACCATCGACGAGGCGGTGGCGCTGTGGCGGGAGCTGACCGGTCACGGTTACGAGGAGTCGGCTCCGCTGCTGCGGGCGGCCTTCATCGACTACCTGATGAAGCACCCGAAGTGACCGCGGCCGGGGTCGGTGGCCGCGCCTGACGCTGACGGCGGCCGCGCCACCTGACGGCCACGGCGGCCGCGCCACCTGACGGCGACGGCCACCTGACGGTCACGGCGACCGACGGCCGTAGGAGGACGGCGGTAACCGGCCGCCGTCAGGACGCCGGGCGCCCGAGGTCGAGCAGCCGCGCCCGGGTGAGCACACCGACCGGCCGGTCGTCCTCGGTCACCACCACCCGGTCGGCGGCGGAGGTCAGCAGGACGCCCAGCGCGTCGTACGCCGATCCGCCGAGCGGGACCCTGGGCAGCCCGTTCACCGCCGCCGCGGGCAGCGGCTCGACCGCCTCCCGGGTGACCGGCGTGACGGCCAGCCGGCGGATGCCCCGGTCGGCGCCGACGAACTCGCGCACGAACGGCGTGGCCGGCGTGCCCAGGACGGCGGCGGGCGTGTCGTACTGCTCCAGCCGGCCGCCCTGGGAGAGCACCGCGATCCGGTCGCCCAGCCGGACGGCCTCGTCGAGGTCGTGGGTCACCAGCACGATGGTCTTGCGGACCTCGGCCTGCAACCGGAGGAACTCCTCCTGCAACCGGGTCCGCACGATCGGGTCGACCGCCGAGAACGGCTCGTCCATGAGCAGCACCACCGGGTCCGCGGCGAGCGCCCGCGCCACGCCCACCCGCTGCCGCTGGCCGCCGGACAGCTCGTGCGGGTAGCGGCGGCCGAACTGCGCCGGATCCAGTCCGACCAGTTCGAGCAGCTCCGCGACCCGCTGGCGACGGCGTTCCCGGGGCCAGCCGAGCAGTTGGGGCACGGTGGCGACGTTCGCGCTCACGGTCTGGTGGGGGAAGAGGCCGACGTTCTGGATGACGTACCCGATCCGGCGGCGCAGCCGCACCGGGTCGACCCGCGTCACGTCGTCCCCGCCGAGCAGGATCCGGCCGCCGGTCGGCTCGACGAGCCGGTTGATCATCCGCAGTACCGTCGACTTGCCGCAGCCGGACGGCCCGATCAGCACCACCAGCTCACCGGCGGCGACGTCCAGGGTCAGCTCCCGGACCGCCTCGGTGCCGTCCGGGTAGCGTTTGCTGATCGCGTCGAGCGTGATCGACGCCGCCCGCGCCCCGGCGTCGGCGGGCCCCTCCGGGGTAACGTCCACACATGTCCTTCCGCCTGAGCTACCGGGTCGAGCCGGGTAACCCGTGGTTCTCCTGGCAGTACGTGCGGGACAACTCTGACACGATCCTCGCCGCGCTGCGTGACCACACCTCGTTGACCGCGCGGGCGGTGCTCATCGCCGTGCTGGTGGCGCTGCCCCTGGCGGTGGCGGCGTACTGGTTCCGCCCGCTGGCCGGCCCCATCCTGGCGGCCACCGGCGTCCTCTACACGATCCCGTCGCTGGCGCTGTTCGCGTTCCTCGCGCCGTACCTGGGCATCGGGGCGGTGACCGTGCTCAGCGTGGTGGCGCTCTACGCGCTGCTGGTGATCGTGCGCAACGCGCTGGCCGGGCTCACGCAGGTGCCTCCCGAGGTGCGGGAGGCGGCGGAGGGGATGGGCTACGGCCGTTGGGGGCGCCTGTTCCGGATCGAGTTGCCGCTCGCCCTGCCCGGCATCCTGACCGGGCTGCGGCTGGCGACGGTGTCCACGGTGGCCCTGGTGACCGTCGGTGTGGTGATCGGGCGGGGCGGCCTCGGCCAGCTCATCTTCGCGGGTTTCCAGAACAACTTCTACAAGGCGCAGATCATGACCGGGACCCTGCTCTGCGTCCTGCTCGCCCTTGTGCTGGACCTGCTGCTCGCCGCTGTGGGCCGCCTGCTCACCCCGTGGCTGCGGCGCCGGAGCCCGGCGTGAGCGCCGCGGTGCGCACGGTCCGGGTGTCCGGTGGCGGCGCGTCCCGGCGGGCCATCCCCGGGGGTACGGGAGGACGGTGGCGGTGAGCCCGATCGAGGCGGCTCTGGTCTGGCTCAACGACCCGCTGAACTGGACCAACCCGGGCGGCATTCTGGACCGGCTGGGCGAGCACCTGTCGATGTCGGCGGCGGCGGTGGCCCTGGGCTGCCTGGTCGCGTGGCCGATCGGGCTCTGGCTGGGGCACACCGGGCGGGGCGGGGGGCTGGTCGTGCTGGTCGCCAACCTCACGCTCGCCGTCCCGACGTTGGCTCTGCTCGCCATCCTGCCGCTCACCTTCCTCGGGTTCGGCCGGCCGGCGGTGGTGGTGGCGCTGGCCGTCTTCGCGGTGCCGCCGCTGCTGGCCAACGCGTACACCGGGGTGCGTCAGGCCGACCCGGAGGCCCGCGACGCGGCGCGCGGGATGGGTTTCTCCGGCTGGCAGCTGCTGCGCCGGGTCGAGCTGCCGCTCGCGGTGCCCTACCTGGCCGCCGGTTTCCGGACGGCGACCGTGCAGGTGGTGGCGACCGCCGCGCTGGCGTCCTTCGTCAACGGTGGTGGCCTGGGGCAGATCATCCGCGCCGGGTTCGGCCTGGACATCGCCGCGGGCGGTGGGCAGATCCTCGCCGGCGGCCTGCTCGTGGCCGGGCTCGCCGTGCTGGTCGAGCTGCTCCTGGCCCTGGTCGAGCGCCTCGTCACCCCGCGCCCGCTGCGCGGCGGCCGGCGCCGCGCGAACCGCCGTGCGGCCGATGCGGTCGCCGGCACCTGAGCGGCGCGGCGGCCGGCGCGGCCCCTGGAACGCCGCCGGCGGTTGATCCGCGGGTGACGATCCGGTGACAAAGCCCGGCCCAAGTTTGTCGGACCCCGTATGGAGGATGTTGGGTGGACAACGCGGGCGGTTAAGGATCGCCCGTCGGACACGCGGCCGGCCCGGAGGGGTCGCGCCGGGACACGGAAGGCGGGCACACATGCGAGCACGCACACGCCTGGCGATCGGCGCGGTCGGCGCCCTCACCGCGGCCGGGCTGCTGACCGGCTGCGGGGAGGCCGGCTCGTCCGGCACCGACGCGCCCGAGCAGGCCGCGTCCGGGGCCGGCTGCGCCCCGGTCGCCGGTGACCAGCTCGTCGTCCTGGAGGACGACAAGAAGCTCCAGAACACCGACAACGTCATCCCCGCCGTCAACGGCGACGTCGCGACGCCGCAGCTTGTCGCCGCGCTGGACAAGGTCTCCGCAGCGCTGGACACGCCCAAGCTGATCCAGCTCAACAAGGCCGTCGACGTCGACCGCAAGACGCCGGCCGTCGCCGCGGGCGAGTTCGCCACCGCCAACAACGTGACCGCCGGCATTGCGAAGGGCCCCGGCGGCCGCATCGTGGTCGGGGCCGGCAACTTCAGCGAGAGTCAGACCCTCGCCGAGCTGTACAAGATCGCGCTCACCGCGGCCGGCTACCAGGTGACCGTGCAGCAGATCGGCAGCCGCGAGCTCTACGAGCCGGCCCTGGAGAAGGGTGAGATCCAGGTCGTTCCGGAGTACGCGGCGACCATGGCGGAGTTCCTCAACACCAAGGCGAACGGGCAGAACGCCGAGCCGGTCTCGTCGCCGGATCTGGAGAAGACGGTCGCCGCGCTGAAGGCCGCCGGTGACAAGGCCGGCCTGGCGTTCGGCGCGCCCTCGGCCGCCCAGGACCAGAACGCGTTCGCCGTCACCAGCGCCTTCGCCGACAAGTACGCGGTGCGCACCCTCTCGGAGCTGGCCGAGAAGTGCTCGGGCCAGGCCACGGTGCTGGCCGGCCCGCCGGAGTGCCCGCAGCGACCGAAGTGCCAGGCCGGGCTGATCCAGGTCTACAACTTCAAGGCCGGGTCGTTCAGCTCCCTCGACGCGGGTGGTCCGCAGACGAAGAACGCGCTGAAGACGGGCGCCGCCAGCGTCGGTCTCGTCTTCTCCTCCGACGGGGCGCTCGCCGCCGGCTGACCGTCCATCCGGCGGCACGATATGGGCCGGCAACCGGTCGCCCTGGGGCACCGGCGGCCGGCCCGCGCCACCTGCGAAAACTACTCTTGAGTAACCAGGTCGGAGGGCGCTCTCGGCCGTTCCCAGGTGGCGCAACTCTCGGTAGGCTGCACAGCCATGCCCGCCCCGGTAGACACCGACGACACGCGCAATCCGTCGCTGCTGACGGCACTCTTCTGGGTCGGCGTGGCCCTCGCGCCCGTGGCGGCGCTGATACTTCTCGTTGCGGACGGTAACGGTCCGCTACGCTTCGCAGCCGTCCTCGCCATCCTGGCCGTTGTGCTGATCGGGCTGTCCATCGCGTTGCGGGTCGACGGCGGCACGGGGAGCGAGGAGCTGCGCCAGGAGATCGAAGCGCTTCGGCGGGAGCTGCGCGGCGAGATCGTGGCCACCGCCCAGCGCGGTAACCAGGCCCTCGACCAGGCCCACCGGGCCCACGAGGCGGTCGGCGCCCTACGCCGGCGTCTCGACGCAGGCACCGCGGCGCCGGCTGGCCCGGCCGACGCGGGCCGCGCCCGGGTGGGCGTCGCCGACGAGCCGGCCGAGAACGCCCGCTGGGGTGCCTCGGAACGCGAGGACGAGGGTCCGGCCCGACGCGCCGACCCGCACCCGAACGACCGCCCGGCGGCGGGCTCGGCAGGCGTGTACGGCGGCGACCGGCCCGCCACCGGGTCCGCCGGCGTGTACGGCGGGGATCGACCGGCCGCCGGCGGGTACCCCGCTGACCGTCCGAGCACCGGCTCGACCGGGGTGTACGGCGGTGACCGCCCGGCGCCGGGCGTGTACGGCGGCGGCGACCGCCCCACCGGCGGCACCTACGGCGGTGAGCATCCGGCTCCCGGGTACGGCGCCGAGCGGGCGGGCTACGGCTCCTGGTCGGCGGACGACGGCCAGCCCGGCCACCGGCCGGTGGGCGTGGTGCGGCACACCGAGACCGTGCACGTCACGACCCGGCACACCATCGTGGACGGCGCCGGCCCGGTGCTCGGCGAGACCGGCACCCGGTACGGCGGCTACCCGGGCCGCCGGTCGCCGGGTCCGGAGGAGCGGCCCTGGACCGGGGACGGCGAGGACCGGTCCTGGGCCGGCCAACCGGAGTCGGACGACCGGTCGTGGTCGGGCCGAGACGAGCGTGACCGGCGTGACGACCGCGCATGGGGCGAGCGCGACGAGCCCGCCCGACCCGGGCAGCAGTGGGAGGACCGCGGCTGGTCCGAGCAGCGCGACGACCGCGGCTGGGGCGGTGAGCAGTCCCGGGACACCTCCGCCGAGGCGTACGGCCGGGGCCGGTCGACCGTGCCGGACGGTGGTGGCGAGGACGGCGAGTACTGGTCGCAGGCCCGCGCCGGGGACCGCTGGGCGGCCGTCCGCGAGGACGACCGGGGTCGTGAGCTGCGGATGGGCGAGCGGCGGGCCGAGGTGCTCGCGGACCAGACCGGCACCGAGTTCCGGGTAGCGGACCGGTGGGCGTCGGTACGCCGGGACGAGCCGGGGCGGGACCGTGAGGACGCGTGGCGGGGTTCGTGGGCCGAGGCGGAGGACCGGCCGGCGCTGCCCGCCGGCGGCGTGCCGGTGCCGGACGAGTGGCAGGTGCCCCGGCAGCGGCAGCCGGAACGCCAGTGGTCGTCCGAGCCCGGTCACTACGGCTACCCGCCCCAGGACGACGGCCCCCGTGCGGGCGGCCCCCGCCCGACGGACTACTGGCGCTGACGCGTCCGGGCGGGCGCCCGGGCCGGTCTACTTGTCGATGTCGCCGACCACGAAGAACATCGAGCCGAGGATGGCGATCAGGTCCGGGACCAGGCAGCCCGGCAGCAGTGTGGCCAGCGCCTGCACGTTGGCGTACGACGCGGTGCGCAGCTTGAGCCGCCACGGCGTCTTCTCACCGCGCGACACCAGGTAGTAGCCGTTGATGCCGAGCGGATTCTCGGTCCAGGCGTAGGTGTGCCCCTCGGGAGCCTTGAGCACCTTCGGCAGCCGCGTGTTCACCGGGCCGCTCAGCCGGTCCACCCGGTCCAGGCACTGCTCGGCGAGTTCGAGTGACGCGTACACCTGGTCGAGCAGCACCTCGAAGCGGGCGTGGCAGTCCCCGGCCGTGCGGGTCACCACCGGCACGTCGAGCTGGTCGTACGCCAGGTACGGCTCGTCCCGGCGCAGGTCCAGGTCGAGCCCGGAGGCCCGGGCGACCGGCCCGGACGCGCCGAACGCGGCGGCGTCCGCCGCGGACAGCACCCCCACCCCGACGGTGCGGGCCAGGAAGATCTCGTTGCGCCGGATCAGGTTGTCCAGGTCCGGCAACCGCCGCCGTACCTCGGCGATGGCGGACCGGGCCCGGCCGGTCCAGCCGGCCGGCACCTCCTCCTTGAGCCCGCCGACCCGGTTGTACATGTAGTGGACCCGCCCGCCGGACGCCTCCTCCATCACCGCCTGGAGGGTCTCCCGCTCGCGGAACGCGTAGAACATCGGCGTGATGGCGCCGATCTCCAGCGGGTACGAGCCGAGGAACATCAGGTGGTTGAGAACTCGGTTCAGCTCGGCGAGCGCCATCCGCAACCAGGTGGCCCGCTCCGGCACCTCCATGCCCATCAGCCGTTCCACGGCGAGCACCACGCCCAGCTCGCTGGAGAAGGCCGACAGCCAGTCGTGCCGGTTCGCCAGCACGATGATCTGCCGGTAGTCACGGACCTCGAACAGCTTCTCCGCGCCCCGGTGCATGTACCCGACGATCGGCTCCGCGCTCACCACCCGCTCGCCGTCGAGCACCAGCCGCAGCCGGAGCACGCCGTGCGTGGACGGGTGCTGCGGGCCGATGTTGAGCACCATGTCGGCGCCGAGCTGCTCCCCGCCGGCGCCGGTGCCGACGGTCAGTTCGCGGAGGTCGGCGTCCGTCGTCATGCCCGTCATCGTGCCACGAGCGGGTCGAGGGCGACGCCGACCGGTTGGAGCAGCCACCAGTGTCCACCGAGGCCGGCCGGGTCGGTCAGCTCGGCCACCGCCGACGCGGCGGCCAGCGCCCGCACGTACCCCACCGGGTCGGCGGAGGCCCGGCTCAGCGGCGGTCGCCCGCCGTCGGCCCCGAGCGCCCGCAGCGCCTCCCGCTGCATGACCAGGGAGTACGCACACCGCGCGACCCGCTCACCGGCGGAGGCGACCGAGTCCATGGCGACGTGCGCGGTGACGTCACAGGACCCATCCGGCACCGGCCGAACCTGCCGCCCACCCCGATACCCGGCCAACGACCCGTCAAGGGGCCGACCCCGCCGCAGGTGCCCGTAGTCCACAGCCAACGCCAGCCCCCGCTCCACCTTCCCAACTGCCTCCGCCCAGGCTTCATCCCGTCCCCGCCCGATCTCCGCCCGCACGCCCACCTCGTTGATCAAGAGGTTTTGGTCGGATTCCGGGCCTCCGCCACCCGAAAACTTCTTGATCAACGGGGTCCTGGGCGGGAGGGGCCACCAGGTGGAGAGCCAGTCGGCGTCCTCCGGGGTGACCTGATGGCCCACGGTCTCCTCGCCTGAGGTGGGGTCCACCAGGATGTAGCGCCAGCCATTCGAGGCGGGGACGGCCAGGTCCAGGGGGACGTTGTCGAGCCATTCGGTGGCTAGGAGCACTCCGGTGATGCCGGAGGGGATCTCGTTCATCCAGGTGATCTGGGCGGGCAGGTCCTCCGGGCGCGGGGCGAGTTCGACGGCGGTGAACCGTACCCGCTGAGCCAGCGGCACCACCGCGGCGGGCGGCGACGAAACCCCGGCCGTGAGCAACGCGGCGAGGGAACGCACGAGTTCACCGCGACCCGCCCCGACGTCGACCACATCGAGTACCGGCGGATGCTCGAGGGCCGCGTCGACCTGGTGGATCAGGCGGAGCAGCGCCGAAGCGAAGGCGGGTGAGGCGTGCACGCTCGTGCGGAAGTGGTCGGCCGGTCCGGGGCCGGAGACGAAGAAGCCGCCCGGGCCGTACAACGCGCGGTCCATCGCGTCCCGCCAGCGGATCGACATCAGTTCATCCCTCGTTCAGGGGCCGTCACCGTGCCGACCCTACGGTCAGCCGGTATGAGACGACTGGTGATCCCCGCCCTGGCGGTCGTACCCCTGTTGTTGGCCGGCGTCCCGGCCGGCGCCGCACCGGGCGACGAGCCCCGCGCGGTGCGGGCCATGGCCGAGACCCCCTCGCTCTTCGACGACGCGGCCGGCGGTGACGCCGACGCCGACGACCCGGCGATCTGGGTGCACCCGACCGACCGGGCCGGCAGCCTGGTCGTGGCGACCGCGAAGAACGGCGGACTGCGCGTGTACGACCTGCGGGCGCGGGAGCGGCAGGCGATCCCCACCCCGCCGGCACCCGGCCCCGAGGACGAGGCGGGCCGGTTCAACAACGTGGACCTGGTGCACGGCTTTCGGCTCGGGCACCGGAAGGCCGACCTGGCGGTGGTGACCGACCGGGGGCGGGACCAGCTGCGCTTCTACCGGATCGACCCGGCGACCCGGCGGCTGGTCGACGTGACCGCCCCGGACGTGCCGTTCGCCTTCAGCCGCGACCAGGCCGAGGTGAACACGCAGCGGACGGCGTACGGGCTGGGCACGTTCACCGACCGGGACGGGCACGTGTACGCGGTGGTCAGCCGGCGCAGCACCCCGGAGGTGGGGGTGTTCCGGCTGGTGGAGCGGGCCGGGCGGGTCACCTACCGGCCGGTGGACCGGCTCACGCTGCCGTCGACGTACGCGCTGCCGGACGGCACCACCTGGTCGCCGTGCAGCGAGCCGGGCGACGGCCCGCAGGTGGAGGGGACCGTGGTCGACCCGGCCACCGGCGTGGTCTACCTGGCGCAGGAGAAGGTCGGCCTGTGGCGGACCCGGCTGGACGGCGGCCGGTTCGCCGGTACGCCGGTGCCGGTGGAGCGGGTCCGCGAGTTCGGGATCCCGGCGAGCTACGACGCCGAGGAGGAGGACTGCGTGACCGACCATGCGGCCGACCCGGGCTTCGGTGGCCGGATCGCGCAGGACGTGGAGGGCCTGGCGATCTACCCGACCGGCTACTCCACCGGCACCCTGGTGGTGTCCAGCCAGGGCGACGACACCTTCTACACGTACGACCGGCGCACCAACCGCCCGACCGGCCGCTTCGCGGTGGCCGACGGCCGGGTGGACGGCGCGCAGGAGTGCGACGGCGCAGCGGTCGTCGCGACGCCGCTGCCCGGCTTCCCGGGTGGCCTGCTGGTGGTGCACGACGGCCGGAACACCCCGGAGACCCCGGGTGAGGACGGCGACGCCCGTCCGGACACGAACTTCAAGTTCCTGGACGCCGGCTTCCTGGCGTGAAAGGAAGGGCCCCTTCTTAACGCCTCCGGTAGAGGAAGGGGCCCTTCTTCACACCACCCCGTGTGACCGGTGAACGTTTTCACACAGTCTTGTTTCAGCTCCGTCGCTGCGGCGCATACTTGCGGTCGACCGGTACCCCTTCTCGAGGACTGGATCGTCACGATGAGCGCTCCGCTGCGCCCGCGTCGCGGGCCCGCCGCACGGCCGGCCGACGCGCCCGCTCCCCGTTTCCTGACCGTCGGCGTGATCGGCGCCGGCCGGGTCGGTGCCGTCCTGGGGGCCGCCCTCGCCGCCGCCGGCCACCGGGTGGTGGCCGCCGCCGCGGTCTCCGGCGCGTCGCGCGCCCGGCTGGCGCTGCTGCTCCCCTCGGTCCCGCGCCGCTCGGCCACCTCGGTGGCCCGGGCCGCCACCGACCTCCTGCTGCTCGCGGTGCCGGACGACGCGCTCGCCGGCGTGGTCACCGGGCTCGCCCGCAGCGGCGCGCTGCGCCCCGGCCAGGTGATCGCGCACACCTCCGGCGCCCACGGCCTGGCCGTGCTGGCCCCGGCCGCCGAGGTCGGTGCCCGCCCGCTGGCTCTGCACCCCGCCATGACCTTCACCGGTACGCCGGACGACCTGACCCGCCTGGCCGGCATCTCGTACGGGGTGACCGCCCCGGCGGAGCTGCGGCCGCTCGCCGCCCGGCTCGTCGCCGACCTCGGCGGGGTGCCGGAGTGGATCGGCGAGGCGGAGCGCCCGCTCTACCACGCGGCGCTGGCGCACGGCGCCAACCACCTGGTGACCCTCGTCAACGAGTCGGCCGACCGGCTGCGCGACGCCGGGGTGGCCCAGCCGGAGAAGGTGCTCGCCCCGCTGCTGCGGGCCGCCCTGGAGAACGCCCTGCGCCTCGGCGACGACGCGCTGACCGGCCCGGTCTCCCGGGGCGACGCCGGCACGGTCGAGCGGCACCTGGCCCGGCTCGCGGCGACCGCGCCGGAATCCGTGGCCCCCTACCTGGCGTTGGCACGACGGACCGCGGACCGCGCGATCGCGGCCGGGCGGCTGCGCCCGGTCGACGCGGAGCCGCTGCTGGACGTGCTGAGTGGGAGGGACCGGGAGGTGGCCGCGTGACCGAGCTGGTGCACACCCGCGCCGAGCTGGCGGCGGCGCGCAACGGGTTGACGGGCACCGTCGGCGTCGTCATGACCATGGGTGCGCTGCACTCCGGGCACGAGACGCTGCTGCGGGCCGCCCGCGAGCAGGCCGACAGCATGATCGTCACGATCTTCGTGAATCCGCTCCAGTTCGGCCCGAACGAGGACTTCGACCGGTACCCGCGCACGCTCGACGCGGACCTGGAGATCTGCCGGCGGGCCGGCGCGGACGTGGTCTTCGCGCCCGCCGTGACCGACATGTACCCGGACGGCCAGCCCCGGGTCCGGGTCAACCCGGGCCAGCTCGGCGAGGAGCTGGAGGGGCAGAGCCGGCCCGGCTTCTTCCACGGCGTGCTCACCGTGGTGCTGAAGCTGCTCCAGCTCACCCGCCCGGACCTGGCCTTCTTCGGCGAGAAGGACTACCAGCAGCTGACCCTGGTCCGCCGGATGGTCCGCGACCTGGACGTGCCGGTGGAGATCGTCGGGGTGCCGACGGTCCGGGAGCCGGACGGGCTGGCGCTGTCCAGCCGCAACCGCTACCTGTCGCCCGCCGAGCGTGGGGCCGCGCTGGCCCTGTCGGCGGCGCTGCGCGCGGGGGCCGAGGCCGCCGACGCGGGCGCGGACGCCGGAGCCGTCCTGGCCGCCGCGCACGCCGCCTTCGGCTCCGGTACGCCGGGCGCCCAACTGGATTATCTGGTGCTCACCGACCCGGATCTGGAGCCCGGGCCGGTCGCCGGGCCGGCGCGGCTGCTCGTCGCCGCCTGGGTCGGCACCACCCGCCTGATCGACAACGCGCCCGTCCGCCTCGCCCCGCGGTCCTGACCCCACCACATCATCGAAAGGCGCCCCGATGCTGCGCACCATGCTCAAGTCGAAGATCCACCGGGCCACGGTGACCCAGGCCGACCTGCACTACGTCGGGTCGGTGACGGTGGACCAGGATCTGCTCGACGCGGCCGACCTGCTGCCCGGCGAGCAGGTGGCGATCGTGGACATCACCAACGGTGCCCGGCTGGAGACATACGTGATCCCGGGCGAGCGGGGCAGCGGCGTGATCGGCATCAACGGCGCCGCCGCCCACCTGGTGCACCCGGGTGACCTGGTCATCCTCATCTCGTACGGGCAGATGGACGACGCCGAGGCCCGCACGTACCAGCCCCGCGTGGTGCACGTCGACGCCGACAACCGCGTCGTCGACCTGAACACCGACCCGACGACCGCCGCCCCCGGCACCGCGGGCGACCCGATCCCGAACCCCCTGGCCGCCGCCCTCTCCTCCCTCTCCTGACCCCGAACTCGCGGCGATCTTGCAGTTTCGGCCCCTTTTATGGGGCGATGCGTCCGGTTTGTCGGGGCGCAAACTGCAAGATCGCGGCGGCTGGGGCGTACATCCGGTCTGTCACCGGGACGTCATTCACGGTTACTCTGGTCGGACCGTCCCATTGGGCGGGCGTCGGCTGGGGAGGCGGCGTGGGGGACCGGGTCGGGCGCGGCGTCATCGCGGTTCTTGCCGTGGGAGCGCTGCTGGCCGGGTGCGCGGGTCCTGGTGACGGTGATCTGACGGACGACTGGCGTGCGGTCCCGGCGGCCGGCCCCTTCACACCCGAGGGCGGGGTCTGCCACGCCGACGTCGCCGACGTGGTGACGCTGGCGGCGTACCAGCCGGTCGACTGTGCGGCGCAGCACCGGGTCGAGGCCGTGCACGTGGGGGCGTTCCCCGCCGACCAGGCCGCCCCACCGGCCGGCGGTTCGGCCGACTTCCGGGGCGCCTTCGCCGAGTGCGACACCCGCGCGACCGCGTACGTGGGCGACGACTGGCGCGCCGGCCGGCTGCGGCTATCGGTGGCGGTGCCCTCGGCTCCCGGCTGGACGTCCGGCTCCCGCTGGTACCGGTGCGACCTGACCGAGGTGAGCACCGCCGAGGCCGCCGCCACCGTGGTCGCCCGCACCGGCAGCCTCCGGGGCGCGCTGGCCGGCCCGTCGCCGTTGCGCCTCGGCTGCCAGCAGAGCCGGCGGGACCGGGGCGGGGGCGTGGAGACGCTGCTCCCGGTGGACTGCGGCACCCGCCACGACGCCGAGTTCGTCGGGGTGTGGCGGGCGCCCGACCGGCCGTACCCGGCCCGGGACGCCGACTGGGCGCCCCTCTACGCGGGCTGTCGCAGCACGATCGCCCGGTACGTGGGCGTACCCGACGACGTGACCCTGCGGTTCCGCGGCGACGTGGTGGTCCGCCCACCCGGTGCGGGCCGGTGGCGGGTCGGCGACCGGGGGGTGCGCTGCTACCTGTGGCTCAGCGACCGGGCGGTGACCGGCTCGCTCAAGGGCACGGGCCCGTCCGGTCTGCCGGTCCGCACCCGCTGACATGGACCGGCTGAGGCGGACCCGCCGAGGAGATCCACCGATCCGGTTCGCCGGAACCCTCGGGTGACGGGTGACGGGTGACGGGTGACGGGCTTGACCGGGCGACCGGCGCGCACCGGCCGCCCCCGGCACGACGTAGCCCAAACCACTCGTCCCGCCCCCGCCGCCCCGCGTGAGGCGCCTTCGGGTTGACTGGAGGCATGGACCTACCGACCGTCGACCTGCCGGCCCTGCCCCGCCTGCTGGCCGCCCCCGCGCCCGGCTGGGTGGAGACGACCGACGTGGTCGTCGTCGGCTCGGGCGTCGCCGGGCTGACCGCCGCGCTGCACCTGCGTGAGGCGGGTCTGCACGTCACGGTGGTCACCAAGGTCGACATCGAGGAGGGCTCCACCCGGTGGGCGCAGGGCGGCATCGCGGCCGTGCTCGACCCCCACGACACCCCGGCGGCGCACGCCTCGGACACCGAGATCGCCGGCGTCGGGCTCTGCGACCCGGCGGCGGTCCGCGTCCTGGTCGAGGAGGGGCCGATCCGGCTGCGGGAGCTGATGCGGATCGGCGCCGAGTTCGACCGGAACCCGGACGGCTCGCTGATGCTGACCCGGGAGGGCGGGCACCGGGCGGACCGCATCGTGCACGCCGGCGGCGACGCCACCGGGGCGGAGGTGCAGCGGGCGCTGCACGCCGCCGTCCGCCGGGACCCGTGGATCCGGCTCGTCGAGCACGCCCTGGTGCTGGACCTGCTCCGCGCCCCCGGCGACGGCCCGGACGGGCTCGGCCCGGCCTGCGGCGTCACGCTGCACGTGCTGGGCGAGGGCAGCGAGGACGGCGTCGGCGCGGTCCTGGGCCGCGCGGTGGTGCTCGCCACCGGCGGGATGGGCCAGATCTTCGCGGCCACCACCAACCCGGCCGTCTCCACCGGCGACGGCGTGGCGCTCGCCCTGCGGGCCGGCGCGGCCGTCACCGACGTGGAGTTCGTCCAGTTCCACCCGACCGCGCTCATCGTGCCCGAGGCCGCCCGAGTACCCGGTGCCGGGCACGCCCAGCAGCCGCTGGTCTCCGAGGCGCTGCGCGGCGAGGGCGCGTACCTGGTGGACGGCGACGGCAAGCGGTTCATGGTCGGGCAGCACGAGCTGGCCGAGCTGGCCCCCCGCGACGTGGTCGCCAAGGGCATCCACCGGGTGCTGCTCGCCACCGGCGCGGACCACGTCTTCCTCGACGCCCGGCACCTCGGCGGCGACTTCCTCGCCCGGCGGTTCCCGACGATCGTGGCGTCCTGCCTGGCCATCGGCGTCGACCCGGCGACCGACCTGATCCCGGTCGCCCCGGCCGCCCACTACGCCTCCGGCGGCGTCCGCACCGACCTGCGGGGCCGCACCTCGATCCCCGGCCTGTACGCCTGCGGCGAGGTCGCCTGCACCGGGGTGCACGGCGCGAACCGCCTGGCCAGCAACTCGCTGCTGGAGGGGCTGGTGTTCTCCCGGCGAATCGCCGACGACCTGGCGACCGGCCTGCCGGAGCAGGCGAAGCCGGCGGGCACCGGCGCCTGGACCGGCGGCGAGGGCTGGGTGCTGCCGGCCACCGGCACGCCGGCCCTGCAACGGGCGATGACCCGGGGCGCCGGGGTGCTGCGGTCGGCCACGACGCTGGCCGGGACGGCGGCCACGCTGGGCGCCCTGGGGGACGGGCGGGGCAGGCCCCGCACCCCGGACTGGGAGGCCACCAACCTGCTCACCGTGGCGTCGACGCTGGTGGCCGCCGCGTACGCCCGCGAGGAGACCCGGGGCTGCCACTGGCGGGAGGACTTCCCCGTCGCCGACGAGCGGTGGCGCGGCCACCTGGTCGGCTCGATCGGGGCGCAGGGCCGGCTGACGCGAACGTGGGAGGAGACGGCATGAACGAGGCGACCGAGCAGGCGTTGCGCGACGCTGGTCTGGACCCGGAGCCGGTACGCCGGGTGGTGACCGAGGCGCTCGTCGAGGACCTGGGCCCGGACTTCCTCGACGTCACCAGCGTCGCCACCATCCCCGACGCGCAGACCGACACGGCCGACCTGGTGGCCCGCGCCGACGGCGTGGTGGCCGGGCTGCCGGTGGCCGCGGCCGTGTTCGAGCTGGTCGGAGAGGTGACCGGCGCCAGCCGTACGGTGCTGGTGACCCTCGTGGCCCACGACGGGCAGCGGGTGGCGCTCGGCGACGTGCTGGCGACGGTGACCGGCCCGACCCGGCTTCTGCTCACCGCCGAGCGCACCGCGCTCAACCTGCTCTCCCGGATGTCCGGGGTGGCCACCCACACCCGGGCGTGGGCGGACGCGCTGGCCGGCACGAAGGCGATGGTGCTCGACACCCGCAAGACCACGCCGGGCCTGCGGGCGCTGGAGAAGTACGCGGTCCGCGCGGGCGGCGGCACCAACAAGCGGATGGGCCTGCACGACGTCGCGATGGTCAAGGACAACCACAAGCTGGCGGCGGGCGGGGTCGCGGCGGCGTTCCGGCGGGTCCGCGAGGCGTTCCCGGACGTGCCGGTGCAGGTGGAGGTCGACACGGTCGCCGAGGCGATCCAGGCGGTCGAGGCGGGGGCCAACTTCCTGCTGCTCGACAACATGAGACCGGAGATGCTGAGCGAGGTGGTGTGCGCGGTCGGGAACCGGGCCCAGTTGGAGGCGACCGGCGGGCTGACCCTGGGCCGGGCGGCCGAGTACGCGGCCACCGGCGTGGACTTCCTGTCGGTCGGCGCGCTCACCCACTCCTCGCCCATCCTGGACATCGCGCTGGACCTGCGGACGGAGTGACCCGTCACGCCGCACGGGTCAGCCGAGCGTCCACCAGGTTGAAGATCACCCGGTTCTCGGTGTCGTGCCGGCCGTCGAGGCCGTACTTGGCGCGGAACAGCTCCACCACCCGGCGGTACACCTCCGGGGCCAGCTCGTCGGCCTCCCCGAGGTCGAACACGTCGCCGGCGGCCTCCGGCCGGTCCAGCACGACGGTCAGCCCGCCCAGGCCGTGGCGGGCGACGTTGCGGACCAGGTCGCGCCCGGCGATGTACCAGTCGCCGTCGACCCGGACGTAGAGCGCCTCGCAGGTCTCCAGCTCCCGGCCGGCCTGACGCAGGCAGAGCCGCAGCGCCAGGCAGGACTCGAGGTCCTGGACCGGGGCGGTCTCCCACAGCTCGGTGAACCGGTCGGCCACGAACTCGCCGAGCGGCGTGGAGACGTACGCCTCGATCTGCTGGGTGTCGAAGGTGCTGCCCCGGACCGGGAAGAACGAGATGAACGCCTTGCCGTCCCAGCGGTACATCTGCACCGACGGCGCGGCGTTGTAGACGCGTACCTGAAGGCGCGTCCGGCTGGACTCCGGCAGCTCCTCCCGCAGTCGGGCCAGGTGCCAGATGTTGTTCAGGATGGCCACCGAGGCGTCCCGCCGGCGCAGCTCCGCCCCGCGCAGCCGGACCGCCGGCGAGTCCGGGTCGAGCAGCAGCATCCGGACGGTCGCCCCGTTGGCGAGGGCGCAGCGCAGCGCGTCGGAGAACCGGTCGGCGTACGGGCCCTCCAGCATGCTGGTCCACGTCTCCAGGATCGCCACCGTCTCCCGGGACTGGGCCACCCGCTCGATCAGGGCGTCCCGGTCGAGGCGGGGGTGCTCGATGATGCTGGCCGTCTGGAGTTCCCGGAAGAGCGGGTTCAGCACGACGTACGTCAGCAGGGTCATGATCAGCGCGGCGCCGACGTTCAGGTAGAGGTCACCCCGGAAGGTCTGCCCGGACCGCCAGGCCTGGACGATCATCCAGAGCGCCCCGCCGGCGAGGGCGACGAGGACGAGCACATGCCGGCGGCGCCGGCGCAATGCGTTACGCCCGCGGATCAACCACATCCCCGACATGTCCGCTCCCCGTCCGGCGCGCCGTGGATAGACCGATGTTCATGTCCCGATGTCGACCAGGATACGGTTCACCGGCCGCTGCGCGCTTCGCCGATATCGGCGTTGTCTAGGCTGCGAGCGTGCTGCTCTGCATCGACATCGGAAACACCAACACCGTGCTGGCGACCTTCGACGGTGACAAGCTGGTGCATTCGTGGCGGATCAAGACCGATGCGCGGTCGACGGCGGACGAGCTGGGCCTGATGTTCCGCGGCCTGCTCGCCGGGGACGCCGTCGAGATCACCGGGGTGGCCGCCTGCTCGACGGTCCCGGCCGCGCTGCGCTCGCTGCGGACGATGCTCGACCGCTACTACGCCGACCTGCCGCACGTGATCGTCGAGCCGGGGGTGCGGACGGGCGTGCAGCTCGCGATCGACAATCCCAAGGAGGTCGGCGCCGACCGGGTGGTCAACACGCTGGCCGCCTACACCCTCTACGGTGGGCCGTCGATCGTCGTGGACTTCGGCACCACCACGAACTTCGACGTGATCAGCGGCCGGGGGGAGTTCCTGGGCGGCGCGTTCGCGCCCGGCATCGAGATCTCCTTCGACGCCCTCGCCGCCCGCGCCGCACAGCTCCGCAAGGTCGAGGCGACCCGGCCGCGCTCGGTGATCGGGAAGAACACCGTCGAGTGCCTCCAGGCCGGCCTCTACTTCGGCTTCGCCGGCCAGGTGGACCGGATCGTCGAGCGGATGAGCGAGGAAATGGGGGAGGTGAAGGCGGTGATCGCCACCGGCGGCCTGGCCTCGCTGGTGATCAACGAATGCCGGACGATCACCCACCACGAGCCCATGATCACCCTGATCGGCCTGCGGATGGTCTACGACCGCAACGTCTGAGCGCGGATCGCCAGCGTCCGGTACGGCAGCTCGATCGTCTCGCGGCCGGCCAGGTCCGGGTCGGTGTCGAGCAGATGCCGCAGCTCCCGGTCGACCCGCGCCCGCTGTTCCCGGTCGGCGACCAGGTAGTGCGAACGGGTGCGGACCATCCCGAGCAGCTCGTCCGGGGTCAGCGTGGTGACGTGCGGGAACTCCGCCCACTCCGGCTCCGTGAAGTTGCCGCCGAACCCGGTCACGAACCCCCGCAGGTGGTCGACGGTGTCCCCGATCTCGGCGATGCGGCTCAGCTCGTTCACCCACCCGACCCGGTCGTCGCGCAGGTTCCAGACCGCGGCGAAGACCCCGCCCGGTCGCAGCACCCGGGCGATCTCCAGGTGCGCCCGCTCCCGGTCGAACCAGTGGTACGCCTGCCCGACCAGCACCGCGTCCGCGTACCCGTCGGGAAGGGGGATCGACTCGGCGCTGCCGGCCAGGGCCGGCGCGCCCGGCGTGGTGGTCTCGAACTGCGCCCGCATCCCCGGGTCGGGTTCGACGGCGGTGACCTCGTGGCCGAGGGCGAGCAGACCGCGGGCGAGGATCCCGGTGCCGGCGCCCAGGTCGACGGTACGGGCGGGCGTGGCGAGCCCGGCCATCGCCCAGCGCAGCGCGGCCTCCGGGTAGCGGGGGCGGAACCGGTCGTAGTCGGCCGCGGCGGCGCCGAATGACAGCGCCTCAGTGGGGTGGGTCATGGCCGGCAGGTTATCCCGTAACACCCGTGCGGACCCTTGAGTACGCTCGGGGCCTGAACCCGCCCGAATTCTCCTTCTGAGGAAGCCTGCCGTGACCGAGCAGAACGCCGTGCCAGTCGACCCCGCCGACGACCTTCCCGAGCAGATGAAGGTCCGCCGGGAGAAGCGGGACCGGATGCTCGCCGAGGGTGTCGAGCCGTACCCCCTCGGCTACCCGCGCACCAGCACGCTCGCCGAGATCCGGCAGAAGTACGCCGACCTGCCCACCGATACGGCCACCGGGGACCGCGCCTCGGTCACCGGGAGGGTGATCTTCATTCGCAACACCGGCAAGCTCTGCTTCGCCACCCTGCGGGACGGCGACGGCACCGAGCTGCAGGCGATGCTCTCCCTGGATCGGGTCGGCGCCCAGCGGCTGGAGGACTGGAAGCGCCAAGTGGATCTCGGCGACCAGGTCGGGGTGACCGGCGAGGTGATCACCAGCCGGCGCGGCGAGCTGTCCGTGCTGGCGGAGGAGTGGGCGATCACCGCGAAGGCGCTGCGCCCGCTGCCGGTGGCGCACAAGCCGCTGAGCGAGGAGGCCCGGGTCCGGCAGCGCTACGTCGACCTCATCGTCCGTCCGCAGGCGCGCCAGATGGTGCGTACCCGGGCGACCGCGGTCCGCAGCCTGCGCGACTCGCTGCACGAGCGGGCCTTCCTCGAGGTGGAGACCCCGATGCTCCAGTTGCTGCACGGCGGCGCGGCCGCCCGCCCATTCGTGACCCACAGCAATGCACTCGACACCGATCTGTATCTGCGAATCGCGCCGGAACTGTTTCTCAAGCGCGCGCTGGTCGGCGGTGTCGACCGGGTCTTCGAGATCAACCGCAACTTCCGTAATGAGGGGATCGACTCCTCGCACTCGCCCGAGTTCGCGATGCTGGAGGCGTACGAGGCGTACGGCAACTACGACACGATCGGCGAGCTGACTCGCTATCTCGTCCAGCGGGCGGCGATCGCGGTCAGTGGCTCGACCGTGGTGACCCACGCGGACGGCCGCGAGTTCGACCTCGGTGGTGAGTGGCGTTCGGTGACCCTCTTCGGGGCCCTTTCCGAAGCGCTCGGCGAAGAGGTCACGGTCCGCACCGAGCGGGCGCGCCTCGTCGAGTACGCCGAGAAGGTGGACCTGTCGGTCGACCCGAAGTGGGGTCCGGGCAAGCTCGCCGAGGAACTGTTCGAGGAACTGGTCGTCCCGGGTCTGGTCGAGCCCACCTTCGTGCGGGACTACCCGGAGGAGACCAGTCCGCTGGTCCGGGCGCACCGCAGCGAACCGGGGCTGACCGAGAAGTGGGACCTCTACGTGCTCGGTTTCGAGCTGGGCACGGGGTACTCCGAGCTGGTGGACCCGGTGGTCCAGCGGGACCGTCTGGTGGCCCAGGCGCAGCTCGCCGCGCGCGGTGACGACGAGGCCATGCGGCTCGACGAGGACTTTCTCCGGGCGATGGAGTACGGAATGCCGCCCGCCGGTGGCATGGGAATGGGAATCGACCGGCTACTCATGGCGCTGACCGGCCTGGGAATTCGGGAAACCATCCTGTTCCCGCTGGTCCGCCCCGAGTGATCGGTCGACTTCTGGGACTCTTTACCGCGTCCTATTGACGCGCCGCGCGCCATACGGGTTATTGTTGCCTGCGAGATTCGCAGGTGCACCCTGCTCGAAAGGAATGTGGGACGTGGCCAAGCAGATCATTCATAAGCTGGTCGATGACCTGGACGGCGGGGACGCTGACGAGACCGTCAAGTTCGCCCTGGACGGCGTTCAGTACGAGATCGACCTGTCGAGCGTCAACGCCGAGAAATTGCGGGACGTATTCGCGACGTACATCGCCCACGGCACCAAGGTCGGCCGGGGCGGCGTGGTCGTGGGTGGCCGGGCCGCCCGGGGCCGGGGCGGCGCCACCGCCGACCGCGAGCAGAACAGGGCGATCCGTGCCTGGGCCAAGAAGGCCGGCAAGGATATCTCCGACCGGGGCCGCATCCCGCAGGAGATCGTCGACGAGTACCACGCCCGCGCCGGCCACTGAGCAGCGCGCGGCCTCGACGCCGGTCCGGAGCACCGCTCCGGGCCGGCGCCGCCGTTTCCGGGCCCGCGCGGACGCTGTGACGCGCTGGCGGACGTCTTGGCGGCCGGTCGGCTCGGAGCCGGCGGGGTCGGGCCGGTGGGCCGGAAACCGGGACCCGGTCGGCGGGAAGAAACCCCGGCGGACGGGCGTTGTCCACAACCGGTGGAGATTCTGTCCACAGCCTGTGGATGAGTCCCGGCGGCCCGGGTCCGGGTCGTGAGGCGCCCCGCACACCCTTCGGGTGGTGTCCGGGAGGTCGCCGAATTTCGCTCTGCGCGTAGAGGTCGGGCTACCGGAACACCTTCTGAGCGCGGACGGTTGTGCAAAACGACGCGTACGCGGCATTTGGCGGGGACACACGACCTCAGCTGAGTCGGTCCGCGGCGATAGAGTAATGAGGCACGGACGCCCGTCCCGGACGTCCGCGCACCGGCCCCGCCAAGATCTAGACCATCAAGGCGCACGGCACGTGAGGAGCACGAGGGCATGTTCGAGCGGTTCACCGACCGAGCGCGACGGGTTGTCGTCCTGGCCCAGGAAGAGGCCCGGATGCTCAACCACAACTACATCGGTACGGAGCACATCCTGCTGGGCCTGATCCACGAGGGTGAGGGTGTCGCGGCAAAGGCCCTGGAGAGCCTCGGCATCTCCCTCGAGGGCGTCCGTCAGCAGGTCGAGGAGATCATCGGCCAGGGCCAGCAGGCGCCGAGCGGGCACATTCCGTTCACGCCGCGGGCCAAGAAGGTGCTGGAGCTGTCGCTGCGCGAGGCGCTGCAGCTCGGCCACAACTACATCGGCACGGAGCACATCCTGCTCGGTCTGATCCGCGAGGGCGAGGGCGTCGCCGCCCAGGTGCTGGTCAAGCTCGGCGCCGACCTCAACCGGGTCCGCCAGCAGGTGATCCAGCTGCTCTCGGGCTACCAGGGCAAGGAGCCCGCCGCGGCCGGTGCCGCGCCGGGTGAGGCCGCGCCGTCGACCAGCCTCGTGCTGGACCAGTTCGGCCGTAACCTGACCCAGGCCGCCCGCGAGGGCAAGCTCGACCCGGTCATCGGGCGCGAGAAGGAAATCGAGCGGGTCATGCAGGTGCTCTCCCGCCGCACCAAGAACAACCCGGTCCTGATCGGTGAGCCCGGCGTCGGCAAGACCGCCGTGGTGGAGGGGCTGTCCCAGAAGATCATCAAGGGCGAGGTGCCCGAGACGCTGAAGGACAAGCAGCTCTACACCCTCGACCTCGGTGCCCTGGTCGCCGGTTCCCGTTACCGCGGTGACTTCGAGGAGCGCCTCAAGAAGGTGCTCAAGGAGATCCGCACCCGGGGCGACATCATCCTCTTCATCGACGAGATCCACACCCTGGTCGGCGCGGGTGCCGCCGAGGGCGCGATCGACGCGGCGAGCATCCTCAAGCCGATGCTGGCCCGCGGCGAGCTGCAGACCATCGGCGCGACCACGCTCGACGAGTACCGCAAGCACCTGGAGAAGGACGCCGCCCTCGAGCGCCGCTTCCAGCCGATCCAGGTGGGTGAGCCGTCGCTGGCCCACACCATCGAGATCCTCAAGGGCCTGCGGGACCGCTACGAGGCGCACCACCGGGTAAGCATCACCGACGCCGCGCTGGTGGCCGCCGCCACGCTGGCCGACCGGTACATCTCCGACCGCTTCCTGCCGGACAAGGCGATCGACCTGATCGACGAGGCCGGTGCCCGGATGCGGATCCGCCGGATGACCGCGCCGCCAGACCTGCGCGACTTCGACGAGCGCATCGCCCAGGTGCGTCGCGACAAGGAGTCCGCGATCGACGCGCAGGACTTCGAGCGCGCCGCCCAGCTGCGTGACAAGGAGAAGCAGCTCCTCGGTCAGAAGGCGCAGCGGGAGAAGGAGTGGAAGGCCGGTGACCTGGACGTCGTCAGCGAGGTCGACGACGAGCAGATCGCCGAGGTGCTCGGCAACTGGACCGGCATCCCGGTCTACAAGCTGACCGAGGAGGAGACCTCGCGCCTGCTGCGCATGGAGGACGAGCTGCACAAGCGCGTCATCGGCCAGGAGGACGCGGTCAAGGCGGTCTCGAAGGCCATCCGGCGTACCCGGGCCGGCCTGAAGGACCCGAAGCGCCCGTCCGGCTCGTTCATCTTCGCCGGCCCGTCCGGTGTCGGTAAGACCGAGCTGTCCAAGGCGCTCGCCGAGTTCCTCTTCGGCAGCGAGGACGCGCTGATCCAGCTGGACATGTCCGAGTTCCACGACCGGTACACGGTCTCCCGGCTGGTGGGTGCCCCTCCCGGCTACGTCGGCTACGACGAGGGCGGGCAGCTGACCGAGAAGGTGCGGCGTCGGCCGTTCTCGGTGGTCCTCTTCGACGAGATCGAGAAGGCCCACCCGGACGTGTTCAACACGCTGCTCCAGATCCTGGAGGACGGTCGGCTCACCGACGGTCAGGGCCGGATCGTGGACTTCAAGAACACGGTCATCATCCTGACCACCAACCTCGGCACGCGGGACGTCGCCAAGGCGGTGTCGCTGGGCTTCCAGGCCTCTGAGGACTCCGAGTCGAACTACGACCGGATGAAGCAGAAGGTCAACGACGAGCTCAAGCAGCACTTCCGGCCTGAGTTCCTCAACCGGATCGACGACACCATCGTCTTCCACCAGCTGCGTGAGAGCGAGATCCTCTCGATCGTGGACATCATGATCCAGCGGATCGAGACGCAGCTGCGCAACAAGGACATGGGCCTGGAGCTGACCGACAACGCCAAGAAGTACCTGGCGAAGAAGGGCTTCGACCCGGTGCTCGGTGCGCGTCCGCTGCGTCGCACGATCCAGCGCGACATCGAGGACAACCTGTCCGAGCGGATCCTCTTCAACGAGCTGACCCCGGGTCAGATCGTCGTGGTGGACTGCGAGGGCGACCCGGACAACATCGACAAGTCCAAGCTCGTCTTCCGCGGTGCGGACAAGCCGGTCGAGGTGCCGGACGCCGTCCCGGCCGACCTCGGTGGCGCGGCCACCGCGGGCGCGGACGAGTAAGGGCAAACCGCACGACGGGCGACGGCCCGGTGGCACCCGCCACCGGGCCGTCGCCCTTTCTGCGTTCGTCGCCAGCCCGGTAGACCCGGCCGAGGTCGCGACGGTTGGCCGGCGCCCACCTCGCCCCCAGCACGCCGGACCGCCGTGCGGCGGTTCCCTGCCGGCCCCGCACCGTTTTCGGCGAGTCGTGACTGGCGCGCCGGAGATCTTGGAAGCTTTCGGTCCCTCCGGGGGCCATCTCCTTCCAAGATCTCGAGGGTGTGCTTGCGTCCCGATGGCTGCGCGGGGTGGTCTTGGGTGGGATGTCCGGTTCCGGCTGGGGTGTCGTGGGCGGGGTGTCCGGTATCGGGGTCGGCTGTGCCGTGGTCGGGGCCACTCCGGTCGTGGAATGGCCGGGTGGGGCGGGTCGTTGTACATGCGGTGACCGCAGGGCGTCCCCCGAGGCGTCCGGCCGGGATCCCCGAGCCGCCCCTTTCTGCGGGGTGGTGGTGAGCCGGAATGGCCGTGGGCCCGGATCGGTTACATCCCCGGACCCCCGAGCACCCCCGCCGGGCTGGTCCTTTGGAAATCACCCTTTCCTGTCGCGTGCGGCGCCTTCCCCCCTTTTGCGTGCCGGCGCGGTTTCCCCCGAGCGAAAGGCTTCGACCAATCATGCGTACCGATCTTCTGCGTAAGACCGTTCTGACCGCTGCTGGTGCCGCGTTCGTCGGCGGTGCCCTCGCCGGTCCGGCGACCGCGTTCGCCGCCCCGGCGGACAAGCCGGGCGCCCAGGCCGACCGTAAGGGCCACGGCGAGAAGAAGCG
>NZ_JBQHDE010000011.1:0-179506 GCF_052068455.1 Micromonospora sp. H33 | reverse complement strand
CCGCCACGACGCCGCCTGGCAGGCAAGCCGGACGGCGTGTCACCCAACACCGCAAACGTTCGTGGTCACAGCACTAGCCGCCCAGGTAGCTGGGCTGGGTCTGCACGTTCAGCTCGCGGTAGCGGACCAGGTTCGCCGTCCAGGTGCGCCAGTCGGTGAGCTTGAGGACGTCCAGACCTTTCTGGTCATTCGAGTAGATGTGCCCGTTGTACCAGTACGCCGACCAGGTGCCGCCGAAGGTGGGCTGGGTGTCGGACAGCGGACCCCGCTCCCAGTAGGCGATCTCCTTGGGGTTGGCCGAGTCGGTGAAGTCCCAGACCGAGACGCCGCCCTGGTACCAGGACTGGACCATGACGTCGCGGCCGAGCACGGGAATCAGCGAGCCGTTGTGCGCCACGCAGTTCTCGGTGTCGGCGTTGGGCCGCGGGATCTTGAAGTAGCTGCGGAAGACCATCGTGCGGTTGTCACCGCGCCCGACGATGTCGTAGACGGCGTCGGCACCCCGGGTCGGGCCGACGGCCTCGTTGCAGGTGGCGCCGACGCCGCCGCCCAACTCGTCGGTGAAGACCACCTTCGTGCCGGCGTTGTTGAACGTGGCCGAGTGCCAGAACGCGAAGTTCACTGTGTCCCGGACGCGGTTGATGACCCGGGGGGCCTCCCGGTTCGAGATGTCCATCAGGATGCCGTCACCCATGCAGGCGCCGGCGGCCAGGTTCTTCGACGGGTAGACGGTGATGTCGTGGCAGCCGCTGGTCGGCGTCTTCTGCCCCGGCACGCCCTCGAAGCCGCCGTCGGGGAACAGGTTCGGCACGGCCACCACTGCCGCGTCGGTGGGCGACTTCACCGGCACCTTGACGATCGAGATGGAGTCGTGTGGCCGCGGGCAGCCGACGTACGTGTCCGACGGCCCGTACGACGATACGTACACGTACACGGTGCGGCGGTCCTTGCCGGGCACCAGAGTGTGCGTGTGGGAGCCGCAGGCGGTCTGCACGCTCTTGACGTAGCGGGGATTGGTCTTGTCGCTGATGTCGAAGATCTTGATGCCCTCCCACCGCGTCTCGGTCGGCAGGACACCCGTGCTGGCGCACGAGTCGTCGCTGCGCGGCGAGTCGGTGGAGAGGAAGAGCAGGTCACCGTGGACGGAGATGTCGTTCTGCGACCCGGGGCAGAGCACGCGCGACACGACGGTCGGTGCGGTCGGCGTCGAGATGTCGTAGACGACGAAGCCGTTGTAGTTGCCGGCGAACGCGTACCGGCCCTGGAAGGCGAGGTCGCTGTTCGTGGCGTCGAGCGGCGCCACCTTCGGCATGTTGGCGACCTGCTTCAGGTTGGGGCTGCTCCGGATCTCGTCGACCCCGGGGATGGTGTCCGCGGTGGCGACGGTGCCGGACGGGGCGGCCGCCACCGTGGCGCTGCCCGGTGCGGCGGCGAGTGCGCTGGCGACGAGGAGGCCGGCCGTGGCCAGGCTCAGGATGGCGAGCCGGCGGGACCGCGGCGTCGTTGATCTGATCATCGGCGGCGCCCTTCGCAAGGGGATGATGACTGGGTCACACCTTACCGTCGACTGACCGCCATCGATAGATCCCGGACGCGACCGGGCCCGGCCTTCGCAGGGAAGGCCGGGCCCGGGTGCTCCGGTCAGCTCCGCCGGAACGTCAGTAGCTCGGCTGGGTCTGGACGTTGAGCCGCGTGTAGTGGTGCGTCTTCGCGCCCGGGATCGACTCTTCGTCGATCTCGATGACGTCGAAGCCCTTCTGGATGTCGCTCGAGTAGATGTGTCCGTTGTAGTAGTACGCCGACCAGGAACCGCCGAGGATCCGCTGGGTGGCCGAGAGCGGGCCCCGCTCCCAGAAGCCGATCTCCGTGGGGTTGGCCGAGTCGGTGAAGTCCCAGACCGAGATACCGCCCTGGTACCAGGCCTGGACCATGATGTCGCGGCCGGGCACCGGGATCAGCGAGCCGTTGTGGGCGACGCAGTTCTCGGTGCTGGCGTTCTCCCGCGGGATCTTGAAGTAGCTGCGGAAGACCAGATTGCCGTCCACGATGTCGTAGATGGCGTCCGCACCGCGCTTCGGCCCGATGGTCGGGTTGCAGGTCGGCCCGCTGCCGCCACCGAGCTCGTCGGTGAAGACGACCTTGGTGCCGGTGTTGTTGAACGTCGCCGAGTGCCAGAAGGCGAAGTTCGCCGTGTCCCGCACCGAGTGGACGACCTTGGGCGCCTCCCGGTCGGAGATGTCCATCAGGATGCCGTCACCCATGCAGGCACCGGCGGCCAGGTCCTTCTCCGGGAACACCGTGATGTCGTGGCAGCCGCTGGTGGTGGTGTACCCGCCGTCGGGGAAGAGGTTCGGCACGGCCACCACGGCCGCGTCGGTCGGCGACTTCACCGGCACCTTGACGATCGAGATCGCGTCGTGCGGCGGCTGACAGTCCGGGAGGGTGACCAACGGGCGGTACGAGGAGACGTAAAGGTAGACCGACTCCTTGTCCTTGGCCGGCACCAAGGTGTGGGTGTGCGAGCCGCAGTTCGTCTCGACCGCCTTGACGTACTCCGGCTTCACCGGGTTGCTGATGTCGAAAATCTTGATGCCCTCCCACGACTCCGGCTTCGTCGCGGTCTGCGGAACGCTGTTGCAGCTGTCGTTGCTGCGCGACTCGTCGGTGGAGAGGAAGAGCAGGTTGCCGTGGACGGAGATGTCGTTCTGCGAGCCCGGGCAGTGCACCGTCGACATGATCTTCGGCGCGGCCGGGTTCGCGATGTTGTAGATGGTGAAACCTTCGTAGTTGCCGACGTACGCGAACGGCCCCTGGAAGGCGATGTCGGTGCCGAACGCCGGGACGGTGTCGAACGGAGCCTGCTTCGGCAGGTTCGCGATCAGCCGCATGTTGGAGCTGCTGGAGATCTCGTCCACGGCGAGCTGGGCGGTGACAGCCTCCATAGTGGCCGTCTGCTCGGCCGCGACGTCGTCCGGCGCCGCCTGGGCGCCGGCCGGGGCGCCCGCGACGGTGGCCACGAGGAGACCGGTGGCGGCGACGCCGGCCAGGCGGCGTCGCGCCGGTCTTGGTATGGAGATTTGGATCATCGGCGAGTCCCTCCGGAAGGGGATGATGATTCACGTCACACTACTGTTTGCTAGAGCAACTTCTATGTGAAGCAGATCACATTTCGCGTCCGTCGCCAATGGATACGATCGGCCACGACCTCGACCTCCAGGGGGTATCGGATGACCGTGCGAGGCAGATGGGTGCTGGCCGCCGTCACAATTGTGGCGCTGCTACTGATCGTGGCTGTCGCGGTGCTCCGGTCGGGGTCCGACACGGACCGGACGCGACCTTCCCCGCAGGCCGCGACCGCATCGAGCAGCACTGATGGCCCGTCGGTCGTCGTTCCTGGCCGGCCGGGCGAGTCCGCGCAGGTCCGGCCCGCCGAGGACGTGCGGGCGACCGCCTCACCGCCGCACAACACGATGGACACCTGGTTCGTGCGGATGATGATCCCGCACCACGAGCAGGCCCTGGAGATGGCCGCGTTGGCCCCGGAGCGGGCCGCCGACCCCCAGATCAAGGCGCTGGCCGAGCGCATCCGGGCCGGTCAGCGGCCGGAGATCGACTACCTGCGCAGCTGGCTGCAGGCCCGGGGGCTTCCGGCCGAGGTCGGCGGGCACGATCACGGGACCATGCGCGGCATGCAGTCGCCCGAGGCGATGCGGCGGCTCGCCGACGCCCGGGGCGCCGACTTCGACCGGCTCTTCGTGCAGATGATGAGCGACCACCACGCCGGCGCCGTCGAGATGGCCACCAACCTGCTGAAGGTCGGTGCGGAGCCCCTGCTCCTGGAATTCGCGAACTCGGTCGCGGTGGAGCAGAACGTCGAGATCAACCGGATGCGGGAGCTGCTCGCCTCCTGACCTCCGCCGCCCGGGATGGGCCGGCCGGGCGGGTGGGACGTCACCGCCGCCTCAGCACATGAGCGGGCCCGACCCCCCGGAAAGGGGGTCGGGCCCGGTGTGCCGTTCGGTCAGTCCCGGTACGCGTACTGGGTCTGCGCGTTGAGCCGGTTGACGTGCCTCGCCTTCGCGCCGGGGATCGACTGCTCGTCGATCTCCAGCACGTCGAGGCCCTTCTGGTCGCTCGAGTAGATGTGGCCGTTGTACCAGTACGCCGACCAGGTGCCGCCGAAGGTCAGTTGGGACGCGGAGGCCGGGCCCCGCTCCCAGTAGCCGATCTCCCTGGGGTTGGCGGAGTCGGTGAAGTCCCAGACCGAGACGCCGCCCTGGTACCAGGACTGGACCATGATGTCGCGGCCGGGCACGGGGATCAGCGAGCCGTTGTGGGCGACGCAGTTCTCCGTGTCCGCGTTGGGCCGCGGGATCTTGTAGTAGCTGCGGAAGACCAGCTTCCCGCTGACAATGTCGTAGATGGCGTCCGCGCCCTTGCTCGGCCCGACCTTCTCGTTGCAGGTCGCCCCGACGCCACCGCCCAACTCGTCGGTGAAGACCACCTTGGTGCCGCTGTTGTTGAAGGTCGCCGAGTGCCAGAAGGCGAAGTTCCTCGTGTCGCGGACCCGTTCGATCATCCGCGGCGCCTCCCGGTCGGAGATGTCCATCAGGATGCCGTCGCCCATGCAGGCCCCGGCGGCCAGCTCCTTCGCCGGGTAGACGGTGATGTCGTGGCAGCCGCTGGTCGCCGTGGTGTTGGAACCCTTGTAGCCGCCATCGGGGAAGAGGTTCGGCGTGGCCACCACCGCCGCGTCGGCCGGGGTGCTCAGCGGCACCTTGACGATCGAGATGGAGTCGTGCGGCGGCTGGCAGTCGGGGTAGTCGTCCGAGGGGAAGTACGACGACACGTACAGGTAGACCGAGGCGCCGTCCTTGGCCGGGACGAGGGTGTGGGTGTGCGAGCCGCAGTCGGTCTCGACCGCCGCGACGTAGCGGGGGCTGGTCTTGTCACTGATGTCGAAGACCTTGATGCCCTCCCACGACTCCTTGATCGTCGCGGACTGCGCCACGCTGGTGCAGGAGTCGTCGCTGCGCGAGGAGTCGGTGGAGAGGAAGAGCAGGTTGCCGTAGACCGAGATGTCGTTCTGCGAGCCGGGGCAGAGCACCTGCGAGACCACGGACGGCGCGCTGGGGCGGGCGATGTCGTAGATGACGAAGCCGTTGTAGTTGCCGACGAAGGCGTACGTGCCCTGGAAGGCGATGTCGCTGTTGGTGGCGGTCAGCGGGGCCTGCTTGGGCACGTTGGCGACCTGCCGCAGGTTGGGGCTGCTGACGACCTCGTCCACTCCGGGGATGATGGCCGCGGCGCCCGGTGCCGACTGTGGTGCCACCTGGGCGTTACCGGGCGGGGCGATCGCGACGCTGGCGATGAGCAGACCGACGGCGGTCAGGCTGACGACCTGGAACCGCCTGGTTAGCGGTGGGGATGAATTGACCATCGGCGAGCCCTTCGTAAGGGGGATTCGACTGTCCACACCCTACTGGCCACCGAAATCCATCGATGTGATCCAGTTCACATGGGAGGGGCCCTGTCGATGCGTACGTTCGCGGTGACCTCGCCGTCGCCACGCGACGCGTTACCACCCGGCGTTCCCCAGCCCTGGCGGTCGTCACACCGGCCAGCGCGCTGGCGCCGCCGCCCGCGACCATGATCCACGACAGCGGCTCCGGACGGGCCCGGCCGCCGCCCCGCCCCGGGCACGTACGCTGGGTGACCGTGAACCGCACGATCTTCGGCCGCCCCCTGCGCAGCGTCGCCTTCGACATCTTCGTCTCCGGCGCGGTGGCGCTCTTCGCCGTCGCCGGGGTGGTGGCGCAGCCCGGCGGCTGGAAGGCCACCCTGGTCGGGGTCGCGATGGCCGTGGCGCTGCTGTTCCGCCGTACCCACCCGTCGGCCGTCGCCGCCGTCGTGGCGGCGCTCGCCCTGGGCCAGGTCGTCGCCGGGTGGGGGCCGCTGGCGTACGACATTGCGGTGCTCGTCGCCCTCTACAGCGTGGTCAAGTACGCCGAGCGACTCCGCGACGGCGTGCTGGCCGGCGTGGTCGCGGCCGTCGGCGTGGTGCTGGCCGCCCTCCAGACCGAGGGCCCCGCGTGGTGGGCCAGCGCCCTCTACTTCGGCCTGGTGACCGGCGCGGTCTGGCTGGTCGGGCTCAACGTGCGCACCCGCCGGCTCTACGTGCTCACCCTGGAGGAGCGCGCCGCGACCCTGGAGCGCGAGCGGGAGGCCGAGGCGCGGGCCGCCGTGGCGGGGGAGCGGGCCCGCATCGCCCGCGAGTTGCACGACGTGGTCGCGCACAGCATGGCCGTAATGATCGTCCAGGCCGACGGCGCCCGCTTCATGATGGACCGGGATCCGGCGACCGCCCGAGCCGCCGTGAAGGTGGTCGCTGACACCGGCCGCCAGGCCCTCGAGGAGATGCGACGGCTGGTCGGCGTACTCCGGGAGCCGAGCCCGCCGGAGACGGCTGCGGCGCCCGGCGCGGCGGACGGCGCCGGGGTGGTCGAGCCGGAGCACCGCCAGCCGGTCCTCGCTGAGCTGCCCGCGCTGCTGGACCGGTTCTCCGACGCCGGCCTGCGGGTGCGCTGGACCGTCACCGGCGAGCCCGCGTCCCTGCCGCCCGGCCTCGAGCTGACCGTCTACCGGGTGGTGCAGGAGGGGCTCACGAACGCGCTCAAGCACGCCGGGGTCGGCGCGACCGTCGAGGTCACCCTGGAACACGCCGCCGACACCGTCGCCGTTCGGGTCGTCGACGACGGCCGCGGCCGGCCGCCGGTGCGGCCCGCGCCGTCCGGCGGGCACGGCCTGGTCGGCATGCGGGAGCGGGTCGGCGTGTACGACGGCCGGCTCACCGCTGGCCCCCGCCTCGCCGGCGGCTGGCAGGTCCAGGTACGGCTGCCGCTGCCGTCGACCCCGACGACCGAGGCGGTGGCGGCGTGAGCGAGCGAACCATCAGGCACAGCACCGTGGCACGTCGCGCCGCCGCCGAGCGGAGCGAGGTGGCGGCGTGACCGTCCGCGTGGTGATCGTCGACGACCAGGCGCTGGTCCGGGCCGGCTTCCGCATGGTGCTGGACTCCCAGCCCGACCTCGAGGTGGTCGGCGAGGCCATCGACGGCGCCGACGCCCTGCGCGTCCTGGCCCGCGTCGAGGCCGACGTCGTGGTGATGGACCTGCGGATGCCCACCATGGACGGGGTGGAGGCCACCCGCCGGCTCTGCGCCGGCCGGCCCCCCGGACCGCCGCGGGTGCTGGTGCTGACGACCTTCGACACCGAGGCCGACGCGTTCGCCGCGTTGCAGGCCGGCGCGAGCGGGTTCCTGCTCAAGAACGTCCCGCCCGAGGACCTGCTCGCCGCGATCCGGGTGGTCGCCCAGGGCGACTCGGTCGTGGCGCCGTCGATCACCCGCCGCCTGCTCGACCGGTTCGCCGGCCAGTTCGGGCCCGGCCCGGCCGAGGACCCGCGCTTGGCGCAGCTCACCGACCGGGAACGGGAGGTCCTGCTGCTGGTGGCACAGGGTCTGTCCAACGGGGAGATCGCCAACCGGATGCACGTCGCCGAGGCGACGGTGAAGACCCACGTCGGCCGGATCCTGGCGAAGCTCCAGCTCCGGGACCGGGTCCAGGCGGTGGTGCTGGCGTACGAGAGCGGGCTCGTCACGCCCGGAGGCTGACCCGCCGTACGCCTCAGGTCGTACCCGCCGGTCCCCCCGTCCCGCCCCGGGGCGCAGCGGGATCGAGCGCGCGGGCGGACGCGTGCCGGCCGGCTGCGCCCATAGCGTCGGAGCTGTTCCTGGTTCCGACTCACGGGGAGCACAGATGCCCGTCGCACCTCCCGCGCACGCCACCGCCGGTGTCGCGGTCACCGCCCGCGGCCTCACCCGCCTCGGGGCGTGTTGCGGTGGGGTGTGGCTTTGGTGGATGCGGGGTGAGTGTCGGACCGGGTGGTTATCGTGTCGGGCGTGGAGCACCGGGATCGGTTGAGGGTCATTCAGGCGTACCGGTTCGCCCTGGACCTCACCCCCGGGCAGGAGCGGGACCTGGCTCGTCACGCCGGTGCGGCGCGTAAGGCCCACAACTGGGCGCTGGAGCGGGTGAAGGCGGTCATGGACCAGCGGGCCGCCGAACGCTCCTACGACATTCCCGGCGATCAGCTCACCCCGAGCATTGACTGGACGCTGCCGGCGCTGCGTCGCGCGTGGAACCAGGTCAAGGACGAGGTGGCGCCGTGGTGGCGGGAGTGCTCGAAAGAGGCGTTCAACACCGGCCTGGACAACCTGGCTCGCGCCGTGAAGAACTGGTCCGACTCCCGTACGGGTAAGCGGGCCGGGCGCCCGGTCGGATTTCCCCGACGCAAGACGAAGCGCCGCACCACCCCGTCGGTGCGGTTCACCACCGGGGTCATCCGGGTCGAGCCCGACCGCAAGCACGTGACCCCTGCCTCGGCTGGGGCGGTTGAAGCTGCACGAGTCGGCTCGCAAGCTGGCCCGCCGGCTCGACAACGGTACCGCCCGGATCCTGTCGGCCACGGCGCGGCGCGAGGGTGGCCGCTGGCACGTGGCATTCACCTGCGAAGTCGAGCGGACCTCCCGACGGCCGAACAGACTGAACGCGGTGGTGGGTGTCGACGTCGGGATTCAACACCTCGCGGTGCTTTCTACCGGCGACGTCGAGCCCAACCCCCGCCACCTGGACGCAGCCCGACGCCGGCTGCGCCGGCTCGGGCGCACCCTGGCCCGCCGGCTGGGGCCTTACGACCCGGTCACCCGACGTCGCGCCACCGCCTCACAGCGGTGAAAGCGGACGTCGACGCAGCTGACCCGAGCGCACGCCAGGGTGGCGAACCTACGCCGCGACGGACTGCACAAGCTGACCAGCCGGCTGGCCGGGGAGTACGGCGCCGTCGTAGTCGAAGACCTCAACGTGGCCGGCATGCTGCGCAACCGCCGGCTGGCCCGATCGGTGGCCGACTGTGGGTTCGGCGAGATCCGTCGACAACTGGCCTACAAGACCACCTGGAACGGCGGCCAGCTCGTGACCGCCGACCGGTGGTACCCCTCCTCCAAACCTGTTCCGGCTGCGCGGCGGTGAAACCCAAGCTGACCCTGCGGACCCGAACCTTCACCTGCCACACGTGCGGCATGACCCTGGACCGGGATCTCAACGCCGCACGTAACCTCGCACAGCTCGTGGTCGCCGGGAGTGGTCCGGAGACCGTAAACGGACGTGGAGCCGGCCGTAAGACCCGCCCCGGCGGGCCGGCGGCAGTGAAGCGTCAACCCGGCACCGCCCAGGCGGGTCAGACCGGGACCGTCCCACCGCAAGGCGGGACTGCGACTCGGCCGCTCACCAAAGCATCATGAGTCGCAACGGGAACTGCTCGGCTCCGGCGGGATCGTCGGCACGGACGACCGGCCCGTGCTCGGGTACGTGGTCCTCGCCGCGATCCCCACCGACCCGGCGCTGCGCTCGTACGACGTGGTCGCCGGCCGGCTGCCGGACCGCCCCGGCGAGGTGGTCCTCGACGCGCCGACCGTGGCCGAGGAGGGCTTCACCATCGGCGCCCCGGTCCGCGTCGGCGGCGCGGGGGGCGCGGCCCGCCCGTACACCCTGGTCGGGACCGTCGACGTGGCCGGCACCTCCCGGGACGTCGGCGGCCCGTTCATCGGCCTGGTCGGAGCGGACGCGCTCGCCGTGACCGGGCAGCGCGGCTACGACCGCATCCTCGTCGCCGCCCGGGCCGGAGGCGACGGCACGGGCCTGACGGACGCGGTGGCCGCGGCTGCGGGCGCCGGTACCACCGTGAAGACGCGGACCCGGATCCTCGACGAGGCGGTCGAGGACGCCGTACGCGATCTGGAGCAGTTCAACCTGGTCCTGCTCACCTTCGCCGCGGTGGCGGTGGTGGTGTCCGCGTTCGTCATCGCGAACATGTTCGCGATCGTCCTGGCCCAGCGGACCCGCCGGACCGCGCTGCTGCGGCTGGTCGGGGCCACCCGCGGTCAGCTGTTCCGGGCCGGGGTTCTGGAGGCCGCCGTGGTCGGGCTGGCCGCGTCGGCGGTCGGCGTGCTGCTGGGGGCGGGCCTGGCGGGTGGCCTGAACCAGCTCATGTCCCGGCTCGACGCGCCCGTCCCCGGCGGGCTGACCGTCACCGTGCCCACGGTGCTGGCGGGCCTGGCCCTGGGCACGGCCGTCACGGTGGGCGCCGCCCTCGCGCCGGCCTGGCGGGGCACCCGGGTGGCGCCGGTGGCCGCGCTGACCGACGCTGCGGTGCAGCCGACCCGGCGGGCCGGGCGGCTGCGGCTGGCCGCCGGCGCTCTGGTCCTCGCTGCCGGGATCGCCGCGCTGGTCGCCGCCGCCCCGGCGGTCCAGGTGCCGCTGGTGGCCGTGGGCGGGGTGCTCGCCTTTTTCGGCATCGTCCTGTTCGGACCGGTGCTGGTCCCCGCTCTGGTCCGGGCGTTCGGCCTGCCGGCGCGCCGGCTGTTCGGGGCGACCGCCGGTCTCGCGGTGGCGAACGCGGTCCGCAACCCGCGCCGGATCGCGGCGACCGCGACCGCACTGGTGATCGGCATCGGCCTGGTTTCCGCGTTCGTGGTCGGTGCACACAGCACCAAGGCGGGTATCGAGCGCAGCGTGGACGCCGAGATCGGCGTGGACTGGCTGGTCACCGGCATCGGCGGCCCGCTGCCGGCCGCGGTCGTGGACGAGCTGCGGGCACGGCCGGAACTCGCGGTGGTCCACGAGAAGCGCAGCGCGCTGTGGTCGGATGTGGAGGTACGGGCCGCGCATCCCGCGCTGGTGGGCCGGACGCTGACCGGTGTGCTCGCCGGTGATCCGGACCGGCTCGGGCCGGGCACGGCGCTCGTCGGCCGGGAACTCGCCGAGGTGCGGGGGTGGACGGTCGGCACCACCATCACCGTGCGGGACCGGCCGCTGCGGGTGGCCGCGGTGGTCACCGACGACGGGCCGGCCTTCGGCGGCAGCCCGGTGCCGGCCGGCCACGTGGTCCAAGTGGTCGACGCTGACTTCACCGCCCTCTTCCCGGACGAGCGGGGAGTCCTCGCCGAGATCGACCCGGGCGACGGGATCACGCCCGACCGGGCGCGGGCAGCGATCGAGGCGGTCGTCCTGCGGTACCCGACGGTCAACGTCATGGACCAGGGCGCGTACAAGAAGATGCTCACCGGCACGGTCGACATGCTGCTCGCGATCGTCACCGGTCTGCTCGGCCTCGCCGTGGTGATCGCGCTGGTCGGCGTCGCCAACACGCTGTCCCTGTCGGTGGTCGAACGGACCCGGGAGAACGCCGTGCTGCGCGCGGTCGGGCTGACCCGGGGGCGGATGCGGGCGATGCTCGCCGTCGAGGCGGTGCTGACCGCGCTGGTGGGCGCCGTGCTCGGGGTGGGCCTGGGCACCGCCGTGAGCGCGGCGGCGATGGCCCTGCTGAGCCGGATCAGCGGCGGGTTCTCGCTGGTGCTGCCGCTGGACCAGCTCGGGCTGATCCTCGGTGTGGCGGTGGTCGCCGCGCTGGCCGCCTCGGTGCTGCCGGCCCGCCGGGCGCTGTCCCGGCCGGTGGTGGAGGCGCTCGGCGCCCAGTGACGCCGGCACCGTGGTCCGGCACGGCGGGAAACCTGATCGGCGGTGCCGTCACGAGGCGGCACCGCCGGGTCAGGCGACCGGGTTCGGCGGCGGCGTGGTGGTCGGGTTCGTGTCCGCCGGCGTGGTGGGGGGCGTCCCCGGGGCCGACGTGGTGGTGCCCGGATCGGGCGTCGCCGGGTCCGACGTCGGGGCCGGGGTGGCCGGCTGCTCGGCCGTGGGGCTGGGCTCGCCCGAGGGCGTCGCGGTCACCGACGGCGACGGACGCTTGGTGGACCCGGTCGGCCGGTAGGGGCGCTCTGGAACGGAACTGGTCTCCGCCGGCACCGCCGGCACCGCCTCGTCACTGGCGCCGTCGTCCGCCGACGTCGTGGCCTCCGGCACCTTGACCCCCGCCGGAGCATCCGCCGCCCCGCTGATGCCCAGCGCCGTGGCCAGACCGGCGACCGCCACCAGCACGGCGGTGGCCGCGCCCACCAGGGGGCCGCGCCCGCGCCGGCGCCCTGGTGCCGCGGCCACGGGCACGTCGGCGCGGGTGGTCGGTCCGGCGTCACGCAGTGCCGTCGCGCCTGCCGCGGGGACCAGCGCGGTCGCCGCCGACGGATCCGACACGGCGGCACGGGCCGCGGCGGCCATGGCCGCGCCGCTGCTGAACCGGCCCGCCGGGTCCTTGACCAGGGCCCGGGCGACCAGCGCCCGCACGGCCTCGGGGATGTCGTGGGGCAGCTCCGGGGGTTCGTCGTCGAGATGCCGGACGGCGACCTGGAGCGGATTGTCGCCGGTGAACGGCGGGCTGCCGCTGAGGCAGCAGTACGCCACCGCGCCCAGCGCGTAGATGTCGGTGGCCCCGGAGACCGGTCGACCGGCGGCCTGCTCGGGCGCCATGTAGAGCGCGGTGCCCGGGACCGCGTTGGTGCTGGTGATGCTGGTCACGTTGGTCGAGCGGGCCACCCCGAAGTCGACCAGCACGACACTGCCGTCCTCCTGCACCAGCAGGTTGCTCGGCTTGACGTCGCGGTGCACGATTCCGTTCTTGTGCGCGGCGTGCAGTGCCTGCGCCACCTGCGCCACGATCGACATCGTCTCGGCCACGTCGAGCCGGCCGGCGGCCTCGATCCGCCGCGACAGCGGCTCGCCGGTGACGAACTCCATGACCAGGTAGTCGGCGCGGCTGCCGTCGTCGAGCTGGTCCTCGCCGTAGTCGAAGACCTGGACGATGCCCGGGTGCCGCAGCGCGGCCATGATCCGCGCCTCCGCCCGGAACCGGGCGATGAAGTCGGGATCGGAGACGAGCGCGGGCAGCAGCACCTTGACCGCCACCTGCCGGCCCAGGACCAGGTCGGTGCCCTGCCAGACGTCACCCATGCCGCCGGTGGCGACACGTTCGTCCAGGCGGTACCGACCGCTGAGCACGACCCCCGAAGACAACACGGCACTACCGTACCCAGAGTGGGAGCGGTCGGCTCGTCGAGGCGGGCCGGCGCCGCCAGCCCCGCCGGCGATCGCGCAGCGCCCGGTGAAGGCCCGGCTCCGGTGCGCTGTCATCAGCCGGTTACGCCGTGTGGTCGGCCTCGGTCACTCGTGCCGTGCGCTGGGCAAAAACCCCGATCGTCCGGCCTGGCGGTGGGTGCAGCGTCCATCGGGGCCATAACGTTACGGCGACACGCCGCCTGAACGTGTTGATTATTCTCACTCTTTTCCTCGCCTCGGGCGACTTGTCCGATCGGCCCTCGACTCCTAGCGTTGGCCCGACTCGGGCCCACGCGACGCCGGCGGCGGGGAATGCCGACGGCCGGGCCGTCCTGGTGGAGCCCATGCGAAATGGTCGGGCCGTCGCGGCCCTGGCGTGATCAGGTCAGCGGGGGGCTGAGGGTGCGGGATCAGGTCCGGCTGCCGGGCCGGGTTGAGGTCGCGCCCGTGGGCGTGTGCCGGCCCGATGCGGCCGAACGGAAGCGGGCGGCGTGACCGGTGAGCTGAACGAAGCCGTCGTCGCGGCGCAGGCCGGAGACGAGCAGGCCTTCCGTTTCCTCTACCGCAGCCTCCAGCCCGGTCTCCTGCGCTACCTGGCCGCCATGGTCGGGGCGGACGCCGAGGACGTCGCCTCCGAGACATGGCTGCAGGTCTCCCGCGACCTGCCCGCCTTCACCGGCGGCGAGTTCCGTGCCTGGACGGTCACCATCGCCCGGAACCGGGCGATGGACCACCTGCGCCGGCAGCGCCGCCGTCCCTCGCTGCCCGTGCCCGTGCAGGCGTTGACCGACCTGGCCGGCGACGCGGACACGGCCGAACGGGCCGGCGAGTCGATCGGCACCGAGGCGGCCCTCGCGCTGATCGGCACGCTGCCGCCCCGGGAGGCGGAGGCGGTCCTCCTCCGGGCCGTCCTCGGCCTGGACGCCGACACGGCCGGACGGGTGCTCGGCCGGCGCCCCGGCGCGGTCCGGACGGCGGCGCACCGGGGGCTGCGCCGGCTCGCCGCGCTGATGGAGCGCCGCGCCGCGGACGCCCCGGCGACCGCCGCCGACGATGCGACCCCACCCCGTCCCCGAGACGCGCGACGGCGGCAGGCGCCGCACACCGAACCGGCGGACGGTTGACGTGAGGGGAATCAGGATGTTCTTCCGCCGCTCCGCGCGGGCCGACCGGGCCGCGCTCGACCGGCTCCTCGACGCCGCGCCCGATGCCGTCCCGACTGCCGGCACGGAACCGTTGGCCCGGCTCCTGTCCGCCGCGGCCGCCCCGGGGCGGCCCGACGAACTCGCCGGCGAGGAGGCCGCTCTGGCCGCCTTCCGCGCCGCCCGTGCCGCCCCGACCCGTACCCCGGAGCCGTCGCGGCGGCGCCGACCGGTCACCGCCGGCGTGGTCGCCTGGGCCGCCGGGGTGACCGTCACCGCGACCGCCGGTGTCGCGTTCGCCGCCGTCGCCATCGACCGCCCCGACAACCCGCCACCGCGCCCGACCCCGACCACCGCCGCGAGCGATCCGGGCGCGACCGACGGTCCCGGTGGCACCCCGGGCGGTGGTGCCACCACCGGCGCGCCGAGCGGGACGCCGTCCGGCCCGCCGGCGCCCACCACCGGGGCTCCCACGACCGGCCCCGGCTCACCGTCACCCCCGGAGCGGGCCGAGCAGATGGACGGGCAGTGCCGCGCGTACCTGGCGAGGTCGCCGGCCCAGCGGGAGAAGGCGCTCGACACGCCCGGCTTCGCGGACCTCGTCACCGCCGCCGGCGGCCGCGCGCAGGTGACCGACTACTGCGAGGAGCGGGTCGGCGAGCCCGCGCCGGCGAAGACGAAGGAGCCCAGGCCGACGCCGACACCGGCGGCGTCGGCCACCCCCTGAACCCCGTTCGCGTTTACGCCGGACACGGGACGTTCGTCTGCTAGACAGAAAGAGGTCGGCCCGCCGGCGCCTACCGATGTCGGTGGGTCGCGTTACGGTGGCACCGATCGGACGTCGGCGCGGCGAAGGAGGCCGAACCTGTGGTGACGTCTCCGGAGGTGGATCGGGCAACCGTCCTGTCATCGTCCGCCGCGGCCGCAGTGCACCTCGCCCGGATCTGCTTCAAGACCGGCCCACCCCGCCATGTCGGAGTCGAGCTGGAGTGGACGGTGCACGACGCCGTCGACCCCGCCCGCCCGGTCGAGGCCGACCGACTGCGGGCCGCGCTGGGGCCGCACTGCCCCCACACATTGGACAGCACGAGCCCCGCCCAGCAGCTCCGGCACGGCAGCACCGTGACCGTCGAGCCGGGCGGGCAGGTGGAGCTCTCCACCCCACCACGCACCTCGATCGCCGCACTCGTCGACGCGACGGACGCCGACATCGCCCAGTTGTCGGCACGTCTCGCACCGGCCGGGCTGGTTCTCGGCCGCAACGGCATCGATCCGCACCGGCCGCCACGCGCGATGGTGGAAACCCCGCGATACCGGGCGATGCGCCGCGTGTTCGACCGGCGCGGTCCCGCCGGGCGCACGATGATGTACAGCACCGCCGGGCTCCAGGTCTGCCTCGACGCCGGCGAGGCGGACCAGATCCCGGACCGGTGGGCCACCGTGCACGCGATCGGTCCGCCCCTGCTCGCCGCCTTCGCCACCGCCGGCCGCCACGCCGGGCGCCCCACCGGCTGGGCGTCGGCCCGGATGGCCGCCTGGCTCGCCATCGACCCGGCGCGCACGCGCCCCGTCTGGACGCCGGAGCAGGGCGACGCGGACCCGGTGGCGAGCTGGGCGACGTACGTGCTCGCGGCGCCGCTGCTCTGCCTGCGCGCCGCCGGTCCGGACTGGACGCCGCCGGCCGGCGTCACCTTCGCCGACTGGCTCGCCGGCGCGCTGCCCCGGCCGCCGACCACCGACGACCTCGACTACCACGTGAGCACGCTGTTCCCGCCGGTGCGCCCACGCGGCTACCTGGAGCTGCGTTACCTCGACGCGCAGCCGGGGCGGGCGTGGTCCGTGCCGGTGACGGTGGTCGCCGCCCTGCTGGCCGACCCGGCCACCACCCGTGCGGCCAGGGCCCTCGCCGGCCCGCAGGCCCATCGGTGGTCCGCCGCGGCCCGGCATGGCCTGCGCGACCCGGGCCTCGCGGCCGCCGCCGCCGACCTGTTCGACCTGGCGCTCGCCGCGCTGCCCCGACTGGGGCTGCCGGCGGCGCTGCACGACGAGATCGACCGAGGCGTACGGCGGCGGCGCACGGCCGCCGGGAGGAGGCAGCGGTGACGGAGACGACCATGGACCGGCGGGACGGGGAGGCGTTGCGGGGGCGGATCGCGGCGGAGTTGGCTCGCACCCGCGCCCGCACCGCCGCGCTGACCGACGCGGTCGACGACGCGGACCTGGTGCGGCAGCACTCGCCCCTGATGTCCCCGCTCGTGTGGGACCTCGCCCATGTGGGCAACCAGGAGGAGCTCTGGCTGGTGCGCGATGTCGGCGGCCGCCCGCCGGTCCGGCAGGACATCGACGACCTCTACGACGCCTTCAAGCAGCCCCGCAAGGACCGGCCGGCCCTGCCGCTGCTGCCGCCGTCCGAGGCCCGCGCGTACGTGACGACCGTCCGGGACAAGGTCCACGACCTGCTCGACCGAATTCCGTTCACCGACCGGCCGCTGGTCGCCGACGGGTTCGCCTTCGGCATGATCGTCCAGCACGAGCAGCAGCACGACGAGACCATGCTCGCCACCCACCAGCTGCGCTCCGGCCCGGCCGTGCTGGACGCCCCGCCCCCGCCCGAGCCACGGGCCCGGATCGGCGGGGAGGTGCTGATCCCGGCCGGCGAGTTCACCATGGGCACCGACACCGATCCGTGGGCGCTGGACAACGAGCGACCCGCGCACCGGGTGCACCTGCCGGCGTACGTGATCGACGCGGCGCCGGTCACCAACGGCGCGTACGCGGCGTTCATCGCCGACGGCGGCTACGACGACCCCCGCTGGTGGAGCCCGGCCGGGTGGGCGCACCGACAGGAGGCGGGGCTGACCGCCCCGATGCACTGGGCCCGCGATGGTGACGGTTGGGCGTACCGTCGCTTCGGCCGCTGGTCCCCGGTCCGCACCGACGAGCCGGTGGTGCACGTCTGCTTCCACGAGGCGGAGGCCTACGCCGCCTGGGCCGGCAAGCGGCTGCCCAGCGAGGTGGAGTGGGAGAAGGCGGCCCGCTGGGACCCGGCGACCGGCCGCTCCCGCCGCTACCCCTGGGGCGACGAGGACCCGACGGCCGACCACGCCAACCTGGGCCAGCGGCACCTCTGGCCGGCGCCGGTCGGTGCGTACCCGGCCGGGGCGTCGCCGTTGGGCGTCCACCAGCTCATGGGCGACGTCTGGGAGTGGACGTCGACGACCTTCCGCGGCCATCCCGGCTTCACCGCCTTCCCGTACCGGGAGTACTCGGAGGTCTTCTTCGGCGACGACTACCGGGTGCTGCGCGGCGGGTCGTTCGGCACCGACCGGTCGGCCTGCCGGGGCACGTTCCGCAACTGGGACTACCCGATCCGGCGGCAGATCTTCAGCGGGTTCCGCTGCGCCCGTGACGCCACCGCCGAGGAGGCCCACGGGTGAGAGGCGAGCCGCTGAGGGCGGGCGCCTGATGTGCCGCCACCTGGCGTACCTCGGGCCCCCGGTCGCCCTGCGGGAGCTGCTGTTCGATCCGCCGTACTCGCTGGTGCGCCAGTCCTGGGCGCCGCGCGACATGCGCGGCGGCGGGACGATCAACGCCGACGGCTTCGGCGTGGGCTGGTACCCGGGCGACGGCGAGCCGGTTCGCTACCGGCGGGCCCAGCCGATCTGGAGCGACCCGACGATCGCGCAGCTCGCCGGCGTGACGTCCGCCGGCGCGGTGCTCGCGGCGGTGCGGTCGGCGACGGTCGGCATGGCGGTGCTGGACTCGGCCGCCGCGCCGTTCGCCGAGGGGCGCTGGCTGTTCAGCCACAACGGCGTGGTGCGGGGCTGGCCGGACAGCGTGGTCCCGCTCGCCGGCGCCCTACCCGTCCGCGACCTGCTCACCCTCGACGCGTCCACCGACTCGGCGCTGCTGTGGGCGCTGGTCCGGCACCGGTTGCGGTCCGGGATCGAGCCGGCCCGGGCCGTCGCCGACACGGTCATCTCGGTGGCCCGGGCGGCGCCCGGGTCACGGCTCAACCTGCTGCTCACCGACGGGCACACGGTGGTGGCGAGCGTGGCCGGGCACGCGCTGTCGATCCGCACGACGCCGGCGTCGGTGCTGCTGGCGTCGGAACCGCACGACGACGACCCCGGCTGGCAGGAAGTGCCGGACGGGCAACTGGTGGAGGCCACCGCCACCGGGGCGCGGGTCCGCGCCCTGGCGGAGGCGTGACCGCCGGCCGAGACACCTCGACAGGAAGGGCAGACATGGGCGCCGAGCCGTTGGAGATCCACCTCGAGGAGCAGGACCTGGGACGCAGTCTGCGGGAGGACGTCCGCACCGGGCTGACCGCCGAGGAGAAGTGGTTGCCCCCGAAGTGGTTCTACGACGCCCGGGGCAGCCAGCTCTTCGAGGAGATCACCCGGTTGCCGGAGTACTACCCGACCCGGGCCGAGCGCGCGGTGCTCGCCGAACGGGCCGGCGACATCGCCGCCGTCACCGGAGCCAAGACGCTGATCGAGTTGGGCTCGGGCTCCTCGGAGAAGACCCGGCTGCTGCTGGACGCGTTCACCCGACACGGCGACCTGGGCACCTTCGTACCGCTGGACGTGTCGGTGAGCGCCCTGCGGCAGTCCACCGCCGAAATCGCCGCCGACTACCCGGGCCTCCGGGTCCGTGGCATCGTCGGCGACTTCACCCAGCACCTCGACCGGATGCCGGTCGGTGGCCGGCGGCTCGTGGTGTTCCTCGGCGGCACGATCGGCAACCTGCTGCCGGCCGAGCGCGCGGAGTTCCTGAGCCAGATGCGCGCCGCCCTGGAGCCCGGGGACTGGCTGCTCGTCGGCACCGACCTGGTCAAGGACCCGGCGGTCATCGTGCCGGCGTACGACGACGCGGCCGGGGTGACCGCCGAGTTCAACCGCAACGTGCTGCGGGTGGTCAACCGGGAGCTGGGCGCCGACTTCGACCCGGAGGCCTTCTGCCACGTCGCACGGTGGGACCCGGAGCGGGAGTGGATCGAGATGCGGTTGCGGGCGCTGCAGCCGATGCGCGTACACGTGCTCGATCTGGACGTGACGTTCGCCGCCGGGGAAGAGCTGCGGACCGAGGTCTCGGCGAAGTTCCGGCCCGAGGGGATCGCGGCGGAGCTGGCCGCGGCGGGCTTCACCGCCCACGACTTCTGGACCGACCCCGCGGGCCTGTTCGGCGTCACCCTCGCCCGGGCGGACTGACCCGGTGACATCGTTCACCCCCGCCGGGATCCGGCGGGGGTGAACGGTTAGGGTGGACCACGCGAAGGGGAGTAGCCCCCAATGTCGTGGTCGACACACTGGTGCGTTCCGCACCCGGCCACGCGGCCCCGTTTCGACGGGGCGGGCGAGACCTTCGACCCAGGCTGTGCAGCCGGGTCGAGGGCGCCCCGTACCTCCTCCCGGCCTGATCCGGAAGGATGTCATGGAAGGTTTCCTCGTCGCGCTGGTGGTCAGCTTCGGCGTCATCTTCGTCGCCGAGCTGGGCGACAAGTCCCAGCTGATGGCCCTGACCTTCGCCACGCGCTTCAAGCCCCTGACGGTGTTGATCGGCATCACCGTGGCCACGGCCGTCGTGCATCTGGCGTCGGTGGCGATCGGCTACGGGTTGGGCGCCGCGCTGCCGACCGAGTGGATCTCCCTCCTCGCGGGTGTCGCGTTCCTCGGCTTCGGCGCGTGGACGCTGCGCGGCGACACCCTCACCGAGGAGGAGCGGCGCAAGGCGGAGAAGAGCAGCAAGTCGGCGATCGTCGCGGTCGGGGTGGCGTTCTTCCTCGCCGAGCTGGGCGACAAGACCATGCTGGCCACCATCACCCTGGCCACCCAGTACGGCTGGTTCGGCACGTGGATCGGCTCCACGGTCGGCATGGTGGCCGCCGACGCCCTGGCGATCCTCGTGGGCCGGCTGCTCGGCCGGAAGCTGCCCGAGAAGACCGTGAAGTACGGCGCCGCGATCCTCTTCGCCATCTGCGGGCTGTGGCTGATCCTGGAGGCGGTCAGCCAGCTCACCTGACGCGTCGACTAGGCGCCGCCTCGCGGGGTAACGCCAGCCGGTGGGGGACATCCTGCGGGACGGGTACCAGTTCCTGGTCGCCACGGTGGAGATCGCGGGTGCGGTCATCATCTTCGTCGGCGCGGCCTGGGCGGCGGCGCGTTTCGTCGTCGAGGGGTTGCGGCACCGCACCGCCGAGGTGTTCACCCCGATCCGGCTCTCCCTGGGGCGGTTCCTCACCCTCGGGCTGGAGTTCCTGCTCGCGGCGGACATCCTGCGGACGGCCGCGTCGCCGACGTTCACCCAGCTCGGCCAGTTGGCTGCCGTCGCCGCCATCCGGACGGCGCTCAACTACTTCCTCGGTCGGGAGATCCGCCAGGAGCAGCGTCAGGTGCAGGGCCGGGACGAGCGGTGATCCGCGCTCTGGTCACCGTCACCACGGCGCTCGCCGCCCTGGCGGCGGTGGCGGCGCTGGTCGGCACGGGCTCCGGGCGCGCCGCCCTGCGCGTGCTCCTGGACCTCCTCACCGCCGCCGGCATCCTCCGGCTCACGGCCAGCCAGGGCTGGGTGGACCTGGTCACGGCCGCGGCGATCATCGTGCTGCGGCGGCTGCTCTGGGCGGCCCTGACCGCTTCCGGGCGAGTATCCCCACCCCGCACGGGGAAAGACGATCACCGACCGCCGTTGACGGTGGGTGATGGAAGCGGACGTTCCGGGAGGTTGAGCTCATGAGCAGGCATGACGAGCCGAATGAGTACGGGTTCGCCGGCGAGGCCACGGCGCCCGAGCCGCCGCCCGGTGGTCGGGCCGACGAGCAGGACCGGGCCGAGGAGGTGGCGGTGCCCGGGGACGACCTCATGGAACCGGTCAGCGACGCCCTCGCCGACGAGCAGGAGGAGCGTCGGCGTACCGAGCGGCGGGCCTGAGGACCGGCGGCGGGCGCCGAGCGGGCCTCCGCCCGGCCGCCTCTTGCGTGCCCCGCGCGGCGCCCGTGCTGGCGCGGGGCCCCGCCGCGCCCCCGCCGTTACGCCCGGGGGCGATGCGCCGCGTCAGGCGTCGCGGCGCTGGTAGACGTCCGGGATGCCGTCGTTGTCCGCGTCCGCCTGTTCCGCCTCGGCGATCCGCCGGTAGGCGGCGTTGCGACGGACCAGGACAGTCGTGGCGAGCAGCGCCGAGATCACCGAGCCGCCCAGCACCGCGGCCTTCACGTTGGCGTCGGCGGCGCTGCCGGTGCCGAAGGCCAGTTCGCCGATCAGCAGTGACACGGTGAAGCCGATGCCGGCGAGCACGGCGACGCCGAGCAGGTCCGACCAGGTGATGTCCTCGTCCAGTTCGGCACGGGTGAACCGGGCCAGTAGGAACGTCGAGCCGAAGATGCCGATCGCCTTGCCGAGCACCAGACCGGCCACGATGCCGATGACGATCGGGTCGGTGATCACCACACGCAGATCCGCCTCGCGCAGGGAGACCCCGGCGGCGAAGAACGCGAAGACCGGTACGGCGAAGCCCGCGGACACCGGCCGCCAGCGGTGCTCCAGGTGCTCGGCGAGCCCGTGCCGGTCACCCTTCCTGGTGCCCAGCACCGGAACGGTGAAGCCGAGCAGCACGCCGGCCACCGTGGCGTGCACGCCGGAGGCGTGCACGAGCGTCCAGGCCGCAACGGCGAGCGGGATGAGGGCCCACCACCACGTCCTGCGGCGCTGCACCAGCAGCCCGAACACCGCGATCGGCGCCAGCGCGCCGAGCAGCGGCAGCAGGCTGAAGTCGTCGGTGTAGAAGACGGCGATGATCGTGATGGCGAAGAGGTCGTCGACGACGGCGAGCGTGAGCAGGAAGGCCCGCAGCCCCTGAGGCAGGTGGGAGCCGATCACGGCCAGCACCGCGAGGGCGAAGGCGATGTCGGTCGCGGTGGGGATCGCCCAGCCGCGTACGCCCTCGCCGCCGGCGGCCAGGGTGACGCCCACGTAGATCAGCGCGGGCATCGCCATGCCGCCGACCGCGGCGACCACCGGCAGGGTGGCACGTCGCGGGTCGCGTAGTTCCCCGGCGACGAACTCGCGCTTGAGTTCCAGGCCCACTACGAAGAAGAAGACGGCCAGCAGGCCGTCCGCGGCCCACGTCGCCAGGGTCAGGTCCAGGTGCAGGGCCGAGCCGCCCGGCCAGGGCACCCACCTCGAGAGCGCGGTGTACGAGTCCCCCCAGGGCGAATTCGCCCAGACCAGCGCCACGACCGCGCCGAGCAGCAGCAGGCCGCCGCCGACCGTCTCGGTCCGCAGCACGTCGGCCAGGAACCGCGCCTCCGGCCAGGAGGTACGCGAGAACAGGCGGCGGGAGCGGCGGGGCTGCGGGGTGCGGTGGGTCATCGGCGGTCCATCCCCGGATCTAGAGGCAGCAGGAATCGATCGCCGACCAGGCTTCCCGGCACACCACCCCCGACCCTATCCAGCCGGGCGAACGGCCGCGAACGCAGACGACGTGACCTCCTCCGCGCCCTGCCGTTTGTCCTCGGAGGAAAAGTGCGTCCGACGGATAGGCGAAAATGCATAACTCCGGACATAAGACGCACGAACCGCTTTAATGGTTTCACGCGATTAAGACGACCTTGGGGGTTTTCGTGAAGTTCTTTGGCGTTACCGGCCTGGTACGGAGGCACGCCTGATGGACCTGTACCGCCACCTCCGCCTAGTGCGTCGGCACTGGTGGATCGTTCTCCTCACACTCATGGTCGCGATGGGCGTCACCGCCCTGGTCACCGTCCGGGCCCAGCCCCGGTACGTCGCTTCGGTGACCTTCTTCGTCACGACGCCCAGCCAGGGGGTGACCGACGCCTACCAGGGCGGTCTGTTCCTCCAGCAACGCGTGAAGTCGTACGCGGAACTTCTGACCAGCGACCGCCTCGCGCAGAGCGTGGTGGCCGACAACCCGGTCGGGCTCACCGCCGAGCAGGTCCAGCGACGGGTCAGCACCTCCACCGAGACCGGTACGGTCCTGCTGCGCGCCTCGGTCACCGACACCGACCAGACGCGTGCGCTGCGGGTGACCGAGGCCCTGTCGGCGAGGTTCGTCGAGCTGGTGCAGAAGGTCGAGACCACGCAGGACGGCAAGGCCGGACCGATCAAGATCGAGGTGGTCAGCGGACCGCGGGTCAGCCCGACACCGGTCTCCCCGCAGCCGGTCCGCAACTTCACGATCGGGGCCCTGGTCGGTCTGCTCGCCGGCATCGGCCTGGCGATCCTGCGCGGGCTGGCCGACGTCCGGCTGCGCGACGCCGCCGGCCTCCAGCGCGTCACCGGCAGCCCGCTGCTCGGGGAGATCCCCTTCGAGACCACGGCGAAGGCCTCTCCGCTGATCGTCGGCGAGGCCGCCGCTTCCGCCCGGGCCGAGGCGGTCCGGAAGCTGCGGACCAACCTGCGCTTCGTCGACGTGCACGAACCGGCCCGGGTCATCGCGGTCACCAGCGCGCTGCAGGGCGAGGGCAAGACGACGATGTCCTGCAACCTCGCCATCGCGCTGGCCGAGGCCGGATGGCGGGTGCTGCTGGTCGACGCGGACCTGCGCCGGCCGAAGGTCGGCGACTACCTCGGGCTGGACAACGGCGTCGGGCTCACCGACGTGCTCGTCGGCGACGTGCAGGTCGGCGACGTCGTGCAGCGCTGGGGCGACAAGTCGCTGCTGGTGCTGCCCAGCGGCTCGGCGCCGCCCAACCCGAGCGAGCTGCTCGGCTCGAAGGCGATGGCGGACCTGCTGCTGGCGCTGCGCGAGTCGGCCGACATCGTCATCATCGACACCGCGCCGTTGCTCGCGGTCACGGACGGTGTGGTGGTGGCCGTCCAGGCCGACGGCGCGCTGCTGGTGACCCAGCAGGGCCGGACCTCGCGTTCGCAGGTGGCCGCCGCCGCCCGGTCCCTGCACTCGGTCTCGGTGCGGCTGCTCGGCTGCGTCCTCAACATGGCCAAGGTGCCGAAGACCGAGGCGTACCAGTACGAGGCCTACCGGGTGGTCGCCGCCGCCGAGCCGCCCGTCGTGCCGGCCGAGCAGGTCTCCGGCCCCCGGCACGCCGAGCAGCCGGGGGTGGTCAGCGACCATACTCAGGAACTCACCCGGCTGTCGCGATGAGCGCCGCGAGGGGTCGCAGCGACCGTTCGATCTCCTCGGCGCAGCGTCGGAAGTCGGCGGCCGTACCGCCGATGGGGTCCCGCAGGTCATCCGCGTCGGGGGCGGCTGGTTGCAGCCGCCCCCGGGCGCGGGCGGCGGCCTCGACCGCCGTCCGCAGCGGGTCACCGGCTGTCGTCGGCTCCGGTTCCACTGCGGCGGCCAGCCGGCCGAACTGGCGCAGGGTGAACGTGCGGTGCAGCACGGCCGGGGCGAGAGCGGTGCACACCGACCGCTGCCGCCGGGTCGCGGTCAGCACCAGCGTCGCGCCGACCAGGTGCTCGCGGCGCAACCGGCGGCTGCGGAACCCGGCCGGATCCGCGCCGGTCCCGACCGCGACCTCCGCCGCGTACGGGTGCATGGCCAGGTCCTCGACGGCGTCGGTGCCCGCGCTGCACACCTCCACCGGACGGTCGGCCAGCAGCCGGCGGGCGAGATACTCGGCCATCGGTGACCGGCACAGGTTGGCGTGGCAGACGAACAGCACCCGGTCGATCATCAGGACCCCTCATGCAGACGCGGAGACGGCGGGCGTCCGGCACGGTCGGCCGGACGCGGAGGGGTTGCCGGCATCGTACGCGGAGACCGCCCGGCCGTGTCACGATGCCGCGCCGAGCACGGGGGAGTCGCGGTGAGGATCGGGATCCTGTCGTACCACTTCCCGCCGGAACCGGCCTTCATCCCCGGCAGCCTCGCGGAGGAGCTGGCCCGCCGCGGTCACGAGGTGCGGGTGCTCACCGGGTTCCCGGACTACCCGGGCGGCCACGTCTATCCGGGGTGGCGCCAGCGTTGGCACCACGAGACCCGCAGCGAGCGGCTGACCGTGCGCCGGGTGCCCCGCTACGCCGGGGGCGACGGGTCGGTCAGGACCCGCATGGCCCGCTACCTGTCGTTCGCCGGCAGCGCGTCGCTGGTCGGCCGGCGGTTCCTCGCCAGCGTCGACACGCTCTACGTCCACCAGCCGCCGGCGACCGCCTTCGCGGCCGCTGCCCTGCTGCGGCTGCTCGGCCGGGTGCCGACCGTCCTGCACGTGCAGGACGTGTGGGCCGAGGAGGAGCCCGCCGCCGGCGAGCACGGCCGCTGGGCCGCCCGGATCGCCGGGGCGATGGCCCGGACCTACCGGGCCGCCGACCGCGTGGCGGTCGCCGCGCCCTCGATGCGCGACCTCGTGGTGGCCGCCGGCGCCGACCCGGCCCGGGTCGAGGTGGTCCTCAACTGGACCGACGAACGGATCTTCCACCCGGTCCGGCCCAGCCCTGCCGCCCGGCGGCTCATCCGCCGGGACGACCGGTGCGTGGTCATGCACGCCGGCACCATCGGAGCGCGGCAGGGCCTGGAGACGGCGGTACGCGCGGCGGCGGCTCTCGACGGCACGATGGACCTGGTCCTGGTGGGGTCGGGCGAGCAGGAGCGGCGGGTGCGGGGGCTCGCCGCCGAGCTGCGGGCCGACAACGTGCGGTTCGTCGAGCGGCGCTCGCCGCTGGACATGCCGGGCCTGTACGCGGCCGCCGACTACCAGCTGGTCATGCTCCGGGACCTGCCCGAACTGCGCAGCACCCTGCCCGGCAAGCTCCAGGCGGCGCTCTCCTGCGCGGCGCCGGTCGTCGCCTCCGCCGGTGGCGACACCGCCGAGCTGGTCGAGCGGGCCCGCGCCGGGCTCTCCTGCCCGCCTGAGGACTGGGCGACCCTCGCCGACCGGTTCTGGCTGGCCGCCACCATCCCGCCGCCCGCCCGGGCCGAGATGGGCCGGCGCGGCCGCGAGGCGTACCTACGGCAGATGTCCATGTCGGCGGGCGTGGACCAGGTCGAGCGGCTGCTCTACGACGCCGCCGCCGGTCGCTGAGCCTTTCTCGCTCAACGGGCTAAACGGTCGATTCCGCCCTAGATCGGTCGTTAGGTGTTAAGAACGTCGGGAGAGATGATCCCGGCTGTCCGATTTCAGGGGAACGGAGTGTGGTGTGAGGGAAAGCGAGACACCGCGTCGACGGCGCGGTCGATCCCGCCGGCGGCGCCGCGCCCGCCTGCGCCGCGCGCTGCTTGCCGCTCTGGTGGCCGGCTCGGTGCTGTTGGTCTCCGGCGGCTGGGTGGGCTTCCGCGGGTGGCAGGCGCGCGCCCATCTGGTCAACGCGGCGGGACTGGCCCGTGACCTGAGCAACCAGGTGGTCACCGGCGACACCGAGCGGGCCCAGCGCACCCTCGCCGCGCTCCAGGAGCAGGCCGGCGCCGCTCGGGCGGCCACCGACGACCCGGGTTGGTGGCTCGGCCGGCAGGCCCCGTACGCCGGGGACAACCTGGCGGCGGTGCGGCACATCGCGGTCGCCATCGACGACCTGGCACGGGACGCGTTCCCGCCCTTGCTCCGGACCGACCTCACCGCCCTGTTGCCCCGGGAGGGACGGTTGGACGTGGCCCGGGTGCGTACGGTGTCGGCCGAGCTGAAGGTCATCGACGACGCGGTGCAGGGCACCCGGGTGCGGCTGGCCGAGGTGCCCACGGACGGCCTGGTGGAACAGGTCCGGCGGGCGCTCGCCGAGCTGCGGGGCGAGATCGACCGGCTCGCCGGACTGACCGCCGCCGCGGACCAGGCCACCCGGCTGCTGCCGCCGCTGCTGGGCATCGACGGCCCCCGCACCTACCTCCTGGTCTCCCAGAACCCCGCCGAGCTGCGGGCCACCGGGGGCATGATCGGCGCGTACGCCATGCTCCACGCCGACCGCGGACGGGTCCGGCTGGGCCGGCAGGGCACCAGCGCCAGCCTCGGCCGCTTCACCCCGCCGCTCAAGATTCCGGCGCAGGTGCGCGCCAGCTGGGGTGACCTGCCCGGCATCTATCCCGCGGACGTCAACCTCAGCCCGCACTTCCCGACCGCGGCCGCGCTCTACCGGGAGATGGTCCGGCGGAAGACCGGGACCACCGTGGACGGAGTGCTCGCCGTCGACCCGGTCGTGCTGTCGTACCTGCTGAAGGCCACCGGGCCAGTGGTGGTGCCCGGCGGCGTCTCACTGGCCGGCGACACCGTCGTCCGGACTCTGCTGAGTGAGGCCTACCAGCGGCTGGACAACGAGGAGCAGGACGACTTCTTCGGGACGGCCGCCGCCGCGGTCTTCGACACGCTGTTCAAGAATAATGTCAACCTCCGGGCGCTTTTGTCCGCATTTGACCGTGCCGTCACCGAACGCCGGATATTGTTCTGGAGTGCCCGACCGGAGGAACAGCGGACCCTCGGCGACAGCCGGGTGGCCGGGGTGCTTCCGGAGAAGGACACCGTGCCGACGGTCGGCGTGTTCCTCAACGACGGCAGCGGCGCGAAGCTCGGCTACTACCTCCGGCCGGAGGCGACCCTGACGGTCGGTGACTGCCAGTCGGACGGTGGCCGGGAGCTCCGGCTGCGGGTCACCCTCCGCTCGTCGGCGCCGAAGAGCGGGCTCAGCAAGTCCGTCCTCGGCCTCGGCCTGGCGGGCGACCCGTACACCGTCCGGACGTTCGTGTCCGTCCACAGCCCGGCCGTCGGCGCGGTTCTCGGCGCCCGCCTCGACGGCGTCGACGTGGCGGTGGGCAGTGGCCTCGAGCGACACCGGCAGGTTGCCACGGTGAAAGTCGAGGTCGGCCCGGGCGCCTCCCGCACGTTGGAGGTGACCCTGCTGACCGCGAAAACCGGCAGCGGAGCGGCCGAGCTGTGGCTCACCCCGACCGCCACCCCATGGACCACCCAAGTTGTTACCGCACCAAGTTGTGACCAGTAGGAGGGAACCAATCATGCGGCTATCCCGCATCATCATGGCGCTCACGGTCGGTCTGGCCGTGGCCGTCGTGCCGACCGCGGCGGGGGCGGCACAGCCGCAGCCGGCGCCGACGGTAACGCAATACCCGCCGGGTGACCACGCCCACCTGGACGTCCACCCGCCGACGATCAAAATCGGCGGAAGCGTACTTCTGCTCGGAAGGAACTGGACCCCCGGCGCGAACATCACGATCGCCGTCAGCTGCTCGCCGCGGGCCACCGCCATGAGCGGCGCCCGGCGCGCCGACGGCGAGCGGGTCGCGATGGTGCCCGTGTCGTTCGCGCGGCAGCCGGTAACCGACCAGATTCAGGTCACCGCCGACGAGAACGGCAGGTTCAGTGTCAACTACACGCCGCGCCACCCCGGCCGCTGCTTCTTCACGGCGACGGGCGGTGGCGAGTCCGACACGGCGTCGGTGACCATCCTGCCCAAGAAGAAGAAGCACGACAAGAAGGACGACAAGAAGGACGACGACAAGAAGCACCTGCCGGTGACGGGTGCCAGCACCAGCACGCCGATGAAGGTCGGTGGCGGGCTCGTGGGCGTTGGTGCCGTCCTGCTGCTCATGACCTTCGCGTGGCGCCAGCGTCACCGCCTCGGCGCGCGGAGCATGCGTTGACGTGACGGTGCTCCGGGCAGGGCTCGGAACATCTGCTAGAGCGGGCGCTCGTCGGATCCTTTTGTCCGGCGGGCGCCCGCTGTCGTCGTATGGGCCGTCAGCAGGCGGGGTAGAGGCGGCGGGTGCCGACGCCGGCGGCGTACGCGGCCCGGTCGCTGAACCGGCAGCCGTAGTCCGGCGCGGCCACCACCGCCGGATCGGTGACCGTGTCGCCGGCCGGGCGCTCGCCGGTGCGTACCCAGGAGACCATGTCGTCCCAGGCGGCGCCGGCCTCGGCCGGAGTGAACTCGCAGTGCTGCGCGGCCCGGATCGCCCGCTGGACGACCAGCCGGCTGCGGCCATGCTTGGCGACGTCGCGGGCGTACACCTGCTCCATCGAGAACGGTACGAAGAGGTCACCGAGGTTGTGCAGGCTGAGCACCGGTGCAGTGGGCCGGCCGGCGATGCGGGGCACCTCGGTCAGGGTCGGGGACAGCCGCTGCCGCAGGTTCTCCGGGGCGACCCGCTGCACGGTGGCGTCGATGTTCACCGGGCTGTTCGGCGCGTACCGGGTGAACAGGTTGGTGGCGATCTGCCCGGGCCGCTCGGCGGGGGAGTCACCGTCGTTGGTGGCGCTGATCCCGAACAGGAAGTCCTTCCAGATCGCGAACGTGATGTCGGCGCCGGGACGTGGCCCGCCCGACCGGTTGATGGTGATGTCCCGGAGTTGGCGACCCCGCTCGTTGGTGATCCCCGGGCTGGTGGGCGTGATCCCGGTCAGGCCGAGCGCCACCTGGATCCGGGGCACCGCGTTCGTCAGATAGTCGGCCGGTACGGGGTAGGCGCTGACCCCGGCCAGGGCCTGCGCGACCAGGTTGTAGTCGAGGAAGAAGTCCAGCAGCGCGTGATCGCCGAGCACCCCGCAGAACGGCAGGGCACCCGCGTAGAAGCCGGGGTACTGCTCCAGCGAGCGGGCGGTCACGTAGCCGCCCATCGAGGCGCCGGCCAGGTACGTCCGGTGGGGACGCTTCACCTCCCGGCGGAAGTGGTCGGCCAGGTCCTTGGTGCTCAGCACGCCGGCCCTGATGTCGAAACCGTTGCGGAAGTACGAGGAGGACGCCCACGCGTACCCCTGCTCCAGCAGGCGCTGCCGCAACCCGAACCCGGGCGGCTCCGGCGACAGGACGGTGGTCTGCCCGCGGTAGCCGTGCGCCCACATCACCAGGTCGCCGTTCCACTTCTCCGGGACCTCGATGAGGTAGCCGGAGTGGCGGTGGACGCCCTGCCGGACGGTGGTGGGCGCGCCGCCGACCACCAGCGGCTCGAGCGGCGGGTTGCTGATCGTGTAGCCGGGCAGCGGCTGCGCGCCGTCGCCGTGGCGGTCGGGGGCGGCGGTCGCGGGCGCGGCGCCGGCGAGCCCCACCGTCAGGGTCAGGGCCACGCCGGCACCGAGCAGGCGCCGCAGGGTACGGGCGGTCGAGGACAGCATCGGCGCTCCCCCTGGGGACGGTGGCCGCCCGGTGGTGAGCCCGGGCGGGGCGGTGGCCTACCGACCGGTAGGGACCTGAACGTAGGCGCGCCGTTCCACCGCTGTCAATGGACGACTGACCGACCGGCCAGTCAGACCACCCCGTGCGCCAGCATCGCCTCCGCCACCCGGCGGAACCCGTTGATGTTCGCCCCGGCCACGTAGTCGCCGGGCAGCCCGTACTCCGCGGCGGTCGCCCAGCAGCGGGCGTGGATGTCCCGCATGGTGTCCCGCAACCGCTGCTCCGACTGCGCGAAGGTCCACGAGTCGCGGCTGGCGTTCTGCTGCATCTCCAGCGCACTGACCGCCACCCCGCCCGCGTTGGCCGCCTTGCCCGGGGCGAACCGCACCCCGGCCCGCCCGAGGATCCGTACCGCCTCCGGCGTGGTCGGCATGTTGGCGCCCTCGACCACCGCGATGCAGCCGCCGGCGACGAGCTCCGCGGCCTCCGCGCCGCCGATCTCGTTCTGCGTCGCGCACGGCAGGGCCACGTCGCACGGCACCTCCCAGACGGTACGGGCGGAGACCGCGACCGCGTGCGGCACATGGCGTACGTAGTCGTCCAAGCGGCTGCGGCGCTCCTCCTTCAGCTCCCGCAGCAGCTCCAGGTCGATGCCCTTCTCGTCGAGCACGTACCCGTCCGAGTCGGAGCAGGCGACCACCGTCCCCCCGAGCTGGTGCACCTTCTCGATCGCGTAGATCGCCACGTTCCCGGAGCCGGAGATCACCACCCGCTTGCCGTCCATGCCGTCCCCGGTCTGCTTCAACATCTCCTCGGCGAAGAAGACCGCCCCGTACCCGGTCGCCTCCCGACGCACCTGCGCACCCCCGTACGCCAGGCCCTTCCCGGTGAGCACGCCCGACTCGTAGCGGTTGGTGATCCGCTTGTACTGACCGAACAGGTAGCCGATCTCGCGGCTGCCCACCCCGATGTCCCCGGCCGGCACGTCGGTCTGCGCGCCGATGTGCCGGTACAGCTCGGTCATGAAGCTCTGGCAGAAGCGCATCACCTCCCGGTCCGAGCGGCCCTTCGGGTCGAAGTCCGCCCCGCCCTTGCCGCCGCCGATGGGCAGCCCGGTCAGCGCGTTCTTGAAGATCTGCTCGAAACCCAGGAACTTGACGATCCCCAGGTACACCGACGGGTGGAAACGAAGCCCACCCTTGAACGGACCGAGCGCGCTGTTGAACTCGACCCGGAAGCCCCGGTTTACCCGCACCCGGCCGTGGTCGTCCTCCCACGGCACCCGGAAGATCACCTGCCGCTCCGGCTCACAGATGCGCTCGATGATCCGCGCCTCGACGTACTCCGGGTGCCGTGCCAGGGCCGGCCCGATGCTCTCCAACACCTCCCGAACCGCCTGGTGGAACTCCGGCTCACCCGGGTTCCGGGTGACTACACGGGCGAACACCGTCTCGACCGTCTCCGGCATCCCGACACGTCCCTTCGATCGCTACGGCGGCCCCGTTGCCGCCCGCGTCGGCGCCTTCGCCGAACCGTCCCCGAATACGGACCGTCACCCCTGTCCGGTTCACCGTCCCGCCTCTCGGTGCCGGCTTCCTTTGTGGTCAGAGGTGGCCCTGGCTTCGTGCCGTGTGTCGTTGACCGGGTGCCGGGGTTCGCCGGCTCTGTCGTGTGGTTGCGGTTGGCCTTGTGGCGGCAGGTGGGCATGGTTGTGGCTTGGTCGTGGTTGCCGCTTGGGGGCGTGGCGCCGGGCATGGTGGCGGCTTGATCGTGGTTGCGGTTGGGGGGTGTGGCCCGCCGTGCCCGGCTCCGGGCGGTCAGGCTTGATCCCTGCGCCGGTCACGGCGGGCCACACCCCTGACCTGGTCCCGGTCCGCCCGTGGTGCGCCGGCTCAACCCCGTCCCCGCGCAGATCTTGGAAGCAAACGGCCCCTGGAGGGGCCGAAATCTTCCAAGATCTCCACGTGCCGTGCGTGCCCTGACCGCTTTGTCCGGATCGCCGGGGTCGGGTGTCCGGTTTCGGGGTGTGACCGGCGGCATCCCAGGGTCGGAATCGTGGCGGGGGCGGGGTCGTTACATCACCTGGACGATCGAGCAGCGCCTGCCTTCGTGGCAGGGTGCGGGCCCCGGAATGATGGCGGGCCGGCGGTCGTTACATCTGGACCCGGCACCACGGAAGCAGCCCGCCCCCCGGGGCGTGGCCTCCGGACGGAAATCCCTCAAGTCTTTGAGTGCCTGATGGTGCTCGCGTCACCACGCCCGTTCCCCCTTCTTGTGGCTGGTGGCGCCTTTCCCCCGAATGGAGCTTCTCTGATGAACACGATGCTGCGTAAGAGCGTTCTGGGTATTGCTGGTCTGGCTTTCGCCGGTGGCATGATCGCCGGCCCGGCTACGGCCAACGCCGTCCCGTCGATCGAGTCGAAGCCGGTCGTCGCGACCGTGCAGGCTGACAAGGTGGACAAGGGCAAGCTGATCCCGCATGGTGTGCAGGGCGAGCAGTCGCGTATCGACCTGACCGACGAGCAGGCCGCGAATGTGAAGGCGATCATCGCGGCGACGAAGAAGGCCGGCATGGACGAGCGCGCCGCTGTGGTGGCGATCGCCACCGCGCTGCAGGAGTCGAAGCTGGTGAACCTGGGTCATCTGGGTGAGCGCAACGACCACGACTCGCAGGGCCTGTTCCAGCAGCGTCCGTCTTCGGGTTGGGGCACGGTGGAGCAGATCACCGACCCGGAGTACTCGACGATGGCGTTCCTGAAGGGTCTCAAGCAGGTCGACGGCTGGCAGGACATGCCGCTGACCAAGGCCGCCCAGACCGTGCAGGTCTCGGCCTACCCGTTCCACTACGCGCAGTGGGAGACCCAGGCCGCCGACCTCGTCGCCGAGCACTGGAACAGCTGACCCCCGGGCAGCTGACAACTCAAGGCTTTCCTCACAGGGGGAAACAAGTCGCTGGCCGGCACCCGAACCATGGGTGCCGGCCAGCGGCGTCTGACCTTTGATCGACTCGGGTTCAAAGGACGGGCCCAAGCCGACCAAGCCGGAGCCCATGGGCGGCTGCGGTCGGGGAGTGATCCGTGCATGGGATGTGCACGTACTCCCGGCGGGGACCGCAGAAGGGGAGAAGCCATGGCGGGGTGGGGCAGGAAGCGTGGGCAGCGGACGTGACCGGCGACGGCGGTGAGGCGGCTCGGCGGTCGTGGCCGTACGGCGGGAGACTGCTGGTGGCGGCGGCGCTCGTGGTGCTGGCGCTGGGGGCGCTGGCCATCGTGGCGACGCTGTCCGATCCGCACCGGCTGGGGCTGGCGTTCTCCGGCGGGGGTCCTACCCCCGGATCCGCTGTCCCGGTCGCCGAGGGTGGCGCGGGCGCCGCGGCCGACGCGTCCGCGAGCGGGAGCGGCAATGCGGCGGTCCCGGGCGGCGACGGGGCGAGCGGAAGCGGAGACGCAGCGAGCGCGGGCGGCGATGCGGCGAGCGGGGGCGGCGACGCCGTGACCGCTCCCCGGGACGGCCGGGAGCGTGCCACGTTCGAACTCGCCGACGGGCTGACGCTCCTCGATCTGCGTATGGGCGACCTGGGGGAGGACCTCTACCGGATCGTCGCCCCGGCCGACGGTGCCCTGCTGCCCCGGCCGGAGGTGCTGGGCGACCGGGTGCGGCTGGGGCTGGCCGCGACCGGTCGGCCCGGTCCGGCCGCTGTCGAGGTGGTGCTCAACGCGCGCGTGACCTGGCGGCTGCGTCTCGTCGGTGCGGTGACCGAGCAGCGGCTCGACCTGAGCGCCGCCCGTCTCGCCGGCGTCGACCTGGTGGGCGGTGCCACCCGGACCGACCTGCGGCTGCCCCGGATCGGCGGCACGCTCACCGTGCGGGTCACCGGTGGGGTGAACCGCCTGGACATCCTGGTGCCGGGGGACCCGCCGGTGCGAGTCCGGGCGGCCGCTGGCGCCGGCTCGATCGCCGTCGGGGACGAGCGTACGGACCGGGTCGTCGCCGGAGCCCTGCTGGGCACGGCGGGTTGGGAGCGTTCCGTCGACCGCCTTTACGTGGATCTGGTGGCGGGTGCCGACGCGGTGACCGTCACCGCCGGTTGAGGGAGGGGCGGCGGGCGTACAGTCGGGCCGTGGAGCGTACCGAGAAGATGCCGGCGCAGACCCGCCCACCTGGCGTGGCGACGGTGGATCCCGGCAGCGTGCTGCTGCCGGGCCACGATGTGCCGTTGGGGCGGTACACGACGGTGCGGCGGCTGCTCCCGCAGCGGCAGCGGCGCCTGGTCGGGGCATGGTGCTTCGTCGACCACTTCGGCCCGGACGACGTCGCCGAGCGGCCCGGCATGGAGGTGCCGCCGCATCCGCACACCGGCCTGCAGACGGTGACCTGGCTGCTGGACGGGGAGATCCTGCACCGCGACAGCCTCGGCAGCGTGCAGCCGATCCGCCCGGGTCAGCTCAACGTGATGACGTCGGGGCACGGTATCGCCCACTCCGAGCGGTCGCCCGCGCAGCATCCGCCCCTCATGCACGGCGTGCAGCTGTGGGTGGCGCTGCCGGACCCGGCGCGCGCCGGCGACGCGGACTTCGCCCACCACGCGGAGCTGCCGCGCTGGCGCGACGACGACCTCGACGTGACCCTGCTGGTGGGCGAGCTGGCCGGCGAGCGCTCCCCGGCGGTGGTGCACACGCCGCTGCTCGGCGCGCAGCTCGAGCTGCGCGGGCCGGCGCCGGCCACCCTGCCGCTGCGCTCCGACTTCGAGTACGCGCTGCTGGCCATGTCCGGCGCCGCGGACGTCGACGGGGTGGCCCTGACGCCCGGTGCGCTGCTCTACCTCGGCATGGGACGGGAGCGGCTCACGCTGCGCGGCGACCCGGGAAGCCGGCTGCTGCTGCTCGGCGGTACGCCGTTCGACGAGCCCCTGGTGATGTGGTGGAACTTCGTCGGGCGCTCACACGAGGAGGTCGCCGCCGCCCGCGAGGACTGGATGGCGGGGCGGCGGTTCGGCGTGGTCGCCGACGACCCGGCCCCGCCGCTGCCCGCTCCCGCGCTGCCCACCACCCGGTTGAAGGCCCGCGACCGCAGCGGCGGCCTGCACGGCTGACTGTTCCGGCGGTATAGGCGTGGCCGGGCCCGGGACGGGTAGTCGCCGCGCATGCCGAGCATCTCCACGATCGAGGACAAGAAGCGCCTGGTCCGCCGGCTGGCCGGCGGCGGGCGCGGCTTCGCCGAGCAGTACGGTTTCCGGGTCACCAACAACCCGTCGAGCCTGTTCCAGATCCTCTGTCTCGCCGTGCTGCTGGCCCGGCGGGGCGACTTCCGGCGGGCCCTGGACAGCGCGCACGCCCTCCCCGCGAACGGGTGGGACAGTGCGGCGCGGTTGGCCCGCTCATTGCACGCCGACCGCGTACGGGTGCTGCGGGACAGCGGCCAGCGTGGGGACGTGGACGCACTCGCCACGACCCTCGGCGACCTGGCGCAGAACGTAGTGGATCGGTACCGCGGCGACCTGCGGCGGCTGCGCTCGGCCGCCCACCACGACCCGGCCCGCGAGCGGGCGCTGCTCACCGAACTGCCCGGGGTGGACGATGCGGTGGTCGACCTCTTCCTGCGGGAGGCACAGGCGCTGTGGCGGGAGGTGGCGCCCGTGGCCGACCGCCGGGCACTGGCCGCCGCGCGCCGGCTCGGGCTCGGGCGCTCCGCCGACGACCTCGCCGGGCTGGCCGGAAGCGGCGAGTCCGAGCGGCTGGCCTGGCTGGTGGGCGCACTGGCCAGGGTGGACCTGGAGCAGCGGTACGCGGAGCTAACCCGCTGACCGAAACGTGCGCCAGCCCACACTGTTCCGAAATATCCACCCGTTCGGGGGATGTCATGTCGTATGCTGAGCGCGGCAGAAATGCTCGCCCGGTTCGGGCGTAGGGCAACTGCCTGGTGAGCGCGTTCCGGTTCGGGCGCGCAGACCACTGGGACAGGTCCGTGTGTGGCGCCCCTGGTCGCGGTTCGCGGCCCGGGGCGCCCGCCTGTTCGGGGCGGGTCACTTCGGCAGGCCGACCAGCAGGTTCACCGTCGCCGCGATGAGGAACGCTCCGAAGAGGTACGACAGCAGCGAGTGCTGCAGCACCGTCCGGCGCATCTGGATGCTGGTCAGCACCGTGTCCGACACCTGGAAGGTCGCGCCGACGGTGAAGGCCAGGTACGCGAAGTCCGTGTAGCAGGGCCGTCCCGTCTGGTTGAAGTCCACCCCGCCGTCCGGGCCCGTGTAGTAGATCCGGGCGTACCGCGCGGTGAAGACGGTGTGCACGACGAACCAGGACAGCAGCACGCTCAGCACACCCAGACCGCCGAAGACCCGGGACAGATGCGTGGGCACATGGTGCGCGGTGGTCACCACGAAGGCGATCGCCAGCAGGCTGGCCAGACACGCCACCAGTAGCAGGACGTCACGTACCGCCCGGTTCGGGTCCTCGCGGACCGCGAGCCGCGCGGTGCGCTCGGCGTCCAGCGGCCACACCTTGTGCCACACCAGCACCAGCCAGGTCAGCGCGGCGGCGTCCCAGCCGACCAGCGGCGCGAGCATCTCCATGCCGAGCGCCGCGGTGACGGTGCCGGTCACCACGCCGACCACGCCCATGACGGTGAGCTGTACCGCGGCCGCGGGGTGTCCGTCCTGCGTCCGCACCGCCACTAAGCGTCAGATGCTGCGCAGGTGCTGTGACACCCGCTGGTGCCGTGTGTCCCTCGCCTGCCTGGCGCGCTGGGCCGGGCCGACCTCCGGGGCGGCCTCGATGCTCGCCGAGCGGGCCACCTCGTTGCCGTTGGCGTAGTCGACCGGCGGCAGGGCACGCAGGGCGCGCAGCACGTCCGGCGGGGCGCCCTCCCGTTCGGCCTCGCGTACCACGTCGTCCTTCTCGGCCGGGTAGTCCAGGCTCGACAGGTACTGCAGCACGTCGGCGTACGTCGCCATGATGGTGAGCTCCTCAGGGCATCGATCCGGTCACGACCGGCGGCGGTTACCCGTCCGGGCCGGGCTCACGCACCCGACCGGCGGGTAACCGGGCCGTTTTGCGGGCGAGGTTGCGGGTAGACGCCGGGGCCGAATCCGAGGGAGCACACCATGAACTACGACACCTTCATCGACCAGGTCGCGCAGCGCACCCGTACCTCCGGGGAGCAGGCCGTGGAGCTGACCCGGGCGACGCTGGAGACCCTCGCGGAGCGGCTGACCGGCGGGGAGGTGCTCGACCTGGCCGTGCAGCTGCCGCGCCCGTTGCAGGTGGTGCTGAAGCCGGGCCCGGACAACGAGTCGGCGCAGCGGCTCGGTGCGGCGGAGTTCGTCACCCGGGTGGCCGCGCGGGCGCAGGTGGACGAGCCGACGGCCCGGGACGCGGTGCGGGCGGTGTTCATCACGCTACGGGAGGCGATCAGCGGGGGCGAGTTCGACGACGTGGTGGTGCAACTGCCCCGCGACTACCGGGACATGGTGGAACCGGCGCTCGCGCCGGGTGCGACGCTGCGCCGGCCCTGACCGGCGCCCGGCCCCGACAAGGGGCCCGCGCACACCTCAGGCGACCGCGCCCGCGTCGCGGAGGTCGGCGACGCGCGCGGCGTCGAAGCCGGCCTCGGCCAGCAGCTCGTCGGTGTGCTCGCCGGGCTGCGGCGGTGGCCGCCGCAGCGCCGTGGGGGTGCCGGAGAAGCGCGGCGCGGGCGCCGGCTGGGTCACCCCGTCACGCTCGACGAACGTGCCGCGCGCGGCCAGGTGCGGGTGTGCCGGCGCCTCGGTCCAGTCCAGCACCGGCGCCACGCAGGCGTCCGAGTCGGCGAGCAGCGCCGCCCACTCGTCGCGGGTCCGCGTGCGGAACAGCCGCGCCCACGCCTCCCGCAGCGCCGGCCAGTTCGCCGGGTCGGTGCGGTCCAGTGCATCGTCGCCGGGCAGCGGAAAGCCGGTCCGCCGTACCAGTTCGTCGTAGAAGCGCGGCTCCAGCGCGCCCACCGCCAGGTGCCGCCCGTCGGCGCAGTCGTACGTGTCGTAGAACGGCGCGCCGCCGTCGAGCAGGTTCACCCCGCGCGGGTCCTGCCACATGCCGAGCCGCCGCAGCCCGTGGATCTGGGTGCTGAGCACCGAGACCCCGTCCACGATGGCCGCGTCGACCACCTGTCCCGGCGCGCCGCCGCGCACCGCGTACAGGGCGCTGACCAGGCCCAGGGCGAGCATCATCCCGCCGCCACCGAAGTCGCCGAGCAGGTTCATCGGCGGTACCGGCCGCTCGCCGGCCCGCCCGATGCCGTGCAGCGCCCCGGTCAGCGCGAGGTAGTCGATGTCGTGGCCCGCGTACGGCGCGGCCGGGCCGTCCTGCCCCCATCCGGTCATCCGCCCGTACACCAGGCGCGGGTTGACCGCGTGGCAGTCCGCCGGCCCGAGACCCAGCCGCTCGGTCACGCCCGGCCGGAAGCCCTCGATCAACGCGTCCGCCCCGGCGACCAGCGCGAGCACCACGTCCCGGCCGCCCGGCGACTTCAGGTCCACCGCGATGGAGCGGCGACCCCGGTTGAGCAGGTCCGGGTGCGGACTGCCGAACGCGGAGGTGTCCACGTCCGTGACCCGGTCCACCCGGACCACGTCCGCGCCCAGGTCGGCCAGCATCATCGCGGTGAACGGCCCCGGCCCGATCCCGGCCAGCTCGATCACCCGTACGCCGGCGAGGGGGCCGGCCGGGAGGTCCTCGGTCACCGGGCCACGATAGGCGCTCGCCGCGTTTGCGCGGTAAGGGGCCGGGAACGCCACCGGGGAGACGGGGAGGCGGTGTGGTCGACGACCGGATCAGGGTGGCCATGCTGCACGGCCCCGGCCGCCCCGACGCCTGCCGCTGGTCACCACGCTGCACGAGTACGGCTGGTGGGCGTACCCGTCGTGGCTGCCCGGCCCGGTGTGGTCGGCGACGGCCGTCCTCGCCGCGGTCGCCGCCCGTGCCGCCACGCCCGTTTGCCGGTCCGGAACAGGCTGACCTAACCTTGTCGCGACGAGGGGAGTACTTCCCGCGAACCATGCCGGTCAGTACGGCGTGCCCGGAGCACGCCTCGGGTGGTTGCCCACCGAAGGTGGGTGAAGGAGACCTCGAGCATGACACCGTGTTCGAGGAGGCTCCATGACCGAGTTGCACCTTGCCGCCGATCTCCAGTCGGTCGGCACTCCGACGCTGTGGGGCGTCACCATCGCCGGCGTGCTCGCGCTGCTGCTGCTCGACTTCCTGGTCACCCGGCGCCCGCACGAGGTGTCGCTCCGGGAGGCGCTCGGCTGGTCGGCGTTCTACATCGCGCTGCCGCTCGCCTTCGGCGCGTGGATCTGGTCCGCGTACGGGTCGAAGCAGGGCATCGACTACCTCACGGGTTACCTGGTCGAGAAGTCCCTGTCGGTCGACAACCTCTTCGTCTTCATGCTACTGCTGGCCGCGTTCGCGGTGCCCGCCGTGCTGGCCCAGCGCGTCCTGCTCTACGGCATCGCCGGCGCCCTGGTGCTGCGGGCGATCTTCATCGCCCTCGGCGCCGCCGCCCTGCAGACGCTCGACTTCGCCTTCCTGCTCTTCGCCGTCATCCTGCTGGTCACCGCCGTGAAGCTGCTGCGCGACGCGATGTCCGGCCACCAGCAGGAGGTCGACATCAACAAGATGCGCTCGGTGCGCCTGCTGCGCAGGTTCATGCCGGTCACCGACGACTACCACGGCACGAGGATGACCGTGCGCATCGACGGCCGGCGGACACTGACCCCCCTGGCCCTCGTGGTGGTGGCGGTGCTCGCCACCGACGTGGTGTTCGCGGTCGACTCGGTGCCCGCCGTCTACGGCATCACGGAGGACCCGTACCTGGTCTTCGCCACCAACGCGTTCGCGCTGCTCGGCCTGCGGGCGCTCTACTTCGTCCTGCACGCCGCGCTGAGCCGGCTGGTCCACCTCACCTACGGCCTGTCGATCATCCTCGGCTTCATCGGTGTCAAGCTCGCCCTGCACTGGGCGCACGGCATCTGGGACGGCGTCCCGGAGATCCCCACACCGATCTCCCTCGCGGTGATCGTCGTGGTCCTGGTGGTGGTCACCCTCACCAGCCTGCGGGCCACCCGTGACCGCGAACCCGGGGAGAGGGAGACCGTCGCCGGGCGCCGCTGACGGTCACCCGTCGTGGTCCCTTCCGGCCGAGCGGGCGCGGACGCCCCGCCCCGGGTGGTAGGACTGACGGGTGGGAATCGTGTCACCGGGCTTCCAGGGCCGGCCCCGCTCCGCGGAGCCGGCCCTGCCCCCGGGCCAGTACCTGACCGAGGATTTTCCGGTGCTGTCGGCCGGCCCGACCCCGAAGGTGCCACTGGACACGTGGGAGTTCGTCATCACCACCGAGACCGGCGTCGAGTTCCGGTGGACGTGGGACGAGATGATGGCCCTGCCCCAGGAGACTTTCACCGTCGACATCCACTGCGTGACCCGCTGGTCCAAGCGCGAGACCGACTGGCAGGGCGTCTCCCTGGACACGTTCCTCGACGGTGTCCCGACCGCCGCCCACTACGCGCTGGCCCACTCGTACGGCGGCTACACGACCAACCTGCCCCTGCCGGACCTGCGCGGCGCGCGGGCCTGGGTGGCGCACACGTACGACGGGCGGCCGCTGCCCGCCGATCACGGGGGGCCCGCCCGGCTGGTCGTGCCGCACCTGTACTTCTGGAAGTCCGCGAAGTGGGTGCGCGGCATCCGGCTGGGCACCACCGACCAGCCCGGGTTCTGGGAGACCGCCGGCTACCACGACTACGGCGACCCGTGGCGTGAGCAGCGATACCAGGGCGACTGATGGCGGCACCGACGGCCGGCGCCCGGGTCGCCCCGCTGACCTGGCGGGTGGCCCGGCTCGTCGAGCGTCGAACCGAGACGCCGAGCGCGCAGACCCTCGTGCTGGAGGTCCCCGGCTGGCCCGGGCACCTCGCCGGGCAGCACGTCGACGTACGGCTCACCGCTGAGGACGGCTACCAGGCCGCGCGGTCGTACTCGCTGGCCGGCCCCGCCGACGGGGACCGGATCGAGCTGACCGTGCAGCGGGTGCCCGACGGCGAGGTGTCGCCGTACCTCATCGACACGTACGCCGAGGGTGACCCGGTGGAGGTGCGCGGCCCGGTCGGCGGATGGTTCGTGTGGCGGCCGGAGGAGACCGCGCCGGTGCTGCTCATCGGGGGCGGGTCGGGGATCGTGCCGCTGATGGCGATGGTGCGGGCCCGACGCGCCGTCGGCAGCCGGGTGCCGTTCCGGCTGCTCTACTCCGTCCGCACGCCGGCGGACGTCTTCTACGCCGACGAGCTGCGCCACCGGGTCCGCGACGACTTCGGCCTCGACGTGGCGTACGTGTACACCCGGGAGGCTCCCGAGGGCTGGCGCGGAGAGCCGCACCGGATCGGCCTCGCCGACGTCAACACCCACGGCTGGCCGCCCGACCTGCAACCACAGTGCTACGTCTGCGGCCCGACCGGCTTCGTGGAGACGGTCGCCGACCTGCTGGTCGGCCTGGGACACGAGACCCGCCGGGTGCGGACCGAACGGTTCGGCCCGACCGGCTGACCCGCCGAGGGGGAAAACATGACGGAGATGTCCTACCTGGACGGCAACATGCTGGACGGCCCGCTGCGGGAGCTGTTCGCGGTCGACCTGAGCGCCGCCACCGGCCGCTGCGACAACTGCGGGATGGTCGGCCCGATGGCCGCGCTCCAGGTGTGGTCGCACGCTCCTGGCCTGGTGGCGCGCTGTCCGTCCTGCACCGCGGTGATGCTGCGCCTCGTGCGGGCGCCGGACCGCGCCTGGCTGGACCTGCGGGGCACCACGTTCCTGCAGGTGCCGATGCCGCTCGACCAACCCCACCCGCGCCCCCTCTGAGTGGCGGCGTGTACCGGTCGAACACCGAGCTGTACGCCGACGCGTCGCTCCGCGAGGGCGTCGACTACCGCCGGCGGTTCCGCCGGCACGGCGCGCTCGACGACGACCAGGCCCACAGCGCGGACTCTCCGACCACGATCGTGATCGCCATGCACGGCGGCGGCATCGAGGCCGGCACCTCGGAGCTGTGCCTGGCGATCGCCGGCTACCACCCGGCGACCCTCGCCCCGGTCGACGCCGACGCCCCGCTGTACGACTACTGGATGTTCGAGGGGCTGCGCGACAGTGGCAACGGCGACCTGCACGTCACCTCCACCGGGTGCGACGACCCGCAGGCCGAGTCGCTGTGCGCCGGCGCCCGGTACGCGGTCTCCCTGCACGGGTGCACCCCGGCCCAGGCCGGGCTGCCCGACACCGGCCAGGCGGTCCTGGTCGGCGGGCTCGACGTGACGCTGAAGGCGTACCTGGGGCAGGAGTTCACCGCCGCGGGCATCACCGCCCTGGACGGGTCCGCGGATCCGGGGCTGGCCGGGGTCAACCCGCGGAACATCGTCAACCGCACGCTGACCGGGGCTGGGGCGCAGCTGGAACTGACCACCCCGCTGCGCAGGGGCATGTTCGGTACCAACACCCGGGCACAGCGCGAGCAGACCACCCTGCCGCTGTTCTGGACGTTCGTGAACGCCACCCGGGCCGCCGTCGCACGCCGCGCCGCCGCCTGACCGGTGACCGCCGCTACCGCGGGTGGACACCGGCGCGACCGGCGGCCAGAGTGGGGCGCCGTGAGGTACCTGCGCACCGACGGGCGGGTGGGCATCCGCCGTCCCCGTCCCGCTGACAACGATCACGGCACCCGCCGGGACCGGAAGCTGAGCGTGGGGCGACGGGTCACCGCCCTGGGCGCGTCGGTCCGCGGGACGGCGCCGGGGGTTGCTGCCCGGTCAGGCGCTTGAGTCGCGCCTCCTTGTGCTCGGCACGCCGCCGTTGCCGCGGCGTGAGCTGCGTGCGGCCGCTCTGCCGCAGGTACGAGGGCACCCGCCGGTCGTTCGGGATCGGCAAGCTCATGACGCGCTCCTTCGTTCGGGCTGGACGGCGAGGGGGACGTCGCGCAGGGCCGGCACGTCCTGCCGCTGCGGTTCCCGGGTCAGCGTCGCGGTGAACCGCTCCGGCCGGACCTCCAGGTACGGCGGGGCGTCGCCGTCGGCGTACCGGCTCACCGCGACCGCGACCGGGGCGCGGCACTGCCGGTTCGGGCGGACCTCGATGGTCTGCCCGGGCCGGACCAGGTACGAGGGCCGGTTGACCTTGCCCCCGTCGACGGTGAACGTGTTGTGGGCGACCAGGTCCCGGGCCTCGTCCACGGACCGGGCGAAGCCGGCGCGGTGCACCAGCGCGTCCATCCGTTGCTCAAGCTGCCCGACCAGGTTCTCCACCGCGTCGCCGGGCTGCTTGGCCGCCGTCGCCAGGGCGCGGGCCAGCTGCCGCTCCCGCAGCTCGTAGCGGGCGCGTACCTGGTGCCGCTGCTCGGCGTCGGCTAACCAGTGGCCCCGCAGCGCGCGCCGTGGCCCGCCGCGGACCCCGATCGGGTGCCGTTGCCGCCGCAGCCGGAAGGCGTGCGCGGGGTGGAGCGGGACGACGTCCTCGGGCGCGGGACGTACCGTGGTCCGGACCGCCATGTCGTTTTCCTCCCTCAGCTCTCGCGGTCCGACCACGGTGCGCCGCCACCGGGTGAGACGACCCCACCCGGGTCGGGTGAATCAGCCGGAGGCTCAGCTGCCCGGACGGGGGAACGCGACCGGGCTGCGATGACCGTCCCGGCCGACCGCGCGGACGCCGAAGAAGACGTTGTCCTTGGACAGGTCGACGGTCGCCTCGGTGACGTCGCCCACCGGGATCACGCGCTGCCACTCCGGAGCCGTGGTCTCCCGCCACACCACCTCGTACCCGGCCAGGTCGGGCTCGGTGCCGCGCTGCCAGCGCAGGGTGGTGTCGTTGGTGAGGTTGGTGGTGACGACGACTGCTCCCTTGGGCGTCCCGGGCGCGCGGGCCAGCGACCAGAGCGCCGCGCCGTTCACCCGGGCCACCCGGGTGATGTACGCGAAGTCGCAGAACTCCGGCAGGTCGCCGTACTGCTCGCCGTCGAGCATCCGGACGTCCTGGTGCTGGTGGGCGAAGTCCTCGTTGGGCTCGGTGAACCGGCCGGCCGGCCAGCCCTCGCGCAGGAACGGGATGTGGTCGCTGCCGCGTAGGTACCGGTCGCGGCGGTAGATCACCCGCACCCGCATCCCGGTCGCGCCGTTCTCCGCCACGTCGCCGACGAACCGGGCGAGCTGCCGCGACGGGGAGTCGTTCTCACCGCCCACCGACTGCCGCGTCGCCGCCTCCGCCGGCGTCTCCGCGCTCGGCACCCCCTCGGCGAAGAGCCGCACGCTGTACGGGTCGCGAGTGCCGTCGTCGGCGGTGCTGGAGCCGATGATGTCGTTGCTGAACATGCCCTGGACGTCCGCGCCCGCCGCCTTGAGCTGCTTCGCGAGGTGCGTCGACCCGTACAGGCCCTGCTCCTCGCCGGCCACCGCGGCGAAGACGATGGTGGCCGCCGGACGCCGGGTGGCCATCAGCCGGGCCAGCTCCATCAGCACGGCGACTCCGGAGGCGTCGTCGTCGGCGCCGGGCGCGTCGCTGACCGCGTCCATCACGTCGGTGGCCCGGGAATCGTAGTGCCCGGTCACCACGTACGTCCGGTTCGGCGACGTCTCCCCGCGCAGGGTCGCCACGACGTTGGTGATCCGGGTGGCGGTGGGGACCCGGGGTGCCGGCTCCTGGACGTACGACTGAAGCTCCACCGTCATCCGGCCGCCGGAGGCGGCGGCGTACTCGCGCAGCCGGTCGTGGATCCAGTCCCGGGCGGCGCCGATGCCGCGTACCGGATCGTCCTGGCTGGAGAGGGTGTGCCGGGTGCCGAAGGCGGCCAGCCGGCGCACGGTGGCCTCGATCCGGTCCTGGTCGATCTCCGCGAGCAGGTCGCGCAGCTCGCGGTCGGGGGTCTGTGGCCGGAGCGGTCGGCCCGGCCCGCGCGGCGGCGCGGCGTCGTGGGCGGCCGCCGGTCCGGCGACCAGGGGTACGGCCACGGTGGCGGCTGCGGTGGCGGCGGAGGCGGACAGGAAGGTGCGCCGGGTCGACCTCGTGGGTCGGTCGCCGGCGGTGTCGTGAGATCCCATTCCCGCATCCTCGCCATCGATGGCGGTGTTTGTCCATATCGTTGGACATGGATTCTGCGAGCAGATTTCACCCGGTCCGGGTGAGGTCTAACCGCAGGTCAACGGCGTAGCGTGCGGGTCATGGTGCTGGTGGGTCCCACCCCGGCCAATCCAACGCCGACCAAGCCGCGCTCCGCCCGGTCGACGGCCAGCTCGTCGTCGACCCGGCGCACGAGGTCGGTCGGATCCACATCCGCGGCATCGCCGCGTTCGGCCACCGGTGGGACGTCGAGGCCATCGGTTCGGAGGGGTACGTGCGGCTCGCCGCCGATTGAGCGCCCCGGTCGCACGTTTGTGTCGGGTGTCGGCGGGAAGCACCGGGCATGACGAAACCTCGTGTGGTGATCGTGGGGGCCGGGTTCGCCGGTTATCACGCGGCGAAGACGCTGAGTCGGCTGGCGAAGGACCGCGCGGAGATCGTGCTCCTGAACTCCACCGACTACTTCCTCTACCTGCCGCTGCTGCCCGAGGTGGCCGCCGGCGTGCTGGAGCCGACCCGGATCTCCGTGCCGCTGACCGGCACCCTGAACGGGGTGCGGGTGGTGATCGGCGAGGCCGACCACGTCGACCTGCAGAACCGCTGGGTCGGGTTCACCCAGCCGGAGGGGGAGCGCAACCGGATCGCGTACGACCGGCTGGTCCTCTCCGTCGGCAGCGTCAACAAGCTGCTGCCGATTCCCGGCGTGACCGAGTACGCGCACGGCTTCCGCGGCCTGCCCGAGGCGCTTTTCCTGCACGATCACGTCGTCCGCCAGATCGAGCTGGCCGAGCAGGCGGAGGACCCGGCCGAGCAGCGGGCCCGGGCCACCTTCGTCGTGGTGGGCGCCGGCTACACCGGCACCGAGGTGGCCGCGCACGGCCAGCTCTTCACGGACGAGCTGGCCTCCCAGCGACCCCGGCTCACCATCCGGCCGCGGTGGATGCTGCTCGACGTGGCGCCCCGGGTCCTACCCGAGATGGACCGGCGGATGTCGGACACCGCCGACCGGGTGCTGCGCCGGCGCGGCGTGGACGTGCGGATGGGCACCTCGGTGGGCCTGGCGACCGCCGACGGCGTCAAGCTCACCGACGGGGACTACGTCCCCACCTGCACCCTGGTCTGGTGCGTCGGCGTGCGCCCCGACCCGTTCGTCGCCCAGCTCGGGCTGCGCACCGAGAAGGGTCGCCTCGTCACCGACGAGTACCTCAACGTCCCCGGCTTCCCAGAGGTGTACGCCTGCGGCGACGCCGCCGCGGTGCCTGACCCCACCGGCCCCGGGAAGATCTGCGGCATGACCGCCCAGCACGCGCAGCGGCAGGGCAAACTGGTCGCGCACAACATCGCCGCCTCGTACGGGCAGGGCCGTCGCAAGCCGTACAGGCACCGCGAGCTGGGGTGGGTGGTCGACCTGGGCGGGAAGGACGCGGCCGCCAACCCGTTGAAGGTGTCCCTGTCCGGGCTGCCCGCCAAGGCGGTCACCCGCGGCTACCACCTGCTGGCGATGCCGAGCAACCGCGCCCGGGTGGGGGCCGACTGGCTGCTCGACGCCACGCTGCCCCGCCCGGCGGTGCAGCTGGGCCTGGTGCCCGCGAACGCCGTGCCGCTGGAGAGCAGTTCACCGGAGGTACCGGCCCGCGTGTAAGGAAGGGCCCCTTCTTAACGCCTCGCGTTGTAGAAGGGCCCCTTCCTAACCGTCGGCGTCGGTGCGGGGGCGGGCGCCGGCGACGAACGCGTCGAGTGCCGGGCCGTGCAGCACGCCGCCCGGCACTGGGTCGCGAAGCGCCCGTACCACCAGGCGCGGCACCGGCAGCCGGTCGGGACGCAGCCCGGCGGCGAGCACCAGGTTGCCGTACCGCCGCCCGCGCAGCATCCGCCGGTCGGCGACGAGGCACACGTCGGCGAACACCGCCCGCAGGGTCGCCGCGTGCACGCGGGCGTGGACGAGCGGCGGGAGGTCGGTGACGTTGACCAGGTGGACGCCGTCCGGGCGCAGCACCCGGGCCACCTCGGCGGCGAACTCCAGCGTGGCCACGTGCGGCGGCATCCGGGCCGCGCGGTAGATGTCGGCCACCACCAGGTCGTACGCCGCGGAACGGGTGGCGGTGACCGCCTCCCGCGCCTCGGCGACGTCGACCTCGATCCCGGCCGGCAGGGGCGGCAGGTCCCGCGCCACCAGGTCGACCACGGCCCGGTCCCGCTCGACGACCACCTGTGTCGAATCCGGCCGGGTCGCCGCGACGTAGCGCGGCAGCGTCAGCGCGCCGCCGCCGAGGTGCAGCACGTGCACCGGCCGGCCGGCCGGCGCCGCCAGGTCGATCAGGGCGGCCAGTCGGCGGACGTACTCGAAGTGCAGGTACCGGGGGTCGGCGACGTCCACGTACGACTGCTCGACGCCGGCCGCGAGGAGCGTGCGTCCGGTGGGCCGGCCCGGGTCGACGACCAGCTCCAGCCGGTCGTCGGGAGCCTCCATGTGACGGCAGGTTAACGGACCCGACCGTGTTAACAAGGGGCCCCTCCTCTATCGCAGGCGTTAAGAAGGGGCCCTTCCTTCCACCCGGGGCGGGCCGACGGGGAGGAGCCCCGCCGGCCCGCGCCGCGTCAGCCGCTCGCCATCCCGGCGGCGACCTCGTCGATCGCGTCGTCGACGGCGTGCGCCAGGTCGACGTCCTGCGCGGTCACCGCGCGGGCTTGCCGGGAGCGGACGCTCACCACCGCGGTGGTGGCGCCCGACCGGCCGATCTTCGGCCCACGACCGGTCTCTTCCCGCAGCTGGTCGAGCCGGTCGAGCACCCGGTCGAGGTTGTCCGCCGGCAACGCGACGGTCCGCGACAGCGCGTTCCCGTCGCCGGACCAGTACGGCAGGTCGGCCAGGGCCTCCCGCAGCTCCGCCTCGGTGAGCGGCGGGGTCGAGGTGGTCGTGCCCACCAGGCCGCCGCCGGTCTCGGGCGGGGAGAGGAGGTCCCGCAACCCGTCCGGGACGTGCAGCGACTCGACCAGGTCGCGGTCCCGGTCGGCGAGCGCGGAGAGGGTCGCCTCGGCCTGGTAGCGGGCCTGTTCCGGTGTACGGCCGCTGAGCCGGCCCACCTCGGCGAGGAAGCCGGGCAGGTCGGAGTGGCTCTCGACACCGTCCACCGGTGTGACGTCGTGCAGCTTCGTCGGCAGGGCCGTGAGCAGGCGCGTGCGTTCGGCCTCGCCCAGGGCGAAGGCCAGTGCCAGCACCGTCGCCTCCACCCCCACCTTGGCGGTGGAGAAGTCGACTCCGGCCCGGCGTCCCACCTCGTCCACCAGGTCCTGGTAGCCCACCGTGGTGGTGGCACCGGCGGGACCGGGATCCGGTGTCGGCCGGGGATTCTCCGGGATGCCGGCCGGAGGCGGTGCGGGCCCACCGCGCATGGTGTCCGGTTTGCGGCGACCCGCCGGGGGCGGCCCGTTCCGCCGTGCCTGGTCGAGGTGGGTCAGCTGCTTGGTGGCGCTCAGGCTGGCGCCGGTCTCGCTGGCCCGCATGCCTCGTGTCCGGGCCTGGCGGGCCAGCGCGCGGCGGCGCTGGTTGTCGCCCTCCATCTGTTTGCGCATGGTGACACCTCGCTTCGCTGGTGTTCCCTCGCTTCCAGCCGGTCGCCTTCCCGTCGCCGCCGACCACGAAACGGACGTCGCCGGCTACGAAAGGGACGTGTCGCCTGCCCCGGTCGGCCCGGCCCGACCGAGTACGAGCTTCATCCGGCACGGGTGAGGGACGGTCACCCGGCGCGGCCGCACGATCGGAGCGGACCGGGAACCTCCGAGGCACCCGGAAGGGAAGGTCGTGATGAAGCAGATCGTCGAGATCGTCCCCGCCCGACCCGGCTGGTACGCGCGCTGGCGGCTCGCCCCCGGCGACACGCGCTGCTACCCCGTCAGCCTGTGGGCACTGCTGGAGGAGGCCGACGGCACCGGCCGCGAGGTGATCGGCATGGACTGCGTGGGGCAGTGGCCCGGGGCGGACGACAACGAGGCGGGTGGGGAGTTCGTCCGCTACCTCTTCCAGACCCCCGGCTCCGGCGAGCCCGACGACGCCGGACCGCCCCCGGCCGTACCCGAGCGGGCGACCGGACCCCGTCGGGTGGCGGTGCCCGCACCCTGAACATCACTCCGGCCCCCGGCCCCTGGTCCCAGGGCCGGGGGCCATCCCCGCCGCCGCCCCGATGGTGCTGAAGCTGCGGGCTCACGCCGGACAGGCGCACCGCACCCGTGCCGGCACGGTGCACGACCACCAGGTACGCAACCCGCCCGCGCGGCGATGGCGTGAGGTGGCGGTACCGGCACACCGGCGTAGGGTGGGGCGGGGAGAGATTTGACCACAAGCGTCGTTTCCGACGCGGTGCGGATGTCGACGAGGAGTGGGGCTTAGCTGGTGACTGCTGCCGACGTCAGGGGTCAGGACCCGGGCGACGGGCGGATCTCCACGCCGAGTGCCGCACGAGTTTCGGCGTGGCCCGCGGACGTCCCGGCTCGCCTCACCCGCGCCCTCCCGGCGCTCGCGTCCGACCGCGGTCCCGCACCCGAGTGGTCCGAGGTCGTCGAGCACTTCCGGGAGGGCCTCGTCGTCTGCGACGCCGACGACGTCGTGCGGCACGTCAGCCCGGTGGCCGAGCGGCTGCTCCCCGAGGTCACGGCCGGTGCCCCACTAGCCGGGGTCGGCGTGCCGGGGCTTCTCTCCGGCGGCGACTTCACCCACCACGGCCGCCGGCTGCGGTGCCGGCGGGTGGCGCTGTCGTCCGGCCGTTCCTGCCGGTACGTCGAGGACGTCACCGAGATCGTCTCCTGGTCCGACGCCCTGCTCGCGGAGCGGGCCCGGTCGGCCTTCCTCGCGGTGGTCGGCGAGAAGCTCGGGAACCCGCTGCACCCCGACCGCGCCGCTTCGGCGGTCGTCCGGCTCGCCGTACCCACCCTCGGGGAGGTCGCGGTCCTGGTGCTGGCCCCCCGCGCCGGACGGGCCCGCTGGTGGCGCGCCTCCCGCGTCGACGACGAGGGACCCATGGTGGACAGCGGGGTCCTCGCCGCGGTCGACCTGCCACCGGCCGTCGTGCAGGGACTGGATGGCGTCGAGCCGCACGCCGTGGACTGGCTCGTCGAGCAGGCCGTCGAGGCCGGCTGGCTGCCCGGCCTGACCTCGGCGGACACGAGCGCCCGGGTGGTGCCGCTGCCCGGCAGGGACGGGCCGGCCGGGGTGCTGCTGGTCGCCCGGCGGGGCGGCGGGTGGTACGAGGACGCCGACGTGGACCTGGTCCGGGCGTTCGCCGCGCGGGCCGGGGCGGCGTTGACGACCGCGCTGCTCTACCGCGACCAGGCCCAGGTGGCCGACACCCTCCAGGCCAGCCTGCTGCCGGTGGAGCCGGCCGAGGCCACCGGCGTCCAGTGGGGCACCGCGTACCGCCCGGCGCAGGCGGGGCTGCGTATCGGCGGCGACTTCTACGGTTCGCACCGGCTGGCCGACGGCGGATCGGTCTTCTTCCTCGGTGACGTGTCCGGCAAGGGCGTCGAGGCGGCCGTGTTCACCAACCAGCTACGCCAGTGCCTCCACGCGCTGCACCGGGTCGAGTCCCACCCCGGGCGGCTGCTCAAGCTGCTCAACGACGCCCTGCTGGAGACCACGCAGGCGCATGACCGGGGGCGGTTCGCGACGATGGTGGTCGGGGTGGTCCGCCCGTGCCGCGACGGTGGCCTGACCCTGACGCTGGCCGGCGGCGGTCACCTGCCGCCGCTGGTGCTGCGCAACTCCGGCGAGGTCGAGCAGGTGCCGCTGCGCGGGATGCTGGTCGGCGTCGTGCCCGACCCCCGTATCGGCGAGCAGACGGTCCACCTCGACGCGGGCGAGACCTGCCTGCTCTACAGCGACGGCGTGACCGGGGCCCGGGGCGGCCGCCGCGGGCACGAGCAGTTCGGCACCGACCGGCTGATCGCCGCCCTCACCGGGTGCCAGCGCATGCCGGCGCCGGCCCTGGCCGAACGGGTCGAACAGGTCACCTGCGACTGGCTGGCCGACGGGGACCATGACGACGTCGCCGTTCTCGCGCTTCGCGCGACCGGCCCGGCCGGGCGTACGCCCCGGCACCTGCACGCCGTGCCGGACCCGGCGGCGACCGACGAGGCGAGGGAGACGCGGGCGTGACCGCCCCGACCACCACCGAGTTCGTCGACTGGCTCGTCGACATCCTCACGAGCCGGGGCGCGCCGGCGCCCGCGGTGAGGCTTGCGCTGACGCATTACGCGGAGGCGTTGCGGGACTTCCCCCGGGCGGCGCGCTTCCTCGACGCCGGTCGGAAGGCGGTCGCCGCGCGGTAACTCGCGCCGCCGCTGTCGCACGGTGCCCGTGCGTATACTTTCCCCACTGCAAGCGGCTGTCCACGGTCGACCGAGGGAGGCACCGTGACGTTCTCCGTCACGTACGCCGAACGCGACGGGGACGCCGCCCACGTGTGGCTCTCCGGCGAGCTCGACCTGAGCACCGCCGGTGAGTTCAACGCCGTGCTGGACCGGCTGGCGGCGGCCGGCGCGCACCGGTTCCTGGTCGACCTCAGCGGCCTGACCTTCTGTGACTCCACCGGGATCGCCGCCTTCATCCGCGCCGACAACCGCGCGGCCGCCCAGGGCGGCTGGCTGCGGCTCACCGGGGCCACCGGGCGGGTGCACCGGGTGCTCCAGGTCACCGGTCTGGCCGAGGTGCTGCGACACGACTCGGACACCGGAAACCCGGTGTGACCGGTGGCCTCTCGATCGACTAGATTTCCCCGCCAGCACGGTGACCGGCAGGTCCCCGCTCCACCGACATGAAGCAGGTAACGATGGGTCCAGCGAGCCCGAGTCCGGTGCGCATCCTGGTGGTGGACGATGACCCGGGTGACGTGCTCATGATCGAGGAGGCCCTCGCCGACTCGGATGTCGAGAAGGTCATCGACGTGGTCGGCGACGGCCAGGAGGCGATGGAGTTCCTGCGGCGCACCGGCCGGCACGCCGAGGCCCGGCGGCCCGACGTGATCCTGCTCGACCTGAACATGCCGCGGATGGACGGGCGGCAGGTGCTGGGCGAGGTCAAGAGTGACGCGGACCTGCGGACGATCCCGATCGTCGTGCTGACCACCTCCAACGCCGATACCGACATCCTCGGCAGCTACACCCTCCAGGCCAACGCGTACGTGACGAAGCCGATCGACCTGGACGACTTCAACGACGTGGTACGCCGCATCGACGAGTTCTTCGGCCGGGTGGTCGTGCTGCCCAAGCGGCCCTGACGCCGCCGGCGGGCGGCTCGGCACATTGTCCACGCCCGGCCGCCCGTCGACACCCCGCGACGCGCCCGGCCGCGCGCGCCGCTCGCATGCTGAACATTTTTCCCGAACCCCCTCGGCGATCGTCCCGAGCGCCGAGGATCAAGGTGGGGAAAGACGTACCAGCTGCCTGGGGGGCGACAGTATGAGGTTCTCCGTCGTTGAGATCGGCTACGACCAGCGGCAGGTGGATTACTGCCTGGACGAGCTCGGTATCCGGTTGATGCGGCTCGCGGTGCGCGCCGAGGGCGCCGCGGGGACCGGACGGGAGTGGGACGAGATCCGCGAGGAGGCGGCGGGCCTGTGCGGCCTGCTCCAGCGACTCGACATCGGGGACGGCGACGTGTCCCGCCGGTACGCCGGCGCGGTCGAGCGGGAGGCCGCCGAGCTGCTCGCCCAGGCGCGGTTTGAGCTCGACGCCGCGCGGGAGGAGGCCCGGCAGGTGCGCGAGCGGGTGTACGAGGAGGCGGTGCAGGCGCGCCGCGAGTTCGAGGAGGCGCTGCACGCCCGCCGCCGGCGCGAGGCCCGGGTGGACGAGATTCTCGGCGGCGTGACCGCGGAACCGGTGCCGGCGGACACGCCGACCGCCGCCGCGGCGGCCCCAGCCGGCCGTGGCCGGCTCTTCGGCCGGGCGGCCCGCTGACCCGTGACCGCTGAGCGGTCCGCTGAGGCATGACCCCAGCCGGGCGGCTGGGGCCGAGGTGCGGCGCCGGCCGGTGCCGGGCCGCCGTCCGGTCAGGTGAGCGCGGCGACGATGGTGGTGGCACGCACCTCGTGCTGGGCGTACGCGTCGGGGAAGGCGGACACCTGCACGGCCTGCGCGGCGCCGGCGATGCTCATCTCCTGCCAGCCGGGGATCTCCCGCAGCGCCGTGTAGAAGGCCCGCGCGGCGTACGCCGGGCGCATCAGCTGCGCGACGGTGCCCCAGCCGCTGCTGGGCCGCTGCTGGAACAGCCCGACCGAGTCGTGATCCCAGCCGGTGGCCTGGTGCGGGTAGTTCTGCGACTCGGGCACTCCGCCGTTGGCGTAGTTGAGGAGGGTGCTCTCCTGCATGGCGGTGGCGATGGCGACGACCAGGGCCCGGCGGGGCATCTTCATGCCGACGCCGACGTCGACGATGATCTTGGCGTTGTCCATCTGCATCTGGGTCAGGCCCGCCACCGGGCGCGGCCGGGCCGGCTTGGTCGGCTTCGGCTTCGTCGGCGCCTTCTTCTTGGTGGCCGAGGGGGAGGGCTTGACCGTCGGGCTCGGGCTGGCCGGCGCGGGGGAGGCGGCGGCCCGGTCCAGCGAGCGGGAGGCGCGCTCGTCGGTGACGGCCCGGTCGGCCACCGCCTCGGCGACCTGGGTCCGGTCGTTGTCGGCGATGCCGCGCGTACCGGTGAACGCCACCACGCCGAGGCAGCAGGTCACGCCGGCGGCGAGGGCGATCCGTACGGGGGTCGAGGCGAGCAGCGTACGTCGGCCGCGGCTGGGCGCCTCGGGGGTACGGTGCCGGCCGATCGTCCGTTCGGCTGAGGCGGCATCGGCGGACCGGGTATCCGGTCGCGTTTCGGTCGTCTTCTGGTCGAAGGTGTCGTCGGGGTGCACCCGCCGAGGCTAGAAAGCTGACCGCGGGTTGCCACCAGGACCGTTTGGTGGCATGCGTCACAATTCGTGGCAATAGCTGGGGCGAAGTGTCTGAGCGAGCCAGCAATACCGCTTTCCGCTCCTGTCCGCCATGTCGGATATAGCAGTATCAACGTGCGGTAAGGGCACGAATGATCGATCTTGACCGGCCTCGTGAGGGTGTGGGGCACCCATCACCTGAACAGCGGAGTACCCATCATTCGTACGGTCCATCCGTGGCCGGTCGGACGTGCCGGCGGGCGGGTGTCAGTGCCGGCCGTTCTCCGCCGAGGTCACCGTCAGGCGGTGCCGGCTCGCGTCCCCGCTCGTGAACGGCCAGAGCCGGTCGGCGTGCTCGACCAGCTCGTCGAGCTGTTTGCGGGTGAGCCCGGCGGACGCGATCGAGGCGTGCACGTCGGCCAGGTACCGTCCCTCGTCGTCGCGACCGAGCTTCGCCTCCGCCCGTACCTGCACGGTGTGGGCCTCGTCGGTGATCTCCCCGGCCGCCTCCACCGCCGCGTGGTGCAGGCAGGAGGCGAACGCGGCGGCGAGCAGCTGCGACGGCGTCAGCCCGGTGCAGTGCTGTGCCAGCGGGGACGCCAGGGCGGTGGAGAGACTGCCGTCCTCGGTGCGGACGTGGCCGCCCTCCGCGGTCGCGGCGGCCGTCTCGTCCAGCCAGGAACTGTGGTGCGGCATCGCGTTCCTCCCGTCACTCACCGGCCCGGCTACCCGGCGCCCGGCCCGTGAAACCGCGCTGGGACGGTCGGCGCAGCTCAGGCCCGGTGTCACTCGGGGACGGGCGCCGCCTCGGTCGCCTCGGCCGCCGCCCGCTCGGTCCACGGCGACACCACCGGCATCCGCTGCCGGGGCGGCACGGGCTGCCGCATCGGCACGTAGACGCGGGCGTCCACGGCCTCGGCGAGCAGCAGGGCGGCCATCAGGCTCGTCGGCCGGCGGTCCGGATCGGCGGACAGGCATCGGGTGCACAGGTCCGCGACCTCGGGCGGCAGGCCCTCGATCTCCGGCAGCGGCGCGGGCGGCTGGCGTCGCCGGACCCCGAACAGCTCGGTGGCCGTCCCGGCGGGGTACGGCAGGCGCCCGGCCAGGCAGTAGTAGAGAAGGACGCCGAGCGCGTACATGTCGGCGGCCGGCGTGGCGGGCGCCCGATCGAGCTGCTCCGGCGCCAGGTACGCCGGCGTGCCCAGCACCATCCCGTCCGGGACCTCGTCGGGGACGCCGGAGGGCGTGGAGATGCCGAAATCGAGCACCTTGACCCCGGACGGGGTCAGCATCACGTTCGCCGGCTTGACGTCGCGGTGCACGATTCCGTGGGCGTGCGCCGCGGCGAGGGCGGCGCTCACCTCCGCGCAGACCCGCACGGCGATCCGCCAGTCCAGCGGCCCCGCCCGCAGGTGGACGGCGAGCGTCTCGCCCTCCGCCAGTTCCATCACGATGTACGGCAGCTGCCGGGTGGGCGACGTCGAGGCGGTGCCGAAGTCGTGGACGCTGGCCACGTTGGGGTGGACCAGGCGGGCGGCCGAGCGTGCCTCCGCGCGGATGCGCTCCACCGACACGTCCTCGCGGCCCTCCTGGGCGGGCGCGATCAGCTTGACGGCGACCGGCCGGTCGAGCACCTCGTCATGGGCCGACCAGACCTCCGACATCCCCCCGACGCCGATGCGCTGTTCGAGCCGGTACCGCCCGTCCAGCGTCCTCATCGACCGCTCCTCGCCTCGTTTTCCGACCTACTGCCGGTGCCGGTACCCGGGCTCCGATCAGGGCAAACCGTCGCGGGACCGGCCGGCGCCCGTCCCGGGTGCGGTAGCTTGCGAGCCGAGGGCGCGTACCGATTCGCGTACCCCGGGGAGGCGGAGGCGCGATGAGCGAGGTGACCGTACGCTTCGTCGGCGGGCCGGCCCACGACCTGGTCCGCGCGCTGCCGGCCGACCCGGACGGCGCGCCGCCGGCCCGCTGGGTGCTGCGCCACCCCGACGGCGGTGGCCCGACGGTCGCCGGGGGTCCGGACCACCTCTACGAGCGCGACCGGCCCGACGCCTCCGGGACCTGGGAGATGCGGTTCGTGCACACCTACCCTGTGGGCGTGTCGGAGTAGCGTGCACAGCGGGGACACAGGAAGCGCACAAGCCCGGCACAGCGGACCCGCCCACGATGGGGGCCATGGTGACCAACGAGCAGGCCGGCCCGGTCCGGCTCGAGCTGCGCCGGCCCGACGGGCAGCCCGTCCGCGTCCTGGTGGTCGACGACGAGCCCACCCTGGCAGACCTGCTGTCGATGGCGCTGCGCTACGAGGGCTGGCAGGTGCGTACGGCGGGCAACGGCATGGCCGCGTTGAGCACGGCACGCCAGTTCCAGCCGGACGCGGTGATCCTCGACGTGATGCTGCCCGACCTGGACGGCTTCGCGGTGCTGCGTCGGCTGCGGGAGGCGTACCCGACCGTGCCGGTGCTCTTCCTGACCGCCCGGGACGCCGTCGAGGAGCGGATCGCCGGGCTGACCGTCGGCGGCGACGACTACGTGACCAAGCCGTTCAGCCTGGAGGAGGTGATCGCCCGCCTGCGGGCGCTGCTGCGCCGCTCCGGCTTCGCGGTCGCCGCCCGCGAGGAGGCCGTGCTCACCGTCGGTGACCTCACCCTCGACGAGGACAGCCACGAGGTCCGCCGGGACGGCCGGTTGATCACCCTGACCGCCACCGAGTTCGAGCTGCTGCGCTACCTGATGCGCAACCCGCGCCGGGTGCTCAGCAAGGCGCAGATCCTGGACCGGGTCTGGAACTACGACTTCGGTGGCCAGGCCAACGTCGTCGAGCTGTACATCTCGTACCTGCGGAAGAAGATCGACGCGGGCCGCCAGCCGATGATCCACACCCTGCGCGGCGCGGGCTATGTCCTCAAGCCCGCCGAGTGAGCGCGCGGGCGGGCTGCGGCGCCGGCTGGCCGGCTGGTCGCTGCGGACGCGGCTGGTGGTCATCCTGGTCGCCCTGCTGGCCCTGGTCAGCATCGCCATCGGCATCATCACCACGGCCGCGCTGCACCACTTCCTCATCGACCGGGTGGACGCACAACTGGTCCCCAACACCAACGGGCGCGGGGACCGCCCGTTTCCGCGCTGGGGACCGGGGGAGGAACGCGGGATCCCGCCCGGCCTACCGCCCGCCACCATCGTGGCGACCGTCGTGGACGGCCGGATCACCGACGCCCGGATACAGTCCGGCCGCCGACCCGGCGGCGAGACCATCCCGGCCGGGGAGGTGACGGCGCTCGCCGCACTGCCGGCGGGCGGCGCTCCCCGTACCGTCAGCCTCGGTGACCGCGGTGACTACCGGGCGGTCGGACGGATGTGGCGCGCCGGCGAGGTCCGGGTCCTGGCCATCCCGCTGAGCGAGGTGCGGGAGACCACCATGTGGCTGGTCGCGGCGCAGGCCGCGGTCGCCGGCGCCGGGCTCGTCGTCGCCGGCACGGTGGGCACGCTGATCGTCCGGCGTACCCTGCGCCCGCTGCGGCGGGTCGCCGCCACCGCCGGCCGGGTCAGCGAGCTGCCGCTCGACCGCGGCGAGGTGGCGCTGTCGGAACGGGTGCCGGACGCCGACACCGACCCGCGCACCGAGGTCGGTCAGGTCGGCGCGGCGCTCAACCGCCTGCTCGGGCACGTCGCCGCCGCCCTCGCCGCCCGGCAGGCCAGCGAGACGCGCGTACGCCAGTTCGTCGCCGACGCGAGCCACGAGCTGCGTACGCCGCTCGCCGCCATCCGGGGGTACGCCGAGGTGGCCCGACGTGGCCGGGACCGGGTGCCGCCCGACGTGGCGCACGCCCTGCGCCGCGTGGAGTCGGAGAGCACCCGGATGACCAGCCTCGTGGACGACCTGCTGCTGCTCGCCCGGCTCGACTCGGGCCGTCCCCTCGCGGTCGAGCCGGTGGACCTGTCCGCGCTCGTGGTGGACGCGGTCAGCGACGCGCACGTCGCCGGGCCGGAGCACCGCTGGCAGCTCGACCTGCCGGACCAGGTGATCCGGGTGCCGGGTGACCCGGCCCGGCTCCACCAGGTGCTGGCGAACCTGCTGGCCAACGCCCGGGTGCACACACCGGCCGGCACCACCGTCACCACCGGCCTGGCCGTCGAGCCGGACGCCGCGGTGCTCCGGGTCGCCGACGACGGACCCGGTATCCCCGCCGACCTGCGACCCGACGTCTTCGAACGGTTCGCGCGCGCCGACAGCTCGCGGTCCCGGGCGCACGGCAGCACCGGCCTCGGTCTGGCCATCGTCGCCGCGGTGGTGGAGGCGCACCACGGCACCGTGTCGGTGGAGAGCCGGCCCGGTCGCACCGTGTTCACCGTGCGGCTGCCGTATCCCACAGCCGACGCATAGCCGCCACCGTGTTGCGGTTCGTGTTGCTCCGCTAGGCCATGCACCACAGGGCGTGTCTCGAAGTCACAGCCCCGGCCGGGCCGGGCGGTGGGTCAGCCGGGTGCTGTCTTGCCGGACCTGCGCAGCCCGAGCAGGGCGACGAGGGCGAGGAGGATGATGGCGACGGAGTACTCGTTGGCGGTCCGGGGCAGGCCGCCGGCGTAGACCACGAGGAAGCCGGCGACCAGTGTCGGCCCGCGCACGGCGCGGGGCAGCGTGATCTCCGGCCGCAGACTCTGCAGCGCTCCCTTGGCCGGCGTGACGGTTTCCCGCATCAACATGATGCCGACGCCTTGGATCAGCAGGATGACGAGCAGGACGACGTACACGAGTCGCGTCGGCGCGGGCAGGTACCGGATGAGCAGCGCCGAGAGCAGGGCGCCCGTACCGGTTCCGATGCCGGGGGCGATCGAGTTGGCGAGCGTGCCGCGGGAGCGGTTGATGTCCAGCATGGCGGCACCGACGGCGCCGGTGGCGACGCCGGCCGCGAGCCCCTGCACGACGCGGGCGGTCAGCAGCGCGGGTACGCCGTTGGCGAGGACGAAGATGACCAGCGAGATCATCTGGACCGCGATCGCGACCAGCAGGACCGGCCGTCGTCCGACATGGTCGGACAGCTTGCCGAACGTGAGCAGGGCCGCCAGCACCGCGGCGGCGTAGACGGCGAACACCACGGTGGTCGTGATCGGCGAGAAGTGCCAGCCCTCCTGGTAAATCCCGTAGAGGGGGATCGGGGCTGACGACGCCGCCAGGAAGGACACGAGAACGGAGGCGAGCAGGACCAGGGAGACGTTCGGCGAAAGTCGCCTCGATTCGGCGATATTCATCAGACGTGCTCCTTACCGGGACCGGCCCTCGCTAGTCCGCCAGCACCTCCGCGAGGACCTCGACGACGCGCTCCGCGTGGCGCCCGTCGGGGTCCTCGTCGGCGTTGAAGTCCGCGAGGCTCATGCCGAGCAGGCGACCCGATCGCACCAGCGGCCCGACCAGGGCGGCCAGGTCCGTCCAGTCCAGCCCGCCCGGCTCGCGGTAGGTGACGGCCGGCAGCACCAGCGGGTCGAGCACGTCCAGGTCGAGGTGGAGCCAGGCCGGCCCGGCGCCGTCGGCGGCCAGGTGCCGGCCCACGGCCGCGGCGGCGGCCCCGCGCAGCTGGTCCGCCGAAACGACGTGGATCGCCGGGTCGAGGCGGGCCGCCTCCTCCGCCGCGGACTCGTCCCACACCGGACGGCAGCCCAGCAGGTGCACCTGGTCCGGGTCGACCAGCGGCCCCTCCCGGTCGAGCACCCCGGCCGGGCCGTGGTCGGTGACCAGCGACAGGTCCATGTCGGCCGCCTCGCCGGTGGGGGAGGTGACGCCGTCGTGGAAGTCGAGATGCCCGTCGAGGAACCAGAGCGTGAACCCGGACGGCAGCCCCTGGAGGACGCCCGGCAGGATCGCGCAGTCGCCCCCGACGACCAGCGGCAGGTGGCCCGCGTCGGTCAGCTCGGTCACCCGGGCCGCGATCGCCCGCCCGGCGCGGCGGACCTGGTCCGCGCCGATCATCCCGGTCTCCGGGTCGCGGACCGGGTCGGTGATCACCGTCTCGATCACGCCGGCGTCCTCGGCGCCCAGCCGGTCGACCAGACCGGCCGTGCGCAGCGCGACCGGTGCCCGCCGTTCGCCCCGCCCCCGCCCTGAGGAGTCGAGCGGCGCGTCCACCACCGACCATCGCACAGGCTCCGAGGCTAGTCGCCCGTGGCAGGCTGGGGGCGTGTACCGGGAACGTCCCGCCGGAATCGCCGGCGCCGTGCTCTGGACCAGCACCGTGCCCGCCGGGGCGCCGCCCACCCGGGTGCTGCCCGACGGCTGCGTCGACCTGCTCTGGTCCAGCCGGGCCGGGCTGCTGGTGGCCGGTCCGGACCGTACCGCCTTCGTGAGCGCCGGCGAGGCGGGGGAGCGGTGGGTGGGGCTGCGGCTGCCGCCGGGCGCCGGGCCGGCCGTTCTCGGCGTACCCGCGGTGGACCTGCGGGACCGGCGCGTCCCCCTCGCCGCGCTCTGGGGCGACCGGGCCGCCGCGCGGCTCGCGGTCCGGGCCGCCGACTCCCCGGCCCGGGCGCTGGTCGAGGTGGCCGCCGCCCGGCTGCGCGAGACGGACGGCCCCGACCCGCTCGCCGCCCGGGTGACCGCCGCGCTGGGCGCCGGCGCCCCGGTCGGCGCGGTCGCCGCCGCGGCCGGGCTCGACCCGCGCGCCCTGCACCGCCGCTCCCGGCACCTCTTCGGGTACGGCCCGAAGACGCTCGCGCGGATCCTGCGGTTGCAGCGGGCGCTGGCCCTGGCGCGGGCGGGAACACCGCTGGCCGAGGTGGCGGCCCGGGCCGGGTACGCCGACCAGGCCCACCTGACCCGGGACACCCGCGACCTGGCCGGGGTGCCGCCGACCGCGCTGCTCTGATTCCTACGTGGGCAGGGGCGCGAACAGGTCCACCCCGTTGCCGTCCGGGTCGTGCAGCACCGCGTACCGCTGTCCCCAGAAGGCATCCCACGGCTTGAGGTGGCCGTGGTATCCGGCGTCGGTGAGCTCGGCGTACCAGCGGTCGACCTCCGCCGGGTCGGCGCAGCGGAAGGCGAGGTTGACCCGAGGGCTGCCGGTGGGCGGTGTCCAGTCCGGGTCGAACGAGCGGACCGTGTCGACCGCGTCCCAGGCGAGCCGGACGCCGCCGGGCAGGGTCACCTCCACGTGCGGCTCGGACTCCGCGCCGGGCGGGATATCGAGGCCGAGTCGGCGGTAGAAGCCCAGGGTGCGGGCCATGTCGGTGACGGCCATACCGATCAGGTCGAATTGAGGTGTCATGCCGGAACGGTAGGGCCCGTGGCGCCGTTGGGTCTTGAACGGATCGGACACGGGTGCCGGGTCTCGCCCTCGCCGGGGCGTCTTTCGCGTACTGTGACCGACAAGTCCGGCGTACCGGGTCAAAACCCTCACCGGGATGGTCCGGTGCGCCGAGGGTCGAGACGGAAGGAGCGGTCGGTGAACCATCTGGCCTACCTGGACGCGGGTTCCGGAAGCCTGATCGTGCAGGCGGTGGTCGGCGGCGTGGCCGGGGTCGCGGTCGCGGCCAAGCTCTACTGGCGGCGCCTGGTGGACCGGTTCCGCAAGCAGCCCACCGACCAGCACTGATGGCGTACCCCGACACCGGCCTGCGGGCCGAACCGGCGTCCTTCCGCGACCCGGCGAACCGGGTCTACCACCAGGGGGACGCGGTGCTGCGGGTGCTGGACGAGCGCGCCGCCACCGAGTGGCGGGCGCTCGCTGCCAGCGACTTCTTCCCCGCCCTGCTCGCCGATGGCAAGGTCTGCGGCACCGAGCCCGTGGAGACCGCACCCGTGCCGGAGGGCTGGGCGGCCGTGCTGCGCCACGAGCGCATCCCGTTCGTCTCCCACCCGTACGAGTGGTCGCACGCCATGCTGCGCGACGCGGCCCTGCTGCACCTGGAGATCCTGCGGACGGCGCTGCCGGCCGGCTTCACCACCAAGGACGGGTCGGCCTACAACCTGCAGTGGCGCGGCGCGCAGCCGGTCTTCATCGACGTCGGCTCGTTCACGCCGGTGCGCGACGGCGAGCCGTGGGCCGGCTACCGCCAGTTCTGCCAGACGCTGCTCTACCCGCTGCTGCTCGGCGCCCACCTCGGGCTCGACTTCCAGCCGTGGCTGCGGGCCCGGGTCGACGGCATCGAGCCGGACGAGATGCGCCGCCTCTTCGTCGGCGGGCGTCGGCTGCGCCCCGGTGTCTTCACCCACGTGCACCTGCACGACGCGATGCGGCGCGGCAACGCCCGGGCCAGCACGGCCGACGTCCGCACCCAGCTGCGCGCCGCCGGCTACTCGCGCGAGCTGGCCCTGGCCACCGTACGCGGACTCGAACGCCTGGTGCGCCGCCTGGACCGGCAGCCGCCCGCCAGCCACTGGATCGACTACCAGCGCACCTGCGGCTACAGCGCCGCCGACCGGGCGGCCAAGGAGAGCTTCGTCGCCGGGTCACTGGCGGCCGGGCCCCGCACCCGCCTCGCGCTCGACCTCGGAGCCAACGACGGCCGGTACGCCCGCCTCGCCGCCGACCACGCCGACTACGTCGTCGCCGTCGAGCAGGACCCGGCGGTGGTGGACGGGCTGTACCGGGCGTTGCGGGCCGAGGGGGAGCGGCGCATCCTGCCGCTGGTGATGGACCTGGCCGACCCGTCCCCGGGCGGGGGCTGGCGGGGCGTCGAGCGGGCCGCCTTCGCCGACCGGGCGCGGGCCGACGCGGTGCTCGCCCTGGCCGTGGTCCACCACCTGGCGATCGGGCGCAACGTGCCGCTGCCCGAGGTGGTGGACTGGCTGGCCGGCCACGGCACGCCCGGCGCCCGGCTCGTCGTGGAGTTCGTGCATCCCGAGGACCCGATGGCCCGCCGCCTGCTGGCCAACAAGCCGGACGGTCTCTTCCCCGACTACCGCCGGGACGAGTTCGAACGGCTGCTCGAGGCCCGCTGCCGCATCGAGGCCCGCCTCGACCTGCCCTCGGGCACCCGGACGCTCTACCGGGCGGTCGTGGGTGGCTGACCCGGCCACCCCACCGACACCGGATCCACCCGCCCCGGACCGCACCGACGCCCCGCCCCGTCGCCGGCGGACCGAGCTCGGCCGACGGGGCTTGCGGGCCGTGCTCGGCCGACGGGGCTTGCGGGCCGTGCGGCTCCGCGACGGCTGGCGCGCGGAGGGCGGCCGGCTGCTGGAGGTCGCCGCCCTGATCGGGCTCGTGGTCACCCAGCCACTGCTGGACGTCCTGGGCCGCAGCCCGGACTTCTTCCTGTTCCACCGCGCCGGCCGCGGCGAGATCCTGCTGCTGGTCGCGCTGGTCGCGCTGGTTCCCACCCTCGCGCTGGGGCTGCTCGGCGCGGTGTCCCGCCTCGCCGGACCGCTCGCCCGGAAGGTGACGCACACGATGCTCGTCGGCCTGCTGCTCGCGGCGCTGGCCGTGCAGGTCGGCCGGTCCGTCACGCCGCTCCGGGGCGTGCCACTGCTGCTGCTCGCCGTCGTGGCGGGTGCCGCCGGTGCGGTGGCCCACCGGCGCTGGCGCGGGCCCGGGCGGGTACTGCGCGTGGCGGCCGTGGGGCCGCTGCTCTTCGTCGGGCTTTTCCTGCTCGCCTCACCGACGTCGGCGGTGGTCCTCCCGCGGGGCGAGGGCGGGGCCGCCGGGGTCGCCAACGCGGGCCTCCACCCGCCGGTGGTCATGCTGATCCTCGACGAGCTGCCCCTGGTCTCCCTGCTCGGCCCGGACGGGCGGGTGGACGCCGCCCGGTTCCCGCACTTCGCGGAGCTGGCCGCCGGGTCGACCTGGTACCGCAACGCGACCGGCGTGAGCGGTTGGACGCCGTACGCGCTGCCGGCGATGCTGTCCGGCCGCTACCCGAGAACCGGGGCGGCGCCGCACTACTCGCAGCATCCGGACAACCTCTTCACCGCCTTCGGCGGCCTGTACGACATCCGCGCCGAGGAGAGCATCACCCGGCTCTGCCCACCCAGCCGGTGCGAGAGCCGCGTGACGCCGGAGCAGGGCATCGGTGTGCTGGTCCGGGAGAGCGGAGAACTGCTGGCCCGCCTCAGCGCGCCCGTCGACAGCCGGGTGGACCCGCAGGACTCCTACCGCGAGCGCACCGCCGCGGAGGCGGGCGTCGACGCGGCCGAGCCGGTGCCGACCGACCCGAAGTTCCGCTGGGACCGGCTGAACGCCAACCAGCCGGCCCGGTTCACCAGCTTCCTCGCCGGGCTGAAGCCGGCGGCCAGGCCGACGCTGCACTTCCTGCACCTGTTGATGCCGCACTCGCCGTGGGCGTATCTCCCGTCCGGGATGCGCTACGAGGCTCCCGAGGACTTCCCGAACGAGGGGGAGGGCTGGGTCGAGCTGGCCCGGCAGCGGCACCTGGCGCAGCTCGGCTACACCGACCGGCTGATCGGCGAGACGCTGCGTACCCTCCGGGCCACCGGCCTGTACGACCAGGCGCTGCTGGTGGTGACCTCCGACCACGGGGTCAGCTTCACGAACGGCGCGCAGGGGCGGGGAATGGACGCGATCCGGGCCGCCGCCGACGAGGTCGCCTGGGTGCCGCTGTTCGTGAAGTCGCCGGGGCAGCGGGCCGGCCGCGTCGACGACCGGAACTGGCAGCACGTCGACCTGCTGCCCACCGTCGCCGACGAGGCGGCGATCCGGGTGCCGTGGCCGGTCGACGGCCGATCCGCCCGGCAGGCGCCGCGGACCGACGCGGGCAAGGTCTTCTACGACCGGCCCGCGCAGCGCACCCCGATCTCCGGCGGGGTGCCGGCCGCGCCGCCGCCACCCGCTGCGCACCCGCTGATCGGCACCCCGGTCGGGAACCGGCCGACGGCGGGCTCGGCCCGTGTCGGTGACCTCGCCGCGTTCCGGGACGTGGACCCGGACACCGGCCGGCTGCCCGCGCTGGTCTGGGGCGACCTGCCCGATTCGGTGCCCGACGGCACGCCGCTGGCCGTCGCGGTCAACGGCCGGGTCGCCGCCGTCGTGCCGGTGGTGCCCCGGGACGCCGGCGGACGCCGGTTCGCGGCCCTGGTCGCCGACGACCGGCTCTTCCAGGCCGGGGCGAACCGCCTCGACCTGCTCCTCGTCGCCGCCGACGGTACGCTGACCCGCCTCGCGCTCTCCTGACCGCGCCGGACCGGCCCCGGGGCCTCCGGTTTCCTCGCCCCGAGCCCTCCCGGTCTCCTCGCACCGGGCCTGACCGACCGGGTTTCCCTGCCTGCTGGTCGGGAATCGGGTGACGCATACCTCACCGGAGAACCACCGCGGGCGGTGTCCGGGGAACCGCGAATACGGTAGAAGCGAAGGCAATTCAACGAAGATCTGCCGGCGAAGCGAGGAACCACATGACGGAAGTCAAGCTCGATCACCCCGGTGGGCAGCTCTCGATGCCGGTGCACCCCGCGGTCGAGGGCCCCTCCGGGATCCGGGTGGGCAACCTGCTCAAGGAAACCGGGCTGACGACGTACGACCCCGGTTTCGTGAACACGGCTGCCTGCACGTCCGCGATCACCTACATCGACGGCGACGCGGGGATCCTGCGTTACCGCGGTTACCCGATCGAGCAGCTGGCCGAGAAGTCCTCCTTCCTGGAGGTCTCCTACCTGCTGATCTACGGCGAGCTGCCCACCCAGCAGCAGCTCACCGAGTTCAGCGAGCGGATCCGTCGGCACTCGCTGCTGCACGAGGAGATGCGCCGCTTCTTCGACGGCTTCCCCCGGGACGCGCACCCGATGGCGGTGCTGTCGTCGGCGGTCAGCGCGATCTCGACCTTCTACCAGGACAGCCTCGACCCGTTCGACGCCCAGCACGTGGAGATGTCGACGGTCCGGCTGATGGCGAAGGTGCCGACGATCGCGTCGTACGCGTACAAGAAGTCGATCGGCCAGCCGCTGCTGTACCCGGACAACTCCCTCGGGTACGTGGAGAACTTCCTCCGGATGACCTTCGGCGTGCCGGCCGAGCCGTACGAGGTCGACCCGGTGGTGGCGAAGGTGCTGGACATGCTGTTCATCCTGCACGCCGACCACGAGCAGAACTGCTCCACGTCGACCGTCCGGCTGGTCGGTTCCAGCAACGCCAACCTCTTCGCCTCGGTCTCGGCCGGCGTGAACGCGCTCTTCGGCCCCCTGCACGGGGGTGCCAACCAGGCCGTGCTGGAGATGCTGGAGCGTGTCCACGCCGACGGCGACGACGTCCGCACCTTCGTGCGGAAGGTCAAGGACAAGCAGACCGGCGTCAAGCTGATGGGCTTCGGCCACCGGGTCTACAAGAACTACGACCCGCGCGCCGCGATCGTGAAGAAGGCCGCCCAGGACGTGCTCGGCCGCATGGCCAAGCCGGACCCGCTGCTGGACATCGCGATGGAGCTGGAGGAGATCGCGCTCGCCGACGACTTCTTCGTCTCCCGCAAGCTCTACCCGAACGTGGACTTCTACACCGGCCTGATCTACAAGGCCATGGGCTTCCCGACCAAGATGTTCACGGTGCTCTTCGCGCTGGGCCGGCTCCCCGGCTGGATCGCCCAGTGGCGCGAGATGATCAACGACCCGGAGACCAAGATCGGCCGCCCGCGGCAGGTCTACACCGGCTCCCCCGAGCGGGACTACCTCCCGTTCGAGCAGCGCTGACGGTGTAAGGAAGGGCCCCTTCTTAACGCCTGCGGTAGAGAAAGGGCCCCTTCTTAACGCGCACGACGGCAGGCCGCCGACCCGAACCAGGGTCGGCGGCCTGTCGCCGTTCTGCGGTGGACGCCCTGTTAACAAGGGGCCCCTGTACCACGCGAGGCGTTAACAGGGGGCCCTTCCTTTCACCGCAGGCCGGCGGTGGCCAGGAGGTTGCCCTCGGGGAGCGCCGGCAGGGTGTGGCCGTGGGTCATGCGGTGGGCTGCCCTTGCCGTGGTGAAGGTGGGGGCCTCGGTGATCGCCTGCGCGTACGTTGACGCGGTGCGGCTGGCGATGGCGGCCCAGCCGTACTGGTCGTGGACCATCTGCCGGGCGCGGCGGGCGAGTTGGCGGGCCTGCTCGCGGTCGGACAGCAGGGCGTGCACGGCGTCGCTCAGCCCCTCCGGGTCCTGCGGCCGGAAGGTCATCCCGGTGACGCCCGGCTCGACGATCTCGGCGAGCCCCCCGGTCGCGGACACGGCGAGGGGCGCCCCGGCGGCGGCGCCCTCCAGGGCCACCATGCCGAACGGCTCGTAGATGCTCGGCACCGCGAAGCAGTCCGACGCCGCCATCACCGCCGGCAGGTCGGTGCCGCCCAGGAACCCGGGCAGGCTGACCGCGTCGACGAGACCGAGCCGGCGCACCTCAGCCTCCAGTTCCCCGCGGTACGGTCCGTCGCCGACGATCACCGCCCGCAGCCCGGGGTGCCGTTCGCGCAGCCGGGGGAGGGCGGCGAGGAGGTGCTGTACGCCCTTCTCGTACACCAGCCGGCCGGCGAAGGTCACCAGCGGACCGTCCCCGGCGAACCGGGCCCGGGCACGGGCCACCGCGGCGGCCGGCGCCCGCCAGCGGCGCGGCTCCACGCCGTTGGGCACCACGTCCACGTGGGCGGTCGGCACCCCGAACAGCGCGGTCACCTCGTCCCGCATGTAGCCGGAGCAGGCGATGACGCGGCCGGACTCGGAGGCGAGCCAGTGTTCGACGCTGTGGATGGTGCGGTTCATCTCCTCCGGAAGCCAGCCCTGGTGGCGCCCCGCCTCGGTGGCGTGGATGGTGCTGACCAGCGGGACGTCCAGGTGCTCGCGCAGGGTCATCGCGGTGTGGGCGACGAGCCAGTCGTGGGCGTGGATGACGTCGTAGGTGCCGGTTTCGGCGGCCCGGAGCGCGGCCCGGGTGAGCGTGTGGTTGAACGCCATCGTCCAGGCCAGCAGCGAGCCGGTGGCGAGCGGAAAGGTCACCGGGTCCTCGGCGGCGCGGACGATGCGGACGCCGTCGGCGTACTCCTCGAGGGGTGCGCCGTCGGTGTGGCGGGTGACGACGGTGACGTCGTGGCCGGCGGTGGCGAGGGCGACGGAGAGGGCGTGGACGTGGCGGCCGAGGCCGCCGACGAGCACGGGCGGGTACTCCCACGACAGCATCAGGATCCGGCGGGTCTGCGGGGGAACACCCGGACCCGGCTGGGCCGGGACCTGGGGTCGGAAGGTGAGGGTGGGCCGGTGGATCCGGTCCGGGGCGGTGGCGGGCTGCCCGCCGACCCGCAGGGTCGTCACATCAATCTCCGTCCATGCACGATGGGTCGCGCCGGCGCCGGTGCCGGCAGAACAAGGGGGGTGGGGGCGACGGGCCACGCTCGCGCGCGCCCTGAATCAGGAAAGGGCATCTCGCGCGAATCCGCATCTCGAGGGCAGCGATGGTGACAGAGAACACCTGAAGGTTTACCCAGGGTCAGTAAGGTGGGTTCCTGTCATCGGCCGAACGGTTGGATTGGTGGCGAATCCTGCGGGGCAATTACGCCCGTGCGCGCCACCGACCTCGGCCATGCGGCGGGCTCGTGGTGCGGGTGAGCGCTCATGATCGTGTGCCGAAGGAGCAACATGCAGGTCTGGCCGGGCGAGCGTTACCCCCTCGGGGCCACCTATGACGGGATGGGCACCAACTTCGCGATCTTCTCCGAGGTGGCGGAGAAGGTGGAGCTCTGCCTCTTCGACGAGTGGGACACCGGGGCGGAGCGGCGGGTCGAGCTGCGCGAGGTCGACGCGTACGTGTGGCACGCGTACGTGCCCGGGGTCGAGCCGGGCCAGCGGTACGGCTACCGCGTCCACGGCGCGTACGACCCCGCCGACGGGGTGCGCTGCAACCCGCACAAGCTGCTGCTCGACCCGTACGCGAAGGCGATCGACGGCGACGTCGAGTGGAACCCGGCGGTGTACGACTACGAGCACGGCGACCCGGAGCGGATGAGCGCCGCCGACTCGGCGCCGTTCATGCCGAAGTCGGTGGTGGTGAACCCGTACTTCGACTGGGGCAACGACAAGCCGCCCCGCACCCCGTACCACCACTCGGTGATCTACGAGGCGCACGTGCGCGGCCTGACGATGCGCCACCCGGACATCCCGGAGGAGCTGCGCGGCACGTACGCGGGCATCGCCAGCCCGGCGATGATCGAGCACCTGCGGAAGCTCGGGGTGACGGCGATCGAGCTGATGCCGGTGCACCAGTTCGTGCACGACCACCGCCTGGCCGACCTGGGCCTGCGCAACTACTGGGGCTACAACACGATCGGCTTCTTCGCCCCGCACCACGGCTACTCCGCGCTGGGCCGCCTCGGGCAGCAGGTCCAGGAGTTCCGCGGCATGGTCAAGGCGCTGCACGCCGCCGGCATCGAGGTCATCCTCGACGTGGTCTACAACCACACCGCCGAGGGCAACCACCTCGGCCCGACGCTGAGCTTCAAGGGGGTCGACAACCCCAGCTACTACCGCCTGTCCGAGGAGGACCGGCGGTACTACGTCGACTACACCGGCACCGGCAACAGCCTCAACGTCCGCAGCCCGCACTCACTCCAGCTGATCATGGATTCGCTGCGGTACTGGGTGACCGAGATGCACGTCGACGGCTTCCGGTTCGACCTCGCCGCCACCCTCGCGCGGGAGTTCTACGAGGTCGACCGCCTCTCCACCTTCTTCGAGGTGGTGCAGCAGGACCCGGTGGTCAGCCAGGTGAAGCTCATCGCCGAGCCGTGGGACGTCGGGCCCGGCGGCTACCAGGTCGGCAACTTCCCGCCGGTGTGGACGGAGTGGAACGGCAAGTACCGGGACACAGTTCGCGACTTCTGGCGCGGCGAGCCGGCCACCATCGCCGAGTTCGCCTCCCGCATCTCCGGCTCGGCCGACCTCTACCAGGACGACGGGCGCCGCCCGTTCCACAGCATCAACTTCGTCACCTGCCACGACGGGTTCACCCTCAACGACCTGGTGTCGTACAACGACAAGCACAACGAGGCCAACGGCGAGGAGAACCGGGACGGCGAGAGCCACAACCGCTCGTGGAACTGCGGGGTCGAGGGCGAGACCGACGACCCGGGCATCCTGGCGCTGCGGGCGCGGCAGCGGCGCAACTTCCTCGCCACGCTCATGCTGTCGCAGGGCGTGCCGATGATCGGCCACGGCGACGAGTTGGGGCGTACCCAGCGGGGCAACAACAACGCGTACTGCCAGGACAGCGAGCTGGCCTGGATCGACTGGGAGCACGCCGACATCGACCTGCTGGAGTTCACCCGCCGGCTGGTCGAGTTCCGCCGCCGGCACCAGGTGTTCCGGCGCCGCCGGTTCTTCACCGGCCTGCCGGTGCGCTCGCGCCTGATCGACGAGCCCCTGCCCGACCTTGCCTGGTACACACCCGACGGCCGGGAGATGACCGGCGAGGACTGGGGCAACGACTTCGGCCGGTCCGTCGCCCTGTTCGTCAACGGCGAGGGCATCCGCGAGCGCGGCCAGTACGGCCAGCGCCACGTCGACAGCTCGTTCCTCCTGTGCTTCAACGCCCACGACGCGCCGCTGGACTTCACCATGCCGCCCGCCGAGTTCGGCCAGCGGTGGGAGCTGGTCATCAGCACCGCGGAGCCGGAAGCGGAGAAGACGACGACGGTCGAGGCCGGCGACGCGCTGACCGTCCCCGACCGCTCCCTGATGGTCCTGGAGAGGACGATCTGATGTCCCACACCCCCCGACCCGACCCGACCACCCACCGGGTCGGGTCGACCTACCGTGTCCAGATCCGCCCCGGCTTCGACCTCGACGCCACCGCCGGGCTCGCCGGCTACCTCGCCGACCTCGGCGTCACCCACCTCTACAGCGCGCCACTGCTCGCCGCCACTCCGGGCTCCCAGCACGGCTACGACGTCGTCGACCACCGCGCGGTCAACCCCGAGCTGGGTGGGGAGGCCGGCCGGCAGCGCCTCCTCGCCGCGCTGCGAGCCGTCGGGCTGGGCCTGGTCGTGGACATCGTGCCCAACCACGCCGGCGTGGCCCGGCCGGCGGCCAACCCCGCCTGGTGGGACGTGCTGCGCCGGGGCCGCGACTCGGCGTACGCCCGGTGGTTCGACATCGACTGGCAGCGGGGCCGGGTGCTGCTGCCGGTCCTCGCCGACGAACCGGCCGCGCTCGACGACCTGAAGATCGTGGACGGGGAGCTGCGCTACCACGAGCACCGCTTCCCGATCGCCGACGGCACCGGCGACGGCACCCCGCGCGAGGTGCACGACCGGCAGCACTACGAGCTGGTCTCCTGGCGGCGCGGCGACAGCGAACTCACGTACCGCCGGTTCTTCGCCGTCGCGGACCTGGCCGGCCTGCGGGTGGAGGACGCGGAGGTCTTCGCCGCCACCCACGATTTGATCCTGCGGTGGGCAAAGGCCGGGGAGATCGACGGCATCCGCGTCGACCACCCGGACGGGCTGCGCGACCCCACCGGCTACCTGGCCCGGCTCCGCGCCGCCGCCCCCGACGCGTGGCTGGTGGTGGAGAAGATCCTGGAGTACGGGGAGGAACTGCCGGACTGGCCGGTCGACGGCACCACCGGCTACGAGGCCCTCGCGGCGGTCTCCGGTCTCTTCGTCGACCCGGACGCCGAGGGGGACTTCACCGCCCTGGACACCCGCCTCGCCGGCGGGCACGTGTCCTGGGAGGACCTCACCCACGACACCAAGATGGAGGCCGCCACCCGGCTGCTCTCGGCCGAGCTGACCCGGCTCGCCACCCTCGTCCCCGAGCTGGACCGGCACGCCGTGCGCGCCGCGCTCGCCGAACTCGCCGCCGCGTTCGCCGTCTACCGCGGCTACCCGCCGGTGGGCGCCCGGCACCTCGCCGCCGCCCGCTCCGAGGCCGGCCGTCGCCGACCGGACCTGACCGGCGTACTGGACGCGGTCACCCGCCGGCTGCGCGACCCGGACGACGAGCTGGCGAAGCGCTTCCCGCAGCTCACCGGCGCGGTGATGGCCAAGGGCGTGGAGGACACCGCCTTCTACCGGTGGAGCCGCTTCATCGCGCTCAACGAGGTCGGCGGCAGCCCCGCCCACTTCGGCACCCCGCCGGCGGAGTTCCACCGCTTCGCCGCCGCCCGGCACGTGTGCTGGCCGGCTGCCATGACCACGATCTCCACCCACGACACCAAGCGCAGCGAGGACGTCCGGGCCCGCCTCGCGGTGCTCAGCGAAGTGCCGTACCGCTGGGCCGTGCAGGTGGGGAGCTGGATGGCCCGCGTGCCGCTACCCGACCCCGCCTTCGCGCACCTGCTGTGGCAGACCGCCGTCGGCGCCTGGCCCGTCGAGCGCGAGCGCCTTCACGCGTACGCGGAGAAGGCGGCCCGGGAGGCGTCGACCTCGACCAGTTGGGCGGACCCCGACCCGGCGTTCGAGCAGGCGATGCACGACCTGGTCGACGCCCTCTACGACGACCCCTCGTTGAACGCGGAACTCTCGACCTTCGCCGCCGGGATCACCCCGCCCGGCTGGTCCAACTCCCTCGGGCAGAAGCTCGTGCAACTCGCCATGCCCGGGGTGCCGGACACCTACCAGGGCACCGAGCTGTGGGACAACTCCCTCGTGGACCCGGACAACCGGCGGCCGGTCGACTTCCCCGTACGCCGGGAACTCCTGGCCCGGCTCGACGCCGGCTGGCTTCCCCCGGTCGACGCGTCCGGGGCGGCGAAGCTGCTCGTGGTGTCGCGGACCCTGCGGCTGCGCCGGGACCGCCCGGAGCTGTTCACCGGCTACCGGCCGGTGCCGGCGCGCGGGCTCGCCGCCCGGCACGTGGTCGCCTTCGACCGGGGCGGGGCGATCGCCGTCGCCACCCGGCTGCCGGTGCGGCTGGCCGCCGCCGGCGGCTGGCGGGGCACGAGGCTGCCGATTTCCGTTCACCGTGTTACGGACATGTTCACCGGTCGGGTCTACAGTGGGTCTGAGCTGCTTCTTCATGATCTGTTGAGCACGTATCCCGTCGCCCTCCTCGCTCCCACCTATTCCGTGGAGGCCGCTGCATGACCGAGTTCACGGTGTGGGCGCCCGAAGCCGCCCGGGTCCGGCTGCGCCTCTTCGGCGCCGCCGACCACGAGATGCGCGCCGCCTCCGGCGGCTGGTGGCGGGTGGACGTGCCCGGCGCCGGCCCCGGCACCGACTACGCGTTCCTCCTCGACGACGACGATTACGCCCTGCCCGACCCCCGGTCGCGCTGGCAGCCTTCCGGCGTCCATGGACCGAGCCGGGTCTACGACCACGCGTCGTTCCCCTGGACCGACGACTCCTGGACCGGCCGGCAGCTCCCCGGCAGCGTCCTGTACGAGCTGCACGTCGGCACCTTCACCCCCGAGGGCACCTTCGACGGGGTCATCAGCCGCCTCGACCACCTGGTCGACCTCGGCGTCGACATGATCGAGCTGCTGCCGGTCAACGCCTTCAACGGCGAGCACAACTGGGGCTACGACGGGGTCTGCTGGTACGCGCCGCACGAGCCGTACGGCGGCCCGGACGGGCTGAAACGCCTGGTCGACGCGGCCCACGCCAAGGGGCTGGGGGTGATCCTCGACGTCGTCTACAACCATTTCGGGCCCTCCGGGGCCTACGCGCCGATGTTCGCGCCGTACCTCAGCGAGCAGAGCAACCCGTGGGGCCGCACGATCAACCTCGACGGGCCGCACAGCGACGGCGTCCGCCGCTACATCATCGACAGCGTGCTGATGTGGCTGCGCGACTACCACGTCGACGGCCTGCGCCTGGACGCCGTCCACGCCATGCCCGACTCCCGAGCGACGCACCTGTTGGAGGAGATGGCCGTCGAGGTGGAGTCGCTGTCGACGCACCTGGGCCGGCCGCTGTCGCTGATCGCCGAGTCCGACCTCAACGACCCGACGCTGATCACGCCGCGCGAGGCCGGCGGGTACGGCCTGCACGCCCAGTGGAACGACGACGCCCACCACGCCCTGCACACGCTGCTGACGGGGGAGCGGCAGGGGTACTACGGCGACTTCGGCTCCCTGGAGTGCCTGACTGACGTGCTGACCGGCGGGTTCTTCCACGCCGGCACGTGGTCGAGCTTCCGTCAACGGCACCACGGGCGGCCGGTGGATCGACAGCGGGTTCCTGGGCACCGGTTCGTGGCGTACCTCCAGAACCATGACCAGATCGGGAACCGGGCTACCGGGGATCGGATCTCTTCCACGCTCTCGCCTGGGCTGCTGCGGGTGGGGGCGACGCTGCTGATGACGGCGCCGTTCACGCCGATGCTGTTCATGGGGGAGGAGTGGGCGGCTTCTACGCCGTGGCAGTTCTTCACGAGCCACCCGGAGCCGGAGTTGGCTGCTGCGGTGGCGAATGGGCGTAAGCGGGAGTTCGCGGCGCACGGGTGGGGTTCGGACGAGGTGCCAGATCCGCAGGATCCGCAGACGTTCATCCGGTCGCGGTTGGACTGGGCGGAGCTGAACAAGCCGGAACACCGGGAGATGTACGAGTTCTACCGGCGGCTGATCGCGCTGCGGAAGTCGCGTGCTGACCTGTCGGACCCGCGGCTGACGGCGGTGGACGTACGGCACGGGGACCAGTTCCTGCTGATGCGGCGAGGGGAGTGCCTGGTGGCGGCGAACCTGGCCGGCAAGCCGCAGCGGATCACTCTGCCCGGGGTGGTGCGGCGGGTGCTGCTCGCCACCGGCGACGGGGTCACGGTGATGCGCGACCGGATCGAGCTACCAGCAGAGACAGCGGCCATCGTGGCACTGTGAGCTGGGTTCACCTCACCGGGGCACCACGGCGATAACGTCGATTTCCACCAGCATGCCGGGCAGCGCCAGGGCGGGCACCGGGATCAGAGTCCATGCCGGCTTGCGGTCACCCCACACGCGACCGAACTCCTGCTTCACCACCCCGAACTTCTCCTCGTCGTGGTCGACGATGAGGAGGTTGAACTTCGCCACGTCCGACATCCTGGCGCCAGCGGCTGCGAGCACGGTCTCCGTGTTCGCCAGGGCTTGCCTGAGCTGCGTCCCGAAGTCCTCCGACAGGACGCCGTCTTCGGTCTCGCCGCCTTGCCCTGCGGGGAGGATCATCCGCCAGCCGGCCGGGAACACCGCAAGATGCGAGTACGCGTTCGGCCGAGGATCGTAGAGACCCTTGGGGTTGATGAACGTCAGTTCGTCAGTTTCTCCCGCACGAACGTTACCGGCCATGTCGAATTCGCCCCTCTGTACCTGCTGTTTGGACGTCCACTCTCAACGACCAACAATAGTTGCGAGGAGTGCTTGGATCATGACTAATCGTTATCGCGGTCCTGGTGCTCCAGCCCTACGTAGTGGGGTCGGAGGCGTGGCGCGTAGTACGAGTGTTAGCGCCGGTACGAGGCGTATCGGCGGCCTGGTTGGGGGTTGAGACGACCTCGGTCTTCGTGGTGTGAGAGCAGTCCTCGACGTGACCGACGAGAGATTTGATCGGCGAGCCGTGCCGCCTACCTCCGGTGCTGGGCCCGGCGCACCCGCCGCGACAGCTGCCAGAACCACAACCGGACCTGGCTCCAGCCCGTCGCTCGTGCGAAGGGCTCGGGTTCGTTCAGTCTCCAGCCCATGCCGGTGAGCTTAGACGCCTCCAGTGGATTTGATGCCGGTGGCGGCGCCGTTCACGCGGATGCTGTTCAATGGGGGAGGAGTGGGCCGCTTCTACGCCTTGGCAGTTCTTCACGAGTCGTCCAGAGCCCGATTTGGCTACGGCAGTGGCACTCGGGCGTAAGCGGGAGTTCGCGGCGCACGAGTGGGCTGCCGGTGAGGTGCCGGATCCGCAGGATCCGCAGACGTTCATCCGGTCGCGGTTGGACTGGGCGGAGCTGGACAAGCCGGAGCACCGGGAGATGTACGAGTTCTACCGGCGGCTGATCGCACTGCGGAAATCGCGTGCTGACCTGTCGGATCCGCGGCTGTCAGCGGTTGACGTACGGCATGGGAACCAGATCCTGCTGATGCGGCGGGGGGAGTGCCTGGTGGCGGCGAACTTGGCCGGGAAGCCGCAGCGAATCACGCTGCCCGGGGTGGTACACAAGGTCCTGCTCGCCACCGGCGACGGGGCCACGGTGATGCGCGACCGAATCGAGCTACCAGTGGAGGCAGCGGCAATCGTGGCGCTCTGAGGTCCACGGTCGGCGCGAGTACATCCGACTGGGGCGGCGGTGCTTGATGCCGCGAAGCGTGAGTGACTCTCGGTGACCGCGCTATTCGTGCACGGCTCGGGCGCGCCTAGGCCCGCCGTCCGAGCCAGCCCTGTCACCAAATTGCATCTCCTGAAAGGCGTCGCTCCATGGCTGCGACCAGCATGCGGACGACAATGGCGGTTCCGTAGGTAATGTCCGACTCTTCGACCCTTTCTGTTACCTTTCCGTGCGCGACATTATTTCGGACACCGCGAAGCCGCTTGAGTAGCAATACTTCAGATTCGCTAATCGGAACACCGTCCGAAGCCAATCGGTAGCGAAGTCTTGCTATCAGGGGCGGAGTATTAAGTAGGCCGATCATATCCTCCACTCTCCTTCTCTTTTCGTCCTTGATGTCTGGCGGCAGAGAGCGGCGGATTGCGCGAAGCTCGGCCCTCGTGAACATTGCGGGCGCCACGGTATCGCCAACGTAGTATTCAATCGCCTCCCAAAGCGCAGTAACCTGAATCACCGGGTCGTGCGAGTTTATGGCTCGTGCACACGCCAGCAGGGCTTGGCGATCAGTCTCGGAAATTCGGTCCGCCATCGGCGGCATCATCGCCTTGATATCCTTCGCCGTCATGTTCTTCCGTGCAACAGGATCCTCTAGGCGCCTAATCCAAGAACGTGCGGTGCTGAGGCCTCGAACTGCCGCTACTTCAAGCCTTTGTGGCAACATGGACAACGAGGCCCGATGCCATTCCTGGTTGCTGCCGGAGGTCAACTGTGCGCCCGAGTATCGACTACGGACAAGCAGCCAGGCGATCGCGCCATCCACAATGGATAGGGCGCGGTATTCGGCCTCGAACATCGTCCGTGCTGTAACATAGCAAACCGCCACTGCCTCCGCGTCAACGAACTCTCGCAAGAGTTCTGAGTCATCATTGAAAGCGGCGATGGTAGCCAGGCCACTATTAGCCGGAATGAAGGAAGTGCTTCCTACCCGAGTAACATCGTCCACCGTCAGGCCTACAATCGGGAACGCGACCTCAAAAACTTCGGTAGGAAGGCGTTCCAGACCTTCGATACTGATCCGTTCATCGGGGAGGCCGGCGGAGCGAACGAGTCCGTAGATGAGGTCGAGGGCGGTCGCCTCTACTGCCGCTAGTCCTCCAATTGGCCGATCGATGAATTCGGCTCCCGTCTTGCATAAGATGTGTATCTCGGCGCCGATCGGGGTTACATCAATAATTGATCCTGTAAAGACTCTGGACCGTTCATCGTTGCTGCGATCTATTGTGACTGTTCCTGCAAAATCGACGACTGCCAGAGCGGGATCTTGTGAATCGAGGATAATCTCTGCCGTTGCCATCTCATTGACCGCGGAATGAACTTTTCCGCCTCGACGTGCCCGGCTCACGTCGACTGACCCAATAGAAACACGCAGATCGCCTAGGCGGAGGTTCGAGAGGCCTAGACGATCTGGAGGAAGATTGAAGCCCGCTCCTGTCATGGCTGAACGCCCTTCGCATCGGCGCTATCCTCGGGCGCTCGCGCTGGTCGGGGAAGCTGTGAGGCTACCCGATCCCTAACCAGCCGCTGGATCTCGGATAGCCCGTGATTCGCCAGAAGTAGGTAGGTGCCGTAATGGACATCCTTGCCGTCGAGAGTCAATTGGGCGACTTGGCTTATCTTCTGAGCGAAGCTCTCCTGAGCAAGCTGACCAGGGCTAGCTGCGCTCAGTAACCCGGTAGCTCTCATTTTCTGAATTACTCTTTCCAAGTATATTACTGCCGCCTCTGGCAGTCCATTCGAAAGGCATGATTCTGCTGTAGCGAACTCTTCAACCCATGGCCGTTCCGGTGGCTCGTTTCCGCGAGAGCGAGCGTTCAGCTCTCGGTCTACCTTGATCGCAATCTTTGCGCGAGCCCTTACAAGGGAGAATGCGCCTGCCTCCCACCAAGAACGGGAGGTGCCAGAATGTGTATCAATCCTGAGAGCCGTCGGCCGTTTCAGGCCCTCCATGGCGTCCATGAGAGCTGTCATGGCGTAAAGCTGGGCCGTGAAAAGCTGCCGGGCCTCCTGCTCCGGCCCAGGTTGAACCTCGATTTCCTCGGCGAACTTGGCGTCGATTGGGAAGGTTACCTCTGACCCAATCCCGAGTAGCCTGAAACCTTCGGCATGCACTGCGGTGCTATCGCGTAAAGCATGGGTAACGGATACCCACTGGGAGAAGAGTTCCGCCGACCACGTCTCCGCTTCCTTAAGCGCAGCCGACCATTGCTCTTCTATAGAACTAGTCAGCTGCGATGCTTGGTGGAGCAAACCGTGGATGTCCGCCGGCTGCGGGCGGGTGGGGCTAGTTTCCCTCGCCTCGTCGGCGTCCTTGCCAACTACTGTTTCGCCCTCAGCCGAAGAGCCCGACGAAGGGGCCTGTGAAGTCGGGACGTCGGCTGCGGTCGAAGTGCGCGCTGAATCTTGACCTTCTTCCGACGGACGCACCATATGTTGGGCCACTTGTAGGGCGCGCATGATGACGGGAACCTCATCGACTGGAACAGTGATCAGCGTCAGATTTGTGCCGCCACCGGCAGTAGATTGTTCCCGGACAGAAACGGGCATGAGGGTCGGTGAGCCGTAAACTGCCTCTGCTCCCAAACTCATAAACCGGGAGGCGGCGGCGGTCAATGGGGCTTCGTGGGCTACTAGCAAGTGAGCGGCCAGCGGCTCCAATTCGCTCGTAAGCGTTACTAACAGCTCGTCTAGGCGCAGTGCCTGTCCCGGCCGAGTGATTCCCAGAAGAGCTAGTGCTTCCGGCCTAACGATTGGTATCAATGTCGGCGGAATGTTGGACGTTTTCGCCGCCGTTGCGAGGAGTGTGCCACTCGAAATGGCTCCAAGCTGCCGAAGTACTTGAGTGGCGGTTCCAGTGCCGAGTGTCCTGATGTAGCCCCGCACCCTTTCTAGAATGGCAGCATTTGCTTCCGTCGCTGGCGGCCCCTCAAGCGTCTTAAGCCACTCCTCGACATCCTTTGCGAGCCCGCGTAGCGCTCTGTCTATCTGGGCGAAGTCGGTCGGATTCGTGGTGCGGGCTGCGCGGAATGTCGCCACGGCTGCGTCAAAATATCCGAATAAGTCCCGGACTGCTGTGCTCACCTTGCTCCAGCCCCAACCGGACCCGAAGCTGGCAAATAGCTTGATTGAATTTCGGATCGCTTTATATTCTTCGTCCCCAACTTCACGTATATGGAGTAGTTGATGACTGATCCCAAGCTCGGGATTTCCAGGCCGCTGAACGTATAGCGCCCAGTCCGTCTGCTGTTGGGAAGAGTCGTGCGAGGGACTTGTAGACATTTTGGGATCCTTGCGCCGGTCGGTCTGGTTGCCCCGCCTACCAGGGGTTAGAGCAACCCAACTCCAGTTAGGGGCGCCGTCTGAGAAGCCGAGGGCCTACTAGTAGACCATGAGACTGCGGACCTACGCCGTCGGCAGGCCGGTGAATCTCGATCAGGATGCGCGCTAGCTGTCGCGTGCGTCGATTTAGCAGGTCAGCGTGGTGGTGGTTGCGGCTTGCCCGTACCGGTGGCCGTTGCTCATCTGCGAGTCTGTGTGCCAGCACCGCCGGCCAGGTATACCGCGGCGTGTCCGGCTCGGGCGCGCATCGCTGCGCCGACTCGCGGAGCGACATTGTGCGGAAGGCGAAGCTCCGCCTCGTGGTGCGGTAGGAAGGCGACGTCTTCCAGTTCGTGTCTGCGCAGCTTAAAGCCCTCGAGATCGTTGATGGACCCGCAGTCGAAGGTAAAGCTGATGAGGTCGCGTGGGCGCTGCCCGGCAGGAGGTGCCCAGTCCACGACCAGCAGTTGACCCACCCCTACAGCAATTCCCAACTCCTCGTGGAGTTCTCGGGCGCAGGCGTCATGGGGATATTCGCCCTCGTCCACGTAGCCGCCGGGAAAGGCCCAGTGGTCGCGGTATGTGGGTTTGACGAGCAGTACGTTGCCGGTCGGGTCGGTGATGTACGCAGCTGCGGCGGCGTAGAAGGCGGGCAGATTGGCGTACCAGGTGGTGGGCTCCGTCCAGGTCACCTCGGTGACGCTAGCCCACACACCTCTGTCTGACCTCCGCTACTTCGGCGGTGGCGTCCCGAGGGCAAGCATGAGTTCGTTGACCTGGCGCAGCGCTCGGTGGGCGCTCAGCATGGTGACCAGTTCCTGGACACGATGTCTCACGCGGGCGGAGCGAACGTCTGGGGTGCGCCGCGTCAGCTCCCGGCCCCAGCCGCAGGCGGCGTCAAGGTCCCCGGCACGCGCATGAGTCGCGGCGATGAGCGCGGTATGCAGGGCGCGGGTCCGAGCGTTCTGGTTGGCGAGAGCGAGCGCTTCAGGTGCGTGTCGCAGGGCCTGTCGGTATAGGTGCAGGTCGCTCAAGCACCTCAAAGCGGTCCCGGCGAAGTGTGCCGGGCTGAAGTAGTTGACCCATGATGGGCTGGTGTCGAGATCTGCTCGGTCGAGGGCACGCTCGGCCTTGGCGAGTGCGCTCTGGCACGCACGTCGCTCGCCGGACCGGCCGTGTGCGCTGGCGGCGGCGGTGTAGAGCCGGGCGCGTACAGCGGCGGGGGTGCGGCTTGCCCCGTCGATGGCAGCTTCGGCTAGCCGAGTGGCGTCGCGGGCGTGTCCGAGGTAGACAGCCTGCGTGGCGAGATTGGCCAGCAGGTGGGCACCGTACAAGCGGTCGCCGGCAGCCTTGGCGAGCCGCAGGGCAATAGTCAGGTGTTGTTGGGCGACAGCGTGCTCGCCTGCGTCGTAGGACATGAAGGCGAGTTGACCGGCGAGCATCGCGGCTGCCCGCATGAGGTCGCGCCCGACGGCGTCGGTGTAGGTGCCGTGCAGCATGGGGGAGACCTGACGCACGAGGAAGCTGGCCATGAGCGCCCGGATGTGCGGGGAACCGCCACCATGACGTCGATCGAGGTCGGTGAAGTGTTCGGCGAGGACGTACAGCGACTGGACGTCGCCAGCCGTGACCGGCTGCCGGCCGCTGCGACTAAGCGTCTCGTCGGGTAGGTCGTACCGCCACGCGATCGCGGCCTGTAGGGCGTTGGCGCTGTCGAACGTCACGTTGGTCTGTGGGCTGAAGTGCTTGGTCAGCATGGTCCAGAGCTGCTCTGCGGAATCGATCGCTTGAGCGGCGGATGCGGGGTAGGGGACGTGCACGTCAACGTTGCCGGCGGTGAATCCGAGCTCCACGACCGCGACCGGATGACCGACCTTGCGGCTGAATACCTCGGTCATGGTGGCTTGGACATATTCAGCGGGTCGGCGTCCGCGTAGCCACCAATAGACGCTGGCGGCGTCGTATCGCCAGGTGCCGTGCTTGCGGCCGGCGTGGTTGAGCTGGCGGGCGAACGCAGCGTGGGCGTTGCCGTACCCGGCGGCGCGCAGCAACACCTCGAACGCTGCGTTCGTAACTGGCCGCACCACGGTTTGTGCCTCCAGAATCCGCGTGACTACTAGCTGTGACGAGCTTATGGGGTGCTGCGGTGCAGTGGGGACCCACGCAAGCCCACACAACGTCGGGTGAGGCCAGCGCAACGGCACACATCGGCCGCCACCTGTTCCGTCGGCCAGCCTTCGATTTCGCTGCCATCAGGAACCCGTGGATGTTGGCGCTCCGGTTGAGGGAGGTGCGGATGAGGCAGGACGAGTTGGCGATGAGTTGGGGCGAGCAGGTTGAGGCGGCTGAGCGGGAGGCCGCCAAACGGCGGCTCCTGGAGCAGGCCGAGGCGGAGCGCGTACCGGTGGAGGAGACCACTCGGGCGGTGCCGGACCGGCGGTGGCGGCGTGACCGCTGATGAGCTGCCGATCGGTCGGCGGGTGGCGCGCTGGCGGGTACGGCGGCGGATGACCCAGCAGATGCTCGCCGACCGGCTCGGCCGGTCGAAGAGCTGGGTGGACAAGGTGGAGCGGGGTGTCCGCACGTTGGACCGGTACCCGGTGATCCAGGAGATCGCCGAGGTGCTGCGCGTCGACCCGATGGCGCTGCTCGGCCAGCACCACCCGCCGGCACCGGTCACACCCCAAGCGGTGGACGGCGTGGACGGGATCCGGGCCGCCCTCGCCCGCTATGACCACCGGCCCGGCTGCCCGAAGCCGGCCGTCGAGGTCAGGCGGCACGTCGAGCACGCCTGGTTGACCTACCAGCACGCGCACTACGCACAGCTCGTGCGGGTGCTGCCGGGGCTGCTCGACGCCGCCCAGGGCACGCAGACGCGGGAGCTGCTGGTGCCGGCGTACCGGATCACCTCGTCGCTGCTGGTGAAGCTCGGCGAGGCCGACCTCGCCTGGCTGGCCGCCGATCGGGCGATGGCCGTGGCGCGCGGCGACCCGGTCCTCTCCGCGACCGCGGCCGTGTCGATCGGGCAGGCGCTGCGCGCGTTGGGCCGGCACCGGTTGGCCCTCGCCGCGACGCTCGCCGCCGCGAGCCGCGTCGCGCCGACGCCGGGGGCCGTCCATGGGACGCTGCTGCTCCAGGCCGCCCTGGCCGCCGCCGGCTGCGGCGACGCCCACCGAGCCGACGAGCTGACCGAGCGGGCCGCCGGGATCGCCGCCCAGGTCCGGGCCGGCGACGACCCGCACCGGACCGGCTTCGGGCCGGCCGCCGTCGAGCTGGCCCGGGTGGTGGCGGCGGTCGAGCTGGGGAACGCCGGGGGAGCGGTGCACCGGCACGCGACGGTCACGCAACGGGAGGCGTGGCGGCGGCTGCCGGCCGAGCACCGGGCCGCGTACCTGGTGGACGTCGCGCGGGCGTACCTCCAGATTGGTGACCTGCGCGGCGCGGCCCGCGCGCTGGTCGAGGCCGACGCCGTCGCGCCGGCCGAGGTCCGGTGCCGACCGTTGGCGCGTACGGTGATCGCCGAGGTCGCCCGGGGCCACCCGGCACCGGCCGGCGTGGCGCGCCTGTCGACGCTGGTCGGCCTCACCCGGTGATCCGCCGCGCCCCGCTTCCGTCGATCATGGAGCTGTGGTGCCGAAGAAGTGGCGGATATCCGGTCAAGTTGGGCACTACAACTCCATGATCGGCGCGGGGGGCGAGGCGGCAGGTGCTCATCGGCGCGTCGTCGAGCAGCCCGCACCCGGCTACGGCTTCCAGTCGCGCCGGAGCAGGCCGTAGATCACAAAGTCGGCGAAGCCGTCGCCGTCGTACTCGCGCTCCCGCTGGGTGCCCTCGTGCGTGAAGCCGCACGCCTCCGCGGTCCGCCGCATGGCCGTATTGCTGGCCAGCGTCTCCAGTTCCAGGCGGCGCAGGTTGCGGTTGCGGAAGCCGTACCGGCAGAGCAGCCGGATCACCTCGGTCCCGTACCCCTGGCCGCGCGCCTCGGGGACCAGCGTGATGCCGAGGTGGGCGTACCGGTTGAACGCGTTGATCCCCCACAGGACGCCGCGACCCAGGAACGTGCCGTCGGCCACTGTCTCGGCCAGCAGCAACACCGTCGACTGGCCGTCGGGCGGCTCGGTGACCTGCTTCTCCAGCCAGGCCCGGAGCTGGCCGACGTGGCGCGGGACGAATGGCTCGCCGTCGGTGATCAGGTGCAGCTCGGGATCGCCCTTCAGGCGGAACATGTTCGGCGCGTCGTCGGGCGTGGGTGGGCGCAGCCGGACCCGTTCGGTGGCGAACACGGCACGACGCTAACAGCCGACAGGGGTGACCACCGACCGGTTAATGCGGGCCGCCATGTCGTGATGAGTTGTCGCGCCCGCACCCGTCACACCTACGACGGGACACGACGAGGCGGAAGGATGACGTGATGAGTGCGGACACGCGGCTGGAGGAGCTGGGCGTGAGCGGTCTGGGCGGGAGCGGTCTGGGCGAGGTCGACGAGCCGGCGTTCTCGGGGCTGGCGGAGCGGCACCGGCGGGAGCTGCACGTGCACTGCTACCGGATGCTCGGGTCGTTCGAGGACGCCGAGGACACCGTGCAGGAGACGTTCCTCCGTGCCTGGCGGCGGCGGGAGACCTTCGAGGGGCGGTCGACGTTCCGGGCCTGGCTGTACCGGATCGCCACCAACGCCTGCCTGGACCTGCTCGCCAAGTGCCGCCCGGAGCCCGCGACCGGCGGCGAGGTGCTGTGGCTGCAGCCCTACCCGGACCGGCTGCTCGACGAGCTGCCCGCGGGCGACGCGGACGAGCCGGAGACCGTCGCCGTCGCGCGGGAGACGATCGAGCTGGCGTACCTGGTCGCAGTCCAGCACCTCGCGCCGCGCCCGCGGGCCGTGCTGATCCTGCGGGACGTGCTCGGCTGGCCGGCGAAGGACGTCGCGGAGCTCCTCGGGGACTCCGTCAACTCCGTGAACAGCGCGCTGCAGCGGGCCCGCGCCGGCATGCGGGAGCACCTGCCCGCCGAGCGGCAGGACTGGACCGGCGGCGAGGGGGACGCCGGGACGCGCGAGCTGGTGCGCCGCTATACCGACGCCAGCGTGGCCACGGACATCGACGGGCTCGCCGCACTGCTGCGGGACGACGTCCGCTGCTCGATGCCGCCCACGCCGGGCCTGTACGTCGGCCGCGACGCGGTGGTGAACGACTGGGTCGAGAGCGGCTTCGAGGACCTGAAGCACCTGCGCGCTGTCCTCACCTCCGTGAATCGGCAGCCCGCCGTCGCCTTCTACCTCTGGCGGAAGCGGGAGGGCGCGTACCTGCCGCTGACGATCGACGTCCTGCGCGTCACCGGCGGGGCGATCACCGAGATCGTCACGTTCCACGACGACCAGTTCCCGCGGCTCGGGCTGCCGGAGCGCCTGCCGGCGGACGGCACGGAGTAGTCCCGGTGTGGACGCTCGCGCTGCGCGGTGGCGCGCGTGTCGCGGTGGTCGCGGCGGAGTGGTGCGACGCGTTCGGCGTCGTCACCCGCGGGCGGGTGCAGGAGGAACGACATGAACAGCATGAATGACACCGGGGTCGTCGCAGGCCCGGCATCCGGCCAGGCCAGCCACACCCACCGACTCCGCGGGCTCGCCGTCACCGGTTTCATCGCCACGCTCGCAGCGATGGTGGCCACCACCCTCGCCGCTGCGCTTGCCCAGGTCGTTGGCGTCGACTTCGAGGTCCCCGATGGTGGCGAGACGATCCCGTTTTCCGGGTTCGCCGTGGTGACCGGCTTCTTCTCGGTCGTGGGCATCGTCATTGCCGTCGCTCTTCTTCGGTGGAGCGCTCGCCCCGCCGAGCGATTCGTGTGGACGGCAGTGTCGCTGACCGCGATCTCGTTGGTCCCGCCCCTCCTGTCCGGGGCAAACACCGCCACCACCACCGCCCTCCTTGGGCTACACCTCGTCGCTGCGACGGTGATGATCCCCACCCTGGCGCGGAGCCTCCGCACGCGGACCGATTGACGATCCCGCAACGGGACACCGCGCGGCGCAAGGGCGTACGCGAGCGCACTAACGTGGCCCCGGGTGCTGCCACCCTCCATTCCAGGTTCCGCTCTCTCCAGGTCATCGAGTCCGCGCCAGGCGACGCAGGTGGACGCCGTTCGAACCGCCTACACCGCAGGCGTTTCAGTCAACGAACTCGCCCGTTCGTACGGCGTCCACTGTTGAACGAACTGGCGTAAGGTCCGCTGGGTTGATCAAGTGGAAGACCCAGCTGTGACGTGGCGACCTGAGGAGTTCAACGCATGGCAACAGATGCCCACGACGGACCGGTTCCGGAAGCAGCCGTGCGTGGCCAGCGGGTCCTCGACCTCCTGGACAAGGCAATCGCCATCCAGAGCCCACTGGTCCGCAAGAACATCGCCCGGGCCCGCCAGCGGAACCCAGAGGCGACACCGGCACAGGTGATCCGCAATCTGGAGCGGATGTACGTCAGCGCCTTGACCGGGACGGGTGCTGCAGTTGGAGGAGCCGCAGCCGCGCCCGGCGTCGGCACGGGCGTCGCACTGGCACTGTCGGCCGGCGAGGCTCTCTCATCTCTTGAGCTGAGCGCCCTCTTCGCGCTCTCGATCGCCGAAGTCCACGGCGTCCGCATCGACGAGATCGAGCGCCGTCGAACGATCGTGATGGGAATCATGCTCGGCGGGTCCGGCTCCGCCACCATCGCCAAGGTCGCCGAGCGTACGGGGCAACACTGGGGACGTCAGGTTGTCGCCAAGGTGCCTATCGAGACGTTGCGTCAGATCAACGGGATCTTGGGGAAACACTTCATCACGAAGTACGGGACCAAGCAGGGAATCATCGTTCTCGGTCGAGTGGCACCGTTCGGTATCGGCGCGGTGATCGGTGGTGGCGCCAACGCTGCCCTCGCCACTCTGGCTGTGCGGGCCGGTCGTCGCGCATTTGGCCCACCCCCGACGTCGTGGCCACCGCTGACGGGCAGCACATCGGCAACGTCGGAGAACTCGCATGGCTGACTTCGCGAAGACGTACCTGCACACTGAGCTGCGGGAGGTTCGCGAGGCGATCCTGTGGAAGCTCGATGGGCTCGGCGAGTACGACATCCGCCGCCCCCTGACCGCAACTGGCACGAACCTTCTCGGTCTGGTCAAGCACCTGTCGGTCTGGGAGTCCAGGTACTTCGGCGAGGTCTTCGGGCGGCCGTTCCCCGAACCCCTGGCCCGCTGGGACGACGTCGACGCACGCGGTACCGACATGTGGGCGACCGAGCACGAGACGCGCGAGGAGATCACCGACCGCTACCGTCGCGTGTGGGAGCACTCAGACGCGACGATCACCGCCCTGGCCGTCGATTCACCCGGCTACGTGCCCTGGTGGCCGCGCCCACAGGTCACGCTGTTCGCCATCCTGGTCCACATTCTCACCGAGACGAACCGCCACGCCGGACACGCCGACATCCTGCGCGAACAGCTCGACGGTTCGACAGGGACAGCAGCCAGGTACGCCAACCAGCAGCGCGACGCGGCCTTCTGGGAAGCCAGACGCACGGAGATCGAGCGGGCCGCCAAGGCAGCCGATCCAACCATTGCCTGAGGGCGTCGTAAGCCAATGTCCGGTGCCGGCCGGCGTGGCGCGCCTGGCGACGCTGGTCGGCCTGACCCGGTGACCGGCTTATTGCCTTGTTGTCTTTCTGACCCGTGCTTACTGTGCGGGGATGATCTCGCGACTGCTCTCGGTGACCTTCGATGCGCGTGATCCGGCTCGCCTGGCGCAGTTCTGGGCCGGCATGCTCGGCCGGGAGGTCGTCGAGGACGCCGGTGGTGCGCTCCTGCCCGGCGACGACACCCAGCTCAGCCTCCGGTTCGTCCCCAGCCGCGCGGAGAACGTGCGGCCGAACCGCATGCACCTTCACCTGACCAGCGTCAGCCGCGACGACCAGCAGCACACGGTGGCGACGGCGCTGAGGCTCGGCGGCGGCCACCTCGACGTCGGGCAGCGCCCCGAGGAGGGGCACGTCGTCCTGGCCGACCCCGAGGGCTACGAGTTCTGCGTGATCGGGCCGGGCAACAACTTCCTCGCCGGGTGCGGCTTCCTCGGGGAGCTCGCCTGCGACGGCACGCGGGAGGTCGGCCTCTTCTGGAGCGAGGCGCTGGGCTGGCCGCTGGTGTGGGACCAGGACGAGGAGACCGCGATTCAGTCACCGCACGGCGGCACGAAGGTCGCGTGGGGAGGCCCGCCCGTGGCCCCGAAAGAGGCGAGGAACCGGCAGCGCTTCGACCTCGCCCCGGCCGGCGGCGACCAGCAGGCGGAGGTCGACCGGCTGGTCTCCCTCGGGGCCACTCGACTCGAGGTCGGTGAGGACGGCGCCGTCGTGCTGGCCGACCCCGACGGCAACGAGTTCTGCCTGAGAGGGCACTGACCGCAGCGCGTCCGGGTAACGCGGCATTGGGGACGACTACCGCCGTGTTGCAACCTGCGGTAGTCGTGTGTAAAACCGCCCTCCAGCTCAGGACACGACGCGGTAGGTCACGTGCGTAACCGAGGTCGCGGCTCGCGACTTCACCTGCTCAAGTTTCAGCGGCGGGACGCCCTCGAACAGCCGCGTGCCGGCGCCGAGCGTGAGCGGCACAATGTGCAGCCGCAGCTCGTCGATCAGGCCGGCGGCGAGGTACTGGTTGATGGTGGTCGCGCCGCCCTGGATCGCGACATCGCCGTCGCCGGCCGCCGCGCGTGCCTGTGCCAGTGCCGACTCGATTCCGTCGGTGACGAAGTAGTACGTGGTGCCGCCGTCCATCGGCTGCGGGTCGCGCGCGTGGTGGGTCAGCACGAAGACCGGGGCGTGGAACGGCGGATCGTCGCCCCACCAGCCGTTCCACCGCCGATCCCAGTCGCCACGCACTGGACCGAACATGTTGCGCCCCATGATGAATGCTTTGGCGGCGGTCATCTGGTCGACCTCGGCTCGGTTCTCGTCGGGAGTGTCGAACATCCAGGCGTGCAGCTTGTCGCCCGAGCCGTCGCCGCCGTCGTCGCCGAACGGGCGTTCCTCGGTCTGGTTGAGCCCGGCCGAGTACCCGTCGGTCGAGATCGTGATGTCGCAGATCACCCGGCCCATTTGGTTGGTCATCGCTCTCTCCTCGTAGCGACCTTCGCCGCCTTAGCGGTGGGCTTCCTGTCAACGTCATTGAACATGTGACGATGGCCGCTGGCATTGCCTGGTCAGAGCTTGACGACGCCGATGACGTTCTCCACCGGCACGGGACCGTTGTACGAGGAGTCGTTGGCCACACCTCGGTTATCGCCGAGCAGGAAGACGCTCCCCTCGGGCATGGTGACGGACTCGAACGCCGCTGGGGGGTCGTACTTTGTCTTCGCGGCGTAGGGCTCGTCCAACGCCGTGCCGTTGAGGGCGACCCGGTCCTGGGCGTCGCAACAGCTGATGGTGTCCCCGGGCACCGCCACCACGCGGAGGATCCGGGGCTCGTCTCCGGCGTTCCAGCCCGCTGGTGGCGTGAACACCACGATGTCGCCCGCGCGAGGTCGGTAGTCACCGCGCTTCACCACCTCGGCGACGAAGCCCGAGCCCGCGGCGACCGTCGGTTCCATCGCGCGGGAAACCTGCTGGTAGCGCTTGTCCTTGCGGTGGTCGCCGGCCAGCCCACAGGCGGTCAGCGTGACGACGAGGCCGGCCAGAATGAGGATCTTCCGCACGTGGGGATCATGCCAGGGGGCGCGGGTCGCCGGGGCCACCCATGCCATCGGTTCACCGTAGCCTTTCAGCCCTCAGGCTCAGTACCGCTTCCGGAGGCCCTGCCAGTCGCCCCGGCCGAGACTCTTGTCGCTGTAGGAACACGCCGTTGCCTTGGGGCGAAGTCGTACCCAGATGTGGCGGGATCAGGCGACAAGCAGGCGAAGGCCAAGCTCTGCTGCGTCGAGATCGACGAGGTCACGGTTGCGTTCTGTCCACCGACCTGAGGCGAGGTCATCACGGAGGCTGTGCACTGCCCTCTGCTCGGCGTCCGGCCCGACTCTGGCCCAGACCGACAGCCCGCGACGGACGTTCTCGTCCAGGTATGCCTCGGGCCGGCGCCAGTAGGCCTCGAAGAAGCCGTCAGCGCAGTCCCAGGGGATGAGCACCGGCTCCACGCGGGCTCCGATCGTGCTGGCCAGCTCGGTCAGCGAAGGCCGGCCGACGAGGAGGTCCGCGACTTCAGGCAGGTAGTCGCGAGTAAGCCAGAACCGACGACGCCATCCGGTGTCACTGGTGTCGTGCGTGAATACCACCACGCGGCGAGCAACGCGCCGCATCTCGCGCAGGCCCGCGATCGGGTCCTGCCAGTGATGAACGGTGGCAATAGCCATCGCTGCGTCGAAGGACTGGTCATCGAACGGCAGGTTCTCGGCAGATCCAACCAGGCACGGCGCCGCGTCCGGGGGGCGCTGCGAACGCATGAGCGCCGACGGTTCCACCGCGAGGACGTGGCGGTCGGGGGGCTCGTACGAGCCGGTGCCAGCCCCGACATTCAATACCGTCCGCGCATCGCCGAGCGCAGCCCAGATCCGCGCAGCGATCCGCGGCTCGGTGCGCCGGGTCACGGTGTAAGTGGCTCCGATGGTGTCGTACAACTGCGCGCTGGACATGTCGCTGTCTCCCTGGCTGTCACCATCCCCACGCCGCGCACGTGCCTTGGCGTCGCTGCCCTGGATACTAGGCGTCGGGATGGGCGTCAGCGGCGCGTCGCGAGGACCACGCCGGTCAGGCAGAGCGCGCCGCCCAGCAGGGCGAGCGGCGCCGGTACCTCGCCCAGCAGCGTCCACGACAGCAGCACGGTCACCGGCGGCGCCAGGTAGGTGGCGGCGCTGGTGCGCCCCGCCGTCCATCGGGACAGGACGTAGCCCCAGGTGAGGAAGCCGATCGCGGTCGGGAACAGGCCCAGGTACAGCATGCCCAGGGTGGCCGACGGCGGGGCCGTGGCGAGTTCTCCGAGGAGCGTGGGCGCGAACGGCAGCAGGGCCGCGGTCCCGGCCAGCGCGCCGAGCCAGGTCATCGTCACGGCGTCCACCCGCGCCAGTAGGCGCTTCTGGAGCAGCACGCCGAAGGCGTAGAGCACGGCGGAGAGCACCGCCAGCACGACGCCGACCTTGTCGGCGTGCCCGGTGAAGCCGCCGGCCGCGATCAGGGCGACTCCCGCGAAGGCGATCGCCACCCCGACGCCGAGCCGGCCGGTGAGCCGCTCGCCGAGGACGAGGACCGCGGCCACCGCGACGAGGATGGGCGCGATCGCCACCAGCAGCGCCGCCGTCCCGGCGTCGACCAGCCGCTCGGCGGCGTTGAGGGCCACGTTGTACCCGCCGAACCAGGCCACGCCCCACAGCGCGATCAGCCCCAGGGTGCCGCCACGGGGCAGAGCGGCCCGGCGGGGCGCCGCGCCGTCCGGCACGGCGTGCTGTGGTCGGGCGCTGCGGCGTCGCAGCCCGGCGGTGAATGCCACGAACGCGCTCAGCGCGATGGACGCCGCCGCCATGCGGCCCAGCGCCATGGCGCCGGGGGAGTAGTCGTGCCCGGCGAAGCGGATGCCGACGAACGCCGACGCCCACAGGAACACCGTGGTCCCGGCGGCGGCGACAATCGGCCAGGACCGGGGGTACGCCGCGAGGGCGCGGTCGCCCTCGGTGGCGTCCGGCCGGCTCGGGGCGGCGGTGAGCTGCGCAGGCGTCATGTGGCGATTCTCGTGCGCCTGAATGTTCAGCACCAGTGACTATTCCTTCACAACGATTCAGCCGTGCTTTACAGTCGTGGCGTGCTCGACGTCCACCGCCTCCGTGTCTTCCGCTCCGTCGTCGCGTCCGGGTCCGTCCAGGCGGCCGCCGCCAACCTGGGCTACACCCCGTCCGCCATCAGCCAGCACCTCACCGCACTCCAGCGCGAGACGGGCCTCACCCTCCTGGCCCGAGCGGGGCGGGGCCTGCGGCCCACAGCCGCCGGGCACGCCCTCGCCGCCGAGGCGGACCGGGTGCTCGCCCGGCTCGGTGCCGCCGAGTCGCTGATCGCCGACCTGCGGACAGGGCGCACCGGCGCACTGTCCATCGCGTACTTCGCATCGGTGGGCGCGGCGTGGATGCCGCTCGTGGTGCGGCGCGTCCTCACCGAACACCCCGGTGTCCGGCTCGACCTGGAACTGCGCGAACACATCCCGGACAGCCGGGAGGAACGCGCCGACGTGCAGGTGGTGGTGGCGCGCACCGGGTTCGACCCCGGTTCGGGCTTCACCGCCCACCATCTCCTCGACGACCCGTACGTGGCCGTGCTGCCGGCCGGGCACCGCCTCGCCGGGCAGGAGGAGGTGGACCTGGCCGACCTCGCCGACGAGCGCTGGGTCGACAACGACTTCGCCCGCGGCTGGTGCCGCGCCAACCTCATCGAGGCCTGCACCGCCGCGGGCTTCAGCCCGGCCTTCCGGGTCGAGGCGCACGACTACCCGACGGCGCTCGCCTTCGTCGCGGCCGGCATCGGCCTCACTGTGCTCCCCGCGCTCGGCGCGGCACACCTGCCCCACGGCGTGGCCCGCGTCCGGGTGGTCCGCCCGACGCCGCTCCGGTCGATCCACGTGGTGGTGCACGACGCGGTCGAGCACACACCGGCGGTGCGGACGGCGGTCGCCGCGCTGCGGGAGGCTGCCACCTCCGCGTACGCGCAGTAGGCCCGTCTCGCGGGTCAGCCGCCGCGCGGCGGGCCGGCATCGTGCCGTCCGCCGCGCGGAAGCGAGGTGACCGTCGGGATCCTGACTCATCAATTGCAGCCATTGCGACTGCGGCCATCGAATTCTGGTCTCGCTTGCCTGGGGCTACGAAGACTATCGTCGTTTTGGATGCTTTCGGGACGCACAGGAACGCATTTTTCCGAAGGTTCCTCCATATCGCACCACTTGGCCAGAGAGCCAAGCAGGTGGAGTCTCGTCCACCACGATTCGGGATTGTCAACCGTTGTTCATGTGAGTGCGCTTGATGCACTTTAGCCCCGGCCGCCGGTGATCGCTTGGGCCATACCGCCTGCTCAGTGCCCTTGTCGGCAGGTGGGGGAATGGCGCGGCCATCGATGTGCCAGCATCGCAAGTCCCACTCGTCGATAACAAAGAACGTCCTGGAGCGGAAAGCACGGATTCGCAGCGCTGGGATTTGCACGCCGTTTTCGATCGCCGGGCAGTGGTGTCAATTATCTGCCATCCGATTACATTGCGCTCAATGTAATTCAGTCGATACGTTGCGGTGGCCCAATTGGGGCACGAGAAAAAGGGGAGGACCTCTTGAAATCAACCCTGCGATGGTCCGCAATGGCCAGCCTGGCGCTCGCGCTGGTCGTGACCGGCCCGACAGCCGCCGAGGCGAAGCCGACCACAAGCGACCGGAACGGCAACACGACCACCGTCGCCCGGACCAAGGACGGTCGTGCGATCACCAACGAAGCGGTCGCCAAGGAGGTCGCCGCGTTCTGGACGCCGGAGCGTATGGCGAGCGCCGTCGACCTGGACATCGTGAAGCCCAAGAGTGCCACCGAGTCGCCGGACCGGGCGCCGAAGCCCGGCGGACCGGCGGGCACGGTCAAGCCCGTGGTGGCGAGCGTCGCCACCGGCGATGACGTCAGCATTCAGCTCAACGAATCACAGACCACCGGCAAGGTCTACTTCACCACCCCCACCGGCGGCACCGCCTCATGCTCGGCGAGCACCGTTGCCAGCGGCAAGCGCCGCCTGGTCATGACCGCGGGTCACTGCGTGCACCAGGGTCGCGGCGGGCAGTGGTACAGCAACTGGCAGTTCGTGCCGCGGTACCGCAGTGGAGCGCGCCCGTTCGGCACGTTCGTGGCCTACCAGCTCACGGCCCGCACCGCGTGGGTCAGCAACAGCAGCCTCGACGAGGACATGGGCATCGCCATCATGCACAACGGCGGCAACTGGGGCCTGAAGGTCGTCGACACGGTCGGCGGCAACGGACTGCGCTGGAACTGGGGCTACAACATCTCCCTGATCACCGCCCTCGGCTACCCGGCCAACCTCGGCGGCGGCGAGAGCCAGTACTACTGCCAGAGCGGCACCTGGTACGCCGGCGGCCAGCAGATCCGGATGTGGTGCAACATGACCTACGGCTCCAGCGGCGGACCCTGGTTCCAGGAATACAACGACCAGAACGGCCTCGGATACATCAACAGCGTCGTCAGCCACGGCGACAACCCGGGCAACGGCCAGTTCGACGGCCCGTACTTCGACAACGACATCAAGAGCCTCTACGACTTCGCGGAAGGTCTCTCCCCGGCGTAACCCACGTGCGCAACGGAGCCCCGGCCCATGGCCGGGGCTCCTCACGTGCGGGTGTTAGCCGGTACGGCGTGGTCAGACGGTGACGACGACCTTGCCCGCAGGGTGCCGGTCCCGGAAGTGCCGGATCCCGTCGGCTGCCTCCGCGAGGGGAAAGGTGCGGTCGACCGCCGGGGTGAGCAGACCGGACTCGATGAGGTCCCGCAGCTCGTCCAGGTCCTCGGTGCGCTCCACACTGCTCACGGAGCGCAGCCGTTGGCCGACGAACAGGGACAGCATCGGCGCGCGGAACATCTGCCGGCCGTAGCCGCCGAGCAAGCTGCCCTTCGTGTACGTGCCACCGACCAGCGCCAGCGTTCCCTGCGGGGTGAGCGCGCGCCGGAGCAGCGACAGTGGGCGGTCACCACCGGTGTCGATGACCACGTCGTACACCGGGCCGTCGCGGTCGACCTCCTCGCGGGTGTAGTCGAGAACGTCGTCGGCGCCGAGGGCGCGGACGAAGTCGGTCTTGGCCGGGGCGCAGACGGCGGTCACCGTCGCGCCGTACGCCTTGGCGATCTGCACGGCGAGGGACCCGACGCCGCCGGCCGCGCCGATCACCATCACTCGGTGACCTGGGCGCACCGCGCCGCTGTCGCGCACGGCGAGCAGTGCCGTCATCCCGGAGACGGGTACGGCGGCGGCCTGCGCAAACGACAGGTTGGCCGGCTTGCGGGCCAGCCGGCGCTCCGGCGTGCTCGCGAACTCGGCGTACGAGCCGCGCAGGCAGGTGCCGTACACCTCGTCGCCCGGCCGGAACCGGGTCACCCGGGCGCCGACCGCGGCCACCACCCCGGCCAGGTCCCGGCCGCGCACCGGCACCCGGGGCCGGCGCAGCCCGCTCGCGAGCCGCGCCAGGTAGGGCCGGCCCGCCATGAAGATCCACACTCCGGGGTCGATCCCGGCCCCACGTACCTGGACGAGGACGTCCTCGTCGCTGATGGCCGGCCGGTCGATGTCGCGGAGTTGGAGCACGTCCGCCGAGCCGTAGGTGTCCTGAACGATGGCCTTCACGGTGCCGTCTCCTCGGGGTAGTGGAACACGTCGTCGAGCCGCACGCCGAACACGTGGGCGATCCGGAACGCCATCTCCAGCGAGGGCGAGTAGCGGCCCTGCTCGATGGCGATCACGGTCTGCCGGGTCACGCCGATCCGCTCGGCGAGCTCGGCCTGGGTCATCTCGTCGTGCGCGAAGCGCAGCGCGCGAATGGTGTTCGTGACGCGGGTCGGCTTCACCACTGCGGGACACCCCTGCGGTAGACGATCACCTTCGCCAGGGATCCGACCACGGCCGACAGCACGAAGCACAGGTAGACGACGTTGGCGATCCAGAACCAGTCCCACTCGGCCAGCGCCATGAGCATTGCCGACACTGCGCCGATGACCACGAACGCCTGGCCGACATGGTCGCCGAGCCGCCCGATCTCCCGGTCGCGCACGTCCTTGACGCGCGACGCGCGCGGGTTCACCACGCTCATCCCGATCTCGGCCACGATGTTCGCGACGATCGCGCCGCCGACCGTCCACAGGAGAACGCCGGCGTAGGGGGTGGCGGCGAGCGGCCCGCTGTCGACCCGGCTCAGGACGACGGCCGCGTAGACGGCGTACGCGATCACGCTGACGACCAGCATGGTCCAGGCGCGTTTCTCTTCGTGCGTCATGACTGACTCCCGACGTAAAGAATTCTTGACATCGTCAGAGTAAGGCATCCTTGACACTATGTCTAAAAACTTTTACATCAGGTGGGCGGCGCGTCGTACCACCGCGGTTGTCTCCGGCGCCGCCCTCGGTAGGGTTCACCCGTGACGGCGCCACGGGAGCAGCAGCGGGTGTTCGGCGAGGTCGCCGATGCCTACGACGACGTCCGGCCGGGCTACCCGGCCGAGATCCTCGACCTGATCACCGCGTACGCGGGCCGGGCGCCGAGGACCGTGGTGGAGTCGGGCGCGGGGACGGGCAAGGGTACGGCGCTGCTGCGCAGCCTCGGCGTACCGCTGACCTGCGTCGAACCGGACCCGGCGATGGCCGCGCTGCTGGCCCGCCGCTTCGACGGCGACGACCTGGTGTCGGTGGTGGTCAGCCGGTTCGAGGACTCGATCCCTCCGCCCGGCGGCGTCGACCTGCTGGCCAGCGCGCAGGCCTGGCACTGGGTCGACCACACCCGGCGCACCCGCCTGGCCGCCGAGGCGCTGGTTCCAGGCGGGGTGCTCGCGGTCTTCGGGCACGACTTCGGCTTCGCCGACGCAGGACTGCGCGCGGAGATGGACGCGGTGTACCTGGAGCACGCGCCGGAGATCGCCGATCAGCCCGGACGACCGGTCCACACCCGCCACCCGGGCGTGTTCCACCCCGAGGAACTGCGCGGTTCACCGTGGTTCACCGACGTCGAGGAGCAGCGGGTCGTGACGGTGGTGCCGTACGACACCGCCCGCTACCTGACCCTGCTGTCCACGTTCTCCCCACACCGGATGCTGCCCGAGCAGCAGCGATCCCGCCTGCACCGGGCCCTGGCCGACGTCGTCGACGCGCGCGGCGGCGTCGTCGAGCAGAAACTGACCACCGGGCTGTGGCTGGCGCGCAGGCGCACCTAGGGACCGTGCGCCGGCCGGCGTGGCACGCCTGGCGCCGCTGGTCGGCCTCACCCGGTGAACGGTCTGCCGTCCCGCTCGCTCGGGGTCACCCGCGTTGACTCGCCTCCCACATCACGCGGGTCATCTCGTACTCGACCTCACCCAGTTCGCTTCCCGGCAGCGGATCGTCCCAGGACGGGAAGTACGTGCGTACGTACCGCATGCCGACGGTCTCCATCACGCGGCGGGAGCCGGTGTTCACGGCCATGGTCTGCGCGATCACCCGGCTCTGCCCGACGGTGTCGAAGGCGTGCCGCAGGAGGGCGCGGGATGCCTCGCTGGCCAGGCCCCGCCGCCAGTACCGACGAAGGAGGCGGTAACCCAGGTCGCTGACGGTGGGGTCGTCAGGTTGGTCGGGGCCGTGCGCCGGCGGGAGCATCATGAGCCCGACGAAGTCGCCGTCGTCCTCGCGTGCCGGCGGCGTCGAGCCGCGCGCCCCGCCATCGGTGCCGAACGCCATCCAGTAGCCCAGCCCGTCCACCTTGTCGGCCAAGGCCATCCTCTGCGCGTGCGATGCGACCACCTCGTCCCGCGATCGCGCCCGGCCGAAGAGGTAGCGCAGCACCTCCGGGTCGGCGTCGAGCTGGACCTCCAGCTCCAGGTGCCGGTCGGCGAGCGGGACCAGCAGCAGGCGGTCAGTGCGCAAGATCGGTTGAGGCACCCGGCAACGATCGCATGATGCCCTCCAGTGATGCGATCCGATTTGGCGGGAACGCCGCCGGGGCTCGGAGTGGGCGCCCGCGGCCGTCGACGGCGGTGCCTACGGCCGCGAGGTTGACCGATTGGTCACCGTCAACCAGAGCCGCAGGTCACGATGAGTCTGGGGGTCCCGTTACAGCAGGGAGACGGCAGTGCGGATCTTCGTCGCGGGGGGAACCGGGGTCTTGGGTCGGCCGCTCGTCGAGGCGCTGGTCGACCGGGGCCACGAGGTTACGGCCAGCACCCACCGGAGTGAGAACTTCTCCGTCCTAGAGACGCTCGGGGCGCGGCCGGCATTGATGGACGGGCTCGACGAGGCTGCGGTGCGTCAGGCGATTCTCGAGGCCGAACCAAAGGTGATCATCAACCAGATCACGGCGCTCTCCGCGCCGTCCCGTGACTACGCGAAGTGGCTGGAGTTGACCAACCGGCTGCGGAGCGAGGGAACGAAGATACTGATGACGGCGGCTCGCGACGCCGGCACCCGTCGGGTTGTCGCACAGAGCGCCAGCTTCATGACCGAGCCGGTCGGATCGGGGCCCACGGACGAGTCGGCGCCGCTGTACCTGGACGCCCCGGAGCCGATCCGAAGCCACATACAGGCGAATATCACGGCCGAGGAACAGGTGTTGGGCACACCGGGGATCGAAGGCGTCGTCCTCCGATACGGCTTTCTCTACGGCGAAGGCACCGCGATCGGGCCGGGTGGCGAATGGGCAACCGGGGTCAAGTCGGGCGACGTGCCGATCGTCGGCGAGGGCGGGGGCCGGTATCCGTTCGTTCATGTCCGCGACGCGGTGTCGGCCACCGTGCACGCTATCGACAGGGGACGCCCCGGTATCTACAACGTCGTGGGGGACGAGCCCGCCTCCCAGGCTGAGTGGCTGCCGTACCTGGCCGAACTCCTGGACGCTCCTCCGCCGCGGCGCGTCTCCGTGGTGGAGGCCGAGGAACAGATCGGCGTTCAAGCCGTGTACTACGGCACCCAACTCCGCGCGGCCAGCAACGCCAAGGCCAAGGCCGAGTTGGGGCTGAGCCTCGAGTACCCGTCGTGGCGGGAGGGATTCCGAGAGCTGTTCGGTTGATCCGGGTGACCCGGGTTCTCGGCGGACCAAGGCCTCAGCGGGCACGATCGGTGGCCAGGGTCGCGAACACCACGATGTTGTCCTTGTACGACTTCGCTGCCTTGTCGTAGGCGCCACCACAGGTGATCAACCGGAGCTGCGCCTTGCCGGTGTGACCGTAGACCAGGTTCAGCGGGAGCTTGTTCTTCGGGTAGCGGACCACTCCGTCGACGATGAATCGGGCCTTCTTGCCGTCCTTGCGGAGCACCTCGATGGTGTCTCCCGGTTTCAGCGCGCCCAGACGGAAGAAGACAGCCTTCCCGGAGACGCGCGAGTCGACATGGCCCACCACCACCGCGGTCCCCACCTCGCCGGGACTCGGCCCCAGCTTGTACCACCCGGTCGTCTTGGGTTGATTCAGCGGCGGGACCGCGATCTGCTGGTTCTTGTCCAGCCCGAGCGCAACCGTCGGCGCGTCGACGCCGATGCGCGGGATCTTGACGCGGGTGGGTTGCGATCGCGGCATCCCGGCCAACGTCGGTGAGGGAGATGGGCGGGTCGCGGCGGACCCGAGATCGCCGTCGAGGTGGCCGCGAGCACCCCGCGCCGCGCCGGGCGTCGCCCCGGTGGCCGGCGACGCGCTGGCTCCGCTCGGCGTCGGGTCTGGTGTGGTGGGTTCGTCCGCCAACGGTGACAGCAGGGACTGCGGTGCGGCGGCGGCGTCGGGCTGTGGCGGCAGGACCGGATCAGGAGCCGTGGCGGCGAGCCGGATCAGTCCTGCTCCGGTGAGGATGAGAAGGACGACCAGGACGAGGCCAGCGGCACGCCACGGGAAACCGTGGCGGCCGCTGGCGCTCCTGGCCGCCTCAGGCGACAGGGCCACTGGCGGACCGCCGACGCAGCAGGGCGATGCCACCGAGCACGCCCACGCCCATCATGCCGGCACCGGCCGCCGTCAGGGCACCAGTGTTGGTCCCGGCGAGCGCGCCACCGTCACCGGCCGCGACGCCGGCCGTACTCGGCAGCACCCAGGCTCCGTCCGGACCCGCGTACGCGCCGCCAGCCGCGGGGGTGTTGGCGGCAGGAGCCTGGCCCACCCGGCCGGTACTGGCCTCGACCATCCGCAGGAGGTCGCCGAGCAGGTCGGCCTCCACGTCCAGCGCCACGTCGAGGTCGCGGATGCAGACGATGAGAGTGTTGGGCTGGCTTCTGTTGTCGTTCGTCGCCGACTGCGCTCCGGACAGGTTGAAGGTGACGACGCTGTCGGTGATGGTGTTGTCCTTGATGATCTGCGAGATGTTCTGCTCGTTGATCTGCTTGGTGGTCGCGCAGATGACCCCTTTACCGTCCTTGTCCTTCAGGTCGAACGTCTTCGGCTTGTCGTCTGACTTCTTCTTCGACTCCTGCCCCCGGTCCGAGGCCGAGGGCTCCTTGGATGGTCCGTCGTCGGTCGCGGCGAGCGCGGTGGCGGGCGCGGCGAGCAGCAGGGCGGCGCTGCCCAGCACCACCCCACCGGCGAGCTTGGTCAAAAAGTTCATCGACATGTTCCTCACTCCTTCTGGGTCGGCTCAGGAGGACGAGCCATGAGGAACGTTAGGCCGATTCATACGGAACGAGAGGACTTTCCAGGTTTCGTAACATGAAGCATTTGCCACGCCATAAGTAGTTAACTCATGTCCTTTGGGAGTTAAGAACCGTTTGGTCTTGTCTGGGACACGTGCGGGCGGGCCTGCTGGTGCCACCGGTCAGCGGGAGGGGGCGTCGACCCGGACGATGCACCGCGGGTCCTCCAAGGTCGTCGGGCGTTGCTGGCGCGCGAGTGCCTGGAGCAGGGATTCGCGCAGGGGCAGACCGACCAGGGCCGGCGAGTCCTCGGGCAGGTCGGTCAGGCTGGGGCAGGAGACCCGGGACCTGATCTCGTCGTTGCCGACGACCTCGATCCCGCCGGCGTCGGAGAGGACGGTGGTGTACCCGTCGTCGACGGAGACCACGTAGCCACGCAGGTGGCGCAGCGGCGGGTCCGCCGGGGCGTCCGGGTCGGTGCCCGCCGGAGTCCGATCCGGTCCCGGCGTGCTGCTCGGCGGCGGCGAGGCGATCTGGAGTGACGTGGACGGCAGGATCGGCGTGGTCACCACGGCATGCACGACACCGAGTGCGAGCAGCCCGGCCAGGGCGGCGCTGGCCCGGAGGAAGGCCGGGACGTGCGCGGGTCGCAGCGGCGCGTCGACTCCGGCCAGGAGCAGCAGCACCGGCCAGGCGACGGTCAGGGCGAGCGTGGGTTCGCCCCGGACGATTCCCCGGTAGGCGAGTAGGCCGGTGACCATCCCGAGGGCCAACAGGGCGGGCCACCGCAGCCGGCGGGCCATCGTCGACCGACGCCCGGTGACCGCGGGCTGGCGGGCGACGCAGAGCGCCAGCGCCCACGCCGGTGCGAACACCAGAGGAGTGCTGACGGCGGCGGTCACCATCGCCGTCCAGACCATCCAACCGGGGGTCCGCGCCGTCCAGCGGGCAACCGTGTACGCGTCGCACAGGCGCTGCCGATCGGCCTGGTCGACCACGCTGCTGAGCACCACGGCCCCGACGGTGAAGAGCAGCGCGGGTACCGCCGGGAAGATCCACACCACGGAGAGGCTCACGGTCGCGAGGAAGTTGATCGGGTTCACGCTCTGGGCCAGCATCAGCGTGAACTGGCGATCTCCGCCGGACTGGATCCACAGGTAGAGCGCGGAGACGGTGACCGGCACACCGAACAGCAGTGACCACGCCCCGGGTGACGGCGGGCCGTTCCTGGTCACCCCGGCCAGCACCGGTCCGCCCGGGGGCACCGGCGGACCATCGGGTGCGGTGCCGCCGGGGGCCCGTCCGGTGGTGAGCCGGACGGTGCGGCGCGTCGCGTGGCGGTGTCGCCGGTGCGCCACCGTCCTGAACCCGTGCCTCGTCGGGGGCGCGACGGTGGTGACCGCGGGCGGCACCCCGGCCGCGCCGTCGGGCGAGCGTGGCCCGTCACCCGCCCCGCGCAGCAGGGTTCCCTCCGGCCGCGGCTGGCGGCCGGTGAAGCCGCGCGGGGCGAGATGGCGGGCGGCGGCCTGCTGCCAGGCGCCGTCCACCTCCCGGGCATAGCTGGCCTGCAGAAACGAGTTGACGAGCGCCTTGAGGAACGGGTCGCCCGGGACGACACCGATGAAGTAGCGCTGCGCCTGCTGGTTCGCCGCCAGCGGGAAGAGCTTCAGTTTCCCCTCCGAGGCGTGGGCGTGGCCGCGCAGCACGATCTCCTCACCCGCGACGGCATCGAGGCGGCCGGCGAGCACATCGGTGAGGCATGCGTTGGTGGTCGGGCGACGGACCAGCACCACGCCGGCCCGGGCGGCGACGGGCTCGACGACCGACCCCGCCACCACGCACAGCCGCTGCCGCTTGGCCGGTGACGGCCACGTGGTCCGGGTCGCGACGACCAGGCCACCCTCACGGTACGGGCCGGCGAACTGGATGGCCTGTTCCCGCTCCGCCGTCCTGAGCAGGCCGGCGAAGACGACGTCAACCTTGCGTTCGACCAGGGCAGCGACCCGGTCGGTCGAATCCAGCACCCGGAAGTGGGCTGTCACGCCGAGCGAGCGCGCGAACGCGAGAGCGAGGTCGACATCGAAACCTCTGCCCGTCGCGTACGGGTCGGGCCCGCCCGGCGGCGGCCGCTCGGGGAGGAGGACCCCGACCCGCAGGTCTCGCCCCGCGATGGAGGAGTGGGCCAGGTAGTCCGCTACCGTCGCCGACCTCGGCCTCTCGAGGGCCAGGGCGATCGTCGAGACGGCCGCCAGCGCCAGGGCGACGAAGAGGAGGGTGCCCCGCGACAGCAGCGGCAGACGGGCGGGAACGCGCATGCCACCATCCGGTGATCGACGGGCGGCGTCTGGATCGGCCGCGGCTGACGTACGACCTGCACACCAATCCGTGGCTGACCGGTGATCAGATCACCGACCGTACTGTGCCAGGCACCCATTGCGAATCCTCGCGCCTGTCTCGAACCGGACACCGGTGGCTGGTAAGAGTTCGGGCCGCCGGTCCAGATGACTGCGCGGTGGCGCACGGCGCGCGAAGAGGATCACCAAACCTATTGACATTCGATAGGTAGCTAGCGAAACTCGATGCATGGTTACAGAGCGTCGGGCGGTAGCCCTCCTCAGAGTCTTCCTCGTCGTGCTGTTCGGGATCCTGGTCCTGTTCCAGACCATGTCGCTGCCCGGGCAGTTCGCGCACATGGCGAAGGAGTCGCCGGACATGGCGTACCTGAGATGGCCGGCGACTGCCGTCACGGTGTTCTGGGTGCTGTGCGCCCAGGTGGTGATCGTGGCCACCTGGAAGCTGCTCACCCTGGTCAAGGACGACCGCATCTTCAGTGACGTCTCCCTGAAGTGGGTGGACGCGATCGTGTGGGCCATCGGCGCGGCGTGGGCGGTGCTCCTGGCCGTGTTTCTGTACGTCGGCTTCAACGCGGACGACCCCGGACTGCCGCTGCTGCTGTTCCTGATGTTGACCGGGGTCACCGTGCTGGGGCTTCTGATGGTGGTGATGCGCGCGCTGCTGCGGCAGGCCACGACGCTGCGTACCGACATGGAAGCGGTGATCTGATGCCCATCGTCGTACGCATCGACGTCGAACTGGCCAAGCGCAAGATGAGCGTGGGGGAGTTCGCCGAACGGGTGGGGCTCACGCCGGCGAACGTCGCCGTGCTCAAGAACGGCCGCGCCAAGGCAGTCCGCTTCAGCACCCTGGAGGCCATGTGCCGGGTGCTCAACTGCCAGCCCGGCGACCTCCTCGAGTGGGTCGACGAATGATCGAGGTCCGTGGGCTCACGAAGCGGTACGGGGACGTCATGCGGACGACGCGAACCGGTAGTGAACGGTCCCGCGACGACTCTGACAGGTGAAGGGCTGATGACCGTAGACGTCTTGGTCGTCGGGGCCGGGCTGGCCGGGCTGCACACGGCCACGCTGCTCGCACAGCACGGCCACGACGTGCTGCTGGTCGAACGACGCCCCACGCTCACTGGCGCGATCCGCACGACGGGGATCTTCGTCCGGCGTACGCTCGACGACTTCTCGCTGCCTCCCGAGTGCCTGGGGCCGCCCATTCGCCGAGTGGTGCTCTACCCGCCAGGGCTGCGCCGCCCGGTGAACCTGGTCAGCGCGCGCGACGAGTACCGGGTGGGCGACATGGCACCGCTGTACGTGGCAGCGGCCCGCGCCGCGGCCGATGCCGGCGTACGCGTCGCGCTCGGCACCCGCTACGCCGGTCGGCGAGCCGGCTCCTTCGTCCTGGCCGGTCCGGACGGGCCGACCACGGTCCGGGCGCGGTTCGTCGTCGGCGCCGACGGCGCCCGCTCGCGGGTCGCCCGGGACCTCGCCCTGGACCGCAACCACCACCTGCTCGTCGGTGCCGAGGAGGTCTTCGCGATTCCCGGCTCCGAGGAGCCACCGGCGTTCCACTGCGTGCTCGACCCCTCGCTCGCCCCCGGCTACCTGGCGTGGGTCGTCAACGACGGCCGGCATGCCCACGTCGGCGTGGCCGGCTACGCCAACCGCTTCCCCCACGGTCTTCGGGCGGCTCTAATGCGGTTCGGTGCGACAGCGCCCGGACTGCCGGGCACGGGTCGCCCCGGCGACGTCGAGCGGCGCGGTGGCCCGATCCCCGTCGGCGGGGTGCTGCGCCGCATCAGCTGCGCGGACGGGCTGCTCGTCGGAGACGCGGCAGGTGCGGTCTCTCCGCTCACCGCCGGCGGCCTCGACCCGTGCCTGCGGCTGTCGGAGCACGCCGCCGCCGTCCTCGACGAGGCCCTGCGAGCCGGGCGGCCGGACGCGTTGACCCGCTACGACGGAGCGGCGCTGCGGGCCCGCTTCCGGGGACGGCTGACGTTGCGCCGGGGGTTGGCGCAGGTACGCACGCCCGCCGTCGCGGCAGCGGCGTTCACCCTGCTGCGTACGCCACTCGGACGTGCCGCCGCCAGCCGCATCCTCTTCGGCGACGCATCCTTCCCCACGCCCTGACGCCGACACGCGTCCGCGTCGAGGTACTTCGGCAGGGTGAGCTGCGGATGTACCTGCTCCGCAGGGACCGTGTCGCCAGGAGAATCGGCGGTCGCAGGGGCGCGGGCCGGGATGACCGAGGCTGGCGCGGGCCTGATGCTTCCCCGGACGAAAGGACATCGTCAATGAGTTCATCCGCCACCCGGTTCCCCGTCGCGGAAGGCCCCGGCTCCGTCTCGCAGGCGCCGCAGCTTCCGGCGGGTTTCACCGACACGTTCACCAGCCGGTACGTCGACGCGGGTGGGCTGCGCCAGCACGCGGTCATCGGCGGCGAGGGGCCACCGCTGCTGCTGGTGCACGGCTGGCCGGAGAACTGGTACGCCTGGCGCCTGCTGATGCCGGCGCTGGCCCGGGACTTCACGGTCATCGCGGTCGACCAGCGCGGGATCGGGCTGACCGACAAGCCCCAGGACGGGTACGACAGCGCCACCCTCGCCAACGACCTGGCCGCGCTGATGGATGCACTCGGCCACGAGCGGTACGCCGTGGTCGGCCACGACACCGGCTACATCATCGGCTACGCGCTGGCCGCGGACTACCCGCACCGGGTCGACCGCGTGGCCCTCGCCGAGATCCCCGGGCCCCCGGGGGTGGCTCCCGCACCGCCCCTGTTCGTCCCCGAGGCGATCAACAACCGGCTCTGGCACATCCCCTTCAACCGCGTCAACGACGAGCTGACCGAACAGCTCGTCCGGGGACGGGAGGCAATCTTCTACGGCTACGAGTTCGCCATCCAGGGCGGGACGCCGCTGCCCGACTATGCCCTGAAGTACTACGTCGACCTCTACTCCGACCCTGATGTGCTACGCGGCAGCTTCGGGCTGTACCGGGCGTGGGACGCCACGCTCGCGCAGAACGAGCAGCGCAAGACCCAGCCGCTCACGATGCCCGTCCTGGGCATCGGTGGCGAGAAGAGCTGGGGTGACCTCGCCGGACACGCGATGGAGGGCGCCGCGAACGACCTGCAGACCGTGGTCATCCCCGGCGCCGGCCACTGGCTCTCCGAGCAGGCCCCCGAGGAGATGCTGGCGGCGCTGACCCCGTTCCTGGCCCCGTACCGGGAAGGGGCGGCGGCGTCCAGGTCCTAGCGGCCTCGGGCATGGTCACGCGCGGAACGGGAAGGTCACGCCCGCCAGCAGGACTGACCGAGGAGGCTGCGCCATGACGGACACATCGCGCACCGGGTCGAACAGTGCCCAGGGGCCGGCCGGTGGCGGTTTCGCCGTCGTGGAGATGTTCACCTCCCAGGGCTGCAACAGCTGTCCTCCCGCCGAGGCAGCGTTGTCCGAGATCGACCGCGACGCCCGGGAGCGGGGGCGGCCCGTCTACGCCCTCGGCTTCCACGTCGACTACTGGGACCACCTGGGCTGGACCGACCCGTACGGCGCCGCGGCGCACACCCTCCGCCAGGAGGACTACGCGCGCGCCTTCGGCTCCGGCGGGTTGTACACACCGCAGATGATCGTCAACGGCACCACCGAGTTCGTCGGCTCCGACCGTCGGCAGGCTTCAGACGCGATCGCGTACGCCCTGAAGACGCCAGCCGTCACGCCGCTCGCGCTGTCGGTGGAGGCCGCCGGCGGGCGCCGGGTGACGGTGAACTACCAGGTCGAGCGGCCGCCGCAGCGAGGGGTGTTGAACGTGGCCGTCGTGGAGCGGGGCCTGGAGAACGACGTCCCCCGGGGCGAGAACGCCGGCCGCAGGCTGCGGCAGGACGGCGTGGTTCGCGCCTTCACGTCGGCGAGGCTGCACACGGGACAGGGACACGTCGAACTCGAGGTGCCGCCGGATCTCGATCCACGACACGCCACGGTGGTCGGCTACGTCCAGAACGACGGTGACAAGGCCATCGTCGGAGCCACGGCCGTCGAGGTGCCGGCGTGACGACGAACATGACCATGCAGCTCCCTCCCATCACCGTCGAGCGGTGGGTCAACTCGCCGCCGCTGACCCCCGACGATCTACGCGGCCGGGTGGTCCTGATCGACATCTGGGAGTACACCTGCATCAACTGGATCCGCACCGCGCCGTACGTCAAGGCGTGGCATCGCGACTACACCGAACGTGGCTTGACCGTCATCGGCGTGCACGCCCCCGAGTTCGAGTTCGGCCGGCAGCCCGAGAACATCGACCGGGCGATCCGCGACCACGGCCTCACCTATCCCGTCGCGATCGACAACGACTTCACGTTCTGGCGGGCCCTCCGCAACGACGCCTGGCCGGCGAAGTACCTCTTCGACGCGGACGGACGACTCGTCGACCGGTGGGTCGGCGAGGGCAGCTACGAGCGGGTGGAGTCGGAGATCCGGCGGCTCCTCGAGATCCGGGCGCCCCGTACCAAGCTGCCGCCGGTCAGCCCCGAGGCGATGGCCTTCGCCACGACCGGGGAACCCTCCTACTTCGGCGTCACACCCGAGACGTACCTCGGCGCCGCCCGGGGCGTGCCGGGCAGCTTCGCTCTGACCGGCGACTGGCTCGTCGGCGGCGAGTACGTCGAGCTCGCCAGCGGCACGGGTGAACTCGCCCTGCCCTTCAACGCCGGCGAGGTGAACCTCGTCGTCGACCCGGGGCCCGCCGGGCAGGCCGCGGTCCGGGTGCTGCTCGACGGGAACCCGATCGGAGACGAGCGCGGCGCCGACGTCGACCCGGACGCGGTCGCGCGCATCGACCAGGCGGCCATGTTTCGGCTCGTCGCCGACGCGTCCCGGGTCGACCACGTGCTGACCCTGGTCATCAACCAACCCGGCCTCCGGGCGTACGTCTTCACGTTCGGCCCGTAGGGCGTGTCCTGATGTTCGAGCACGGGGGAGGGGAGCGATGACCGACACGACGGAGAAGGCGATCCTGGCGGGCGGCTGCTTCTGGGGGATGCAGGACCTCATCCGAAAACGCCCGGGCGTGGTCGCCACCAGGGTCGGATACACCGGCGGGGACGTGCCGAACGCGACGTACTACAACCACGGTTCCCACGCCGAGGCGATCGAGATCGTCTACGACCCCGACAAACTGTCCTACCGGGACCTTCTCGAGTTCTTCTTCCAGGTCCACGACCCGACCACGAAGAACCGTCAGGGCAACGACGTGGGGACCAGCTACCGGTCGGCCATCTTCTACATCGACGACCAGCAGCGGAAGGTCGCCGAAGACACGATCGCCGACGTCGACGCCTCCGGCCTGTGGCCCGGCAAGGTGGTCACCGAGGTCAGCCCAGCCGGCCCCTTCTGGGAGGCCGAGCCGGAACACCAGGACTACCTGGAGCGGAATCCCGGCGGTTACACCTGCCACTTCCCCCGGCCGGAGTGGAAGCTTCCCCGGCGGGGAGAAGGCCGGACCTAGTGCCCAACCGGGCTGGTCACTTCGCTGGACCATCGAGCAACGCCAACGAAAGGGAGGCCCACGTGGCTGTCAAGACCCAGACCCTCGCGCGCGCCACCGACATCCGACCGTTCTCGATCGAGATCCCGGAGGCGGATCTCAAGGCGCTGCGGGCGCGCATCGCGGCCACGCGCTGGCCCGAGAAGGAGACCGTCCCGGACCAGTCGCAGGGCGTGCCCCTGGCGACGAGTCAGGCGCTCGCGCGCTACTGGGAGAAGGAGTACGACTGGCGCAAGGTCGAGGCGCGGCTGAACGCCCTACCGAATTTCATCACCGAGATCGACGGCCTGGACATCCACTTCATCCATGTGCGTTCGAAGCACGAGGAGGCGATGCCGCTGATCATCACGCACGGGTGGCCCGGCTCGATCATCGAGCAGCTGAAGCTCGTCGGTTCGCTCACCGATCCCACCGCCCATGGCGCGGACGCGTCGGACGCGTTCCATCTGGTCATCCCGTCGATGCCCGGCTTCGGCTTCTCCGGCAAGCCGACCGAGCCCGGCTGGGGGCCCGACCGTGTCGCACGGGCCTGGATCGAGCTGATGAAGCGCCTCGGATACACGCGATATGTCGCACAGGGCGGCGACTGGGGAGCGCTCATCTCGGATCTGATGGGGTTGCAGGCGCCTCCGGAACTGCTCGGCGTCCACACCAACATGCCGGGTGTGGTCCCACCCGACATCGACAGCCTCTTGCAGTCGGACATCACCGGGGTGAACGACGCGCTGGGGAAGCTGCCCGCCGGTCTCTCCGACGAGGAGAGGCGCACGTGCGAGCGAATCGACTTCTTCTGGAAGCACTCCGCCTACGCCCTCCTCATGGGGACGCGCCCGGAGACACTGACCGGATTCGCGGATTCGCCGGTCGGTCTGGCAACCTACATGATCGACCACGACGCTCGTAGTCTGGACCTGATCTGCGAGGTCTTCGCCGGACAACCCCGCGGCCTGACGCGAGACGACATCCTCGACAACATCACGCTCTTCTGGTTGACGAACACGGGCGTCTCCGCGGCTCGCATCTACGCGGAGAACACCTTCTCCTTCTTCGCCGCCAAGGGCATCTCCGTCCCGGCTGCCGTCAGCGTCTTTCCCAACGAGATGTACGAGGCGCCGAGGAGTTGGGCGGAGCAGGCGTACCCCAATCTCATCCACTACAACAAGCTCGACAAGGGCGGGCACTTCGCGGCCTGGGAACAGCCGCAGCTTCTGTCCGAGGAGCTTCGCACCGCCTTCCGGTCGCTTCGCTAGACGACCGTGTCCGAAGGTCCGCACCTGCCCGCACTCGGCTGGGCGGCCGAGTGGCTCGACGCCGAGCCACTCGGCCGCGTCACCCGCTGACCGCTCCGCGGCCCACGAGTTTGATCAGCGACAGGGCCCGTCACGTCCAGGGGGCGGTCGGGTACCAGGGGATGATCTCGCGGCGGGCGAGCAGGCGGACGTCCCAGTAGAGGAACGTGAAGGCACCCGCGACGAGGAACGCGGCCCCGGTGATCGCCGCCAGCCGGGCCGGGCGCGCCGCGAACCAGGCCTGCAGCCGGCTCCCGGCGAACCACGCGAGCAACAGGAACAGCACCGCCATGATCACGATGTTGCCGATCGACTGGAGGGTGAACGCCGCCGCGCCGTAGAGCGGGTTCCCGCTCTCTGCCGCGTCCCGGAACATCTGCCGGAACAGCGGGTACGGCCGTCCGATGAGGAAACCGGCGACCAACGCGCCCATGAAGACCAGCGGGGCGTTGGGGTACCGACGGGAGATCCGCGCGAACGGGTCCGGCACGACCTTCAGCGCGGCTAGGCCCAGGTAGACCATGATCAGCCCGATCAGGCCGAAGACCACCATGGACTGGATGCTGCGCGGCGACAGCGAGCCGGGCGTGTTCTGAGCGGTGGAGAACTGCGGCATCGACGTCCCGACGAGACCGACGATCGCGCCGTAGAGCGCGGACACCGCGATCATGCCGACAGCCATCCAGCCCAGCGGACGCAGCGGCGCCAGGAACCGGCCCAGCCGGCCGCCGGACGAGCCGGCGAGGGGGGCGATGGCGCCGAACGCGGCGATGTTGCACGCGGTGAAGGTGCCGGCGATGCCGGAGACGAACGCGAACAGTACGCCGGCCACGACCCCGGTCAGGGGCGTCTCCTTAGCGTCGTGGCCCAGCAGGGCGTTGGCGACGTTGTCGCCGATGGTCTGGTCGACGAACTCCGCCGACCACACCACGGTGAGCAGGAAGCCGCCCAGCAGGCTGAGCAGGATGAGCAAGCCGCGTCGGCGCGGGGCGTGTCCGTTGACGAACAGGGACGTGGCACGGGGTGCGGTCGACAGCCGGATCGGATCGGTGGCGTCGCGGTGGTCGGTGAGCCGGTCGGTCTGGGTCACGGAAGGCTCCTCTGGCGTCACGGAGGGTGAGCCTTCATGATGGAGCGCGCCGCGCCCGCGAGGGTCTTCCCGATTGCTTGATTGTGGGCGGGACCGGTCAGGGCAGCGGCCACTCGTGGACCGGCCGGTTGCTGTGCATGAGGTCCACGTAGTGCCGGACCACCTCGCGCAGGGCCTCCGGCCGGTCCAGGTGGTCGGCGGACTCCAGCCGGTGCAGGGTCGCCACCTGCCAGCTCGCCCCGTTGCGACCGGTGAGGCAGCGCTTCTCGATGATGCCGAGCAGCCGGTCCCGCTCGTCCGGGGCCACGCCCCAGCGGTCCAGCCCGTGGTGGGCGAGCGGCAGCAGTCGGCGCAGCACCAGCTCGGTGACCGGCAGGTACCCGAGGCCGGGCCAGAAGACCTGCGCGTCGATGCCGTACCGGGCGCAGGAGGTGAAGTTCTCCTCGGCGGCGCTGAACGACATCTGCGACCACAGTGGCCGGTCGCTCTCGGCCAGGGCCCGGACCAGCCCGAAGTAGAAGGCGCCGTTGGCGATCGTGTCGACGACCGTGGGCCCGGCCGGCAGCACCCGGTTCTCCACCCGCAGGTGCGGCCGGCCCTTCAGCACGTCGTACACCGGGCGGTTCCACCGGTAGATGGTGCCGTTGTGCAGCCGCAGCTCGGCGAGGCTCGGTACGCCGCCGGCGGCGAGCGTCTCGGCCGGGTCCTCCGGGTCGCAGATCGGCAGCAGCGCGGGGAAGTAGCGGACGTTCTCCTCGAACAGGTCGAAGACCGTGGTGATCCAGCGTTCACCGAACCACACCCGGGGGCGGACACCCTGCGCCTTGATCTCCTCGGCGCGGGTGTCGGTGGCCTGCTCGAACAGCGGGACGCGGGTCTCCCGCCACAACTCGCGGCCGAAGAGCAGGGGCGCGTTCGCGCCGAGCGCGACCTGGATGCCGGCGATCGCCTGCGCCGAGTTCCAGTAGTCGGCGAACTGGTCGGGACTGACCTGGAGGTGGAACTGGGTGCTGGTGCACGCCGCCTCGGGGGTGATGGTGTCCGCGGTGACCGCCAGCCGCTCGACGCCGTTGATCGCGATCCGCAGATCCTCACCGCGGGCGGCGAAGATCTGCTCGTTGAGCAGCTTGTAGCGGGGGTTCGCGGACAGCGTCGCCGCGGTCAGGTGCTCCGGACGCAGCGTCGGCAGGATCCCGATCATGACCATGTGGGCGCCGACCGTCTGCGCCTTGGCCTCCGCGGCGTTGAGGCTGGCGCGTACCTGCTCTTCGAACTCGGCGGTGCCGGTGCCGGCGAGCCGCCGGGGCGCCACGTTGATCTCGACGTTGAACTGGCCCAGCTCGGTCTGGAAGGCCGGGTCGGCGACGGCGGCGAGGACGTCGGCGTTGCGCATGGCGGGCATGGACCGGTCGTCGACGAGGTTCAGCTCGATCTCCAGCCCGGTCATCGGCCGGTCGACGTCGAACCGGGACTCCCGCAGCATCTCGGCGAAGACGTCGAGGCACCGGCGTACCTTCTCGCGGTACCGGGCCCGATCTTCACGGCTGAAGGTCCGCGCGCCGACATGCTCGCCCATGGTCACCACCCTGTCACCGCTGGTTCCCCCTAAGTTCGCATGCCGTTACGGGTGGGGGAAGAGCCATCGGTCCTCTTCTACCCAACCGGAGTGCCGGTGATCCCCGTCGCGCCGCACCCCGTCCGCGCCGCGATGGCCCCGGTGGGGCGACTAGCATGGCCGCGCGGAAGGGGTGGGAATCGTGACGATGCGGGAACGGGTGACCCAGCTGTTCGTCGTGGCGGCGATCGCCGAGGCGATCTCCTGGGCGGCGCTGCTGGCCGGCATGGCGGTGAAGTACGGGCCGCCGGCCAACGAGCTGGGCGTGCAGATCTTCGGCCCGGTCCACGGCGGGCTCTTCATCGCGTACGGCGTCCTGGTGCTCGCGGTGGCCCGGCTGCGCCGGTGGAGCCTGCTCACGACCGGGGCGGCCCTGGTCTGCGCCGTGCCGCCCTTCGCCACCCTGGCCTTCGAGCGGTGGGCCCGCCGCCGGGGCCTGCTCGCCGACGCCCCCACCCCGGCCCGCGACACCGCCCCCGTCGGCTGACTCCGACCGGCCCGCCGGCCGGCGCGGTCACTCCGCCAGGAACGCCCGCAGGGTCGCGGCGAGCTGCTCCGGCGCCTCCTCGGCCATGTGGTGCCCGGACTCGATCGGCGCGGCGCGGACGTCATCGGCCCACTCCCGCCAGATCCCCGCGGGGTCGCCGTAGAGGTCCACCATGTCGTCCCGGCTGGACCAGCAGAACAGCACCGGGCAGGTGATCTTCCGGCCGGCGGCCTTGTCGGCGTCGTCCGCCGCCCGGTCCGGCCCGAGCCCCGCGCGGTAGTCCTCGCACATCGCGTGCACCGTGGCCGGGTCGCGGACGGCCTGCCGGTAGTCGGCGTACGCCTCCTCGCCCATCTGCTCCGGCGACCCGCGGTACCAGGCGTCGGGGTCGGCGTTGATCACCCGTTCCGCCGGCTTGCTCGTCTGCCCGAGGAAGAACCAGTGCCACCAGAGGGAGGCGAACCGGGCGTCGGCCCGGGCGAGGGCCTCGCCGATGGGTACCCCGTCGAGAACGGCGAGTCGTTCCACCCGGTCCGGGTGGTCGAGCGCCGTCCGCATCGCCACGTACGAGCCGCGGTCGTGGCCGACCACCGCCGCCCGTGGGTGGCCGAGCGCATCGAGCAGGCCGACCACGTCGCGGGCCATCGCCCGCTTCGAGTACGGGGTGTGGTCCGGGGTGGTCGGCGGTTTCGACGAGCGGCCGTATCCGCGCAGGTCCGGGCAGATCACGGTGTGCCGGTCGGCGAGCCGGGGCGCCACCCGGTGCCAGGTGGCGTGCGTACGGGGGTGGCCGTGCAGCAGCACCACCGGCGGGCCGGACCCGCCGTGGCGTACCCGCAGCCGGACCTCGCCGACGTCGATCTCCTCGAGCGTGAATCCGTCGAACATGGCTGCCTGCCGTGCCCGCCACCGGATGGGCCGAAACGTCGGGTCACGGCGGTGAGGAAGGGGCCCCTGTACAACGCCAGGCGTTAAGAAGGGGCCCTTCCTTTCAGGTCAGCGTGGAGCAGGCGGCGACCCCGGCGAGCAGCAGCGCACCGATCGCGGCCTGGAGCAGCAGCGGCGGCCCGAGGTGCGACCAGAGCGTTGCCGTACGCGGGGTGAGCAGCTGCCCGGTGGTGAGGTTGACGATCCGCTCGATCTTCGGCGGCAGGTCGGGATCGCGCTGCCGGCGCAGCGTGACCTGCACGTGGTCGGCCGGGTGCAGGGCGCTCTGCGGCAGGTGCCCGTGCAGCTCCACCTCGCACAGCCGCCCCGCGGTGTCGCGCAGGCGGACCGGGGTGACCAGGTACTCGGGGCCCTTCTTCAGGTCCTTGAAGCGGCGGCGCGTGCCCCCGGAGCCGGCGGAGACCACGGTGCGGACCAGGGCCACCAGCAGCCCCGCCACGCTGGCCGCGGCCAGCACCACCACCAGCACCGGCTGGCCCACCCGTACCTCGCGGGGGTAGCCCTCGAGCAGTCGGACGATCCGGCCGGTGACGATCCGCGCCGTCGGGTGGACGATCCGCGGAGTTTGCAGGTCGCTGTCCATCGCCACCACCCAGAGTCCGGTTCCGTTCACCGATCGTATCGGCCCGGTCGGTTGAACGACGTGAATGAACGCAGGTCACGCCCCGCCCGCCGGGCCAGGTGACAAGCCGGGCGGCATGGGTAAGCGCAGGGCCGAGCTGGAAAGGGGTCGAGCATGCAGCTGTCCTTCCTGCGCCCGCTCTACGACCGGCCGGGCCCGTGGTGCTCGGTCTACCTGGACGCCTCCGCCGACACCGAGGACGCCCACCCGGCGCTGGACCTGCGCTGGCGCGCACTGCGGGACCAACTTCAGCAGCAACGGGCCGACCTGGCCTCGATCGAGGCGATCGAACGGGTCGTGCGAGGGCACGACCCGATGCCGGGGGACTACGGCATCGCGGTGTTCGCCAGCCACGGTCGGGTGGCGTTGTCGGAGTACCTGTCCGCCCCGCCGCTGCGGGACCTCGCCGCGTTCGCGCCGCTGCCGCACGTGATGCCGCTGCTCGCCCAGCGCGGCGAGCAGGTCGCCTGGGTGCGGGTCCTGGCCAACCGGGAAGGCGCCGACGCGATGGCGGTCAGTGCCGGTGGCGTGCCCCGGCGCGCCCACGTGACCGGCCGCGAGGACTTCCAACTGCGGCGGGTCAAGCCGGGTGGCTGGTCGCAGTCGCGCTACCAGCGGGCCGCGATGGAGGCGTGGCACCACAACGCCGGCGACGTCGCCGCCGCGACGGTGCAGCTCGCCGAGAAGGTCGGCGCCGACGTGGTCGTGGTGGCCGGCGACGTCCGGGCCACCGGTGTGATCGCCGCGCAGATGCCCAATCGGTGGCAGGACGTCCTCGTCCGCACCGACGCCGGATCGCGGGCCAGAGGAGCGGACGAGACCCTCCTGGACGACCTGACCGTGCAGACCATCGCCGAGGTCGCCGACCAGCGGATCAGCGCCACCCTGGACCGGTTCGGCATGCAGGAGGACGTGGGCGCCGGCCTGGACGCGGTGGTCTCGGCGCTGCAACGCAACCAGGTGGAGAACATGATCATCGTCGACGACCCGTCGGCGACCGGGGAGCTGTGGGTCGGTCCCGAACCGACCGAGATCGCCACCGACCCGCGGCAGCTGACCGCGATGTCGGTACGCGACCCGGCGAAGGTCCGCGCCGACGCCGCCCTGGTGCGGGCGCTGGTCGGGACCGACGCCGAGCTGACCGTGCTCGGCCCGGACGAGGCCCCGGAGCTGACCGACGGCGTCGGTGCCGTGCTGCGCTACGTCGACGCTGGCACCCCGGGCCGGGGCAATGCTTGAGCGAACCGTGGCCGACGTGGTGGTCGAACGGCTCCGGGCCTGGCGGGTCCCGCGCGCGTTCGGCTACCCCGGGGCGGCCATCGCCCCGGTGGTCGAGGCGCTCGACGCCTCCGGCGGGGACCCCGCCTTCGTCCCCGCCCGCCACGAGGAGACCGCCTCCTTCATGGCCACCGGGCACGCCAAGTTCACCGGCGGCATCGGGGTCTGCCTCGCCACCCAGGGGCCCAGCGCCGTCCAGCTGCTCAACGGGCTCTACGACGCGAAGCTCGACAGCAAGCCGGTCGTGGCGATCGTCGGCGAGGACGCCTCGGGACCGCTCGGCGGCGCGCACCAGGAGATCGGGCTGAGCCGGCTCTTCGGCGACGTGTGCAACCAGTTCGTCCGGTACGCGCGGACCCCGGCCCAGGTGCCGGGTCTGCTCGACGAGGCGTTCCGCACCGCCGCGGCCACCCGCAGCCCGGTCTGCGTCGTGCTGCCCCGCCAGGTGCAGGAGACCGTGGTGCCGGACCTGCTGCCCCAGTCGGCGGGCGTACTCACCGCGACGCCCGGCGAGCCGCTGGCCCGGGTGCTGCCCCATGAGGCGGACCTGGACGCCGCGGCGCAGCTGCTCGGCGGCGCCCAGCGCACCGCGATCCTGGTCGGGCAGGGCGGCCGGGGCGCAGCCGACGAGATCGTCGCCCTCGCCGACCGGCTCGGCGCCGGGGTGGCCACCTCGCTGCTCGGCAAGCCGGTGCTCGACGAGCGGCTGCCCTTCCACACCGGGGTGCTGGGTGAGGTCGGCACGCCGGCCGCGGCCGAGCTGATGGGCGGCTGCGACACCCTGCTGATGATCGGCACGAACGACCCGTGGACCGACTACCTCCCCATGCCGGGGCAGGCCCGTACCGTCCAGATCGACATCGACGGCCGCCGGATCGGCTCCCGCTACCCGGTGGACGTACCGCTGGTCGGCGACGCCGCCGAGACGCTGCGCGCGCTGCTCGCCCGGGTGCCCGACGGGCCGCGCGCGACCTGGCGGGCCACCGTCGAGAACTCCGTCGACCGGTGGCGGAACGAGGCCGCCGAGCGGGCCGCCGCGCCGGCCGAGCCGGTGAACCCGCAGCTGGTGCTGCACGAGCTGGCCAGCCGGGTGCCCCGCACCGGCGCGATCGCCGTGGACGTCGGCTCGGTCCTCTACTGGTACGCCCGCCACCTGCAACTGCCGCCCGGAGTCAACGCGCAGCTCTGCGGCACCCTCGGGTCGATGGGCTGCGCCCTGCCGTACGCCGTCGCGGCCAAACTCGCCGCCCCGGACCAGCCGGTGCTCGCCCTGATGGGCGACGGGGCCATGCAGCTCAACGGTCTCGCGGAGCTGGTCACGATCTCGCACCACTGGCAGCAGTGGCGCGACCCGCGCCTGGTGGTGCTGGTGCTCAACAACCGCGACCACTCCGGCATGGGCGGGGGCCTCGAGCCGAGGGGTGACCTGTCCCGGCGGCGCCCCGACGTGCCGTACGCGGGCTGGGCCCGCCTGCTCGGCCTGCACGGCGTCCGGGTGGACCGGCCCGAACTGGTGGGCGCGGCGTGGGACGAGGCGTTCGCCGCCGACCGGCCGTGCGTGGTGGAGGCCGTCGTGGATCCCACCGTGCCGCTCGCCCCGCCGGAGCCGGCGTTCGCCGACCTGCGGGCCGTGTTCGCCGAGGGCGCCGCCGCCCGCCGGGTCCGGGACCGGATGCTCGACGCCGCCGTGACCGTGGAGGCGGAGGACGTCGTCTGACGGCGGACCCGGGGCGTGTCGAACAGCGGGCGCCGGCCGGGCGTCTGACGGCGGACCCGTGCGTGTCGATCAGTGGGCGCCGGTCGCGCTTCCGTCCGGGTCAGCCGGCGCCCGCCTGTCGAGCTGCCCCATCCGTGAGACCGGCCGGCCCGGTTCCCCGGCCGACCGGCCTGCCCCGTCCATGAGGGCAGCTCGACAGCGTCCGCGTCACCCGTCCTGTTCCGTTGTTGCCGCGTCGTCTGGCGGCATCAGCACGGAAGCACCCCCGCTGGAGGGGCCGGTACCTGGCGGGACCGGCAGCCGGTAGCCGCCCCGGACCGGCGATCCGCCGGAGATCATGGGATTACTCCCTAGTGGTCGGGGATGCCTCGTTTGAACCGCATCGGGACGGGAAGCCGGGCCGCGTGGTGAGCGAACGAGGCAAGGTGGGGCCGGTGCACAAGGTGCGCGCGGGGCTCACGGCTGCGGGTGCCGGCCTGGCCGGCGACCGGGTCGTGGCGGCCGGCAGCGCGGCCCGGATCCTGGTCGCGGCCACGGCCCGGGCGCTGCGCGGCGCCGACTGCGCCGACCTTGGCCACCCCGGCCCGCTGTCGCGCTTCACCGGCGCCCCCGAGGCGGTGCGGCGGGCCGCGGCGACCCGGGCCGCCGGCCGGGTCGCGCTGACCGTCGGACAGACCGCCGAGGTGGACGCCGACCGGGTCGCCGACTGGTTCGTCGACCAGTACCCGCGCCGCCGGTACCCGGGGCTGCTGCTCGGCTCCCCACACGGTGCCACGGCCCACCTCGCGGTGGCGCTCGGCGTGCCGTGGCTGCCCGCCGGCTTCGAGATGAGCGTGCACTGGGCGCAGGGCGCGGTGGACCGCCCGCAGGCCGCGCTGGATCACGGTGCCGCGCTCACCGCACGGCTGCTGGCCGGCAACCCCGACCTGCACGTACGCCAGGTGCACTGCCCGGCCAGCCGGGGCGTCCTCGCGGGTGCCACCGTCTCGCTCGCCGCCCGGTGGCGGCGGCTGCCCGCGGCGTACGTCCGGTTCCTGGCCGACCGCCTGGAACCCGGCGCGCCGCTGCTGCTGTTCCGCGACGCCCGCACCTGGCCGGTGCTCGACTCCGCGCCCGGCCACAGCTTCCAGGTCGGTTGCCCGGGCAGCGGGCTGGACCCGGTGGACTTCCACCCGGACAGCCCGGCGCTGCGCCAGGTGCTCCGCTCGGCCGGCGGCGACGGCACGCGCTGGACACCGCCGGAGGTCGCCGAGCCGCCCCGTCCCGCCGAGCACGGCGTGGAGTCCGATTTCGACCAGGCCGTCCGGGAGTGGGCCGACAGGCACCGGCACCCCCTGCACCGGGTGTTCGTGGCGGAACCGGCCGCGCTGAGCGCGGCGACCGCCGATCTGTACCGGCGCTGGCTGCGCGCCGCCGGCAAGACCGGTGACCGCCTGGTCGTCGAGTGCGGCCGGCTGCTCGACCCGTGGCAGGTGATCCGCGCGGGGATGGTGCCCTACTGGTGCGAGAACGCCACCCGGCGCAGTGTGGAGGGGGTGGAGTGGTGGCTCGCCGGCAGCGAGCCGTTCAGCTCGGTGGACGTCCTGCCCGAGCCTCCGGGACTTCGGTCGCCGGCGCTGGCCGGGCTGCCGCAGTGGCTGGCCGTGGCCGCCTTCGGCCGCCGCCGGCGCGCCCTGGACCGCACGACGGCCCGGGGGTACCCGGTGACCTCGGTGCCCACCCGCCGGGCCACCGAGGTGCTGCGGGCACAGCCGTACGACCTGCCGACACCGCCGGCGATGAGCGTCGGCGCGGCCCTGGAAGCGCTCCGCGAAAGCGGCGCCCACCAGGGGCTTGTGGTCTGTTGAGACCGGCACGCCGAAACATCCTCGCGAACCCGGGGTCCCGTGATTGAGTACCTACGGAGCGGGAACACCGCTGGCTGCGACGGCCTGATCCGCCGTGCAGCGCGGCCGTCGCCCGCTGGCGTCCCAGTCACGTAACCCACTTCCGGCCCGGTGCGTGGTGCCACCACGCGCACGACCGGTTTCCCAAATCCGGGCGGGGGACCTTCCTGAGGGAGGCGCGGATGTTCGGACAGACCACCACAGGTACACCGCCACCCACCGAACGGGGTCTCGAGGACCTCGACGCGGCGGCCCTGGCGTACGCGGCACGGATCGAGGGACTGCCGCCGGAACGGCGGCAGGAGGCACGCGACGACCTGGTCCGCTTCGCGCTGCCGTTCGCCGGACGGCTGGCGCGCCGGTACCGGGGGCGTGGTGAGCCGCTGGAGGACCTGGAGCAGGTGGCCCGACTGGGGCTGGTCAACGCGGTGGACCGGTACGACCCGGAACGGGGATCGTTCACCGCGTACGCGGCGATCACCATCGTCGGCGAGATCAAACGCCACTTCCGGGACCGCACCTGGGGCGTGCACGTGCCCCGGCGCCTGCGCGACCTGATCCTCGAGGTGGGGCAGGCGACGGCGGCGCTGACCAGCGAGCTGTCCCGCGCTCCGACCGTGGCCGAGCTGGCCGCGCGGCTGGAGACGCCGGAGGAGGAGATCCTCGCCGCGCTGGAGTCGGCGGCCGGGTACAGCCCCGCGTCGCTGAACGCCCCGGTGGGCGGGGAGAGCTCCGCCGAGTTCGGCGACCTGGTGGGGGAGTCCGACAATGCCCTGGAGTCCGTGGACGACCGGGTGACCGTGAGCGGCCTGCTGCACCGGCTGCCGTGGCGCGAGCGGCGGATCCTCGCCATGCGCTTCTACGGCAACCAGACCCAGGCCGAGATCGCGGCCCGGTTCGGCATCTCGCAGATGCACGTCTCCCGGCTGCTGTCCCGGGCGCTGACCTGGCTGCGGCAGGCGATGCTCGCCGACGCAGCGCCGCCGTGGCAGAACGGCGCCGCCGAGGCCGACACGGCGAAGACGAGGATCTCGGTGAAGCAGAACGGTGACCGGGTGGTGGTCGAGGTCGGCGGCGAGGTGGACCGCGAAGGCGCCGACCAGTTGCGTCGGGCCATGCTGGAGGCGGTGACCGGACAGCCCGCCGAGGTGGTCGTCGACCTGGTCGGCGCGGGCGGCTTCGACGCCGGCGGGATCGCCGCGCTGATGGCCGGCCGGGAGGCGGCCGCCCGCACCGGCGTACCGCTGCGGCTGACCCGGGTGCAGCCCGCCGTCCGCCGGTCGCTCGCCGCCGCCGGCCTCCCCCCGACCAGGGACTAGCAGGTGGGGCCGGCGCAGCGCGCCGGCCCCACCTCGTACGGTCAGTTCCCCGTCGTGTCGCCGCGGCCCCGCGGGTGGCGCCAGCGGTCGTTCTTCTCCGCCTCGTGCTGGGGGCCGAAGATGGTCTCCTCGGGCTCGTCGGTGTCCTCGAAGCTGGGGCGGCGCACCTGATCCGGCTCCGGCACCTCGACCGGCCGGGCGCCGGACTGCGGGGCCGGGTGGTACGCGACCGCCTCGCGCGCGCCGGTCGCCCCTTCGGCGCTCGGCGACTCCGGCACGTGCTTCTCCCGGTGCAGTTCGTCGCCGAACGTCTGCGGCGGCTTGACGGTGCGCTGCGGCAGGTCGCGGCCCAGGTCGGCGACGAGCGGGCCGTACTTGGCGTCGAAGGCCGGCCGCTCGGACCGGATGCGGGGCATGCGGTCGAAGTTGCGCAGCGGCGGCGGGCAGGTGGTGGCCCATTCGAGCGAGTTGCCGAAGCCCCACGGGTCGTCCACGTTGACCATCGCCCCGTACCGCCAGGACTTCCAGGCGTTCCACATGAAGAACAGCGTGGACGCGCCGAGCACGAACGCGGAGATGCTGGAGAAGGTGTTCAGCGCGGTGAACCCGTCGGTGGGCAGGTAGTCCGCGTACCGCCGGGGAAAGCCCTCGTTGCCCACCCAGTGCTGCACCAGGAAGGTGCCGTGGAAACCGAGGAACATCGTCCAGAAGTGGGCCTTGCCGAGCCGGTCGTCGAGCAGCCGGCCGGTCATCTTCGGCCACCAGAAGTAGAACCCGCCGAAGAGCGCGAACACCACGGTGCCGAAGAGGACGTAGTGGAAGTGCCCGACGACGAAGTACGTGTCGGTGGTGTGGAAGTCGGCCGGTGGGCTGGCCAGCAGCACCCCGGTGAGCCCGCCGAACAGGAAGGTCACCAGGAAGCCGATGGCGAACAGCATCGGCGTCTCGAAGGTGATCTGCCCCTTCCACATCGTCCCGATCCAGTTGAAGAACTTCACCCCGGTCGGCACGGCGATCAGGTAGCTCGTGATGCTGAAGAACGGCAGCAGCACCGGGCCGACGGCGAACATGTGGTGCGCCCAGACCGCCATCGACAGGATGGTGATCGCGATGGTGGCGAACACCAGACCGGTGTATCCGAAGATCGGCTTGCGGGCGAAGACCGGAACGATCTCGGTGATGATGCCGAAGAACGGCAGCGCGATGATGTAGACCTCGGGGTGGCCGAAGAACCAGAACAGGTGCTGCCAGATCAGCGGCCCGCCGGTCCCCGGGTCGTACACGTGGGCGTTGAGCAGCCGGTCCGCCGACAGGGCCAGCAGCGCGGCGGCGAGCAGCGGGAAGACGAGGATGACCAGCACGCTGGTGAAGAGCATGTTCCAGGTGAAGATCGGCATCCGGAACATGGTCATCCCGGGTGCGCGCAGGGTCAGGACCGTCGTGATCAGGTTGACCGCGCCGAGGATGGTGCCCAGGCCGGAGATGACGAGGCCGATCACCCACATGTTCGCCCCGACCCCGGGGGAGTGCTCCACCGAACTCAACGGCGTGTACGCGGTCCACCCGAAGTCCGCCGAGCCCTGCGGCGTGGCGAAGCCGGCGATGACCATGAGCCCGCCGAACAGGTAGAGCCAGTAGGCGAGCGCGTTCAGCCGGGGGAACGACACGTCCGGCGCGCCGATCTGGATCGGCACGATGTAGTTGGCGAACCCGAACGCGGCCGGGGTCGCGAACAGCAGCAGCATCACCGCGCCGTGCGAGGTGAACAACTGGTTGTACTGCTCGGAGGAGAGGAACTGCAGGCCGGGCCGGGCCAGTTCCGCGCGCATCAGCATCGCCTGCAGCCCGGCGACCAGGAAGAATCCGAACGAGGTCAGCAGGTAGAGCAGGCCGATCTGCTTGTGGTCGGTGGTGGCCAGCCACCGGGTCAGCTTGCTGCCGGGCAGTGTCGACCGGAGTGGGCCGGGGAAGCCCCCGAAGCGCGCCGGCGCCAGGACCGCCGGTCCCCGGTCCCGTGGTTCGGTGGTGACCCGCTTGGCCATCGAAATATCACCCCGCCCTGACGACAGATGGAACGGGCGTCGCTACCCGCGCCTCTGCCCATGAAACCAGGCGACAGCGACAATTCAGCCTGGAGCGGTAATTTCGGTCAATCGGCGGCCACGGTCGCCCAGACGACCTTGCCACCGCCGGCCGGCACACAACCCCAGCGCTGGGCCAGCTCGCGGACCAGCAGCAGGCCCCGCCCGCCCTCGTCCCGGGCGTCCGGCCGCCCGGCGCGGGCCCGGGCCCGGCTGCCGTCCTGCACCGCCACGTGCAGGTACGGGCGGCGCAGGGTCAACGTCACCTGCATCGGGGTGTGCGCGTGCCGGACCACGTTGCCCACGAGTTCGCTGAGCACCAGTGACGCCGGCCCGGCCGCCTCCGGCACGTTCCACCGGGCGCAGGCGTCACCGACCAGCTCGCGGGCCCGCCGGCAGGCCTCCGCCACCGGCTCCAGCCGGGCACGCAGCCGAGGCCCCGCCGCCGTACGCGCGGCCTGGGTCGCCTCGGCGCAGTCCCGCCGTACCGGCAACAGCCGGGCGAGGCTCGACTCGGCCAGCCACGTCGCCGCCTCGGCCGGCGGAGCGCAGAGGATCACCGGGACCGCCGGCCAGTCGGCCGCGCGGCGGGCGGTGGCGGCGAAGACCGACAGGGCCAACCGGTCGCGGACGGTGACGTCGGCCAGATCGACCACCAGGGCTTCGGGCTCCGTGGACAGGCACCGCTCGAGCACCTTGCGCACCGCGCGCATGCTGTCCAGGTCGAGACCGCCGTGCAGCCGCACCACCGTCACCGGCGCCCAGTCGCGCACCTCGCACGTGATCCGGCTCGGCATGGCGACCCTCGCCTCTCATGTCGTCGGAACCTGCGAACTACCCGGCGTCGAGCAGGGTGAAACCGGGCCGAGGCGACCGTCACCCGGCCACCGACTCACCGGCCGACGCGGCGCGCGGTCAGCGTGCCCAACGCCACCATCCCGGCGCCGAGAGCGAGGTGCAGCCAGCAGTCGGCGTCGTTCACCGGGAGGAAGTTCGCCGCGCTGCGGTGGTCCACCGCTATTCCGTAGAGCCACAGCACCACGTAGACCGCGCCGCCGCCGACCAGGTACACCCGGGCGGCCGGGACCGACCGGGCCAGGACCAGCCCGGCCACGCCGAAGAACAGGTGGACGAGGTTGTGCAGGACGGAGACCTTGAAGACGCCGAGCAGCCGGGACCCCGACTGGTGGCCCGCGACCCGGAGGTCGGCGAAGTCCTCGGTGATCCCGGGTACGAAGCCGAGCAGGCCGACGACCAGGAAGACCACGGCGACGGCGAAGGCGGCCCGGCGTACCGGCGGCTGGCCCTCCGCCGGATTGCGCCGGGCGCGCGCGTGGGCGGGCGGAACCGTCACCGGTGGGCCGTACCCGTCACGGCGGGGCCGAAACGCACCCGGCCGCCCCCGAACGCGGGGACGGCCGGATGTGACGGGTCAGGCGAGCTGCAGTCGGGGCGCGGTGGCGAGCTGGCGGACGTGCTCGTACAGGGCCACGTACCGCTGCGCCATCACCGCCGGCGTGAACCGGGCGGCGGCCTCCCGGCGGCACTCGCCCTCGTCGAGCAGGCTCGCCGCGAGAAGCAGGTCCCCCAGCTCCTCCTCGTCCGTGGTGAGCAGCCCGGTGCGGCCGTGGTCGATCAGCTCGGGCAGGCAGCCCCGGGCGGTCGACACCACCGGCGTGCCGAGGGCGAGGGACTCGACCACCGCCGTACCCCCCGGCTCCTCCCAGCGCAGCGGGAAGAGCGCGGCACGGGCGCCGGCCACCAGGTCGTCGCGCTCCTGCCCCGCCACCGTCCCGACCCAGCGGACCAGGTCGCCGTCGACGTGCGGGGCCACCTTCTCGAGGAAGAACCGCACGTCCGGGTTCTGTCGGGCCTCCTCGCCGGCCGCGGCCAGGTCCTCCGGCCGGTGGTACGGCCCGACCGGCCCGGCGAGCACCAGCGGGACACCCACCCGCTGCGCCACCCGGACGCCCAGGTCCTGCCCCTTGCCCGGGTTGATCCGGCCCAGGATGACCGCGTAGTCGCCCTTCGGCGCGGCAGGGCGGCGGTCCGCGTCGACCGCGAGCGGAGTGGACAGGTGCACGTGCCCGACCGAGTGCTGCTGCAACGCGTGCGGCGCCCGGGCCAGCTGCGAGGCGGACACCCCGTTGACCCGGACCCGGTCCCCGCCGTCGAGGTTGCCGTACAGCTCGGGATGCTTGGCCAGGTCCCAGTGGAGGGTGTGCAGCGCCGGTGGGGCGTCCGGCCCCATCGCGGTGAGCGTGGCCAGCCCGACCGCCTCCACGTGGTCGTGCACGACGTCGATGTCGTCGCGGCTGTGCAGCTCGCGTACGACGCCGTTGAGGTGCGCCTGCGAGATCCCGCAGACCTGGTTGTACGGACGTTGCAGCGCGTGGAACTGCCCGTCCGGGAAGACGGAGAACATCTCGTCGACCGGGAGGGTGCTGGTGCCGACCGAGGCGAGCACGACCCGGACACCGAGCCGCCGCAGCTCCGGCACCAGGGTCGCGATGATGTTCTCGATGCCGCCGTAGCCGGGCGGGGGCACGGACAGCCAGGGGCCGGCGTTCATCAGGACGGTGAGGCTCATCGTGCGCGGTCCCTTCCCTCGGCGGGGTTGTGGGTGCCCCGCGCTTCACCACCGACCGGGCGGTGCGCCTGGGCCCTCACGCCGCGGCCATCCGGCGCCGGGGGACCCGGTGCCGCAGCTCGGCCAGGGGCGGACGTTCCTCGATGGAGACGTCGGTGACCACGATCTCCCGGTCCAGGTTCGGCAGGGCCTCCGACCCGCCGCGCCGGAACTGGGTGAGCAGCTCCGCGGGGAACGCGCCGGGGGCCGCCCAGCCGCGGCGCTGGAGCCGGGACCAGGCGGTGAGCATGATCTGCGCGGACATCCGGCCCAGGGCCGCCGTGTCCTGGTGCCGGTGCTTGCGTTCACCGAGGTCGACCTGGGCGAGCGCGTCCAGGCCCACCAGGTCGAGCAGGTCGATGAGCATGGCCGTCTCGACCCCGTACCCGGAGACGAACGGCACCCGCTCCAGCACGTCACGGCGCCCGGCGTACTCGCCGGCGAGAGGCTGCACGAACCCGGCCAGCTCCGGCCAGAACAGGTTCAGCAGCGGGCGGGCCATCAGCTCGGTGACCCGGCCCCCACCGTCGGGCTCCACGCCGGTCGTACCGACCAGGGGGCGGTGGTAGAAGCCCTTGACGAAATCGACGGACGGGTCGGTGAGCAGCGGGCCGATCAGCCCGGTCACGAAGTGCGGACGGAACTCCCGCAGGTCGGCGTCGACGAACGCGACCACGTCACCCTCGGCGGCGGCCAGCCCGGCCCACAGCGCGTCGCCCTTGCCGGTGAGCCGCGGCAGACCGCGGGTCATCGCGTCCTGGCTGACGACCTCGGCACCGGCGGCCCGGGCAACCTGGGCCGTCCGGTCGGTGGACCGGGAGTCGACCACGATCAGCTCGTCGACCAGGGCCACCCGGTCCATCAGGTGCTCCCGGATCGTCGACACGATCGCGCCGACGGTGGCCTCCTCGTTGCGGGCGGGCAGCACCACGCTGACCCGGCTGTCCCCCTTGGCGCGCAGCAGGCGCCGCGCCGGCCAGTCGGCGGCCGACGTCGTCCGGTAGGTGGCCCAGGCCTCCACAACCGGTGAGACGATCGTTTCCGTATTCCGCACAGGCACCCCCTGATCGTGGCGGAAGAACCAGACCCTGGTTTTCCCACTACCTTGCTCGCGCTAACCGGATCATGCCTAACAGGGTGATCACAAAATTCGTGACGGCGCGTTCCGGGTGGATGAACGTTTGATTGCGACCACACGGGGGGAGAGCTGGCGCGGAACACTGAAACGTCATGGAGAGGCGTGATGAGATGCGCACGTGCCGGGTGGGAATGATCGGGGCCGGCGGGGTGGCCCAGCGCCACGCCCGGGTGTTGAGCGGGTTCGACGACGCCGAGCTGCTCGGCGTGACCGACGTGGTGCCCGAGGCCGCCGCCGCGCTGGCCGGCACGTACGGCGTCCCGACCTTCGCCGGCGTCGAGGACCTGCTGGCCGCCGGCCCGGACGCGGTGTACGTCTGCGTCCCGCCGTTCGCCCACGGACCGGCGGAGGAGGCGGTGATCACGGCCGGCGTGCCGATGTTCGTGGAGAAGCCGGTCGCGGTGGACCTCGGCACCGCCGAGCGGATCGCCGCCCTCGTCGCCGCGCGGGGTCTGCTCACCGGCGTCGGGCACCACTGGCGGTACCTGCCGACCGTCGAGCAAGCCCGCGACCTGCTGGCCGACCGTCCGGTGCGGATGGTCGCCGGGTCCTGGCTGGACAAGGTGCCCCCGGTGGCGTGGTGGTCGCGGCGCGACCACTCCGGCGGGCCGGTGGTCGAGCAGGCCGCGCACGTGCTGGACCTGATCCGCGTCCTGGTCGGCGAGGTCACCGAGGTGACCGCGTATGGGAACGGGACGCCGCCGCCGGTCGACGGCGCCGACATCGACTCGGTGACCACCGCCGCGCTGCGGTTCGCCTCCGGCGCCGTCGGCACCCTCACCGCCGCCTGCGTGCTCGGCTGGAAGCACCGGGCCGGCCTGGAGATCCTCGCCGACGGGCTCGCCCTGGCGCTGACCGAGGACGGTCTGGTGGTCCGCGACGCGGACGGTGAGCGGTCGTTCGCCGCCGACCCGGACGCCGCCCGGGTGGCCGTGGACCGGGCGTTCGTCGACGCCGTGCGGGGCGTCGGTGACGACGTGCGCGTGCCGTACGCCGAGGCGCTCGGCACCCAGCGGCTCGCGGTCGCGGTGGCCGACTCCGCGCGCGCCGGCCGGACCGTGCACCTGACCGCCCCGGCCACCGCGCCGACCTTCGCGACGGGGGTGACCGTCGATGCGTGACCGGATCGTGGCCGTCACCGCCCCCGGGCAGGTGGAGCTGGTCGAGCAGGACCGCGCCCCCCTGGCGGAGGGCACCTTCCGGGTGGAGACGCTCTACAGCGGTGTATCCGCCGGCACCGAGCTGAGCTTCGTCAAGGGCACCAACCCGTACCTGAACGTCACCTGGAACGCCGACCTCGGCCTGTTCCAGCCCGGGGACGCGAGCACTCCGTACCCGGTGACCCGGCTCGGCTACATGCAGGTCGGGCGGGTGGTGGAGAGCGCCACCCCGGCCATCGCCGTGGGCACGGTGGGCGCCATGACGTACGGGCACCGCACCGGTTACGTCGCCGACCCGGTCAAGGAGCGGTTCGTCCCGCTGCCCGACGACCTCGACCCGCTGCTCGGCGTGTACGTCGCGCACATGGGGCCGATCTGCGCCAACGGCATTCTGCACGCCGCCGCCGACCTGCACGGCACCGACGTGCGCTCGCTCGCCGACGGGGTGCGCGGCCGGCGTGTCGCGGTGGTCGGCAGCGGCGTGGTGGCGCTGCTCACGGCCCTGTTCGCCAAGCGGCACGGCGCCGGGTCGGTGGTGGTGCTCGACCCGACGCCGCAGCGCCGGGCGGTCGCCGAGGCACTGGGGCTGGAGACCCTCGACCCCGAGGCGGACGACCCGGCGGTGGTGCTGAAGACCCGGTGGGCGCACACCGCCGGGGACCGGGGCGCCGACGTGGTGTTCCAGTGCCGCGGCCAGGCCTGGGCGTTGCAGTTGGCGCTGCGCCTGCTGCGCCCGCAGGGCACGGTCATCGACCTGGCGTTCTACCAGGCCGGCGCCGACGCGGTCCGGCTCGGCGAGGAGTTCCACCACAACGGGCTGTCGCTGCGCTGCGCCCAGATCGGCCGGGTGCCCCGGGGGCTCCCCCCAACCTGGGACCGGGAGCGGCTGAGCGCCGAGACGATCGACCTGCTCCGCGCGTATGGCGAGGAGATCCGCAAGCACCTGGTCTCGGCGGTGGTGCCGTTCGAGGAGGCGCCGGCACTGCTCCTCGACCTCGCCGAGCGCCGCCGCCAGGAGTTGCAGGTCGTGTTCGCCTGCTGACCGGGTCCCCCCGCCCCCGTCCCGCGATCTTGCACTTTCGGCCCTCGCTTTGGGAAGAATGCGGCATTTGTCGGGGCAGGAAGTGCAAGATCGCGGGGATCGGGGGGTTCGGGGCGCGGGCGGGCGGGACGCGGGAGATCGGTACGGTCGCGTACCGTTGCCGCTCATGGGTGTGTCGCAACGGTTGAAGACCAGGTTCCGCCGGTTCCTCCAGCGCCCCGGGACGACGGTCGACCTGGGCCCGCTGGAGAAGCTGCTGCCCGCCATCGAGGCGCGCGAGGAGGAGCTGCGGGCGCTCGACGACGCCGAGCTGACCGAGGCCGCCGGCAAGGCCGAGGGCTACGCGGAGATCTGCGCGATCGGCCGGGAGGCCGCCCGCCGGGGGCTCGACCAGCGGCCGTACGACGTGCAGCTGCTCGGCGCGATGGCGCTGCTGTCCGGCAAGGTCGCCGAGATGGCGACCGGTGAGGGCAAGACCCTGACCGCCGTGATCGCCGCGTACGGGCACGTCCGCGTGGGCAACGGCCCGGTCCACGTGCTCACCGTCAACGACTACCTGGCCCGCCGCGACGCCCAGTGGATGGAGCCCGTCTACACCCTGCTCGGCCTCACCGTCGGCTGGGTCAACGAGGCGTCCACGCCGCAGGAGCGGCGCGACGCGTACGCCTGCGACGTCACGTACGTCTCGGTCAGCGAGGCCGGCTTCGACTACCTGCGCGACCAGCTCGTCACCGACATCGACGACCGGGTGCAGCCCGCGCTGCGCACCGCGATCGTCGACGAGGCCGACTCGATCCTCATCGACGAGGCGCGGGTGCCGATGGTGCTCGCCGGTGGGGTCCCCGGCGAGCAGGACCCGGTGCACACCGCCGCCGCGCTGGTGCGCGGCCTGCGCAAGGGCAAGCACTACACCGTCGCCGAGGACGGCCGCAGCGTCGCCTTCACCGCCGCCGGCCTCGCCGCCGTCGAGGCCAAGCTCGGCATCGACCTGTACGACGAGGAGAACGTCGCCCAGCTCTCGGCGGTCAACGTGGCGCTGCACGCCCACGCCCTGCTGCACCGCGACGTGGACTACATCGTCCGCGAGGGCACGGTCGAGCTGATCGACGAGATGCGCGGCCGGGTCGCCCAGCGGCGCCGCTGGCCCGACGGCCTCCAGGCGGCCGTGGAGGCCAAGGAGGGCCTCGACGCCACCGCCGAGGGCGAGGTGCTCGGCACGATCGCCGTCCAGGCGTACATCGGCCTCTACCCGACGGTCTGCGGCATGACCGCCACCGCCGTGCTGGTCGGTGACCAGCTCCGGGAGTTCTTCGGCCTCGAGGTGGCGGTGATCCCGCCGAACACGCCGTGCATCCGCGAGGACGAGACGGACCGGATCTACGCGACCCGCGCCGAGAAGGAGGAGGCGCTGATCGACGAGATCCGGCGCAACCACGAGCGCGGGCGGCCGGTGCTGGTCGGCACCCTCGACGTCAAGGAGTCCGAGGGGCTGGCCGCCGGCCTGAACGCCGCCGGCGTGCCGTGTGTCGTCCTCAACGCCAAGAACGACGACGAGGAGGCGGCGATCATCGCCGAGGCCGGCGCGTACGGCGCGGTGACCGTCTCCACCCAGATGGCCGGCCGGGGTGTCGACATCCGCCTCGGCGGCAGCGACCAGGCCGACCGGGACCGGGTCGCCGAGCTCGGCGGCCTGTACGTGATCGGCAGCGGCCGGCACGACAGCCGCCGCGTCGACGACCAGCTGCGCGGTCGGGCCGGTCGGCAGGGCGACCCGGGCGGGTCGGTCTTCTTCGTCAGCCTGGAGGACGACCTGGTCGTCCGGCACGCCGGCGACATCGTGCCGGCGTCGCCCCGGATGAACGCCGACGGCCTGGTCACCGACCCGCAGGTCGACTACGCCGTCGAGCACGCCCAGCGGGTCGCCGAGGGTGTCAACCACGAGATCCACCGCAACACGTGGCGCTACAGCGTGGTGATCGAGCAGCAGCGCAAGGCCCTCGCCGAGCGCCGCGAGCGACTGCTGACCACCGACGTCGCCGCGCTGATGCTGCTGGACAAGATGCCGGACAAGGCCGGCGAGATGGACGAGGACCTGCTCGCCCGGGTCGCCCGGTCGATCGCCCTCTTCCACCTCGACCGGCTCTGGGCCGAGCACCTCGCCGAGCTGTCCGAGGTCCGCGAGGGCGTGCACCTGCGGGCGCTGGGCCGGCTGGACCCGCTCGACGAGTTCCACCGCGCCGCCGTGCCCGCGTTCAACAACCTGGTCCCGGAGATCGAACGGCGCACCATCGAGACCTTCACCGAGACCGAGTTCGACGAGACCTGGGAGCCCGACGAGGCCAAGCTGGTCCGGCCGAGCGCCACGTGGACGTACCTGGTCCACGACAACCCGTTCGGCTCGGAGCTCGACCGGCTCATCGCTTCGGTGGGCCGCCGGCTCAGCTCCGCCTCCCGCTGACGCTACGGGGGCCTTCCGGTACCGTCTGGCACCGGAAGGGCCCCCTTTTGCGCCGTTTCGACCCCTGTTTGCGCGGGTAGTAGCCCGGGTCCGGAGAGTCGGGAGAGATCAGAAAATGAAACAGGAAGCGGCCCCGGTGGGGCGCGCGGTGTCGCGCGCGGACGCGGCGGGGGCGGGAGACCGGTGAACCTGGAGATGCGGGAGCCGGTCGCGGAGACGCTCGGCGTACTGGAGACCGCGGCCCTGCTGCGGGAGCTGACCGCCGGGCTGATCGGCGTCGACGACTTCGACGAGGCGTTGGCCGCCCTGGTGCGGATCGCCCGCGACGCGGTGGCCGGAGTCAGCTGGTGCGGGTTCACCGCCCTGCGGGCCGGGGAGCCGGCCGGCGGGGCGGCGTCCGACGGGAGGTTCGCCGGTCTGGACGACCTGCGGCACGGCCCGGACTCGCCGGCCATGGAGGCGATCCGGCGGCGGGAGATGGTGGTCGCCGAGCGCCTGGGACGCGAGTCGCGCTGGCCGGACTGGACGCCGCGGGCCCGCGAGTTCGGGGTACGCGGGGTGATCTCCGCCCCGGTCGACGTGGACGAGCAGGTGATCGGCTCGCTCAACCTCTACGCCGGCGCCACCGGCGCGCTCACCCCCCGGCACCAGCTCACCGCCATGCTGCTCGCCGAGCACGCCGGGCTGCTGCTCGCCGCCGTACGGGACCGGGCCCGAGCGGCCGCCGAGGCCGGCCGGCTCGACGCCACCCTGCTCGGCGACGGGGTGGTCGGCCAGGCGGTGGGCGTCATCATGACCCAGCGCGGCTGCCGGGCCGAGGAGGCCCTGGAGGTGTTGCGCAGTGCCGCCACCTCGCTCGCCATCCCGCTGCGCGAGGTCGCCGAGCGACTGGTGAGCACCGTCTCCCGGCCCCGGGACGGCTGACCGCGTCGTTTCGCCCCGTGTGCGCCCGGGTAGCACCCTTGACTGGTGACGCGACCTGGGGAGAAGCGATGCAGAGCCGGCTGCGGGTGCAGGGCCACCCGATCCAACCGATGCTGGTGACGTTCCCGTTCGGGCTCTTCGTGAGCGCGGCGGTGTTCGACCTGACCGACGTGATCGGCGGACCGGCGTTCCTCGGCGAGGTGGGGTACTCGACGGCCGTGGCCGCGCTCGTCGCCGCCGCGCTGGCCACCGTCGCCGGCATGATCGATCTGTGGGACGTGCCGGGCGGGGGGACACGGCGGACGGCCGTGACGTTCAACCTGGTCAACGCCGCGATGGCCGGCCTGTTCCTGATCGCCTGCCTGATCCGGGCGGACGCCCCGCAGCGGGGCGCCGGTGTCGTACTGCTCCTCACCGAGATGGTCGCCCTCGCCGTGGGCGGGTACGGCGTCGCCCTGGGGGCCCGCCTGATGCGCCGGTTCGACGCCGGCCGTCGCGAGGCCACGACCTTCGACGCCCTGACCGGCGTCGCCGGCCAGACCGTGGAGATCGCCCGCCCGCGCCCGTGAATTCCCGTTGCCGGGCCCGGGTCGGGCCGGGCAGGCTGCCCGGATGGCGACGGACGGACGGTTCGACGAGCTGATCGCGGAGGGGGCGGCGGCTCCGGTGGACGGCTGGGCGTTCGACTGGCTCGCCGGACGGGCGACGGAGGAGCGGCCACCCTGGGGATACGCCCGCCTCGTCGCCGCCCGGATGGCGGTCGCGGACGCCGCGCTGGACGTGGACACCGGCGGGGGAGAGGTGCTGGCGGAGGTCCCGTCGCCGCCGCGCCTGCTGGTCGCCACCGAGGGGTGGCCGCCGAACGTGCCGGTCGCCGCCCGGACGCTGCGCCGGGTCGGCGCCACCGTGGTGGCGGTGACGCCGGACACGCCGCTGCCGTTCGCGGACGCCTCCTTCGACCTGGTGGTGAGCCGGCATCCGGTCCGGACCGACTGGGCGGAGACCGCCCGGGTGCTGCGGCCCGGCGGGACGTTCCTGTCCCAGCAGGTGGGGCCCGGCAGCGTAGGCGAGCTGAGCGAGGCGTTCCTCGGCCCGCTGCCTCCTGCCGCGGACCGTCACCCGGAGCAGGCGGTGGCCGCCGCGACCGCCGCCGGCCTGACCGTGGTGGATCTGCGGGAGGCCACCCTGCGGACGGTGTTCCACGACGTCGCCGCGGTGGTCTGGTTCCTGCGCAAGGTGGTCTGGATCGTGCCCGGGTTCGACGTCGAGCGGCACCGGCCCGCGCTGGCCCGGCTGCACCGGCGGATCGAGGCCGAGGGTCGGTTCGTGGCCCACGCCCGCCGCTTCCTCATCGAGGCGAGCCGGCCGGCCTGACGGGAGTCAGTGGGCCTCGTCGTGGTGGGCAGCCAGGACGTCCTCGCCGAAGTCGCTCGCCGGGCGGCGGAGCACGGTGTGGGCGTGGTTGCCGTCGTCGGTGGTGTTGTCGTACTCGATCAGCAGGTCGTCGCCCTGCACCCGGTAGTAGTGGCGCTGCCCCGGACGGGTGGGCCCGGCCCAGGCGAAGTGCAGCGGTGACCCGGCGAGGCGGAGCGCCTCCCGGTTCGCCAGCTCCGGCGGGAGCCGGTCCAGGTAGAGGGCGACGAGCTGGTCCAGCAGGGCCCGGCCGGTGGGTCCGAGCCGGTCGGCCGGCACGCCGAGCGGCTCGACCGGGGCGTCGACCCGGGGCCGGGTGGCGCTGACGATGTCGGCCGGCGCCTCGTCGGCGACGATCGCCGCGGCCCGGCCGGCGGGGCCGATCGCGTCGAGGAGCGCCCGGGCGAGGTCCTCCTCCGGCCCGAGCGGGCGCGACACCGGGCGGCCGGCCCACCGCACGGCGGCCGGATTCGCGCCGAAGAAGACGGGCGCGGGGGAGACCTGGTCGTCCACCACGGTCATGCTGACCGACAGGTGGTGTCCCTCGACCCGCCACGCCCACGCGTCGTCGCGGGCCGGGTCGCCGAAGACGGCCACCCAGTAGTCGTCGCTGTGCCGGCCGCGCCGCCACCCCTCGGCCCGGTCGAGCACCTCCTCCAGCGCGATGATCGCCATCGCCTGCGCGTACGCCGGCGGGCTCAACGCGGTCGCCAGCAGCCGGTGGGCGGCCTTGCGGGCGGTGCGGTCGAGGTCGGCGAGACACACACCGGGACGGGGTCGCGGCCGGTACTCCAGCCAGCGCCGCGCCGCGACGTCGTCGAACCGGTACGCCGCGCCGGCCCGGGTGGGCCCGTCCAGGGCGGCGAGCAGCGCCGTGCCGGCGGCGCGCATCTGTTCGGGCAGTGGATCCTCCACCGCCCCTGTATACCGGGCGAGCCGGGCACGTGCCGGCCCGACGGGTGACCCCGCCGCGGAACGTCAGCCGGCCGGGCGCGCGCCGAGCAGGGCGAGCATGTCGGGCAGGTCGAAGAAGCGGGCGGTTTCCACCGCCGATGGACTGCCGTGGTCGGGGTCGGCGCCGGCGTCGAGCAGCGCCCGGACCGTGCCCGTGCTCCGGCGGAACGCCGCCGCGGCGAGCGCGGTCTGCCCCCGGTCGTTGGTGTGGAAGTGGTCCGCGCCTCGGCGCAGCAGTGCGGCGACGGTGTCCGGGTGGGCGTGGTACGCGGCCAGGATCAGCAGCATGTCGCCCTTGTCGTTGGTCAGGTCGACCGGCAGCCCCGCGTCGACGTACCCGGTGAGTTCGTCGGTGGCGCCCTCGCGCGCCAGGTCGAACATCCGGTGCGCGAACGCCAAGGTCTCGGCGTCCAGTTCCTCAGTCACCGGCTCAGGCTAGTCCCGGGCGGCGCCGGCCGCTCGTTCCCGCCGACCACGACGGCCGGCCGCTGCGGGGCTCCGCCGGCCGCGCTCGTGAGGCTACGGCGAGGCGGTCAGCCCAGGCCGGTGTGGCGCGCCGCCGTGCGCGGGCCGGAGCGCTGTCCCAGACTTCGGAACTACCTACTAAACCGATAGGATTTACAGGCTAAGCTCGGCCCCGGACCTGCCGCCCGATACGTGGGGAACCGTGATGAGCACACGCCTGACCGACCTGTCCGCCGTCGCCCGGCGCTGGGCCGCCGACCTCGACTCCTGGCCGGTGCCGCTGCGCTTCGACGCCGACGAGCGGTGGTACGCCCGGCTCGCCGGGGACGACGACCACGAGGTGTGGGGGCTGAGCTGGCTCCCCGGGCAGGGCACCGACCTGCACGACCATGGCGGCTGCTCCGGCGCGTTCGTGGTCGTCGCCGGGGCGCTGACCGAGGAGACGGTGGCCGGGGGCCGGCTGCGCCCGCACCGCCTTCCCGCCGGCACCGCGCGCCGCTTCGGCCCCCGCCACGTTCACCAGGTGACCAACCGCGACCCCGAGCCGGCGGTCAGCGTCCACGTCTACCGGCCCGCCCTGCGCCGCATGACCCGCTACCTGCTCGCCGACGGCCGCCTGCGCGTCGCCGAGGTGGCCGAGGCCGGGGTCGCGTGGTGATCTACTCCAGACCCGGAAGGATTGAGATGCCGCACACCCACTCCTCCGCCGCATGTCCGCCCCCACCGCCCGGATCCCGGGGGATCGACGAGATCCTGGCCGACGCCCGGGCCCGGCTGCGACGGCTGGATCCGGAGGAGGCGCATGTGGCCCACCGGCAGGGTGCGCTGCTGGTCGACATCCGGCCGGCCGCCCAGCGGGCCGCGCACGGCACCGTGCCCGGGGCGATCGCCGTCGAGCGCAACGTGCTCGAGTGGCGGTTCGACCCGCGGTGCCCGGCCCGGCTGCCGCGGGCCGACTCGTACGACCTGCCGGTCGTCGTCCTCTGCCAGGAGGGCTACACCTCGTCGCTGGCCGCCGCCGCTCTGCAGGATCTCGGGCTCCACCGCGCCACCGACGTGGTGGGCGGCTTCGCCGCCTGGCGGATCGCCGGCCTGCCCGCCCTCGGCCCCACCTCGTTGCTCCGCACCCACCCCGTCGCACCCCCGGTGACCGCCGGCCGGGCGCGGCGCTGACGCCACGCTCCACCGATCGTGGCGGCACCCGTCATCGCAGGAGGAATCATGTCCGTCGTCGCACTCCCCGTCCGCACCCCGCCGGCCGCCCGTCCCGACGGCACCGGTCCACCCCGGTCCCGCTCGCGGGCCACCGTCACCGTCACCGTCGACCTCGCCGCCGGCCCGCTGAGTCCCCGGGTCGTGCGACTGCTGGATCTGCTCGGCGAACTCGCCGAGTCGGGCGAGGGGCGGCTCGAGTCGGGCGAGGGGCGGGTGCCAGCGCCCGTCGCGGAGCCACGGCGGGCGGAGGCCCACCCCGACGCGGTGACCATCCTCGCCGGCAGCCGGGTGGTCCGGCACCGCGGCCGGGTCGTGCCCCTGACCCGGATAGAGTACGACCTGCTGCTGTTCCTGGCCGAGCGGCCGCGTACGGTCTTCACCCGGCTGCAACTGCTGGCGGCCGTCTGGGGCTACGAACACGCCGTGGTCCGGACCGTGGACGTCCACGTGCGCCGGCTGCGCGCGAAGCTCGACACGGCGATCGTGACCACGGTCCACGGCGTGGGGTACCGCCTCGCCGACGAGGCCCACGTCCTCGTCGCCCACAGCTACTGAACCGTTCGGAAACCTAACCGGGCCGAGGCGCGCCGACCGGGGGTGCCTCGGCCCGTAGCGGTTGTCACACCTCCGGTACGCAGAGCGTCCACATGGGAGCGCACCCAGGTGCGCCACCTCGGCATGAATCACGCTCGTCAACCACGTTCCGTGCGCGTGTCCGGCGAATGTGAACCGGGCGGGCACCCCCCGTATCGGGTCAACTCGGCGACTCTGCTGTAATCATCAGACCTCGTACGCAGAGCGAGCATCCGGCTCCGATGCGTTCGTCAATTGTCACATTCATGCAACGCAGCCGCCCCTTGACCCCCGCTCGGGCGCCGGGAAGCATCGATGAAGCGGCGTCCCGGGCCGTGGGGAGATACCCGGACCAGCCAAGGAGGACCATGTCGGTCAGCCCTGCATCGTCGCGCGCCGGATGGCATACGTCCCAGCCCGCTGTTCCCGGTCGACCCCCGGGTGGACAGCGCCGTCCCGCCAACAACGCCGCGCCGGTGCTCACGGTGACCCTGTCGATCCCGCTGGCCAACGAGGAGGCGCTCACACCGCCGGCACGCCGGCTGCTGGAGGCCGCTCGCGAGCTCCTGGAGCGGGGCGAGGGCACCATCACCGCCGCCGGTTCCGGCGGGGCGGAGCGCCGGGCCGAGCCGGTCCCCGCCGGTCGCTCCCCGGGCCGCCAGCTCGCCCCGACCATCCCCACACTGCACATCCTCGCCTCGTCCCGGTCGGTGCTGCGCGACGGTGAGCCGCTGTCGCTGACCCGCCTGGAGTTCGATCTGCTGCTGCACCTGGTCGCCCACCCGCGCCGGGTCTTCACGCGCCTCCAGCTGCTCAACGCCGTCTGGGGCTACGAGCACGCCGGGGTGCGCACGGTGGACGTGCACGTCCGCCGGCTGCGCGGCAAGGTCGGGGTGGACGTCCCGCTGGTCACCACCGTCTACGGCGTCGGCTACCGGCTCGCCGACGACGCCCGGGTCACCATCGACCGCAGTGGCTGAGCGACGGTCGGGGGCACAGGAGTTGCCCGACCGGTGCTCCGGCGGCCCGACCGGGCACGATGGTCGGCGTGCGCGTCCGTCCGATCTCTCCCGAGCGTCTCGTCACCGAGCTGGCCGACCGGCTCGCCGGCACCACGGTCGCCGGCCGGTTGCGGGTGGCCGTCGACGGTCCGCCCGCGGCCGACCCCGACGCCCTGGCCGGCGCCCTGGTCGACCCGCTGCGGGCCCGGGGCCGTCCGGTGCTGCACGTGCGAGCGGAGGCCTTCCTCCGCCCGGCGTCGGTGCGGCTCGAACAGGGTCGCACCAACCCGGACGCGTACTACGAGGGCTGGGTCGACGAGGCCGGGCTGCGCCGTGAGGTGCTCGACCCGGCCGGCCCGGACGGCTCGGGACGGGTGCTGCCCTCGCTGTGGGACGCCACCGCCGACCGCGCCAGCCGCGCCGCGTACGTCGACCTTCCCGAGCAGGGGGTCGTCCTCGTCAGCGGGGCGCTGCTGCTCGGTGGCGGCCTGCCGTTCGACGTCACCGTGCACCTGGCGCTCTCCCCGGCCGGCCTGGACCGGCGCACCGACCCGGAGCAGCGGTGGACGCTGCCGGCGTTCGCCCGCTACACCGACGAGGTCGCTCCGGCGACGTTCGCCGACGTGGTCGTCCGGGTCGACGACCCCCGCCACCCGGCACTGGTCGAAGCGGACCCGGGGCCGGTCTGAGCGGTACCCGACCGCCCGGCCGGCGGCGGCCGCGGAACCTCGCGAACAGGCCCGGCGATCCGGCGGAAAGTCGCCGGTTTGATCTACGGGACCGCGGGGTATTCGCCCGGCTCACAGAGCACGGGTGATCCACCCGCGCAGCGACGACCACGACCGGGGCCGGTGGCCCCGGTGGACCGTGCGGTTCTCAGAAAGGCAGGCAGCGATGCTCGTCCACGACACGGTCGGCACGGGCCGATCCCAGGCGGAGGCCGACCAGATCCGGCAGTCCCTGCGGGCCCGCTACGACGAGCTCACGGCGGAGTACGAGCAGGCTGTCGTGCAGAGCCAGGTCCTGCGCCTGGTGGAGGTGGGTGACACCGCCGGCGACGACCAGGCCGACAGCGGCACCAAGACCGCGGAGCGGGACACCGCGCAGTCCCTGCTGCGGACCATTCTCGACCGTCGGGCCCAGTACGAGCACGCCCTGACCCGGCTGGACGAGGGCACGTACGGCTTCTGCGAGGGCTGCTCGGCGCCGATCCCGGTGGAGCGGCTGGAGATCTTTCCGTCGGCCACGACCTGCGTGACCTGCAAGCAGACCCGGGAGCGCCGGACGGCCTGACCATCAGGGCCGGTTTCACAAAGCCATTGTGAAAGAGGCCTTACCGGTTGCCGGTCGGTCCGGGGCGCGGTGGACTCCACCCATGGGCGACATCAAGGTGGGCACCGCCTCCTGGACCGACCGTACGCTGCTCGACTCGGGGTGGTATCCGCAGACCGCGGACACACCCGAGAAGCGCCTGGCGTACTACGCCCGGCAGTTCCCGCTGGTCGAGGTGGACGCCACCTACTACTCGCCGCCCGCCGAGCGCACCGCCCGGCTGTGGGCCGAGCGCACCCCGGCCGGTTTCACCTTCAACGTCAAGGCGTTCAGCCTGCTCACCGGCCACCCGACCAAGGTCAGCTCGCTCTACAAGGACCTGCGGCCGGAGACGGAGAAGCGGAACGTCTACCCGGACGACCTCACGCCGCAGGCGTACGAGGAGGTCTGGACCCGCTTCCTCAGCGCGCTGGACCCGCTGGTCGAGGCGGGCAAGCTCGGCGCGCTGCTCTTCCAGTTCCCGTCCTGGTTCACCATCAAGCGGGACAACAAGCAGTACTTGCGGGAGGTGGCGGCGCGCTGCGCGCCGCTGCGGCCGGTCTTCGAGTTCCGGCACGCCTCCTGGTTCGACGGGGCCAACGCCGACGAGACCCTCGCCTTCCTGCGCCAGCACCGGCTGCCGTTCGTGTGCGTGGACATGCCGCAGGGGCACCGCTCGTCGGTGCCCCCGGTGCTCGCCGCCACCGCGGACCTCGCGGTGGTGCGCTTCCACGGGCACAGCGACAAGTGGACCAGCACGGACATCCACGAGAAGTTCGGCTACCGCTACTCCGACCGGGAGTTGAAGGACTGGGCGCCGAAGCTGCGCGAGCTGGCCGACCAGACCGGGCAGACGCACGTCCTCATGAACAACTGCTATCGGGATTATGCGCAGACCAACGCCGCCACGCTCGCGAAGCTCCTCGACGTGTGACGGTTCTCATCCTCACCGGGTGATCCGGCCTCACCCCCTCCGTCGGCAGCATGGGGGGTGCCTCGTGGTCGTCGGCATGGGCGACCGCGCATCCGACACGGAGGTGGCGTCATGACCACACGGGTGGTGGCGGACCGGCGACGTGGGGCCGTGCTGCACGTGGTCGGTGGGACCGGGGACACCCGGCGTCCGCCGCGTAGCGGCCGGGTCAGCCCGGTCCGGCAGTGGCGCGGCCCGGTGGGGCCGCCGCGGCGGGACGACGACCGACGGTGGGAAACCGATGTACGGGGGTGGAGAGATGCCTGAGCAGCTGCAATCGGCGGTTGACGCCTCGATGCAGAAGACCAACCTGATCCTCAAGGACATCGAAGAGGCCTACGGCTGGCCGAAGTCACAACGCCACCAGTCCTACTGCGCGCTGCGTACGGTGCTGCACCTGCTGCGCGACCGGATGCCGGTGCAGGAGAGCGTGGAGTTCGCCGCGCAGTTGCCGGTGGTGCTGCGGGGGATCTACTTCGACGGTTGGCGCCCGATGGACGTGCCGGTCAAGCTGAACCGGGACGACTTCCTCGTGGAGGTCCGGCGACAATTCACGTACGACATCAAGGGCAGCACCCAGAACCTGGTGCAGGTGGTGTTGAACGCCTTGCGCAATCACGTGACGACCCAGGGACAGTGGGATGACGTGAAGGACAACATGCCCAAGGACCTGGTCCGGACGCTTCCCTGACGGGTGCGTCCGACGGCTCGCTCCACCGGGTGGAGCGAGCCGTTCCGCGTCATTTTCTCCCAGGTCAGACCCCGACGTCCCGGGCACCGGCCTCCGCCGCCGAGGGAACGCGACTCACCCGTCGGCCCGCCCGCGCGGCCAGTGCGGCGAAGGCGACCGCGTCGACCACCGCCGCGCCACCGGGATCGTTGTTGAAGTAGACGTACAGGGCTTCGTCGTCTCCGAAGGTCTCGGCGAGCCGCCGCATCTAGGAGGCGAGGGCTGCGCGCCCGTAGCGGGGGTGCGGCCGGGCCCGCCCCTCGTGCAGCCGCAGGTAGCCGAAGTCGGTGGTGCGCCAGCGCGGCGCCACCGGCCGGCCCAGCCGGTCGGCCCACACCAGCGCCGCCCGCCGCCGTTCCAGCACCGCCCGGGTGGTGGCGTCCACCACGACGGGTGGCGTGGCTCGACGGCGACCCGCACGTCGGCGGGGAACCGGCGCAGCGTGGCGTCCAGCGTGTCCGGGTCGGCGGGCAGGTTGGGCGGCAGTTGCAGCAGCACCGGCCCTAGCCGGTCGCCGAGCGCGGTGGCCCGGCCCAGGAACCGGGCGACCGGCTCGGCCGGGTCCCGCAGTCGCTTGATGTGGGTGAGGTAGCGGCTCATCTTCACCGTCACGCAGAAGTCGTCCGGCGTCCGGGCCCGCCAGGCGGCGAAGGTGTCCCGCTCCGGTAGCCGGTAGAAGGCGTTGTTCACCTCCACGGTGGCGAACCGCGCGGCGAAGTGCTCCAGCCACAGCCGCTGCGGCAGCCTGTCCGGGTAGAACCGGCCCCGCCAGTCGCGGTACTGCCAGCCCGAGGTGCCGACCAGGATCATCGCCGCCCCTACCAGAGGTCGAAGCGGAACACCTCGAACGCTGCGCCGTAGCGGACGCCGAGGCGGGTGCCCACCGGTCGGCTCAGTCCCTCCAGGAACTCCTCGGCGTCGAAGCTGCCGTCGCCCAGCCCCGTCAGGTACGCGTCGTGCGCCCGCAGCGACGCGACCCCCTTCTCGAACGTGTCGGTCACGTCCACCCCGTGCGCGGCGAGGGGCGACGCGGCGGCCCACACCTGCCGTACGCCGTTCCACGGCTGCACCCCGTCGACCAGCTGCTCCGGGAAGACCCAGCGGTTGCCGGCGTCCCGAACGGCGTCCAGCACCGCCCGGCCGGTCGCGATGTGGTCGGCCTGGTTCAGCGCGTACGCGCCGTCCCAGGTGTCCCGGAAGTTCGTGGTGAGCACGATCTCTGGGCGGTGCCTGCGGACCACGCCCGCCAGCTCCCGGCGCAGCGGCACCCCGTACTCCAGGATCCCGTCGGGCAGCCCGAGGAACTCGACCGTGTCGACCCCGACCAGGGCGGCGGACTCCCGCTGCTCGGCCTCGCGGACCACCCGGGCGTGTTCCGGCGGCATCCCGTCGATGCCGGCCTCGCCGCTGGTCACCAGGCAGTAGGTGATCCGCTTGCCCTGGCCGGTCCAGCGGGCGACGGCGGCCGCCGCCCCGAACTCCAGGTCGTCCGGGTGGGCCACGATCGCCAGCGCCCGCTGCCACTGCTCGTCGAGCGGTTCCAGCGCCGGGACGTCGGTCAGGTCGGTCATCGGCAGCTCCTCGTCCGGTCCGTCCCATCCTGTCACCGTCGCCGGTCGCCCGCTGTCCGCCGGGAACGAGCCCCGGGTGCGAACCGCCCGTGCCGGACACTCCGGACGTCTACGGTGTGGTTAGAGGAGATCGGGCGTGGGGTACCACCCGCTGCACGACGATCCCCGGCGCGTACGGCGGGGCGGCACATCCGAGGGAGCACCCATGGCACTCAACGACGACGACATGACGACCACCGGCGGTGGCGGCCTCGAGGGCCCGGCCGACGGCGGTGCGACCCCGGGTCACCAGGACGGTGGCGCCGACGGTGGCGCCGACCGCGGTGCCGAGCGGGGCGCCGACCGGGGCGCCGAGGGTCCGGCCGACGGCGGCGCGACCCCGGGCCAGCAGGACGGCGGCGCCGACGGTGGCGCGGAGGGTCCGGCCGACGGTGGTGCCACCCCGGGCCAGCAGGACGGCGGCGCCGACGGCAGCGCCTCCTGAGCAGCACGACATGGCGCACCTCGACCCGCCGGGCGGCCACGGCCGCCCGGCGGTTCCGTCCACCGCCGCGCCAGGGCCCGGGCAGAAGTGCCGGGCACTGGCCCGCTGCGTCTCGGTCGAGCCGGCGAAGTTCGCCGCCGCCCACTGGGGACGCAGCCCGCTGCTGTCCCGCGCCGACGAACTGCCCAACCCGCACGGCTTCACCGACCTGCTCAGCCCCGCCGACGCCGACGAGCTGCTCAGCCGGCGCGGTCTGCGTAGCCCCTTCCTGCGGGTCGCCAAGGACGGCGCGCTGGTGCCGGCGGCGCGCTACACCGGCGGCGGCGGCGCGGGCGCCGAGATCGGCGACCAGGTCCTCGACGAGAAGGTCCTCGACCTGTACGCCGGCGGCGCCACCCTGGTGCTCCAGGGTCTGCACCGCACCTGGCCCGCCCTGATCGACTTCGCCGGCGACCTCGGCCTCGCCGTGGGGCAGCCGTTACAGGTCAACGCCTACCTGACGCCCGCCGGCAGCCAGGGCTTCGCCACCCACTACGACACGCACGACGTGTTCGTGCTCCAGGTCGACGGCCGCAAGCACTGGCGGATCCACCCGCCGGTGCTGCCCGATCCGCTGGAGAAGCAGCCGTGGGGCGGCCGGGCCGACGAGGTCTCCGCCACCGCCGACGGCGCCCCCGCGCTCGACGTGGTGCTCGCCCCCGGCGACGCGCTCTACCTGCCGCGGGGCTGGCTGCACAGCGCGCAGGCGCAGGAGTCCAGCTCGCTGCACCTGACCGTCGGCGTCCGCGCGTTGACCCGGTACGCGCTGGTCGAGGAGCTGCTCGCCCTCGCCGCCGAGGACCAGCGGATGCGGGCCACCCTGCCGTTCGGGACCGACGTGTCCGATCCGGACGCGATCGAACCGGAGCTGACCGAGACCGTCGAGGCGCTGCGGGACTGGCTGCTGCGGGCCGACCCGGCGGCGGTGGCCGGCCGGCTGCGGCAGCGGGCCTGGCCGGCCGCCCGGCCCGCCCCGATCCGCCCCCTCGCCCAGGCCGCCGCGCTCGCCGCGCTGGGCCCGGACAGCCGTGTCACCCCCCGTCCCGGCCTGCGCTGGCAGCTCAGCGCGGTCGGGGACAAGGTCGCGCTGCGGGTCTTCGACCGCACGATCACCCTCCCCGGGACCTGCGAGCCGGCCCTTCGGGCACTGCTGGCCGGCGAGGTCACCCGCGTCGGCGACCTGCCCGGCCTGGACGACGACGCCGACCGGGTGACACTCGCCCGCCGCCTGCTCCGCGAGGCGGTGGCCGTCCCCACCTAGCTACGGGTCACGGGGCCAGGGTCAGCAGCAGGACCGTCGTCACCAGGCCGGCGATCAGGACGATCGCCGCCGGGCGGGGGCCCAGCAGCGCGTGCCGGCGGTCGGCGAGCACCTTCGCCGGCACCAGGCCGGCCAGCGGCCCGAGCAGGGTGACGACCAGCGCCAGCACCGGCAGCCCGACCGCCAGGTCGCCGCCGTACCGGTCGCCCGCCGCCCGGGCCGCGGTGCCCAGGGCGTACGCCACCAGCGCGCCGGCCACCCCGCAGAGGGCGAGCAGCGGGTTCACCGAGCCCGGCAGCTCGCCGGGGTGCCCGGTGCGGGCCAGCAGGTCCCGGACCGCGGCCAGCAGCACCACCGGGTCGCCGGCGGCACCCGCGACCGGGCCCGGCGGCCCGCCCACCCGCCGCGCTGCCATCCGACCGCGCAACTCCTGCCACAGCACCGTGGCCTCGGCGTCGACCCGCTCCTGCAGCTCGCGCGCCGCCGCCAGTTCCCGTTCGGCCCGGCGTACCTGGTCCTCGGCGTCGGCCACCGCCCGGCGGGCGGCGGCGCACTGCTGGTCGTACCAGTCGTGCGCCTCGGCGCGCTGCGCCGACAGGCGCTCGGTCAGCTCGGCGAGCCGTCGTACCTGTGCGACGTACGACTCGCTCGTCACCGGTTCGTTCACTGCTCCGGCCCGTACGGGATGATCGTCTGACCGGTGCGGTGCACCGCCCGGTCGAAGAAGAGGCCCCGCCACGGGCGGGGATACCAGTCCGGCCCGCCGGTGCCCGGGTACAGCGAGGAGCCCAGCTCCCCGCCGTGCGTGTCCAGCGCCACCCAGGCTCCGATCTGGTCGGTGCGCGCGGCCGGCCCGCCCAGGTCGGCGCGCATCCGCGCCACGCCCCGCCACCAGGCCAGCACGTGCGTACGCCGTTCCGGCCCGTCGTGCAGGATGCGGCGCAGATGCTCCAGCCCGGTCCGTCCGCCGGTCCGGGTGGCGAGGGCGCCGGCGGCGGCGTCCACCGCGTACAGCAGCAGGTAGTGCGGGGTGCCGGCGGCGCCGGGGGCACCCAGCCCGGCGGCGGTCTCGGCCATCAGTTCGGTCACGCTCTCCTCGTCGTACCAGGCGGCGTCGTCGGCCAGGTCCTCGTAGAGGGCCCGGGCGGCGGGATCGGCGTCCGGGTCCAGGCAGGCGATGGAGAACCGCGCGGTCCCGGGGCGGTGCTGCCGGGCGAGGGAGCGGGCGGCGGCGTCCAGCACGGCGCAGGCCTCGTCGACGCGGGTGCCCAGCACGGCGAGGTTGCGGCCGGGCGCGCGGGGCAGCCGCAGCGCCGCCGAGCGGGCCTGCACGTCGATGATCTCGCCGAGCAGCGCCACCGGCGCCCGCAGCGTGCCGGTCTCCGGGGCGGACAGCGCCCGGAAGTCCGGCGCGTCGGCCAGCCGGGGGATCGCGTCGCCGTCGAACAGCCGCGCGGGCGCGGCGTCCGGCGGGCGCATCCGCCACAGCCGGTGCTGCAGCCCGCTCCAGGTCTCCCAGTCGCTCGCCGACGGGATGCGGGCGATCTCGTTGCCCTCGACCAGGCCCGACTCGGCGTTCACGACGGCGTGGTGGCGGGGCAGCGACTGCGCCGCGTCGTTGCGCTCGGCGAGGATCCGCAGCGCCTTCGGCAGGGCGATGCGCAGGGTGAACTGGGCGACCAGGGCGGGCCGCCCCCACAGCGCCTCGATGCCGCGGACGTCCTGCGAGGCGAGCACCAGGTGGATGCCCTGGGAACGGCCGCGCCGGGCCAGGTCCTCCAGCAGGTCGGCGGCCTCGCGGGCGACCGCGTCGCGGCCGGCCAGCAGCATCTGGAACTCGTCGACCACCGCGACGATCCGCGGCCAGTGCCCGGTCGGGTCGACCGCGCGCAGCTCGGCGAGCTTGGTGACCTCGTGCTTCTTCGCGGCGTCGGCGCGCCGGCGCAGCTCGTCGGCGAGGAAGCGCAGCAACGCGAGGCCGAACTCCCGGTCGGTGTTGACGTTGATGCCGACCAGCCGCATGTGCGGCAGCCAGCTCGGGTCGCGCCGGCCCTGCGCGAACCGGGCGAACGACACCCCCTCCTTGAAGTCCAGCAGGTAGAACTCCAGCTCGGCAGGGGAGTAGCGGGCGGCGAGCGCGCCGATCCAGGCGAAGATCAGGTTGGTCTTGCCGGTGCCGGACGGGCCGCCGATCAGGGCGTGCGGCGGGTAGTCGCCGAGGGTGAGCAGCACCGGCCGGCCGTGCGGGCCCTCGCCGATCGGCGCGGTCAGGGCGGTCGCCGAGTCCTCCCGCCACATCTCCTCCGGCGGCGGGAGCAGGTCGGTGAACGGCGTCGGCGCCGGGCCGGCGTTGACCCGGGAGGCCACGTCCCGGCAGGTCTCGGTGACCAGGCTCGCCGGGGGCGGCGGGTCGAGGTCGACCGGCGGGGCGCCCGCCAGGTAGGCACGGCCCGGCTGCACACGGATCCGGGTCACCGTGGGGTCGTCCGGCAGCGCCAGACCGCGCACCACCAGGTGTACGCCGCACGCCGCGCCGGTGCGGACCACCCGGTCGAGCTGGCCGCGCTCGTGCCGGGACGGCTCCTCCCCGCCGAGCAGCACCGCCACCCGCCACGGCTCGGGCCGGCGGCCGGTGGCGGCGGCCAGCTCCCGCAGCGAGGCGTGCTCACCGGCGAGCACCGTCGAGTTGATCCGGCGGATGTGCTCGACGAGCTCGTCGAGCAGCCGGCCCAGCCCGCCCGGGCCGGCGGACGTCAGCAGCCCCGCGGTGCCCAGCGGGGCGAAGCCGGCCAGGCCACCGCCCAGGTGCTCCGGGTCGTACCCGGTCAGCCGGACCGCGCCCGGGTCGGCGCGGCCGACCGCGCGCAGCAGCAGCGCCGACACCACCGCCTCGCTCGCCGCGCGGTCGTCCCCGGTCAGCTCGACGTGACCCGCGTCGAGCAGCGGCACCAGCGCGGGCACGGGATCCGCGGCGGGCACGGCGAGCGTGCCCACGCGCAGCGCGCCCGGCGGCTCCGCCCGGCCGGCGGGGGCCGGCCGCCACCGCGCCCACTCGGCGGACGCGGCACCGGGCGCCTCCCGCCGCGCCGCGTCGGCCGCCCGGCGGCTCAGCTCGGCGATCCGGGCGGCGTGCCGGCCGTCGATCTCGGTGAGGCGGCGGTCCCGCTCCGCGCCGACCCGCTCCGGCACGGCCGCCGCGGCCCGCTTGACCCGCGCCAGCCAGTCCCGCTCGGCGGCCAGCTCCGCCTGCGCCGCGGCGACCCGGCTCCGGGTGGCGCCGAGGGCCTCGCCGAGCGTCCGCCGGACCCGGGCGGCGAGCTGCGCCCGCCGGTCAGCCATCGGCGTCCCGCCGGGTCGGCGTACGCCACGCCGGGGTCCCCGCCGGGCCGGGACGGCCGACCGACGGTGGCGCGGTCCGCCGTACGTCGCCGGCGCGCTGCTGCGCGGCCGCGACCCGCGCCCGGGCGGCCGCCGCCTGCTCCCGGGCCGCCGCGGCGCGGCGCTCCCACTCGGCGTCGGCCGCCCGCGCGCGCTCCCCGGCGGCCCGCCGCCGGTCGTCCGCCTCCGCCTGGCCGGCCCGCGCGTCCTCGGCCCGGCGCTCCCGCTCGTCGGCGGTCGGCAGCTCGCGGCCGAGCCGGTCCAGCAGGACACCGGCGAGCACCCCGGCGGTGACCGCCGGGTCGGCCGCGTGCGGCTGCTCGCCGTCGCCGCGGCGCGGCGGGGGCATCCGGCAGACCCGGGTCAGCAGGGTGTCCAGCACCGGCGCCGGCAGGCCCGGCAGCAGGTCGCGGACCCGACCGTCCAGCTCACGGCGCAGCCGGGGCAGATCCTCGGCGCGCGGCGGGTGCCCGAGCAGCTCACCGGCCAGCTCGCGCAGCAGCGGCGGCGCCACCGCCGCCATGCCCAGGCCCACGTCGGCGTGCGCGCGGCCCAGCTCGGCCCGCAGCCGGTCCCGGTCGCCCGAGCGCACCTCGCGGACCACGCGGCGCAGCAGGTCACCCGGGTCGCCGACCGTCCCGTCCGGACGGTCCGCCGACGCCGCGCCACCGCCGGTCAGCTCCGCCACCCGCACCGCCCACCAGCGCGGCGCGGGCGCGTCGGCCGCCAGCTCGGGGGCGACCACCAGCGGCGGCGCCGCGCCGGGCGCGTCGTGCCTCGGCCGCCGCTGCTCCGGCTCCGTCCGGGGGGCGGGCGCGCCGTCGGGGGACAGCCCGATCGCCGCCAGGTACGCGGACAGCTGCTCCTGGGCGACGCGCAGGGCGTACCCGGCCGTCTCGGCGTGCTCGATCGCGCTGGACAGCTCCGGGACGCCCATCGGGTCGGCCGACTCCTGGCGTACCCAGCGCAGCCGCTCGGCGGCCAGCCCGAACCGTTCGAGGGCCTGGGAGAGCTGACCCAGCGGCAGGTCATCGGCGACGGCGCGCACCTGGGCGCCGAGATCCTCGACGATGGACACGGCGGCGCTCAGAGGGTCGCGACGTACAGCTGCGCCTGCTCGACCGCGACGAGCGTCGCGGCGAGGCACTCCTCCAACTCCTGGCCGGCCTGCGTCAGCGAGGCCTGCGCGGCCTCGACCGTCTCGTGCCCGCTGCCCTCCAGCGCGCCGGCCAGGGTCTGCTGCGCCTCGGCCAGCTTCTCACCGGCCGCCTGCACGGCACTCTGGCCGTCGCCGATCTGTTGGAGCGCGACATCGATGGCTGCCTTGAGCTCGGCGACGCTCGCCACGGCGGAACCTCCTGGGGGCGGGGAGGTCTCCATTAGAGCCTATCGGCAGCGGGGAGAGAACATCCGCCCTGTCAGTGTTCCTTCCCTACTGACCGGTTGCCGCCCGGAAGCTCCGGGAGTCCGATTAACGGGACTCCCGGGAGCGGGTGTCCCGGTCGGTCAGCCACCGCGGGCCGTGCACCTCCGCACCCTGCTCCGCGACGCGTTCGCGCAGCTCACGGTCGGCGGTGACGACCAGTCGGCGGCGCTGCGGGGCGGCCGCGACCAGGTCGACCACCGCGTCGTCGCCGGAGCCGTCGGCCGCCACCACGCGGACCCCCGGCACGGAGGGCACGCCCCGGGCCGCCCCCTCGACCACCAGCACCACCTCCGCCGGCGGCGGCAGCTCCGGCAGGACACCGGAGGTGGCCAGCGGAACGAGGCTGTCCCGCAGCCGGGCGGTGGCCCCGGCCCGGTCCCGCCACCACCCGTTCGGCCGGGATCCGACCACGTTGGCGGCGTCCACGATCAGCAGCGGCGTCTCGTCCATGCCGCCAGCCTGCCACCCGGCGGCACCGCCACCGCGCACCCCCGGCGTGGCACCCGGCGGAGTTTGTCCCGGCGACCGCCGGGTAGCCCCTGGCGACCGTGCCGCGCCCGAGCCAGCGGAGGACAGAGATGATGGGACCCGGTGACTTCGGCTCCGACCCCTGGGACGAGTTCCTGGCCCGGTACTTCGGCCGGGGCGAGGCTGGGCGCCGGCCCGCACACCGGGTCGACATCACCCGGCTGATGACCGCCGACGCCCGGGAGATGCTCGCCGACGCCGCCCGGCGGGCGGCCCAGAAGCGCAGCAACGACCTGGACACCGACCACCTGCTCTGGGCCGCCCTGCAACGCGAGTCGCTGCGCGATCTGGTCCGGAGGGCCGGCGCCGACCCGGACACCCTGCTCAACGCACTCGGCGGGCGCGGGGACGGGGCGCCCGGCGGCGAGGTCCCGGCCAACCTCTCGCTCACCCCCGCCGCCAAGCGGGCACTGCTGGACGCCCACCAGCTCTCCCGCGCCATGGGCGCCAACTACATCGGTCCCGAGCACATCCTGATGGCGTTGCCGCTGAACCCGGAGTCGCCGGCCGGGCGGATGCTCGCCGCCGGCCGGATCCAGCCCGAGTCGCTCCAGGCGGCCAACGCCGAACGCGGACCGATGGCCGGTCCGCGGCCCGACCGGGGCACCCCGACCCTCGACCAGTACGGCCAGGACCTCACCGAGCTCGCCCGCAACGACCAGATCGACCCGGTGATCGGGCGCGCCGACGAGATCGAGCAGGCGGTGGAGATCCTCTCCCGGCGGACCAAGAACAACCCGGTGCTGATCGGCGAGGCCGGCGTCGGCAAGACCGCGATCGTGGAGGGCCTCGCCGAGCGCATCTGCGACGGCGACGTGCCGCAGACCCTGCTCGGCAAGCGGGTGATCCAGCTCGACCTCCCCGGCCTGGTCGCCGGCACCCGGTACCGGGGCGACTTCGAGGAGCGGCTGAAGAAGGTCATCGACGAGATCCGCGCGCACCGCGAGGAGCTCATCGTCTTCCTGGACGAGATCCACACCCTGGTCGGGGCGGGCGGCGCCGGCAGCGAGGGCGGCATGGACGCGTCCAACATGCTCAAGCCGGCGCTGGCCCGCGGCGAGCTGCGCGTGATCGGCGCGACCACGCTGGACGAGTACCGGCGCAGCATCGAGAAGGACGCCGCGCTGGCCCGCCGCTTCCAGCCGGTCTTCGTGCCCGAGCCGACCGTCGAGGACACCGTGGCCATCCTGCGCGGCCTGCGCGACCGCTACGAGGCCCACCACCAGGTCCGCTTCACCGACGAGGCCCTGGTGGCCGCCGCCGAACTGTCCGACCGGTACATCACCGACCGCTTCCTGCCCGACAAGGCCATCGACCTCATCGACCAGGCCGGCGCCCGGGTTCGCCTGCGCACCCGCACACCGGCCGCCGACGTGCGGGAGCTGGAGCAGCAGCTCGACGAGGTACGCCGGGACAAGGAGCAGGCCGTCACCGACGAGCAGTACGAGAAGGCGTCCACGCTGCGCGACCGGATCGCCGAGCTGGAGCAGCAGATCCGCCGCGCGCGCGGCGACGAGGGGGAATCCAACCAGGTGCCGGAGGTCGGACCGAAGGAGATCGCCGAGGTGGTGTCCCGGGCCACCGGCATCCCGGTCAACCAGCTGACCGAGGAGGAGCGGGACCGGCTGCTGCGGCTGGAGGGCCTCCTGCACGAGAAGGTGGTCGGTCAGGAGGACGCGGTCACCGCCGTCGCCGAGGCGGTGCGCCGCTCCCGGACCGGCCTGGCCGACCCGAACCGGCCGATGGGCAGCTTCCTGTTCCTCGGCCCCACCGGCGTCGGCAAGACGGAACTGGCGCGGGCGCTGGCCGAGGCGCTGTTCGGGGAGGCCGACCGGATGGTCCGGGTCGACATGAGCGAGTTCCAGGAGCGGCACACGGTCAGCCGGCTCGTCGGCGCGCCGCCCGGCTACGTCGGGTACGAGGAGGCCGGGCAGTTGACCGAGGCGGTGCGCCGCCGCCCGTACGCGGTGGTGCTGCTCGACGAGATCGAGAAGGCGCACCAGGACGTGTTCAACATCCTGCTCCAGGTGCTCGACGACGGGCGGCTCACCGACAGCCAGGGCCGTACGGTGAACTTCAAGAACACCGTACTGATCATGACCAGCAACCTCGGCTCGGAGCTGATCACCGGCGCGCAGCGGGCGGTCGGCTTCGGCGCCGGCGAGCCGGGCGGCGGGGAGAGCGACGACCTGCGGGAGCGGCTCATGCGCCGGCTCCAGGAGAACTTCCGCCCGGAGTTCCTCAACCGCATCGACGAGGTCATCATCTTCCGCCGGCTGGAGGCCGCGCAGCTGCGCCAGATCACCGGGCTGCTGCTGGAGGAGACCCGCCGGCGGCTGCACGCGCAGGACATCCAGTTGGAGTTCACCACCGCCGGCATCGACTGGTTGGCCGAGCACGGCTACCAGCCGGAGTTCGGCGCCCGGCCGCTGCGCCGGGTCATCCAGCGCGAGGTGGACAACCGGCTCTCCCGGATGCTGCTGGAGAACGAGATCTCGCCGGGCCAGAAGGTCACGGTGGACGCCCGCGACGGGCAGCTCACCTTCGACGTCACCGCGGGCGAGCGCGGCTACACCGCCGCCGCGACCTCGCACCCCCGATGAGCCGGAGGCGGAGATGACCGAACCGGAGGAGAGCCGGGAAGACACCGAACCGACCGAACCGATCGTGGCGCCGCCCACGGCCAACCCCGCGCGCGTGCAGGTGCCGCCGGAGGGCCTGGGCCCGCAGACCGACGAGCCGGACCCGGCGGCGTCCGACCACCGGGGGAAGGAGGGCTGATGGTAAGCGAGCAGCGGGTCGAACCCGAGGTGGAGGAGCTCTGGGAGGCCTTCCACGAGCAGGTGAACATGCCGTCCGAACAGCTGCGGCAGTGGCTGCTCATCCGGGGCTCCGGCGAGGAGGCGTTCGGGCCGGACCCGGACCTCGACCTGCCCGAGCCCGGCCGGCACATCCTGCGCATCCTGGGCAAGCGCAAGGTGGACCTCAGTCCGGACGACATCCAGACGATGCGCGACACCCTCGACCTGATCCAGGATCTGATGGACGCCAAGCCGCCGCGCGGCAACGCCGACGACGAGTGGCGCCACTCCCTGCTGGACCTCGGGCACGACGTCCTCGTGGAGCGCTGAGCCGGTACGGCGGCGCCCGGGTGACCGGGCGCCGCCGTCGTGCTCAGCCCTGGTCCGACTCCAGGCTGGCGATCGTCAGGCCGGCGGCGTCCGTCGCCGCGTCCCGGTCGGCGCGGGTCTCCTGCTCGCGGGTGAGCAGGTTGGCGTACTCGGTGACGTCGGCCGGGCTCGGCACCTCGGGCAGGCGGCGCAGGAACGCCTCCACGTCGCTGGTGGCGGCGGTGTGCGCGGCGGCCGCCTGCCGCAGGATCTCGCGGTCGTCGGCGGCGGGGTACAGGTCGGTCATGCCCGTCTGATACCCGACGTCAGGCCGTTCGCACCCCCGCGACCGGTCCGGCGGCCGCCGGACCCCGCGTCCCGAAGCCGGGGTTGCGCAGCAGCCAGGCCAGATAGGCCGGGTGCGCCGCCAGCGAGTCGGTGTACGCGGCCAGCGCCGTCTCCAGCACCAGGTCGGCGACGAGGGCCGCGGGGGCGTCGGGGTGCCAGCCGAGCATCAGCCGCCACCGCAGCGGAATCCTGGCCAGCCGCCGGGTCACCAGGCCGGCCACCGGGCGGAAGGTGGCCTGGCACAGCGCGATCGCCTCGCCCGCGTCCACCAGGTCCAGGCAGCCGCGCACGTCCGCCTCGTACACCTTCCGCGGGGTGAACCCGGCGCGGGCGCAGGCGGCGGCGAAACAGTCGCCGAAGCAGCCGTCGCCCGGCGCGGCCACCCACTGCTCGTCCCGCAGGTCCTCCAGGCGGATCTCGTCCCGGTCGGCCAGGGGATGCGTCTCCGGCAGCAGCACGTGCACCGGATCGATCGACACCTCCCGCCAGCACAGCCCGAACTCGCCGGACGGGGCGGAGTCACCGCAGACGCCGGTGAGCGCGAAGTCCAGTCGGCCGCCGGCGACGAGCTGGGCCAGCTCGTCCACCGACCACGAGGCGTACGTGGTGATCTGCGCGTGCGGCTGCTCGGCGGCGAGCCGGTGCACCAGCCGGCCGAGGATGGGGCTGTTGACCCCGCCGAACCGGTACCGGCGCGGCGCGTCCCCGGCGCCGGCCAGCCGGGCCGCCTCGTCCTGCAGGCCCTTCATCGCCGGCAGCAGCACCCGGGCCCGGGCGAGCACCAGCTCGCCCAGCGCGGTGGGGCGGGCGCCGCGCCGGTCGCGCTCGAACAGCGGCCCACCCAGGGTGCGTTCGATGCGCTGGAGCTGGGCGGTGAGCGCCGGCTGTGCCAGGCCGAGCGTCGAGGCCGCCTTGGTCACGCTGCCCGTCTCGGCGATCGCGCAGACCACCCGGAGGTGGCGGAGCTCCAGGTTCATAGACAGACGGTAGGGCGGTGCGGCGGCCGGGGGAAGGGTTCGGACGGATCAACGATTTGCGATGTGTGCAGGACCACTCACTCGCGCGTCGGCTCCGCCAGGTCGCCCAGGTACGTGGGCCGTCCGGTCACCGCGTCGCGCAGCTTGTCGACGACGCCGACGGCCGGCTCGACGATCCGGTTCCACGGCGGGGTGGCCGGGGTGCCCGGATGGGGCCGCGTCGGCGCCGCCTCCTCGGCGATCTCCAGGCGGTTGCCCAGCCGGATCAGCTCCTCGGTGGTGGCCACCTCCCGCAGGCCCCGCACCAGCGCGCCCACCTCCTCGACGTGCCGGCGTACCCGCCCGGCGACGTCGGCGAGCCGGTCGGCGGTCATCGCCTTGAGCGCGGTGAGCAGCGCGGCGTCCCCCTCGATCACCCGGTCGACCCGCTCGGTGTCCTCCGGGCGGGCGGCCCGGACGGCCGGCAGCAGGTACTGCTCCTCGGCGGACAGGTGCCGCGACAGCGCGGCGGTGAGCACCTCCAGACCGCCCTCGGGGGCCGGCTCCAGGTCGGGGTCGGTCAGCCGCCGCACCAGCTCGCACAGCTGCCGGTGTTCGGTGTCGACGATGTCGGCGATGCTGCGCCCGCCGGGCCGGTAGTGCTCGTCCTCGCCGGTGGGCGGCAGCGGGGGCAGGGGAACGGTCATGGGGCCCTCCTTCGGGCGGCGGGCGAAGCACGGGGATGCCGTCGCCGACCGCCGGTACCCGAGCGCGGTGATCGTGAAACCGCCCGCCCCGTCCGGGCGGGCCGGTCCGGCCCGGCGTGGCCGGCCGCCCCCGGGACGACCGGCCCAGGTCGTGCGGTATGAAGAACCGATGACGAGCGACGCCGCCTCCGCCCACCCCTCGCCCACCGACGAGGTCGTCGACCTCTGTCGGGACCTGCTGCGCATCGACACCACCAACACCGGCGACAACGCCACCAGCGCCGGCGAGCGCCGCGCGGCCGAGTACGTGGCGGAGAAGCTCGCCGAGGTCGGCGTGGAGTCGGTGCTCCACGAGTCGGCCCCCGGCCGGGCGAACGTGGTCGCCCGCATCCCCGGCGCCGACCCGGGCCGCCCCGCCCTGCTCGTGCACGGCCACCTGGACGTGGTGCCCGCCGACGCCGACGAGTGGTCGGTGCACCCGTTCTCCGGTGAGCTGCGCGACGGCTACCTGTGGGGCCGCGGCGCGATCGACATGAAGGACTTCGACGCGATGGTGCTCGCCGTGGTGCGGCACTGGCAGCGCACCGGCGTCCGCCCGCCCCGGGACATCGTGCTCGCGTACACCGCCGACGAGGAGGCCGGCAGCGACTACGGCGCGCACTTCCTGGTGGAGCGGCATCCGGACCTCTTCGACGGCTGCACCGAGGCGATCGGCGAGGTCGGGGGCTTCTCGTACACGGTGGACGACAGCCGGCGGCTCTACCTGATCGAAACCGCCCAGAAGGGCATCGACTGGCTGCGCCTGCACGCGAAGGGCCGCCCCGGCCACGGCTCGATGGTGCACGACGACAATGCCGTCACGGCGCTCGCCGAGGCCGTCGCCCGCGTGGGTCGGCACCGCTTCCCGGTGGTGGTCACCGACACGGTGCGGGCGTTCCTGGAGCAGGTGTCGGAGGTGCTCGGCATCGAGCTGGACCCGGACGACCCGGAAACCGCCATCGCCAAGCTCGGCCCGATCGCCAACATCATCGGGGCGACCATCCGCAACACCGCCAACCCGACCCGGCTCGCCGCCGGGTACAAGGACAACGTGATCCCCGGGCGGGCCACCGCCACCATCGACTGCCGCAGCCTGCCCGGCCAGTCGGAGCTGCTGGAGCGGCAGCTGCGCGAGCTGGTCGGGCCGGACATCGCCATCGAGTACGTCCAGCGCCAGCCGGCGCTGGAGACCACCTTCGACGGCGACCTGGTCGAGGCGATGTCCGCCGCGCTGCGCGCCGAGGACCCGGGTGCCCGGCCGGTGCCGTACATGCTCTCCGGCGGCACCGACGCGAAGGCGTTCTCCCAGCTCGGGATCCGCTGCTTCGGTTTCGCGCCGCTGCGGCTGCCGGCCGACCTGAACTTCTCCGCGCTGTTCCACGGCATCGACGAGCGGGTTCCGGTGGACGGACTACAGTTCGGCGTGCGGGTTCTCGACCGGTTCCTCCGCAACTGCTGACCCGCGCCCGATTCCCGGCGCGGTATCTCCCCGAACATCGAAGGGACGCCACACATGACCGACCAGCACGGTGAGCTGGACGCCGCCCTCGAACGCGTCATCGAAGCGGCCCGCCACCACCTGGCCGCCGTACGCGCCGCGCAGGGCCGCATCGACGACGACGACGTCTGGCAGGCGTACGTGGCGTTGAACAACGCGTCGTACGCCTACGACGAGCAAATGATGGACGCCTTCGGCGAGGTCACCCCCTGGGACGTGGAGTCGATCGACCCGAACGAGGCCGACCAGCGTTTCGGCGGCCTCGAGGCGGTCGAGGCGACCGACCCGCACCCCCAGGTCATCTCGGTGCGCCAGCGGCGCGACTACCGGGTGCCGAGCGTCTCGGCGCTCATCCGCGCCGCCGAGGCGGCCCGCCGTGCCGGCACTCCCGCCGAGGACGAGCCCGCGCCCGTCGAGGGCGTCGGCGAGGCCGTGCTGGAGCTGCTGCAGAGCGGGGACGGTTCGCTCGCCGCGCTGGACGTCCCGGAGCTGGAGCCGCTCGACGGCGTCGTGATGGTCAGCGAGGTGGCCGCCCCGGTCGACCTGGAGTCCTTCGACGACGACGACCCGGTCGGCCCGTTCCAGCCGGCCCCCGACGACCGCCTCGTCGGCCGGCTCGACGAGCACCCGTTCCTCGAGCTCGAGGACGAGGAGCACGACCACGCCCACTGACCGGGCGACCGGCCAGGCGGCGACGCCCCGGGGCCCGACCGAGCGGTGCGGGCCCCGGGCGCGGCGGGGCGGGTGGGCCCCTCAGTACGACAGGCCCGGCTGCGGCTGGTTGATCCGCCGACGGCGCAGCACCACCTGCCGCGTACCGTCCCGGAACAGCCGCACCCGGGCCAATTCCCATCCGGAGAACTCCGCCTGGATCGCCAGCTGCGCCGCGGCGGTCAACCGGTCGACATTCGGCGGCAACCGCAGCGGCGCGTACTCGTAGTCCATGGGATCTATGCTGCCCAGCCCGGCGGTCCGGCGCCACCCCCCGGCGGGTGACCCGCGCCGCTGTGTCCGGCGGACCGCCGCACCCGCCGCTACGCGGTCGGGACGTTCGCCGCCAGCAGCGCGGTCAGGGCCGGCGCGGCCAGCGCGAGGGCCGTCGGCCCGCCGGCGTCCACCGCCAGCCCCCACCGCCCGTCCGGCCAGTCGGCGAGCAGCTCGGCACCGGGTACGGCCACGAACGGCACCCCCGAACCGGCGAACGCGGTCAGCGCGTCCGGCGAGGTGAACACCGGCAGCAGCGGCGCCCCGCCGGGGTCGGTGACGACCGCCCAGGGGAAGCCCCGCTCCGGGGACGGCTCCGCCGTCAGCGGCACGCACACCACCGCCCCGGCGAGCACCGCCAGGTAGCCGGCCAGGTCCCGGCGTCCGGCGGCCTCCGCCAGGCGCTCCCGGACCGCCCCGTCCGACGCTGGCGGTGTCACCCGGCACGAGAGCTCACCCGGGTCATCGGTCAGCACCGCCGCCGCGGTCCGCACCGCGAAGTCGCTCCACCACCGCAGCGCGGGCGGGGTGCGCGGCGTCTCGAACCACCAGCCGCCGCCGGTACCGGGCGCCTGCCAGCCGAGACCGGCCAGCCGACCCGCGTCGTACCCCGGGCACACCCCGCGGACGGTGTCCCGTCGCACCATCAGGTGCAGCCGGCGGTCGCCGGCGGCCAGGTCCAGGTCGGTGTCCCGGTCGCACCGGCTCAGCGTGTCGTGCAGCCCGGCGACCAGGTCGGGCCAGCCCGACGTCATGCCGGCGGCCCCGGCAGCCGGCCATCCAGGCGGCCGAGCCGGTCGATGGCCTCCTCCAGGCGGCGGCCCTGCGCGGAGAAGTCGCCGGGCTCGCCGAAGAGGTCGCCGAGACCTGCGCCGAGCGTCGCCTCCAGGCCCTCGGTCCGGTCGGTGAGCCGCTCCGCCGCCGCCAACCGGGCCTGCCGGTACGCGGCGAGCACCATCGCCGCCAGCTCCTCCGTGCCGGCGCGGAGCGCGGCGGGTGCGAAGGTCAGGCCGGTCAGCTCGCCAGCGGCGTCCACAGTGGCCGTGACCAGGCCGGAGTCGTCCATGGCGGTGCCGCTGAGCTCGGCGAGATCCTCCTGGAGCCCGGCGAAGCGGCGTTGGATGTCGGCGATCCGTCCGGCGAGCGCGTCGAACGCGGACAGCGGGTCACTCATGCGAAACCTTCCCCTGTGCGGCGCCGGGCGGGGTGGCGACCGACGGCGGCGTGATCGTATCGTCGGAGCGCCCGCAACGGGTGGGGGAGGAACGCATGGCGGACATCGACGTCGACGTGCACGCGGTACGACGGTTGGAGGCGGCAGCGAAACGGGTGGCCGCGTCGCTCGGCGCGCTGGAGAGCCGCGTCGTGTCCGCGGGCGACCTGCCCGACGACGCGTTCGGCCACCTGCCGTTCGCCAGCGACATCCTCCGCGCGAAGTACGCCGAGCAGGTCAGCGGGGGAATGGAGCTGTTCCGCTCCGGCCGGGACGCGTTCGAGCGGGTCGGCACCGCCCTGGGCGCGACGGCGGAGACGTACGAGCGCAACGAGCAGGACATCGACGCGGGCTTCCGCGCGATCGGCAGCGGGATGGCCCGGTGAGCGGGCCCGCCGGCACCGCCGTCGAGCTGTGGAACGGCCTCGACAACGCTCTGTCCGGGGTGGACCGCGCGGTGGACAGCGTCTGCCGCACCCTCGCCTGGCCGCTGATCCAGCTCGTCGACCTCGTCGACGGTGAGCCGGCCGCGCTGCGCGCCAAGGCCACCGAGTGGGACGCGCTCGCCGCCGAGGTGCGCGAGCTGGCGATGAGCCACCGCGGTGTCCGCGAGGCCGAGCAGGCCGGCTGGCGCTCGCCGGCGGGCGAGGCGTACGGCACGCGGCTGGCCGAGGTGGAGCAGCAGCTGCTGGACGTGGCCGAGCAGTTCGCCGCCACGGCGGAGTACCTGCGCGGCACGGCCGACGCCCTGCAGACCGTGCACGACGTGCTGGTCGACATCTGCGTCGAGTTCGTCAACTTCCTGCTCGTCACGCTGGTGACCGCGCTGCTGATGGCGCCGTTCACCGCCGGCGCGTCCTGGGCGGCCGGCCTGGCCCTCGGGGTCACCCGGGGCATGATCGCCCTCGCCCGGATGCTCAAGGTGATCCGGCCCCTGGCCGCGCACCTGCAGAAGGTCATCAAGCTGCTGCAACGGGTCCTCTACCACCTGCGCAAGCTGCGCAACCACCTGGACAAGCTGGTCGACAAGCAGAAGGCGCTGCGCACCGGCCTGAAGTACGCCGACAAGCGGCGCCTCGCCGGCGAGGCCGACAAGTGGTTCCACAAGTACCTCGACCCGACGAAGGGCACCTGGAAGCTCGGCAAGTCCGGGTCGCCGTTCGACATGAGCACCTTCGAGCGCCTCGGCGCGCTGCGGGCGCACGGCCTCAGCGACGGGGCGCGGATGATCGGCCGGGACTTGGCCACCAACCTGCCGTGGAACGTCCCGAACTCGGTGGTGCACGGCGTCACCTGGGGCAGCGTCGCCGTGGTCAGCGGCCTCTCGGTACCGGGCACTGAGCAGGTCGGCGACCAGATCGACGAGGCGGTGCGGGACGGCGCGGACTGGATCGACCAGAATGTGTTCGGGCAGCCGCCCGCGACGCAACCGGCCGGCCGGTGAGGGCCGATCGAGGAGGTACGGCGTGACCGGAGCACGAGGTCGACTCGGTCGGCTGACCGACGCGGTGCTCGGTGGCGCCCGGGCCGCCCGGGACAAGGCCCGCGAGCTGCGCGACGAGTTCCGCACCAGCGACGAACCGGAACGAGCCCTGGTCGCCCCGCTCGTGCCCGACCAGGAGCTCCGCTACGTCGGCCTGGCGCCGGTGCGCACGCCGGAGACGCACCGGGCAGGCAGCCAGCTCGCCGACCGGGTCGGCGCCGAGGTCGCCGAGGCTCTCGATCCCCGTGCCCTGTTCGGGCTGCTCAACATCGTCAACCCGGTGGCCTGGGTGGAGGCGGTGCTGGCGCCGGTCCGGATCGCCGCCGGTTTCCTGCTGCTGCCGGGCAAGGCCGCCGCCGTCGCCGCCGGGCTGCCCGAGAGCGCCGGTGACCGGCCGGAGCGTCCCGCCCCGCCGCAGGCCGCCGAGCCGCGCGAGCCCCTGCCGCTGACCCCCGAGCAGGAGGCCTTCCGCACGCTGTTCCGGCTCAGCCGCTACCGTCCGCTGGCCGACCAGCTCGCCGAGATCGCCTACCGCCGGCGGTACGTCTTCAGCGGCGACCTCGCGACCCTCGCCGGCAGCCTGCTGCTGTTCCTGGAGCGCTACACCGGCACTCCGCTCGCGGTGACCGACACCCACCTGCTCCTGCTGCGGATGGGCCGCCGGCCCGACGAGGGCCGGCCGGACCGCCGCCGGCCGCAGGTGCTGTGGAGCGTCGAGCGGCACCGGATCGCCCGCATCGACTCCGAGGGCGGCGCCCGGCTCATGCAGTTCCCGTCGACCATCGTCTTCGACGACGGGTCGTGGATCCGCATCGTCAACCCGGCGACCCGGGACGACCAGTCGCGCTTCCTCGCCGCCGTCCACGACATCCCCGGTGAGCGTCCGACGCCCTGACCCGCGGCAGGGCAGCCACACCCCGCCCGGCCCCGGTCAGCCGTCGCGTTCCGGGTACCCGACCTCCACCGCCGAGACGTCGTCGAGCGCCGTCACGATCTCGTCGGGCAGCGTCATCCGCTCGACCTGGAGCGCGCCGAGCAGTTGCCCGACCGTCCGCGCGCCCAGGATCGGCGCGACCACGCCCGGCCGGTCGCGGACCCAGGCGAGCGCGACCTCCATCGGGGAGACCCCGAGGCCGCCCGCGGCGGTGGCGACCGCCTCCACGATGCTGGAGCAGCGCGGCTCCAGGTAGGTGGCGACGAACCGTTCGAAGTGCGGCGAGGCGGCCCGGGAGTCGGCGGGCCGGCCGTGCCGGTACTTGCCGGTGAGCACGCCCCGCCCGAGCGGCGACCAGGGCAGGACGCCCAGCCCGAGCGCCGCGCAGGCCGGTAGGACCTCCCGCTCGATGCCGCGTTCCAGCAGCGAGTACTCCACCTGTGCGGCGACCACCGGGGCGCGGCCGGGCCAGGCGGCCTGCCACGCGGCGGCGCGGGCGGTCTGCCAGCCGGAGAAGTTCGACACACCCACGTAGCGGACGCGCCCGCTGGCCACCGCGTGGTCCAGCGCCGAGAGGGTCTCCTCCAGCGGCGTGTCGGGGTCGTACCCGTGCACCTGGAACAGGTCGACGTGGTCGGTGCCGAGCCGGCGCAGCGACGCGTCCAGCGTCCGCAGCAGGTGCCTGCGGGAGCCGTCGCGGCGCCGGCCGCTGCCCGGCCGCAGCCCCGCCTTGGTGGCGATCAGCAGCTCCTCGCGGGGGACCAGGGTGCCCAGCAGGGAGCCGATCACCGACTCGGCGTCGCCGTCGCCGTAGACGTCGGCGGTGTCGATCAGGTTGCCGCCGGCGTCGAGGTAGCTCTTCAGCTGGGCGGCCGCATCGTCGGCGTCGGTGTCCCGGCCCCAGGTCATGGTGCCGAGCGCGAGCCGCGAAACCGCCAGCCCGCTTCGGCCGAGCGGTCGCTGTTGCATGCGTGAACCTTATTTCCAACGGGGCCGCACCGATATCCTCGCTCCCGTCAAGTCTGCCGGCCCGTCCCCGGATCCGCTCGCCCGGGTCGTCGCACCCCCGCTCAGGCCGGTTTTTCGTGAGCCGGTGATCGGGTGTCGCGGCGGCATTGCGTAACCTGGTGCGACCTGTGGTGCGGATGGGGGAGGACTAGTGCGACTCGGGCTCAGCCTCGGATACCAGACGGCGTGGAGCACGCCGGCCGACCACCTGGCGCTGGCCCAGGAGGCGGACCGGCTCGGCTACTCGGTGGTGTGGGCGGCGGAGGCCTACGGCTCCGACTCGCCGAGCATGCTCGCCTGGATGGCCGGCCAGACCCAGCGGATCGACCTGGGCAGCGCGGTCATGCAGATCCCCGGGCGGACGCCGGCGATGACGGCGATGACCGCGGCGACCATCGACGCGCTGTCCGGCGGCCGGTTCCGGCTCGGCCTGGGCGTGTCCGGGCCGCAGGTCTCCGAGGGCTGGCACGGCGTACGGTTCGGCAAGCCGCTCGCGCGGACCCGCGAGTTCGTCGACATCGTGAAGCTGGCGGTGGCCCGCAAGGAGGTCGCCTACGACGGCGAGTTCTACACGCTGCCGCTGCCCGACGGGCCGGGCAAGGCGCTGCGCCTGGGCTTCCACCCGCCGCGCGAGCACATCCCGATCTACCTGGCCGCGGTCGGCCCGAAGAACCTGGAACTCGCCGGGGAGATCGCCGACGGCTGGCTGGCCGTCTTCTACGCCCCGGAGTTCGCCGAGGAGCAGCTGGCCAGCGTCCGCGCCGGCCGGGCGAAGGTCGGCAAGGAGCTGGCCGGGTTCGACGTGGTGCCGTCGGTGCCGGTCGTCGTCGGCGACGACGTCGCGTCCTGCGCCGAGCTGGTCCGCTACTACGCGGCCCTCTATGTGGGCGGCATGGGCAGCCGGCAGCAGAACTTCTACAACCAGCTCGCCACCCGGATGGGGTACGGCGACGCCGCCCGCGAGGTGCAGGATCTCTACCTGGCCAAGCGGCAGCGCGACGCGGCGGCCGCGGTGCCGATGGAGTTCATCGACCGGACCTCGCTGCTCGGCCCGAAGGAGCGCATCGCCGAGCGGATGCGGGAGTACGCGGCCGCCGGCGTCACCACCCTGTCGGTGACGCTGTTCGCCGCCGACCGTGAGAGCGGCGTGCAGACGCTGCGTACGGTCGCCGAGGCGCTGGACCTCTCGGGAGTCGGGGAGTGACCTGGGTCGAAGCCATCGTCCTGGGCATCGTTCAGGGGCTCACCGAGTTCCTGCCGGTCAGCTCCTCCGGGCACCTGCGGATCACGTCGGCGATCTTCTTCGACCGCGATGCCGGTGCGTCGTTCACCGCGGTGACGCAGCTCGGCACCGAGGCGGCCGTGCTGATCTACTTCGCCAAGGACATCTGGCGGATCGGCCGCACCTGGATCGTCGGCCTGTGGGACCGGTCCGTGCGCTCCAGCCTCGACTACCGCATGGCCTGGTACGTGATCGTCGGCTCGATCCCGATCGGCTTGTTCGGCTTCCTGTTCAAGGACCAGATCCGCACCGCCGGCCGGAACCTGTGGCTGGTCGCCACGACGCTGATCGTGTTCGCGTTCGTGCTGGCGTTCGCCGAGTACTGGGGCCGCCAGACCCGCACGCTGGAGAACTTCCGGATGCGCGACGGCGTGGTCATGGGCTTCGCGCAGGCGATGGCGCTGATCCCCGGCGTGTCCCGCTCCGGCGGCACGCTCACCGCCGGCCTGCTGCTCAACCTGACCCGGGAGACGGCGGCCCGCTACTCGTTCCTGCTGGCCATCCCGGCGGTGGTCATGTCGGGCATCTTCAGCCTCGGGGACGTCTTCGAACCGGCGGCACCGGGCACCTCGGTCCCGAGCGTCGCGCAGATGGTCGTGGCCACGATCATCGCGTTCGCGATCGGTTACGCGGCCATCGCCTGGCTGCTGCGCTACGTCGCCCACCACACCCTGTACGTCTTCGTGCTGTACCGGGTGGCGCTGGGCACCCTGGTGCTCGCCCTGCTGATGACCGGCACGATCACCGCCACCTGACCCGGGCACGAGGACGTACGCCGCTGGCCGGCACCCGGGGTCGGGTGCCGGCCAGCGGCGTTCCCGCGGGCCACGCCTCGCAGCCGCGACCGCACGGCGGCGCGGGGCGACACCGCCACCACGACACCGCCTAGGGTGGTCATCGTGGCGACCCTTCTGCTTCTGCGACACGGCCGGACGACCGCGAACGCGGACGGCGGGCTGGCCGGCCGGCAGCCGGTCGAGCTGGACGAGACCGGCCGGGCGCAGGCCACGGCGGTCGGGGAGCGGCTCAAGCCGGTGCCCCTCGCGGCCGTGGTGACCAGCCCGCTGGTCCGCTGCCGGCAGACCCTCGAGCTGGCGCTGCCGGAGGCCACCCCGGTGGTGGAGGAGGGGCTGATCGAGTGCGGGTACGGCAGCTGGGAGGGGCAGCCGCTGAAGAAGCTGGCGAAGGAGCCGCTGTGGCCGGTCGTCCAGCAGCATCCGAGTGCCGCGGTCTTTCCCGAGGGTGAGGCGATGGCCGCGATGGCGGCGCGGGCGGTCGCCGCGGTGCGCGGCTGGGACGCGCGGGTGACCGCCGAGCACGGCGCCGAGGCGGTGTGGCTGGCCTGCACGCACGGCGACGTGATCAAGGCGATCGTGGCGGACGCGCTCGGCGTACACCTGGATCTCTTCCAGCGCATCGTCGCGGACCCGGCGTCGGTCACGGCGATCCGCTACACCCCGCTGCGGCCGTTCCTGCTGCGGCTCAACGACACCGGCGGTGACCTGGCGGGGCTGGTCCCGCCGCCGCGGAAGCGGCGCCGGCGGGCGCCCGGCGTGACGGACTCGGACGCGGCGGTCGGCGGCGGCGCGGGAGCGGCCGCTCGGTGAGACCCGGCCGGCGGGACCCTGGGCCGGGTGGGCGGCCCGCCGCGCCCGGTTGCCCGACCGGTGGGCCGGGCGTGCCGCGCGGGCGGCGATTCGGGTCGGTGGGGTGCGCGCCGTGTGGGCGCGCCGGATAGGGTCGTGGTATGACCCACCAGGTGCACGCCTTCGAGCCGCCGGAGCGGTTCGTCGCCGGGACCGTCGGGCCGCCAGGGGATCGGACGTTCTTCCTCCAGGCGCGCGGTGGCGGCCGGCTGGTCAGCGTCGCGCTGGAGAAGGTCCAGGTCTCGCTGCTGGCCGAGAAGCTGGAGGAGCTGCTCTCCGAGGCCCAGCGCCGGTTCGGGGTGAAGGTCCCCGAGCCGAGCGCCACGCTCGGCGACAACGACCCGCTGGACACGCCGGTCGACGAGGAGTTCCGCGTCGGCACGCTGGGGCTGGCCTTCGACGTCGACACCGAGACGGTGGTGATCGAGGCGATCGCCGTCGGTGAGGCCGAGGCCGAGGTCGAGCTCGGCGAGCCGGACGACGAGGAGTCCGACGACGACGAGCCGGACGACGACTTGGACCGGCTCCGGGTGCGGCTGACCCCGGAGGCGACCCGCCAGTTCATCGAACGGGCCCGGCGGGTGGTCAACGCCGGCCGTCCGCCCTGCCCGCTGTGCGGCCAGCCGCTGGACCCCGCGGGTCACCTCTGCCCGCGCCACAACGGTTACCACCGGTGACCTCGTCCGACCTGCAACCCCGCCAGGACGGCGACGCGGCGCTCCGGCTGCTCCGGGACGGCACGCTGGACCTGGAGGGCCGGCTGGTGGACGCGTCGAACACCACCTTGCGGGGGGTGCTGACCCTGGACGGGGTGACCGCCCGCTGCGTCTACAAGCCGGTGCGGGGCGAGCGGCCGCTCTGGGACTTCCCCGACGGCACGCTCGCCGGCCGGGAGGTCGCCGCGTACCTGGTGTCCCGCGCCACCGGGTGGGACCTGGTGCCGCCGACGGTGCTCCGGGACGGCCCGCTGGGCCCCGGTTCCTGCCAGCTCTGGATCGACGAGCCGGCCGAGGGCGAGGCGCTGGTCGGGTTCGTGCCGGTCGACGCGCTGCCGCCCCGCTGGTTCCCGATCGCCGCCGCCCGGGACGACGACGGCGTCCCGTACGCCCTCGCTCACGCCGACGACCCGCGGCTGGCCCGGCTCGCCGTGCTCGACGCGGTCATCAACAACGGCGACCGCAAGGGCGGGCACGTGCTGCTCGGCCCGGACGACCGGATCTACGGCGTGGACCACGGCGTGAGCTTCCACGTGGAGGAGAAGCTGCGGACGGTCCTGTGGGGTTGGGCCGGCCGCGCGCTGCCGCCGGACGCGGTGGCGGTGCTCGACGCGCTCGCCGGCCGGGTCGCCGGTGATCTCGGCGAGGAGCTGGCCGAGCATCTCACCCTCCGCGAGGTCGCCGAGCTGACCGCCCGGATCGAGCGGCTGCGCGCCACCGGCCGGTTCCCGCAGCCGTCGCAGGACTGGCCGGCGGTGCCCTGGCCGCCCATGTGAGCGGCTGTCACGTTGATCACCGGTGGCGCGGCCCGGGGCCGCCCCGCGGCTGGTTAGGCTGGCGGTCATGGAGTCTTGGGTGGGGCATGAGGTGCCACGGCTGCCCGGCAGGGGCGGCCCGCTGACGTTGTTCGACTCGGCGCGGCAGGGAGTGTCGCCCAGCACCCCGACCGGCACGGGCACGATGTACGTCTGCGGCATCACCCCGTACGACGCCACCCACCTCGGCCATGCCGCCACGATGATCACGTTCGACCTGGTGCAGCGGATGTGGCGGGACGCCGGGCTCGACGTGACGTACGTGCAGAACGTCACCGACATCGACGACCCGCTGCTGGAGCGGGCGGCCCGGGACGGCGACGACTGGAAGGTCCTGGCGATGCGGGAGACCGCCCTGTTCCGGGAGGACATGGAGGCGCTGCGGATCATCCCGCCGGCGCACTACGTCGGTGCGGTGGAGTCGATCCCGGACATCGCCGAGAAGGTCCTCGTGCTGCTCAAGGAGGGCGCCGCGTACCGGCTGGACGACGGCACCGGGGACATCTACTTCGACATCTCCGCCGCGCCCCGCTTCGGGTACGAGTCCAACCTGACCCGGGAGCAGATGCTGGAGATCTTCCCGGAGCGCGGCGGCGACCCGGACCGGGCCGGCAAGCGCGACCCGCTCGACCCGCTGCTGTGGCGCGGCGCCCGGGAGGGCGAGCCGTCGTGGCCGGGCGGTGACCTGGGCCCGGGCCGCCCCGGCTGGCACATCGAGTGCGCGGTCATCGCGCTCAACCTGCTGGGCGACCAGATCGACGTGCAGGGCGGCGGCAACGACCTGCTCTTCCCGCACCACGAGTGCTCCGCCGCGCACGCCGAACGGCTGACCGGGCAGGCGCCGTTCGCCGCGCACTACGTGCACGCGGGCATGATCGGTCTGGACGGCGAGAAGATGTCGAAGTCCCGGGGCAACCTGGTCTTCGTCTCCCGGCTGCGGGCCGACAAGGTGGACCCGATGGCGGTCCGGCTGGCCCTGATGAGCGGCCAGTACCGCACCGACCGCTCGTGGACCGACGACCTGCTCGCCGCCGCGCAGGAGCGGCTGGGTCGCTGGCGGCGGGCCGCCGCCGCGCCGTCCGGCCCGTCCGGCGCGGCCTTCCTGGCCGGCGTACGCGAGCGCCTCGCCGACGATCTCGACACTCCGGGCGCGCTCGCCCTGGCCGACGCCTGGGCCGATCAGGCGCTCGCCGGCACCGGCGGCGACCCCGCCGCCCCGACCCTCTTCACCGACACGATCGACGCCCTCCTCGGCATCCGCCTCTGACCCCAGCCCCACGGGCCAAGATCCGCGCAGTTTCACGGAAGGAGTGGCTGTTCCCGCTCGGACAGCCACTCTTTCGCCGAAAGTGCGCCCTCCGGTTCGCGGGCGGCGGTCAGCCCAGGACGAGGCCGACGTCCGGGTCCGCGTCCGGCGTCGGGGCGGGGACGCGGTACTCCTCGGTCAGGGTGGTGACCGGGCCGGGCCAGGTGGCCTGGGCTACCTCGATGGGCTTGCGGTGCCCGTCGTACGCGACGTGCAGCAGGTGCAGCACCGGCGTGTCCGGGCGGATCTGGAGGATCTCCGCCTCCTCCCGGCTGGGCTGGCGGGCGCTGATCGTGTCGGTGGCGGTGACGTACCGCCGGCCGGTCGCCTCCTCGGCCTCCTGGTAGAGCGGCCGGCCGAACGCCTCGGCGCGCTCCAGGGAGGTCCCGGCGGTGTCGGCGGGCAGGAACCAGGAGGCGCCGACCTCGACCGGGGAGTCCTCGGTGCGGACCAGGTGCCGGCGGCAGAGCAGGTCGGTGCCGTCGGCGACCCCGAACGCGTCGGCGACCTCGGGCGGGGCGGGTGCCCGGCCGACGGAGAGGAGTTGCTGGCGGTACCGGGCGGCGAGGTCGGTGTGGTAGCCGCGGAAGCCGCCGTACCGGCCCCGGGAGAGGCGGTTGAGGCGGCGCCGGGTGCCGCGGACGTACGTACCCGAGCCGGGTTTGGTGATCAGGATGCCCTCGACCCGCAGCTGGTCGACGGCGCGCTGCACGGTCTGCTTCGCGACGCCGAACATCTCGGCGATGGCCGGGATGGACGGCAGCCGCTCGCCCGGCCCCCAGTCGCCGCGGCGCACCTGGGCCTTGAGCTGCGCGGCGATCTGCCGGTGCGGGAACTCGGCCGCGCCGGGGTTGATCTGCATGCCCGCCTCCTCGATCACAGCTAGGTTCCTAGGATGCCCTAGAGGGTGTGGCCTGCGCCACCCGTGACACGCGGAGAGCGGCGCCGGCACGAGGCATGCCCGCAGCGCGAGAGATGACCGGTGCCCCGGATCGGATCCGGGGCACCGGTCAACGCGTGGGAATCACCAGGAGCCGGCGGTGGGACCGGCGGAGCCGCCGCGGCGGCGCAGGTACTTCTCGAACTCCTGGGCGATCTCGTCCCCGGTCAGCGGGGTGATGCCGGCGTCGCCGACCCGCTCCTCCAACTCGCGGACGTACTCACCGAGCTCGGCGTCCTGCTCGGCCGCGCTGCGCACCCGCTGCTCCCACTCGGCGGCCTCCTCGGCGAGGTCGGACATCGGGACCGGCAGGTCGAGCACCTCCTCGACCCGGTGCAGCAGGGCGAGGGTGGCCTTCGGGCAGGGCGGGTTGTTGGCGTAGTGCGGCACGTGCACCCAGAACGACACCGCGTCCACCTCGGCGCGGGCGCAGGCGTCGTGCAGCACCCCGACGATGCCGGTCGGCCCGTCGTAGCGGGTGGGGGTGAGCTGGTAGCGCTCGGCGGCGTCCTTGTCGGAGGCGCTGCCGCTGATCGGCAGCGGCCGGGTGTACGGCACGTCGGCCAGCAGCGCGCCGAGCAGGACCACCCGCTCGACCTCCAGGCTGTGGCAGATCTCCAGCACCTGCTCGCAGAAGGTGCGCCAGCGCATGCTGGGCTCGATGCCGCGGATCAGCACCACGTCCCGTTCGGTGCCGGCCGGGCTGGCGACCATGAAGCGGGTGGTCGGCCACTCCACCCGGCGGGTCTCCCCGTCGGACATGGTGATGGTGGGCCGGCTGACCTGGAAGTCGTAGAAGTCCTCCGGGTCCAGCTCGGTCACCGGCCGGGCCTGCCACACCTGCTCCAGGTGCTCGACGGCCGCGGTCGACGCGTCGGCGGCGTCGTTCCAGCCCTCGAAGGCGGCGATGGCCACGGGGGACCGCAGCACCGGCAGTCCGTCGAACTCGGTCATGCCGTCACCTCGCCCTGCCCGTCGGGGACGGCGCCGGAGTGGTCCCCGACCGGCCGCCCGCCGTGCACGGTGGTGTCGCTGTAGTCCCTCACGTCCGTCAGCCTACGTGCCGGGACGGGAGCCGGCCCGTCGGCCGCGCCGGTCGTGCCCGCCGCCGGCCGGTCATACGGCAGTGAACCGGACAGGGTGATCCCGGTGACAGAATGTGGGACCGGCGAGCCGGGGTCGACCACGCCGCGACCACTGGCACTAACCTGAACCCGTGCGGATCTCTTTGCTCGACGCGCTGGCGGACCGGATCCTGATCGCCGACGGGGCGATGGGGACGATGCTGCACGCGGCGGACCTGACCCTCGACGACTTCGACGGCCTTGAGGGTTGCAACGAGATCCTCAACGTGACCAGGCCGGACGTCGTCCGCGGGGTGCACGAGGCGTACCTGGCCGCGGGCGCGGACTGCGTGGAGACCAACACCTTCGGCGCCAACCTGCCGAACCTCGCCGAGTACGGCATCGAGGGGCGCATCCGCGAACTGTCCGAGGCGGGCGCCCGGCTGGCCCGCGAGGCCGCCGACGCGTACGCCACGCCGGAGCAGCCCCGCTTCGTCCTCGGCTCGATCGGTCCCGGCACGAAGCTGCCGACCCTCGGCCACGCCGCGTACGCGTCGTTGCGGGACGCGTACCAGGAGAACGCCGCCGGTCTGATCGCCGGCGGGTCGGACGCGCTGATCGTCGAGACCTGCCAGGACCTGCTTCAGGTCAAGGCGGCGGTGGTGGGGTCGAAGCGGGCGATGGCGGAGCTGGGCCGGCAGGTGCCGATCATCTGCCACGTCGCCGTGGAGACCACCGGCACCATGCTGCTGGGCAGCGAGATCGGTGCGGCGCTGACCGCGATCGAGCCGCTCGGCGTGGACCTGATCGGCCTGAACTGCTCGACCGGCCCGGCGGAGATGGGCGAGCACCTGCGCTACCTGTCGCAGCACGCCCGGGTTCCGCTGTCGGTGATGCCGAACGCCGGCCTGCCGGTGCTGACGTCCGAGGGCGCGTACTTCCCGCTGACCCCGGTCGAGATGGCCGACGCCCTGGAGCGGTTCGTCACCGACTACGGCGTCTCGCTGGTGGGCGGCTGCTGCGGCAGCACCCCGGAGCACATCCGGGTCCTGGTGGAGCGGCTGCGCGGCCGTACGCCGGTGGCCCGGGAGCCGCGGCCGGAGCCCGGCGTCTCGTCGATCTACCACCACGTGCCGTTCGCGCAGGACGCGAGCGTGCTGATGGTGGGGGAGCGGACCAACGCCAACGGCTCCAAGGCGTTCCGCGAGGCGATGATCGCCGCTGACTGGCAGGCGTGCGTGGAGATCGCCCGGAGCCAGGCCCGCGACGGCTCGCACCTGCTGGACCTCTGCGTCGACTACGTGGGTCGCGACGGCACCCGGGACATGCGCGAGCTGGCCGGCCGGTTCGCGACCGCCTCCACCCTGCCGATCATGCTCGACTCGACCGAGCCGGCGGTCGTCGAGGCCGGGCTGGAGATGCTCGGCGGCCGGTGCGTGGTCAACTCGGTGAACTTCGAGGACGGCGACGGCCCCGACTCCCGCTACGGGCGCGTGATGCCGGTGGTCAAGGAGCATGGCGCCGCCGTGGTCGCGCTGCTCATCGACGAGGAGGGCCAGGCCCGCACGCGGGAGTGGAAGGTCCGCGTCGCCTCGCGGCTGATCGATGACCTGACCGGCCGCTGGGGGATGTCGCGGTCGGACATCCTCATCGACGCGCTGACCTTCCCGATCGCCACCGGTCAGGAGGAGACCCGCCGCGACGGCATCGAGACGATCGAGGCCATCCGGGAGATCGCCGCCCGGTACCCGGGGGTCAACTTCACGCTGGGCATCTCCAACGTCTCGTTCGGCCTCAACCCGGCGGCGCGGCAGGTGCTCAACTCGGTGTTCCTGCACGAGTGCGTGCAGGCCGGGCTGACCTCGGCGATCGTGCACGCCAGCAAGATCCTGCCGATGTCGAAGATCGCCGAGGAGCAGCGGGAGGTCGCGCTCGACCTGATCTACGACCGGCGTCGCGAGGGGTACGACCCGGTGCAGCGCTACATCGAGCTGTTCGAGGGGGTCGACGCCGCGTCGGCCCGCGCCACCCGGGCCGAGGAACTGGCGGCGCTGCCGCTGGACGAGCGGCTCAAGCGGCGGATCATCGACGGGGAGCGCAACGGCCTGGAAGCCGACCTGGACACGGCGATGGCCGAGGGCCGGGCGCCGCTGTCCATCATCAACGACATCCTGCTCGACGGGATGAAGGTCGTCGGTGAGCTGTTCGGCTCCGGCCAGATGCAGCTGCCGTTCGTGCTCCAGTCCGCCGAGGTGATGAAGACCGCGGTGGCGTACCTGGAACCGCACATGGAGAAGGCCGACGACGGCGGCAAGGGCCGCATCGTGCTCGCCACGGTGAAGGGCGACGTGCACGACATCGGCAAGAACCTGGTGGACATCATCCTGTCCAACAACGGCTACGAGGTGGTGAACATCGGCATCAAGCAGCCGATCAACGCCATCCTCGACGCCGCCGAGCAGCACCGCGCCGACGCGATCGGCATGTCCGGGCTGCTGGTCAAGAGCACGGTCATCATGAAGGAGAACCTGGCCGAGATGGCGTCGCGCGGGGTCGCGGAGCGCTGGCCGGTCCTGCTCGGCGGTGCGGCGCTGACCCGGGCGTACGTCGAGGACGACCTGCGGTCGATGTTCCCCGGGCAGGTGTACTACGCGCGGGACGCGTTCGAGGGCCTGTCCCTCATGGACCGGGTGATGACCGCCAAGCGGGGCGGCGCGCCCGTGGTCGACGCGGAGCGGGAGGCCGCCCTGGCCGCCCGCCGGGCCCGGCGCGAGCGGCAGCGGGCGATCGTCACCGAGTCCCTGCCGGAGCTGCACGACTCGTCGGTCCGCTCGGACGTGGCGGCCGACGTGGAGGTGCCCACCCCGCCGTTCTTCGGCACCCGGGTCGTCAAGGGCGTTCCGCTGGCCGACTACGCGGCGCTGCTCGACGAGCGGGCCACGTTCCTCGGGCAGTGGGGGCTGCGCGGCGCGCGGGGCGGGCAGGGACCGTCCTACGAGGAGCTGGTGGAGACCGAGGGCCGGCCGCGGCTGCGCTACTGGCTGGACCGGCTCATCGCCGACCAGGTGCTGGAGGCGGCCGTCGTGTACGGCTACTTCCCGGCGTACTCGGAGGGCAACGACCTGGTGGTGCTGGACGAGAACGGCCACTCCGAGCGGGCCCGGTTCTCGTTCCCCCGCCAGCGCCAGGAGCGGCGGCTCTGCCTCGCCGACTTCTTCCGGCCTCGTGGCGAGGAGCTGGACGTGGTGGCGTTGCAGCTGGTCACCGTGGGCCAGCCGATCAGCGAGTACGCGGCGAAGCTGTTCGCCCGCAACGAGTACCGCGACTACCTGGAGGTGCACGGCCTGTCCGTGCAGCTGACCGAGGCCCTCGCGGAGTACTGGCACCGGCGGATCCGCGCCGAGCTGACCCTGCCCGGCGGCCGCACGGTCGCGGCCGACGACCCGGCGGACCTGGCCGGGCTGCTGCGCACCGACTACCGCGGCTGCCGGTACGCGTTCGGCTACCCGGCCTGCCCGGACCTGGAGGACCGCGCCAAGATCGTGGACCTGCTGGGGGCGGAGCGGATCGGCGTGCAGCTGTCCGAGGAGTTCCAGCTGGTCCCGGAGCAGGCCACCGACGCGATCGTCGTCCACCACCCGGAGGCGAGCTACTTCAACGCCAAGTGACGAAGGCGGGTGCACTGGCCTGCACTTTCGTCACCGCTGAGGGCGGCGGAATCATGACGCCCCCGGCGCGGATCGCGGGCTTCCGGACGCCGGCGTTGAACGTCGTACGGCTGCGCGACAGCGGGCGTCAATCGGACGTGACGTCAACGTGCTTGACGTCCGCCATGTAGCGCGCGGCGGCCGCGGAGGCCTCGTCCGGCGTGTTCCCCTCTTCGCGGGCATGCATGTACGCGGCGTACCAGTCCCACCAGTCGTGCGGCGGTGCCGCGGCCTCGAACGGGCCGTGCCGGTCGGCTGTCTCGTGCAGCAGCGTTGCGAGCGAGTCGATGTCCATGTTCAGTCGTCCCACTCCCGACCCGGGAGCCGGGTCGTGACCTCCTGAAGCAGCCACTCGTTGCCGTCCGGATCACTGAACGAGGCGTACGACAGGTAGGAGCGACGTTGGGGATCCGGGCCGGGCAGGAGACTCGCCCCGTCCCGGTGGAACACATCGCTGACGTCGACGCCGCGGCGGACGAGATCCTCACGCGCCGCCTCGATGTCGGAGACCACCAGCTCCAAGCGCTTCGCAGAGCCCGGCTCGGCTGTGGTGAGGCCCTTCCCGAAGGCGATCGAGCAGGCCGAGCGAGGGGGCGTCAACTGGACCGCTCGGACGTCCTCGCTGAAGACTAAGTCGACGTCGAGTCGCCAGCCGAGGCTCTGGTAGAAGCTCTTCGCCCGATCGACATCGGAGACGGGCAACGTCACGACCTCGAGCTTCATGTCGACGGTTCCCACTTCCTGCGTCTCCGTCGAGGTGTCGGTGCCGCTCACGTGGATCCTCCGGCCGTCGGTGGGAATGCGCCGCTGCTTCGCGTCCGCTGGTCTGTCGCGACTGTGGGAACCTCCCGGTCCTGGCCTGGGACCACCGGGTCACGCCGACTGTCGGTCACCAAGGCCGCGATCAACGCCACGTGTGACCGAGGACCGGGAGCGACTCCTGCCGTCGTTGTTCCTACCGCCGGACGCTACCCGTGATTTGGCCGTGTCACGGGAGGATCCGCAGGTTGTGCTGGTCGACGTCGTAGCCGGCCGACGTCACCGCCGTGGTCGGGTACGGAACGATCGATACGCGACGGCTGGGCGGCGGTGCCCGGGCAGGATGGACCAGGAGCGTGCGAGGTTGTCAGCTGGAGGTTCGTGATCGACAGGGAAGCCCTCAAGAGGTTGGATGACGCCCGGCTCGATGCATGGGACACCCACCGTCTCGATGCCTTCGTCGGCCTGCTCGCCGATGACTTCGTGCTTCGCGACACCACGATCGGCGCGCCGATCACCATCAAGGAGGGCGCGCGTGAATACGTGCGGGCATGGTTGACCGCCTTCCCGGACATGCGGATTCGCCGTACCAGCCGCTTCGTGGACGATCATGATGATGGGGTCGCCGCCGAGGTGGAGTTCACCGGCACCAACACCGGTCCCATGGCGGTGGGCTCGCGGCAGGTGCCGCCGACCGGCAAGACGATCGTCGGGCGGGGGGCGTACTTCGCTCGGGTGAAGGATGGGCGGTTCGTGGAGCTCAGCCTTCACCCCGACCTGGCAGGCGTCATGACGCAGCTCGGCCTGATGCCCTGACGCTGGTACGAAGGCTGCGCCCGCCTCGATCGACGTCGTCGCTGCTCCTTCTAGCCGACGAGGACGAGGGTCGAGGTGTCCGTCTACTCGCGGGTGGCCCGCCCGCGCCTCAGCAGGTGCTCGACGTACAGCAGGAGCACGCTGACCGTGACCGGCACGGCGAGGCCCCACCAGGTGTCGTGGACGAAGCCGAGCACCACGGCCACCGGAAGCCCCAGCATCAGGGCGACGCAGACCGCCGCACCGAGCGGTGGGATGTCGACGTCCTCATCCGTCGGCGGCGCCGGCGGTCGGGGGAGGCCGGGGTGGGGAGCGGGCAGGTCGAGGAAGATCCGCCGTAGCTCGGACTGGGTACGGGCAACCCGGCAGGCCGCCCACCGCTGCGCGTGCTCGTCGGCGTCGAGGCGTTCCTCGGCCAGGTGCTCGTCGAGGGCCTCGCGGGCGGCTTCGCGCTCCGGCGCACCGATCCGCAGGTCGGTAGCCGCTGCCGGCGGCGCCGGGGCGAGATCCTCGGAGATGGTCACCGGTCGAGGGTAGAGCCGGGCGGCCGTCCGCCGGCATCGCATTCCCGTGCTGCGGCATTTGAACGTCCCGACGAGTGGGCACATGATCAGGTTTGCTGGCAGTGTTGGGGGCATGACCGCGCTGCGATCCCGCCTGACCGACTGGACCGTCGCCGTACCGTTGCTCGCGGTCCTGGTGCTCGCTCTGACGTGGAACCGGAAGCTCGCGGGCCCGCTCGTCGTGGTGGTGGCGGTGCTGCTGGCCGGCGCGGTGCTCGCGGCCGTCCACCACGCCGAGGTGGTCGCCCACAAGGTGGGGGAGCCGTTCGGGTCGCTGGTCCTCGCGGTGGCGGTGACCGTGATCGAGGTCGCCCTGATCGTCACGTTGATGATCAGCGGTGGTGCGGAGACGCAGTCCCTCGCCCGGGACACCGTCTTCGCTGCCGTGATGATCACGTGCAACGGGATCCTGGGCCTGTCGCTGCTGCTCGGCGCGCTGCGCCGCCGGGTGGCGGTGTTCAACTCCGAGGGCACGGGCGGGGCCCTGGCGACGGTGGCGACGCTGGCGGTGCTCAGTCTCGTCGTGCCGAGCTTCACCACCAGCCGGCCCGGCCCGGAGTTCAGCCCGGCTCAGCTCACGTTCGCCGCCGTGGCGTCCCTGGCGCTCTACGGGCTGTTCGTGATGGTGCAGACTGGCCGGCACCGCGACTACTTCCTGCCGGTCACCGCCGAGGGAGGGCCGGTCGAAGCCGAGGAGCACGCCGAGCCGCCCTCCACCCGTACCGCCCTGATCAGCCTCGGCCTGCTGCTCGTCGCCCTGGTCGCCGTCGTCGGGGACGCCAAGACCGTCTCGCCCACCATCGAGGCCGTCGTCGCCCGGGTGAACCTGCCGCAGTCCTTCGTCGGTGTGGTCATCGCGCTGCTGGTCCTGCTCCCGGAGACGCTCGCCGCGACGCGCGCCGCCCGGCGGAACCGGGTGCAGATCAGCCTCAACCTGGCGTTGGGTTCGGCGATGGCGAGCATCGGCCTGACGATTCCGGCGATCGCGCTCGCGTCGATCTGGCTGGAGGGGCCGCTGTTGCTCGGCCTCGGCGGCACCCAGATGACCCTGCTCGCGCTCACCGTCGTGACCGGTGTGCTCACCGTCGTGCCCGGCCGCGCCACCGTGCTCCAGGGCGGCGTGCACCTGGTGCTGCTCGCGGCGTTCGTCTTCCTCGCCGCCAGCCCGTGACGCCCACCGGGCACGCGCCCGGGATGCCCCACCAGTCCCGCCCGGGATCAGGGCGTGAGGCGGCCGGCGCGGGCGTGCAGGTAGCGCTGCTGCGTCAGGTTCGTCGACCGTTCCGCCGCCGACAGGTACGCCGATCGCGCGCCCTCGCGGTCGCCGAGCAGTTCCAGCAGGTGCGCGCGGACGGCGGGCAGCCGCGGGTCGGCGTCGAGCCGTCCCTGCGCGGCCAGCGTGTCCACCAGGGACAGTCCCTCCCGCGGGCCGCGGCTCATCGCCACCGCCACCGCGTGGTTCAGCGCCACCACCGGGCTGTCGGACATCCCCGTCAGCACCTCGTACAGGGCGGTGATCTGCGCCCAGTCGGTGTCGGCGGCACTCGGCGCCTCGTCGTGCAGGGCGGCGATCGCGGCCTGCACCTGGTACGGCCCGACCGGCCCGCGCGGGAGCGCGGCACTGACCAGGGCGACGCCCTCGGTGATCTGGTCGGCCTTCCACCGGCCACGGTCCTGCTCCGCCATCGGCACCAGCTCGCCCGCCGAGTCGACCCGGGCGGGCGCCCGCGCGTCGGTCAGCAGCATCAGCGCCAGCAGCCCGGCCACCTCCGGGTCGTCGGGCAGGAGTCGGTGCAGGAGGCGGGTCAGCCGGATCGCCTCGGCGCAGAGGTCGGTCCGCAGCAGGGCCGGTCCGGTCGTCGCCGCGTACCCCTCGTTGAAGATCAGGTAGAGCACGTGGCGGACGGCCGCGAGTCGGGCGTCCCGTTCGGGCCCGGCGGGCATCCGGAACGGCACACCGCTGTCTCGGATGCGCTGCTTGCCGCGGCTGATCCGCCGGGTCATCGTCGCCTCCGGCACCAGGAACGCCCGGGCGACCTCGGCGGTGGTCAGCCCGCCGACCGCGCGCAGGGTGAGCGCGATCTGCGACGCGGGCGACAGCGCGGGATGGCAGCAGAGCAGGAGCAGCACCAGCGTGTCGTCGGCGTCGGCGGCGTCCCGGTCCGCGGGCGACGCCAGCCGGTCGGCCGGCAGCACCCACCGGGCCACCGTCTCCTCGCGGCGCCGGCGGGCCTGCTCGCGGCGCAGCAGGTCGGTCAGCCGCCGCGCGGCCACGGTGACCGAGCGCGCCGAGAACCTGCGGCGCCAGGCGGCGCAGCAGGCCCTCGACGGTCTCGCCGGTCACCGCGCCCACCTCAGCCGTCGAGGTTCTCGATGCCCTCGGCGACCGGCCGGACGTCCACGTACTCCCCGGGGACGTCCGGGTTCACGAACTGGGCGGCGATCTCGATCGCCCGGTCGACGCTCGCGCAGTCGACCACGGTGTAGCCGGCGAGCACCTCCTGCGTCTCCGGGTACGGGCCGTCGGTCACCACCGGCACGCCGCCCTCCAGCTGGACGCGGCGGGTGTGCGCCGGAGCCACCAGGCCCTGGGCGTCGACCAGCTCGCCGGAGGCGACCAGCTTCTCGTGGACCGCCACCATGTGGGCGTGCATCGCGGCGACCTGCTCGGGCGACATCGGCGGCTTGCCGCCCGGCCGACCGGCCATCGCGTCGTAGTCCTGCTGCGAGCCGTGGAGCAGGATCATGTACTTCACGGTGTCTCTCCTCGTCCCGACGCCGGTCGGCGCCGCTCACCCGAGACGTCGAAGCCGCCGCCACGGTCCGGACATCGGAGGCGGTGGTCGCCGAGCGTACGGCAGCCCGGCGGTGCCCGGCGGCGTTCAGCGCCCGCGGCGGGCGCCTGAACCGCACGGGTTCGCGGGGCGTAGATACCTCCGATCGGCATGACGCGCGTACCGCCGGGGTACTGCACGCCGCATCGCCGACGGCGGGGAGGCCAAGTGACGACGCGGGTGGGACGGCGGCCGGGTGCCTCGCTGGTGGGCCTGGCGGTGGCGCTGGTGGCGGCGGCCGGCTGCATGGTGGGGGGAGCATCCGAACCCGGGGGAGCGCCGGCGCCCGAGCAGCCCGCGTCATCCGGTACGCCCGGTGCGGACGCCACCCGCGCCGACGGTACGAACAGCGTCGAGGAGTTCCAGCAGGACGTCGCCGACGCACGCAGCATCGCCGAGCGGTACTGGGCGGCGCAGTTCCGCGCCTCGGGGCAGGGGTTCCAGCCGATCCGCCGGGTCATCCCGTACCGGCGCAGCGGCGAAGTGACCTGCGGCGGGCAGGAGATCCCCCGCAACAACGCGGTCTACTGCACGGCCAGCGACTACATCGCGTACGACGTCAACTGGTCCTTCGGGGCCTTCCGCCAGATCGGTGACGCGTTCGTGTTCTACCTGCTCGGCCACGAGTACGCCCACGGCATCCAGACCCGCCTCGGCATCCGCTACAACTTCACCATCCAGCAGGAACTGCAGGCGGACTGCATGGCCGGCGCGTTCCTCGGAGACTCGGTGCGGTCGGGGACGTTGCGCCTGGACGACGGCGACCTGGAGGAGTTCCGCGACGGGCTGCTCGCCGTCGGCGACGACCCGGACCAGCCCTGGTTCGCCGAGGATTCCCACGGCACCGCCGAGCAGCGCACCGACGCGTTCTTCCGCGGCTACGAGAAGTCCCTGGACGCCTGCGACCTGACGTAGAAGTGGCGCGGCTTGGCGGTCGCTTCGTCTTCGCGCGGCTGGTCGCGGGGTTGCGGGTGGGCTGTGTCGCTTGGGCTGTTTCTGTTGGTTGCGGCGGGCTGTGTCGCCTGGGGTGTTTTTGTGGTTGCGGTTGGGGGGTGTGGCCCGCCGTGCCCGGCTCCGGGCGGTCAGGCTTGATCCCTGCGCCGGTCACGGCGGGCCACACCCCTGACCTGGTCCCGGTCCGCCCGGGCGTGCCGGCTCACACCCCTGACCTGGTCCCGGTCCGCCGGGGCGCGCCGACTCAACCCCGTCCCCGCGCAGATCTTGGAAGCAAACGGCCCCTCGAGGGGCCCAAATCTTCCAAGATCTCCACGCGCCGTGCGTGCGCTGAGCGCTTTGTCCGGATCACCGGGGTGGTCTCGGGCCGGGTGTCCGGTTTCGGGGTGTGACCGGCGGCATCCCAGGGTCGGAATCGTGGCGGGGACGGGGTCGTTACATCACCTGGACGATCGAGCAGGGCCCCCGCCCGTGCGGGCGGGATGCGGCCGGTCGGGCTTGGCCGGAATGATGGCGGGCCGGCGGTCGTTACATCTAGACCCGGCACCACGAGAGCAGCCCGCCCCGCGGGTGTGGCCCCCGGTTCCCGGTCAGCCCGTCCCCGCGGGTGTGGCCCCCCGGCTTCTGGTCGCCGGCTTTTGATTCACCCCGTCGAGAAGGTCCACCCCCTGGGCCCTGGCACGACGGAAATCCCTCAAGTCTTTGGGCGCCGGACGGTGCTCGCGTCACCACGCCCGTTCCCCCTTTCTGGGCTGGTGGCGCCTTTCCCCCGAATGGAGCTTTTCTGATGAACACGATGCTGCGTAAGAGCGTTCTCGGTATCGCTGGTCTGGCTGTCGCCGGTGGTCTCGCTGCCGGTCCGCTGAACCACGACACCACCAC
>NZ_JBQHDE010000010.1:0-207747 GCF_052068455.1 Micromonospora sp. H33 | reverse complement strand
TCATGAAGTCGTCCTCCGTCACCGCGCCGAGGCTACTGCCTGCTCGACACCATGAACGTTCGTGGTCAAGGCACTAGAGCGGCCGTACCACCGGGTCCGGCTCCCCTCGCGGGGGCCGGGCCCGGTCGCGTCCGGGGTCAGGGCAGCGCCACCGGGCGTGCCACCGCCGCACCGTCCGTTGCCGCGCCGGTCAAGTGGGGATGCGGTCGAGCTGGCGGCGGATCGCCTGCGGATCTAGCTCCGGGCGCCCGCCCGGGTGCCCGACCGTGGCGCCGGCCGCCGCGACCGCCAGCCGCGCGGCCCGGTCCCGCGACTCGCCGCGCAGCAGGGCGTGGGTGAACGCGGCGACGAAGGCGTCCCCGGCGCCCGTGGTGTCGACCGTCGGCGTGTCGCTCAGGGGCAGGAACAGCTCGCCGTCGGGCCAGGCGAAGGCGTTGCCCACGCCGGACACCTCGGTCGCCGCCAGGGACGGGCCCCGCCGCACCACCGCCCGCCCCGCGGCCAGCCCCGTGTCGGCGTCCGTCGGCCGGTCGCCGGTTACCTGCTCGGCCTCTCGCGCGTCGGCCCGCAGCACGTCGGCCAGCGCCAGGAGGCCGTCGGCGGTCGGACCGGTCACCGCTCCGTCGAGGACCACCAGGCCACCGCCGTCCCGGGCGGTGCGCGCGGCCGCGAGAGCGGCGGCGGGTGGCTGCTGGAGCTGGACGAGGACGGCCCGCGCGGCACGCAGTGAATCGGCCGCCCACGCCACGTCGTCGGGGGTGACGAGCACGCCAGCGGGCAGGTCCTCCAGGTAGCGCCAGTGTCCCCGGCCGTCGACCACGTCCACGATCAGTCCGGTCCGGACGCCGGGCCGCCGCAGGACCGTCCCGACGTCGATCCCGTCGGCCCGGGCCTGGGCCAGCAACCGCTCCCCCACCTCGTCGTCCCCGGCCACTGCCAGCAGGCCCACCTCCGCGCCGAGCTGGGCCAGCGCGACGGCCTGGTTGGCGCCCTTGCCGCCGAGCAGTTCCCGCCGACGCCGCACGGGCGCACTGCCGCCCGCGTCCGGGACCTCGTCGACCAGCAGTACGAGGTCGCGGGCCAGTTGCCCCACCACCATCACGTCCGGTGCCGTCATGCGCTCCCTGTACCCGGCTCGTCGGCCCGCACTCCGGACCGTCCTTGTGGACCGCGTCCGCCGCGCTGGAGCAGCTAGTCGCCCGGATCCGCGCCGCCGGCAACGCGGATCCTGAGCCGCCCGTGTCGGCCCCGGCCGGAGCGGCCGGGACCGACGCCATCGGGCCGGGCGGCGACGCGGTCACCGCGCGGACGCCTCCGGTTGGTCGTCGACGCGCCGACCTCAGTCGCGGCGCACCGGCAGCTGGAGCTCGGTGACGCCGCCGGACGGGTCGTCGGCGCAGTACTCCACGTACAGCTCCCGGGCGTAGCCGTCCGCCCGCCAGCCGTTCTCCTCGATCCAGCGGGCCAGCACCTGCATGGTGCCTTCCACCTCGTCCATCGGCCCGTGGTGGATGACGGTGGCCGCCGCCGGCACCGCCGGCAGGTCGACGATCGCGAAGTCGCGGGCCCGGTCCGGGTCGACCGCGACGCCGACCCCGGCGTGCACGACGACCTGCTCACCGTCACCGGCGGGCTCGTACCAGGCCAGGCCGGGCCCGGTCGGCGGCACCCCGGCCGCCTCGAGCCGCCGGAACAGCTCCGGGTAGAGCGGCTGGATCACCGGGCTGATGTCCGGGGTCTCGTAGCTGCGTGCGACCGCCGTCAGCTCCGCGACGCGGACCGGCGGGATCTCCTTGAGTACGACGTCCTGGGTGGTCATGCGACCCTCCGTCTCGATGGTCCGGAGCCTCGCCTCGATCCCCGTCAGCCGGGCGGTGTCCGCCGCGACCTGCGCCTCCAGTTGGGCCCGGCGCAGCCGCAGCATGCCCCGCAGCTCGGCCACGTCGAGCGCGTCGTCGAGGATCACCTGCACCTGGGCCAGGGTGAGGCCGAGGTCCTTGAGGGCGATCACCCGGTTGAGCCGGCGCAACTGCTCGGCGGTGTAGTAGCGGTACCCGGTGTGCGGGTCGACGGCGGCCGGCCGGAGCAGGCCGATGCTGTCGTAGTGACGCAGCATCCGCACCGACACCCGGCCGAGCCTGGCGAAGTCTCCGATGGTGAACATGGTCCCTCCACGGTCGGCCCTGACACGGTGTCAGAGTCAACCCGTGGTTCCCGGTCACCCCGGAAGCGGCGCGCCGTCACCCCGGCAGCGGCGCGCCGTCCCCCCGGGTGCGGCGCGGCCCGACCAGCCGGCGCACCATCGGCACCGCGTTCCACTTCGCCGCGCCCACCAGGTCGCGGGCGTGTTCCAGCATCGTGTAGTCCGGCCGGGCCCGGCCGGCGGCGAGCGCCCGGTCCAGGTCGTTGCCGCAGCGGATGAGCACGCTGTCGAAGTCGCGGCGCACCGGCTCCAGCAGGTCGTAGCGGAAGGACCGGTGCAGCCGGGCGAAGAGCGGCTTGTACAGGCGGGCGCGCTCGTGCAGGCCGGAGGAGTACGACATCGGATTCTTCGGCCGGCGCCGGATATAGTCCGGCAGCAGGTCGGCGAACGCCCGGCGGACGATCCACTTCTCCTGGCCGTCGCGCATCTTCAACCCGACCGGCAGGCGCATCGCCAGCTCGACCACACTCAGGTCGAGGAACGGCACCCGGGCCTCCACGCCGTACGCCATGCTGGTCCGGTCGACCCGCTGCAACTCCGTACGGCAGAGATTGCGGATCCTGTGGAGGAAGAGCCGGCGGGCCGCCTCGGGCCCGACCTGGTGGTACATGGGGTAGCCGCCGAACAGCTCGTCCGAGCCGTCGCCGGTGAGCACCACCTTCACGCCGAGCTCGCGCAGTCGCCGGAAGAGCGGCACCGACACCACCGCGTTGATGATGTCGCCGTACTCGGTGAGCTCCGAGATGCGGATCGCCTCCCGGATCTCCGCCAGCCGGATGTCGCGCGGGCGCAGCTCCACCACCTCGTGCGGCACGCCGAGGTCCTTCGCCAGCCGCCGGGCGTACGCGACGTCGGGACTCTCCGGGACGCCGACGGTGACGGCGACGCAGTCCGGGTGCATCTCGCGCACGTGCAGCAGGGCGAGCGAGCTGTCCAGGCCCCCGGACAGCACCACCCCGACGGTGAGGTCGGTGTCCACCCGCCGGCGGATGCTGTCGGTGAGGGCGGCGCGGACGAGCAGGGCGGCCTCGTCCGGGTCGTCCACCGACGGCAGTCCGTCGCCCAGGGCGAGCAGGTCGACGTACGGGCGCAGCCGGACCGGCAGGTCCGTGTCCGCCCAGCCGTGGTGGCCGGGCGGCACCTCGCCGATCGGGGTGCCGAACCCGACCAGGGCCTTGACCTCGCTCGCGACGTGCAGGCACCCGGGGGTGCGCGTCCAGTACAGCGGCTTGACGCCGAGCGGGTCGCGCACCAGGTACACGCGGCCGCTGGCCCGCTCCACGATCGCGAAGGCGTACTCGCCGCGCAGCCGGGTGACCATCCCCTCGCCCCACCACAGGTACGCGGCGAGCACCACCTCGGTGTCGCTGGCACTGCGGAAGGGGTGCCCGAGCGCGGTCAGCTCCGCCCGCAACTCGTCGTGGTTGAAGACCTCGCCGTTGTAGCAGAGCACCCACGCCTCGTCGTCGGACACCCAGGGTTGCACCGCCCGGTCGCGGTCCACCACCGGCAGCCGACGGACGCCGGTGAGCAGGCCGGTCTCGTACCGGGTCTCGGTGACCTCGCCGCGCGGCTCCAGCGTGGCGAGCATGCGCCGGAAGATGGCCGGGTCGGCGTCGGGGCCGATACTGACCGTGATGCCGCACATCGGCTCAGACCCCCATCTCGGCTTCGTACGCCCGGCGCAGCCGGCGGCGCGCCGCGGGAGCGAGGCACAGGTGCCAGGCCTGTCCCTCGTCGACCACGTTGATCTCGCCGGCCCGTTGCCGGGCGAGCAGCAGCTCGGCCAGGGTGTCCCGGACCCCGAACCGCTCGAACCACTCCATCTCCACGTCCACCGCCCAGCCGAGGCAGTGCCCGCTGGGCACCATCGCCGCGTACCCGAGCCGGCGTAGCCGGTGCTGGTGCTCGGCGCTGCGGACGAGGCTGGTCACCCACAGTGGCGGGGTGGCGTCCGGCGTACGGGCGGTGAACTCCCGGCCGATGTCGTTGAGCAGCGCCACGACCTCCCGGCGGGCCCGGCGGAACAGCAGGCCGGCCGTGCGCGGGGTGGCGGTGGGGAAGACCCGGCGGCGCACCGCCCGCACGCCCCGGCCGAGTAGCGTGGCCGGCTGCTCCAGGTACCGGAAGCGCAGCAGGTCGCGCCGGCGCAGCCACTCCAGGTCGACCAGGTCCACACTGCCGTTGACCTGCTCGTCGGTGAGGTACGTGGGCGCGTCGCGCCACCACATCACGTCGATGCGGGACAGCAGGAAGATCCGGGCCAGGGCGGCGATGTCATCGGCCGAGCTGCGCTCGTTCGGCTGGTAGCGGGCCATCTCGAGCAGCAGCGTCTCGCGGGCGCCGACCAGGCCCTGCGGGGTGGCGTCGAGTACCGCGGCGAGGGCGGGTTCGCGCAGCCGCTGGTCGACCAGCACCTGCCGGGCGGCGATGCAGGAGGCCTCGGCGAGCGCGCCGATCTCGACCAGCAGGTCGGCGACGGCGGCGCGGTACGCGTCCAGGTCGGGCTCGGTCGCCGGGGTCCGGCGGGGCGATGCGGACGGTGCGTGCCGTCGGGCGGGCGCGGTGGGCGAGACGGGAGGACCGGGTTGCTGTCCCGGGCTTCGACTGGGCACGCGCATGGTCGGGTCCCCTCTCCCGTCACGGCATCGCGGTGTACGTCACCCTGTGTGACACCGTAATCGCGCGCAGCGGTCGAAGTCCGAACAATCCTCTTATCTCCCCCTCAAGGAGTCAGGACGTCCTCCCCGGCGCGAACGACTCCCCCGCGGACACCGGGCTCAACCGCTGCACCTCGGCGTACGAGGGCGCTTCGGACCGCGACGGCCGACCCGAGGCGGCGGTGTCCAGGGCGTCCAGGGCCGCGCCGAGCGCCGTACGGAACAGCAGCGATCCCGTGCTGACCCGGGCGACCCCGAGGTCGCCCAACTCACCGACCGAGGGTCCGCCCGGCCGGTACAGCACGTTCAGCGGCCCGTCGATCCCGGCGACGAGCACGGCGACGGTCTCCGCGTCGAGGACGCCGGGCACGAAGATGCCGTCCGCGCCCGCCGCCCGGTAGACACGTGCCCGGTGCAGGGTGGCCGCCAGCGGATCCGGGACACCGAGCCACCAGCTGTCCGTACGGGCGTTGACGAACAGCTCGGGCACCGCGGCCTTGACCGCGGCCACCTTGGCGGCGGTCAGCTCCGCCGGGGTGAGGGTCCCGTCGACGCCGCCGTCCTCGATGTTGACGCCGACCACGCCGAGCGCGGCCAGGTCGGTGGCGAGGTCGGCGACGGCTGACGGGTCGTCGGCGTATCCGCCCTCGATGTCGACGGTCAGCAGCACCGGCAACGGGCGGAGCAGCCGGGCCAGCCGGAGACTCTCGGCCCGGGTGGCCGCCGCCGCGTCGGGCAGGCCGGCCGCCGCGGCGACCCCGAGGCTGGTCGTCCCGACGGCCTGGTGGCCCCGGGCGGCGAACGCGGCGGCGCTCGCGTGGTCCCACGCGTTGGGCAGCAGCAGCGGCCGGGCGCGGTGGTGCAGGGCGTGGAAGGCGGCGCAGCGGGCGGTCACCGAACCTCCACCTCCAGCCGGATCGGGACGCGCAGCAGCGGGTGCGGTTCGTGGTCCTGCGGACCGGGGACGAGGCGGCAGCGGTGCCGCAGCACCTCCACCACGCCACCGGCCAGAGCGCGGGCGTGGCGTTCGCCCGGACAGCCGCGCGGCCCCGCCCCGAAGGTCATCGCCAGTTGCGGACGGCCGGGCACCAGGCGGTCCGGGTCGGCGACGACCGCCGGATCGCGGTTGGCGGCGTCGAAGCGGAGCAGCACCGGCTCGCCCGGTGCCAGGTGGCGGCCGGCCAGCCGGACGGGCACGGTGGCGACCCGCCGGGTCCCGCGTACCGGCGGGTCGAGCCGCAGCACCTCGGCCAGCAGCGCGGCGATCGACACGGCCGGCGGCGCCGCCAGCCCGTGCCGGACGGCCGCGCCGATCAGTCCGGCCGTGGCGTCGCACGCCTGGACCAGCAGGCCGAGCCGGTTCGCCGCCACCTCCGGCGCGGTCGGCGGCAGCATCGCCAGCAGCGCGGTGACCGCCCGGTCCGCCGCCACGATCCGCGGACCCTCGGCGCCCGGATGCCAGGCGGCGGCGACCGCCGTCACCGCGGGCACCGCCGCATCGGGATCGGCCAGGCCGAGCCGGGCCGCCAGCACCCGCAGCGGTACGCGCCGCGCGAGCGCGGACATCACGTCCAGCCGGTCGCCGGCCCCGTCGAGGACCTGGTGGGTCAGCCGGGCCGCTGCCGTTGTCAGCTCGTCCGGATCGAGCGCGGCGAGCGCGGCCAGGCCGATCGCCCGGCGGGCCGGATGCCGGTCCGCGGCGCTGAACCGGCTGACGGTGCTCCGCAGCCAGGCCAGCGTTCCCGGCGCGCCGGCATCGGCGACCGGGACCTGGAAGGCCGGGTCGGCGAGGACCGCGCACACGTCACCGTGCCGGGTCACCACCCAGCCGGTGTCGGGGGCGAAGGTGGGCGGGCCGCAGGCGGGAGTGCCGGGCAGCGGGGGGACGAGGAGATCGACGTTCACCACCCGACCGTAGGCGCCGATCTCTTCGGCGCCCGCCGAACCGTCCGCCCCGAAGCGGGGGCGGGCGGGTCGGTGGGCAGGGTCAGGCGCGGCCGCTGCCGTCCCCGGCCGTGGATGCGGGCGCGAGGTCGGCCGGAGACAGATCCAGCGCGGCGGCGAGCGCCGGTCCACCGGCCGGGGTCAGCCGGACGGCCCGGCCGCCGCCCCGGACCAGCCAGCCCAGGTCGAGGAAGCGGTCGCACAGCGCCGCGCCCAGCGCACCCGCCAGGTGCGGGCGGCGCTCGGTCCAGTCCAGACAGTCGCGCACCAGCGGCCGCCGTGTGGCGCGCAGTCGGGCCGCCGGCACGGCGAGGTCGGCGAGCCAGTCGTGGCCGATCGGGGTCAGCGCCAGCCCCGACGTGGCGTCGAGCAGGCCCCGGGCCAGCATCGCCTCCCGGAGCAGCACCCCGAGCCGGCCGGCCAGGTGGTCGTAGCACGTGCGGGCGTACGACAGGGCGGCGTCGGCCCGGGCGGCGCGCAACGAGCGGACGGGCACGGGCGTGGCGGGTGCATGCCCGGCGAGGTCCTCGACGAGCTGGGCCACCGACGGGCCGGCGAGCCGGACGTACCGGTGCCGCCCCTGCCGCTCCTCGGCGAGCAGCCCGCCCCGGACCAGCCGGGTGAGGTGGTCGCTCGCGGTGGACGGCGCGACCCCGGTCAGCCGGGCCAGTTCCCCCGCGGTCCACGCCCGGCCGTCCAGCAGTGCCAGGCAGATCCGGGCCCGGGTGTCGTCGGCGAGCAGGGCGGCGAGCCGGGCCAGGGCCGGGCCACCGCTTATGGCGGTGCTCATCCGCCCATGCTGGCACGGCGACACTTCGCCCCGCACCGACCTGTCACCAGCTCTTTACATCGTTGTATCCAACGTTGTAGAAACGGACGGAGTGACCCTCGTCGACATTCCCCCACCCGAGGCAGGTCTGATGGGACAACTCCGTCGTGGCGGCGCGATCGCCGCCACACTCGGTCTACTGCTCGCGGCGACAGCCTCCGTACCGGCGGCGGCCGCCCCCGAGCCCCGCTACGGCAACCCGGTGTCGGCCGGGTTCGCCGACACCTTCGCCGACCCCGTGATCGTGCGCGGCGAGGACGGCTTCTGGTACGCGTACGGCACCACCGACCCGCTGCGCGAGGGCGAGAAGCAGTTCCACCGCGTGCCGACCGCCCGGTCGGCGAACCTGGTCGACTGGACGTACGTGGGTGACGCCTTCGGCGCCGACCAGCGCCCGTCGTACGCCGCCCCCGGCGCCGGCTACTGGGCCCCGGACGTCCGCCGGATCGGCGACCGCTGGGTCATGTACGTGACGGTCACCGACACCACCGCCTCGCCCGACGGCGGTGACTTCGCGATCGGCGCGGCCACCGCCCCCTCCCCCACCGGCCCCTGGACCTTCGCCGACGAGCCCGTCGTGGCGCCCCGGCCCGGTGGAGGCGGTGGCTGGCTGTGGACCATCGACCCGAGCGGGTTCACCGACGTCGACGGCACGCGGTACCTCTACTACGGCAGCTACTACGGCGGCATCTCGGTCACCGCGCTCACTCCGGACGGGCTGCGGGCGGTCGGCGCGCCGACCCTGGTGGCGATCGACAACAAGTTCGAGGGCAGCTACGTGCTGCGGCGCGACGGCTGGTACTACCTCTTCGCGTCCACCGCCAACTGCTGCGCCGGCCCGGCCACCGGCTACTCCGTCCACGTCGGCCGGTCGCGCAGCCCGCGCGGCCCGTTCGTCGACCGGGACGGAATCCCGCTGGTGGCCTCCCGGGCCGGCGGCACGCCGGTCCTCACGCAGAACGGCAACCGCTGGATCGGCGTCGGGCACAACGGGTTCGTCACCGACCTGTCCGGGCAGGACTGGATCGTCTACCACGGCATCGACCGGGCGGACCCGTACCTCGACGAGCCGTTCGGCATCAACGAGCGGCCGATGCTGCTCGACCGGCTGGACTGGGTCGACGGCTGGCCCACCGTGAACGCGGGCGCCGGCCCCTCGGACGGGCCACGCCCCGCGCCGGTCACCGCCGGCCGGCTCGACGAACGGTTCGACGCCGCTCTCGCCGGCTGGCGGGGCAGCGGCGACTGGCGGGCCACCGGCGGGCGGTTGATCGGCAGCGGCGTCCTCACCAGCCGTACCACGCTCGGCGGGGACGTGCGGGCGGAGACCGACCTGCGGGTGGCGGACGCGGCCCGCGCCGGGATCGTCCTCGGCGGGCGGGTCACGGTCGAGGTCGACGCGGCGTCCCGCCGGCTGGTGGCCCGTGACGGCACCCGCACCGCGTCCGTCCCGCTGCCCGTGGGGTACGACCCGACCGACCCGGTCAACCTGGCCGTGGAGGTCCGCGGCCGGCAGCTCCTCGCCGAGCTGAGCCCGGCTCGCCTGGGCGACCAGCTCGCCACGGTGTCGCTCCGGCTGGACCGCCCGGTGGCCGCCCGACCCGCGCTCACCGCGACCGGCGGCGACGCCGAGTTCGACAACGTCAGCGTGGCACGGCTGCACCGGCCGGTGACCCGCACCGTGCCCGAGCCCACGGCCGGTCCGCTGCTGCCGGCGTACTCGGACGAGTTCGCCGACGGCCTCGACCCGGGGTGGACCTGGGTCCGCCCGGACCCCTCGGCGACCGTCTCCGGCGGCGCGCTGCGCTGGCCGGTGCAGGCCGCCGACCCGGTCGGCACCGGCAACACGGCGAGCGTGCTGCTGCGCGACGCCCCAGCCGGCGACTACGTGGTGGAGACGAAGGTGACGCTGGACCTGGGCGAGGAGACGGTCCGCAACTACCAGCAGGCGGGCTTGGTGGCGTACGTCGACGACGACCGGTTCGCGCGGCTCGCCCAGGTGGCGATCTGGAACACCCGTCAGGTGGAGTACGGGTACGAACTGCCCTTCGCCGGCCAGCCGGTCTACGGCGGCAACATCGTCGGCACCCCGGCCACCACCACCTGGCTGCGGCTTGCCCACCGGGTGGACCCGGCGACCGGGGAGCACGAGTTCCGGGCCGGTTCGAGCCGGGACGGCCGGAACTGGACGTGGGGTGGCGTGTGGACGTTCCCGGCCGACACCACCCCGCGGATCGGCCTGGTCGCCCACGGCGGCGCGACCCCCGCGGTGACCGCGGAGTTCGACTACCTCCGCTTCCACCGCTGAGATGAAAGGAAGGGTCCCCTGTTAACGCCTGGCGTTGTACAGGGGACCCTTCCTAGCACCTCTCAGAGCTTCTCGTAGCAGGGCCGGTCCAGGGTGTACGCCTGCGCGGTCGGCCCGGTGAACAGGTCGCGTACCCGGCTGACTCCGGTCGGCGAGGCCTGGTCCGGCTTGTAGATCGCGGTGACCCGGACCGCGCCGTCGTTCGGGCCGGCCGCGTAGTTGCCGGCGTTGTCCGGCAGCATGCCCTCGTAGTCCACCTTGGTCAGGGACTTGACCGCCTTGAGCAGCCCGGCACGGGTGAGGTCGCCGTCGGCGGCGGCCTTCGCCAGGGCCGCCTTCATCGGGTACGACCACACCCAGCCGGCGGTGTAGCCGTCGTTCGGGGTGACGCCGGGCAGCGCCTCCCGCAGCGCCCGGTGGCCGGGCGTGTCGGTGGTCCAGGTGTTCCACGGCGCGGTCTGCTCGTACTTCGCCACCAGCGCCGGCGCGGCCGGGCTCTGCAGCAGCGCCGGATTCCAGGTGGGACTGGTGCCGATGAACCGGCCGGCGAAGCCGCGGGCGACGGCCTGACCGACGATCGTCGCGGCGTCCGCCGGGCCCATGGTGAGCACCACGAGGTCCGGCTTGCCGGTGAGGATGGCCTGGATCGCCCCGGCCTGCTTGTCGGCGCCCGAATCGGTCTTGACGTCGGTGAACGTCACGCCGAGCGCCGCGGCGGCGAGTTTCACCCCGGCGGCGGCGTCGTCACCGTAGTCGCCGGCCAGGTGTACCGCCATCACCGACTTCGGGTTGTACGCCTCCCGCGCGTAGTCGAGAGCGTTCATCGACTCGACGCAGTAGTTGGCGCCGGACTCGATGATGACGTCCTCGAAGGCGTACCCGGACGTCCACGCCGCCGGCGCGGCGATCACGTTGTTGGCCTTCATGTCGCCGAGGATCGCGCCGGTCGTGGGCGAGCCGAGGCTCTGCGCCAGCGCCAGCACGTTCGGCTTGATCTCCTGGTAGACCTGGTTGTGGGTCTGCGGGTTGTACTTGTTGTCGCGCACGTACCGGGTGACGTCCACCTCGTAGTCGCCGATCCCGCCGGCAGTGTTGACCCGCTTCCAGAACGCCTTCTGCGCGTCGGTGATCGGCACGGCCAGCGCCCGAAACGGCCCCTCGGTGAGATCGGAGATGATGCCGAGGTAGATGCAGCCCTTGTTCTTGTCCACCGCCTCCGGGCACGGCTCGGAGGTCACGCCCACGTCGGTCTTCAACCCGGACGCGTCGGTCTCGGTGTCACCGCCCCGGCAGGCGGTGAGGCTCCCGGCCAGCAGGACCACGGCCGCCCCGAGGGCGATCCGCGACGTCGGTCTTCCCATGCTTCCTCGCTTGCGTCAGTAGGAGAACGGCCACGCCTTCCAGTAGGTGCGGGCCCGGACCCAGAGGCCGAACAGCCCGCGCGGTTCGAAGATGAGGAAGACGATGATGAGTACGCCGTAGAGGATCGTCTCCACCTGGAAGACGTTCGGCACCTCGTTCGGCTGGGTGCTGATGAACGGCACCCACGCCTGCAGTTCCCGGGTGAGCCGGGGCAGCAGGGTGATGAAGAACGCCCCGGCGATCGCGCCGGAGATGGTGCCCGCGCCGCCGATCAGCACCATGGCGATGTACTGCACGGACAGCAGCAGGCTGAACGAGCCGGGGTCGAAGAAGCCGGTGATCGTGTAGAGGAGCGCGCCGGCGCAGCCGGCGTAGAAGGACGACACGGCGAAGGCGATCGTCTTGTAGCGGGGCAGGTTCACCCCGATCACGCCGGCGGCGATGTCCCGGTCCCGGATCGCGGTGAACGCCCGCCCGATCCGGGACCGGGCCAGGTTGCGCGCGGCGAGCGCGAAGACCAGCAGCAGCACGAGCATCAGCCAGTACAGCTTCTGGTCCCGGGTGCCGATCCCGTCGGTGACGGCGAGGGGCCGCCCGAGGAACTCCAGGGTCGCGGCCGGCCGGCCGACCCCCGCGCCGCCGGTCAGCGACGACCACTCGTTGAAGAGGTGCTGGCCGATGAAGACCAGGCCGAGGGTGACGATGGCGAGGTAGAGCCCGCGCAGCCGGGTCGCGAGGGGCGCGACGAGCACCCCTGCGAGTCCGGCGACCAGGCCGGCGGCGGGCAGCCAGAGCGCGATGTCGGTGACGCCGAGGCCGATCACGCGGCCGTCCGGGTCGCCGCTGAGGGCCGCGGCCGTGTACGCCCCGATGCCGAGGAAGAAGGCGTGGCCGAGGGAGACCTGGCCGGCGTACCCGGTGACCAGGCCGAGCCCGATGGCACCGATCGCGGCGACGCAGCAGACCGCGAGCAGTTGCAGCAGGTCGTCGGTGAGCAGGAAGGGCAGCACGAACGCCAGCGCCAGCAGCGCGCCGGTCCACCACCGCTTCGCCGGGGTGTCGAGCAGCACCAACTCCTCGGCGTACGAGGTGCGCAGCAGCGGCCGGTGCCTCATACTCGTTCCACCTCCCGGGTCCCGAACAGCCCGTACGGGCGCACCAGCAGCACGAGCAGCATCAGCACGTACGGGGTGATCACCGAGACGTTGCCGCCGAGCCAGGCGACGTCGTTGGCGTACGTGGCGACGAGTTCCTGGAGGACCCCGACGGCGAGCCCGCCGATCACCGCGCCGGGCAGCGAGTCCAGCCCGCCGAGGATGATCACCGGCAGGGCGGTCAGCGCGATCAGCCACAGCGCGCTGTCCACGCTGGCCCCTGCGGCGGCGAACGTCCCCGCGACGGCGGCCAGCCCACCGGCGAGCGCCCAGCTGACCGCGAACACCGCGCCGACCGAGACGCCGTGCGCGAGGGCGGCCTCCTGGTCCAGCGCGGCGGCGCGCATCGCCAGCCCGGTACGGGTGAACCGGAAGAACGCGAACAGCCCGGCGACCAGCAGGGCCGCCGCGACCACCGCGGCGAGGTGCCGCTGCTGCATCTCCACCGGGCCGAGGGCGAGGGTGCGCAGTCCCCACGGGTCGCCGACGTGCCGCACGTCCAGGCCGATGAACGCGTTGACCACGACCCGGACCGCGACGTCCACGCCGAGCGTGATGATGGCGACGACGAACGCCGGCCGCCCCACCATCGGGCGCACCGCGGTGCGCTCCACGCCGAGCGCGAGCAGCGCGGTGCCGAGCGCCGCGAGGGGCACGGCGGCCCAGAAGCCGACCGCCGGGGTGAGGTAGGTGACCGCCACGACGCCGGCGAGCATGAACGCGGGCTGCGCGAAGCTGATCACCCGCGTGGCCTTGTAGATGATGACGAAGCCGAGCGCGAGCAGGGCGTAGACGCTGCCGGTGCCGAGCCCGCGCAGGAGACTCTCGATCAGCTCGGTCACCGGTCACCGCCCGGGGCGTACAGGTCGTCGACCAGGTCGGCGAAGGCGCGGGTGACGGCCTCCCGGCGGACCTTCTGGGTGGCCGTCAGCTCACCGTCGTCCTGGTCGAGTTCCTTGGGCAGCAGCCGGAACCGCTTGACCTGCTCGACCGGGGGGTGGCGGCGGTTGACCCCGTCGACGACCACCCGGACCAGCTCGACCACCTCCGGCTTCGTGGTCAGGTCGCGGTAGGTCGTGTACGGGAGGCGGCGGGCCTGCGCCCACTGCCCGACGGTGTCCGGCTCGATGCCGATCAGCGCCACCAGGTACGAGCGCCGGTCGCCGATGAGCACGGCCTCCTTGACGTACGGGGATGCCTTCAGCTCGTTCTCGATACCGGCGGGACCGATGTTCTTGCCCCCGGCCGTGATCATGATGTCCTTGGCCCGGCCGGTGATCCGCACGTGCGTGCCGTCCACCCACTCCCCCACGTCGCCGGTGTGCAACCAGCCGTCCGGCTCCAGCACCGCGGCGGTGGCCCCCGGGTCGTCAAGGTAGCCGGCGAAGACGCCCGGGCTGCGGGTGAGGATCTCCCCGGTCGAGGAGTCGATGCGCAGTTCCACGCCGGACTGCGGCTCGCCGACCGTGCCCAGCTTCACCCGCCCCGGGTGGTTGCCGGTGGCGATGGCCGAGTTCTCCGTCATGCCGTACACCTCGTGCATCGGCACCCCGATGCCCATGAAGAAGCGCAGCACCTCGGGCGCGATCGGGGCGGCGCCGGACGCCGCGTACCGGACCCGGCGCACGCCGATCCGCTCGCGCAACGCCCGGTAGCAGAAGACCCAACCGATCGCGTACGCCAGCCGGGTGGCCGCGGTGTGCCGGCCGCCGGTGGCGACGAGCCGCGCCCCGATCCGGTCGGAGACCCGCAGCCAGAAGCGGGCGACGGCCCGCTTGAGCGGCGAGGCAGTGGCGATCCGCGTGGTGACCGTGGCGAGGATCTTCTCCCAGATGCGCGGCACCCCGAACAGCAGCGTGGGCTGGACCTCGCGCAGGTTCGCCGGCACGGTGGCGATGGACTCGGCGAAGTTGACCTGCACGCCCGCGCCCGCGGTGCTCCAGGTGGTGAAGACCCGCTCGGCGACGTGGCACAGCGGCAGGTACGACAGGATCAGGTCGTCCGGGCCGGGCGGCGGGTCGGCCAGGCCGACGGCGTCGGTGACCGTCCGCACGGCGAAGTCGACGTTGGCATTGGTCAGCATGGCGCCCTTGGGCCGACCGGTGGTGCCCGAGGTGTAGATGAGGGTGGCAAGGTCGCTGTCGGCGGCGGCGGCCATGAGGTGGTCGACCGCACCGGGGTGGGCGACCCGGTGTGCCGTGCCCAGCGCGAGGAAATCGTCCCAGTGCAGCAGGGCGCGGTGGGTGTAGCGGCCCCGGACGCCTCGCGGTTCCAGGTAGACCACGTGCTCCAGGTCGGGGCAGTCGCTCAGCACCTCGAGGACCTTGTCGACCTGCTCCTGGTCCTCGGCGACGAGCACCCGCGCCCCGGAGTGGGCGAGCAGGTAGCCGATCTCGCCGGCCGGGTTGGTCGGGTAGAGCCCGACGGTCGCGGCGCGGACGGCCACGGTGGCCACGTCGGTCCAGAGCCACTCGCGCCGGTTCTCCGCGAGGACGGCCACCCGGTCGCCGGGCCGTACGCCCAGGGAGAGCAGGCCGTGCGCGACGGTGGTGACGGTGTCCCAGGAGGACGCCCAGGTGACCTCCGACCAGACCCCGCGGACCTTCTCCCGCATGGCCACCCGGTCCGGGGTCGCGCGGGCGCGGTCGCGTACCCGGGAGGCGATCGTGGTGGCGGCGGCGCCGGCGGTGTCCGCGGCGGGCGCCCCGGACGGCGCGGTGGTGGTCGTCATGTGGTGGTCACCTCCCCCAGGTAGGCGCGGATCACGTCGGGGTGGTGCTGGATCTCCGCGGGGGTGCCGGTGGCCACCGGCTGTCCGAAGTCGACCACCAGAACCCGGTCGGCGAGGTCCATGACCAGGCCCATGTCGTGCTCGACGAGCACCATGGGGATGCCGAGTTCCTCGCGGACGTCGAGGATGTAGCGGGCCATGTCCTCGGTCTCCTCGAGGTTCATCCCGCCCACCGGCTCGTCGAGCAGCAGCAGCTTCGGCTCCATGGCGAGCGCGCGACCCAGCTCCACCCGTTTCTGCACCCCGTACGGCAGCAGCCCGACCGGCATCCGCCGCCACTGCTCCAGCTCCAGAAAGTCGACGATCTCCTCCACCGCCGCCCGGGCGGCCAGCTCCTCGCGCCGGGCCCGGCCCCGCCACAGCACCGCCGCCAGGGGCCCGTAGCGGATGTGGTGGTGCCGCCCGAGCAGCAGGTTCTCCAGGACGGTGAGGTTGGCGAACAGCTCCACGTTCTGGAAGGTGCGGGCCAGGCCGAGGGCGGCGATCTCGTGCGGGCGACGGCCGACCAGGTCGACCCCGTCGAAGACCACCCGGCCGGCCTGCGGCCGGTAGACGCCAGAGAGCACGTTGAAGATGGAGGTCTTGCCGGCACCGTTCGGCCCGATCACCGCGAACAGCTCCTGGCGGCCGACGGTGAAGCTCACCCCGTCGATCGCCCGGACGCCCGCGAAGGCCAGCCGTACGTCGTCGAAGGTCAGGATCGGCTCGTCGGTCCCGGACGGCTCGGCGGTTTCGATCGGCTCGTCGGTCCGGGTCGGCTCGTGGCTCAAGACAACCACCGCTTCCGTCGCCGGTAGTGCTTGACGTCCCGGAACGACCGCCGGGTGCCCCCGTCGCCGGCGTGCAGTCCCAGGTAGAACTCGCGGACGTCGTCGTCGGCGAGCAGCTGCGCCGCCGGCTTGTCGAGCACCACCCGGCCGGTCTCCAGCACGTAGCCGTGGGCGGCGATCGACAGCGCCATGGTCGCGTTCTGCTCCACCAGCAGCACCGCCGTGCCGGCGGCGTTGATCCGCAGGATCAGCTCGCGCACCTGCTCGACGAGCCGGGGCGCGAGGCCCAGGCTGGGCTCGTCCAGCAGCAGGTACCGCGGCCCGGCCATCAGCGCGCGGCCCATGGCGAGCATCTGCTGCTCTCCCCCGGACAGGTAGCCGGCCGTCCGGCGGCGCCGCTCGGCGAGGACCGGGAACAGCGTGTACACCTCGTCGAGCCGGGCCGGGATCCGGCTCGGGTCGGTGTGCCCGCCGAGGCGCAGGTTCTCCTCGACGGTCAGCTCGCCGAAGATGCGCCGTCCCTCCATCACCTGGGCGACGCCCCGGCGGACGATCGCCGCCGGTCGTAGCCGGTGCAGCGGCTCGCCGTCCAGGGTGACCTCGCCCCGGGCGACCTCGCCGTCGTGGATGTCGAGCAGGCCGGTGATCGCCCGCAGCAGGGTGGTCTTGCCGGCGCCGTTCGCGCCGAGCAGGGCGACGATCGCGCCCGGCGGCACGGTGATGCTGAGGCCGCGAAGGACCAGCATCACGTCGTCGTAGACGACCTCGAGATTCCGCACCTGCAGCACGGCGCCCCCAGGGGGTTACCTGTGGCGTGCGCCACAAGTTACCGAGCATTAAACCGCGCGGAACGTCCCCGCAAAAGATCGGATCGGGCGGATCTCCGAACGGAACGCGTTGCGGCCCGCCCCGGGAAACGTGCGGCCTGCCCCCGGGAACGAGGAGTTCCCGCCGGCCCGGAGGCCGGCGGGAACTCGTCGATCGGCGGGTCGCTCAGTTGGCGGGCGGCGCCGGCATGGTGTGTCCGGCGTACGAGATCTGCGCCGACGTCAGGCCCTGGCCCCCGGTGGAGGAGAGCCGACGCTCGTAGGCCCGGAAGGCGCCGTTCTGGTTACGGAACACGATGATGAAGGACTGCTCGGTCCCGGTCGAGACCACGGCCACGGCGGGATCGGTTGCCACGTTCTCCGGGTAGCTGACCGGGTCCGGGTTCAGCACCGACCACTGTCCCCAGGTGTTCGAGCCGGTCGCCGTCTCGAACACCTGGTGCAGCTCGTTGTCGTACCCGCGAGCGACCACCGCTACCCGGGTCAACACCGGGTCCAGGATCACTGCGGGAGCGCCGGCGGCGGTGAAGTCGCCGATCCGCTCCCACTCGGTCGACCACGACCCGGACGAGACCTCCACTTTGGTGCGGATCGACCCGTCCGATTCGCGCACGACGATCCGGGTCCGGTGTCCCAGCAGGGAGACGGCTGCCGGCGTGCCGGTGATGTCACCCCCGAGGTCGGTCCAGCCCGACAGGGCACCGTCCGGGAAGTACAGGGCCGTCTTCACCGTGCCGGTGGTGGTGCGGGCGACCAGCCGCACGGCGGCGTCGTCCGCCTCGACCACGGTGATCTCACCGGCCAGGTCGGCGTCGCCGAGGCTCACCCACGCCGGCAACGTTCCCGTCTGCTGCCGGTAGTGCCACAGCCGGCCGTCCAGGTCGATAGCGAAGAGGACGTCCGCTTCGCTACCGTTGTACGTCACTCGCACTCCGGTCGGCGGACCGGCCATCGAACCGCCCAGGCTCGACGGCGCCGGCCAGGTGTAGTCCACCTCGGTGTTCTCGTTGGTCGACCAGATGTCCGTGTCGACGTTCTGGGCCGCGACCTGGATCCCCTTGTCCGCGCGCTGGTGCAGCGAGGGCGGCCCGACGTACGCCTCCTGCCCGAACACCGGGGCCCAGACGACGGAGCTGTAGTTGCCGGGGTCCATGGTGCCCACCTGCACCCCGCCCGCGTTGTTGGTGAACGCAAGCGTGATCTTGCGGAGCTGGCTACCGTCCGGGTCGCCCTGCAGAACCGCCATCCGCGTGAACGGCACCGGCGTCAGTTCCTGCACCGGGTCGGCGAACCAACCCTGAAGGTCGACCAGCAGGTGCACCGTGCCACTGCTGTTGTTCTTCACGCGGATCTTGCCCTCGGTACCGACCTTCGTGACCGCGAGGCTAGAGCGAGCGACCTGGCCGGCGCTGAAGTTCCCCGCCGACGGGACGGTCGGCGTCGCGTCGAGCGGCCACACCGTCAGGTGCCCGGTGGCGGTCGGGCTGACCGCGGTCAGGTTGAGCACCGCGCCCGCGATGCCCCGGGTCGGCAGGCCGTTCGTACCACCGATCGCGACGTCCACCGTCGCTCCGGCGGCCAGCGGCGTCTTCGCGCCGACGGTCCGGGTGTCCAGCAGCCGGTTGGCCGCCAGCGTACGGAGGCCGGCGCCGGTGGTCGGCGTGGCCGTGAAGTAGCCCTGGACCGAGACGAGCACGTGCACGGTGCCGCTGCCCCGGTTGGTGAGGACCACCTTGCCGTCGGCGGGGAGCTTCACGCTCATGCCCATCGACGTGATCCCCACCTGGTAGTCGATGGCGTTCGCGGCGCTGGCCTGGGTCGCCGGCGCGACGGTGAGGAAGCCGAGACCGGTCGCGCCAGTGACCACGACGTCGATCATCGCCGCCGACGCACCGGCCGGGACCACGCCCCCCGTCAGCGTGACCGTACGACTGCCGCCGTTCGCCGCGAGTGGACCGGTGCTGGTGCCGACGCCGGTCCGGGTGTCCACCAGTCGCGTGTGGTCGACCGGCACGAAGGCGCCGCCGGTACCGTTCGTGCTGGTGGTGAAGTAGCCCTGCACGTCGAGCTTGATGTGCGTGCTGCCGGAGTGGTTGTAGATGTCGAGCTTCCCACCGGTGCCGGGAGCGACGACGACCGAGTTGGACAGCACCTCGCCCGGCGAGGCGTTGACCGAGGAGGCGGCCGGTCGGGTCGCCCCGTTCGGGAACACGGTCAAGTGCGTGTGACCCGTGGGGTTGATCGCGGTGACGTCCACCAGGAGGGCACGCACGCCGGTTGCCGGCACGCCGCCCACGCCGAGGGCGGTGACGGTCGTCGTGGAGGCGGCGGGGCGCGCGCCGGTCACCCCTCCGGTGCCGTTACGGGTGTCCAGCAGGACGGTGTTGACGGGTACGAAATCGCCACCCTTCCCCGCCGCGTCGGCATGAGCCGGCTGGACCGCGATCGTCGTGATGCCGGAGACAAGCAGAGCAAGTAGTGCCGTCAGCACGATTAGTCGGCGCGTGAAGGAACTATCCGTGAGGGCAATCGCCTGTTGATGCAACATGTGCTCCTTATGGTGATTTCCAATGACCTCAGGGGTGGAACCAGAAACTGTGCGGTGGGCCAGAAGGGACCGGCCCAGCCGACAGCACAGCAAGCCCCGCACCCCCTTCTGGGCGGCGGACGGCGGTCAGGTAAAGCTGGTATTCGAAGGGCTGTGACGACCTAGCCCGTCAGCAAGGTCGGCGAGAATCCGGTGTCGAATGCCTCTTCCTCTGCTTGGGCAATGATCTCCAGAACCTCCGCCTCGGGGACTTTGTGAATCCAGAGGAGTGAGGCGAAGGTCAGCATCCGCAACAACTCCGGATTCTTGAACTTGAGCTTCTCGATGGCGTCGTCATCTTGCTCGAGGCAGGTTCTGATGATCCGTTCCACGTCGCCGGGAACGATGTCACCCTTGGGGAAGATTCTCGACGTGAGAACAGCAGCTTTGCCGATAGCCACGAAGCCAGGCTTCGATCCCAGGCATCGCCGTATCGTTCGAAGAAGCGCCGCATTTGTGACCTCGTCGGCGTCCACCCACCTCGTCCGGCTCAATTCGGCACGATAGCGCTCGCGCTCCTCCACATTTCTCAGCGCCAGCATCGCCAGGTACGAGCCCATAAGTGTCCGCGGGGCCGTCATCTGGTCGTCCCCCTACCTCGCCATGCGCCCACAGCTCTTTGCACGATCCGCTTGACTCCCATGTAGGTGACTTGAGCGACGATAGCGAGAGCCGCGAAGGGGTCACCACCATTGGCAGTATCGGGGAGGTCCAACCCGGTTGTCTCCTTGACGACCTGCCCGGTGTACTCGCCGCCCTGCTCGAGACGGTCGACCTTGGTCTCAAGCTCTGCTGCCCGCTCCCGCCATGGACGGTTCGGATCATTCGGATCAAGCTCATCCGGATCCGCCCGGTGCCGTCCCTCGTAGTCGCTGTCCGGCGCCCTGTCGGGGGATCGGTGCTTCCCTACGTAGTCCCCTGGACCGCAGGTCTGGTTGTGCACCAGGACCGGGGTGTCCTCGACGAGGACGTAGTAGGTGTGGAGCCCATCCACCGTCAGGTTGTAGACCTGGCGCTGTTCCGTCCACTTGCGCGTGGCCACCACCGAGACCGGGCGGTGGTCGGCGGTCTCGAAGCGGTACCCCGCACGCAGGTCGCCTGCGTCCAGCCACCTTCTCTGGTCGGCCAACCAGAACGGGTGACCGTCGGTGGCGATCACCTGGCCGGTCCGGTCGCCCTTCCGACCGTCCGTGTCGACCGTGATCTCGACGAGGTTCTTGCTGCCGGATCCGACGATCAACGCGGTGACGAGCCGTACCTCGGTACGCCCGGTGGTCGGGTCGGTCGCGAGGACCTTGTCGCCGACCTTCACCTGGTCGATGCGCTTGTGACTGCCGTCGGCCATGAGCACGCGGGTCTCGCCGGTGAAGCTGTTCGGGCACCGTCCGAGAGCCCTCCGGCCGAGGTCGCGCATGCCACCGCCGATGGCGCGGGCCTCGCCGATGCCGGCGCTGAGGGCCTTGCTGCCGGCCGCCCGCAAGCCACCACCCAGCGCCCGGAACCCGGCACCGAGGGCCTGACCGGCCATGGAGCCGAGGGCGCCCCCGGCCGCGCCGAACAGGCCGCCCAGCGCGGCCTCGCCGGCGAGGTCCCAGCCGCGCTTGCCGTTCATGTAGCCGGTGACCGCCGAGCCGACCGCACCCGCCAGAGCACCGCAGGCCACCGCACCGACGCCGGTCCAGCCGATCGCCGCGCCACACCCGATGCCGACGACGGCGCCGACTGCGATGCCGACGATCTCAGCCGCGTGGTCCTCGACGAACTGGGTCGCCTTGTCCCACATTTCGGTCGCGCCCTCGACCAGCGGCGCGAGCTTCTCCGCCGCCGCGAGTAGGAGCTTCTGCCGGAACTTGTCCGGGTCCTTGATGGCCTGTACCGAGACTGCGACGACGTTGGCCGCCACCTTGATGCCGGCAGACACGATGGCCTTCGCCCCTGCTATCAGCGGTTTGGTCAGCGCCTGGACCACCGGCAGCTTGGTGAACTGGACCAGTTTCTTCTGGGCCGCCCTGGCCGTTTGGGTCACCTTGACCTTGAACTCGTGGGCCGCGGCGCGGGCCTGTTGTTTCGCCCAGTCCCCGAGCCTGCCGTCCTTGTAGGCCTGGTAGCCCTCCTTCGCCTTCTGCTTGACCTTGTCGATCTGCTGACCGATGAAGGTAGTCGCCGTTCGGTAGGCAGACTTCGCGCGCTCCCACTGGCGCTTGCCGAAGTCCCACGCGGCGTCCCACTTGCGGTCCAGCCAGCTGCCGTTCCACTTCTGGCTGACCCACTGCGTGCCGGAGTTCCACTTGTCCGCCACCCATCCGCCGGCCCGCTTCATCCACCGGGGCCAGTGGCCGTCCGGGTCGTCGAAGTCGAGCGGGGCGCCGGCGCCGTACGCGTACCGGTTGGCGAGGATCGAGTCGCCACCGCGGTAGTTGACGCTGTCCCGGGAGGTGAAGGTGCCGGTGCCGGGGTTGTACCAGCGGGCACCCATGTCGACCTGGCCGGTGTCCGGGTCCGTCCAGTCGCCCTGGAAACCCAGGTTGCCGGTGTCCCCGACGCTGCCGATCTTCTTGCCGAACGGGTCGTACGCGGTCGAGTCGTTCAGCGCGGTCAGCGCCGTGTTGGCCGGGTCGAAGGCCGCCACGACGTCGCCGTGCGCGTCGGTCAGCGACAGCCGCTCGTTGCTGCCGTGGGCGGTGGCGAGAACCTCGCCGGCCGGCCCGCGGGCGAAGTACTCCACCCCGTCGGCGACCACGTCGTCGCCGAAGCCGGCGTACGTGAACGTCGTCCCGGTGCGGGACACCACCCGGTCCAGGCCGTCGTACCCGTAGCTCTGCCCCTCGGCGGCGGTGAGCCGGTCGAAGGCGTCGAACGAGTACTGCTCGGTCAGGCCGGAACTGGTGCGGGTGCGCAGCGTGCCGCGGGCGGTGTAGGCGTAGGTGAAGTCCCCGTCGGAGAGCAGGCGGTTGCGCTCGTCGAAGGTCGCCGTCTTGGAACCGGCGCGGATCCGGTTACCGCTGTCGTCCCAGTCGTACGCGATCGTGCCCGCCACGCTGGTCCAGGACGTGAGGCGGCCCGCCTTGTCGTACGCGTAGCTGTTGTCACCGGCGCCCGCCATGCCGGTGGTGGTCTTGCTAGTGAGATGGCCGTTCAGGTCGAAGCCGTAGGTGACCGAGGCGACCACGGTCCCGCCCGCGTTCTTCAGTGTGTCGCTGCTGACTCGGCCGTAGTCGTCGTAGCCGAAGGTGCGGATCCGACCGCCGCCGTAGTCGACGGTCTTCACCTCGCCGGCGGCGTCGTAGCCGAGCTTCTGGACCTGGCCGATGATCGAGTCGGTGAGCGAGTCGAGCCGGCCCTTCACGTAGCCGAAGGTGGCCGTCCCGGTCACGTCGGTCCGCGTCGTCATCCGGCCGTCGTCGTCGTAGCCGAAGCTGGCGGCGCCAGAGGGGCCGGTGGCGGAGAGCAGCGCCCCCCGGTCGTTCCAGCTGTAGGTGTTGGTGCCGTTCGGGGCGCTCACGCTGGTGAGCCGGCCCGCCCGGTCGTACCCCAGGCTCCGCGCGGCGGTCGCGGTCTCGCCGCCCGATCCGGTCTCGGCGGTGAGCCGGCCGGCGGCGTCGTAGGTCCGCTGCCGGCTGACGCCGCCCGGCGCGCTCAGCCGGACCGCCCGGCCCTCGGCGTCGTAGCCCACGGTCCAGGTGCGGTCGGCCGCCGCCGGGTGAGCCGCCGTGGCCGGCTCGATCGCCGACTCCGGCAGGCCGAGCGTGTTGTACGTGTAGATGGTCGAGTTGCCCCGGCCGTCGGTGTAGCGGGTGCGGTTGCCGGCGACGTCGTAGCCGAACGTGGTGGTGATGGACTTGGTGTCCGTCACCGGCTCGATCTGCTTCACCAGCCGGCTCGCGGCGTCGTACTCGTACCGGGTGACGGTGCCGTACGGGTCCGTCGACGAGGTCATGTTGCCGGCCGCGTCGTAGGCGTAGGTCTGGGACCGCAGAATCGTGCCGTCGGCCTTCAGGTTGGAGTCGCTGGTCCGGTCGCCGAAGAGGTCGAACCCGACGCGGACGGTGCGGCCCAGTCCGTCCGAGGTCCGGATCTGGCGGCCGGCGTAGTCGTAGCCGAAGATCATCGCCTCGCCGCTGGGAGCGGTGCTCCGGATGACGTCGCCCACGGTGTCGTAGGCGTTGACCGTCGTGGCGCCCGTCGGCGACACGACCGACGTGAGGTTGCTCTGGTCGTCGTAGACCATCCGGGTGACGAGGTTCTTCGCGACCGGATGCCGCTCGACGCGGGTCTGCGTGACCGGGCGATCCAGGTCGTCGTACGTGGACTCGGCGCGTGCCCCGGTCGGGTCGGTGACCGACAGCACCTCGCCGGTACGGGTGTAGGTGTACCGGGTGATCGCGCGGTCGTCGTTGGTCGACGAGGGTTCGTCCCGGGTGACCAGGCGGTTGAGCTGGTCGTAGCTGAGCCGGGTGGTGCCGCTGGGGCGGATCTCCTCGACGACGTTGCCGAGTCCGTCGTACCTGCTCCTGGTCTCCGGGGTGATCTGTTCGGTCACCCCCGGCGGCAGGTAGGACGGGGCGATGGTGCGTACCGCGCGGCCGATCTTGTCGTACTCAATCCGGGAGATCTGCCCGCGCGGGTCGCGCGCGGCGACCTGCTCGCCGAAGGTGTTGTAGCCGATGGCGACCTCGGCGCTGACGGTGGCCGGTGCGCCGCCGTCGCTCTCCGCCGCGACGGCCGGGCCGGTCGAGCCGATCTGCTTGCCGAGCTCGTCGTAGCGGAAGGTGGTGGTGAACGCCGCCTTGTCGGCGCCGGTGACGTTGCCCCGCGGGTCGGTGACGGTCAGCCGCAGGCCACGGCGGTCGTACGTGTAGCTGGTGGTCCGGGTCTCGCTGCCCGCCGTGACCTTTTCGGTGAGCACGTTGCCGGCGTCGTCGTAGGTGTAGTCGACGGTCTCGCTGACGACCAGGACGGCCCACGGCACGTTCGACGCCTTGCCGCTACGTGTGGTCCGCGTGACGTTGCCGTTGAGGTCGTACGCCATGGTGCTGGTCCGGGCGAGCCCGCCCGGGTCTTGGACGCTGGTGAGGACCTTGCCCGCCCGGTCGTACGTGAAGTCGGTGGTCCGGGTGCCGTTGGCCTCGATCTTGCGGGCGATGTTGCCCGCGGCGTCGTACGTCCGTTGCTCGACCACGTAGTCGCGAGTGGTGCCGTCCGGGTTCCGGAAGCCCTTCATCGTGATCTTGTGAAGGAGGTCGTCCCGGTAGTAGGTGTACTCCAGCCGGCGGCCCATGGCGTCGGTGTCGCTGGCGAGCCGGCCGGCGAAGTCGTACGAGTAGGAGTGCAGCACGAGGTAGTCGCCGGTGCCGGTGCCGGGCGCGCCCTCCGGGTCGCTGCGCCAGTCACGCAGACGCACCTCGGCGACCTTGTTCTGCGCGGTGTACGCCCAGTCGTACCGGTTGTCGTTGGCGTCCACCATCGACGTCTTGTTGCCGAAGCGGTCGTACCCGTAGCTGGTCTCGTTGCCCTCGGCGTCGACCACCTTGACCGGGCGGTTGTACTCGTCGTACTCGGTGGTGGTGACCCGCTCCGGATCGCCGCCGAGCAGGTCGGAGACCGTGACCTTCGTGACGTTGCCGTCGGCGTCGTAGTCGTTGACGCTGCGCACCTGGTGGCGGGTGCCGGAGATCGCCTCGGTCGTCGCCGGGCCGGTGACCGTCTTCACCCGCGAGTGCTCGTCGTAGGTGTACGTCGTGGTGACGCCGGCGGGGTAGGTGTCCGAGATTTCCTTCTCGGTGAGCCGGCGACCGAGCGTGTCGTAGGTGAACTCGGTGACCAGGCCGCTTGGCTCGGTCACCCGGGCCAGGTCACCGTTGCTGTAGTAGGCGTGACTGGTGACCTTGCCCCGGGCGTCGGTGCTGGTCTTCAAGAGGCCGCTGGGCGGATTCCCGCCACCGACCGCCACCTCGGCGCCGTTGGTGTACGTGTGCCCGACCGTGCTGCCGTCCGGGTTGGTCTGGCTGGTCAGCTGCCCGTCCGGCGCGTACGCGAACGTGGTGCGGTACAGGGTGTCGGTGGCGCTGCTCGACCGGCCGTCCCGCGACTCCACCGCCAGGTCGACGCGCGGGTCGAGCGGGTCGGTGATGGTGGTCGAGTAGGTGTAGTAGCTGGTGAAGCACTGGGTGGAGGTACGGCAGCTCTTCCGGGTCGCCAGGCGGCCCTTGCTGTCGTACGTCATCTCCACCGAGTCGCCGTTCTCGTTGGTGATCTTGCTTTGGTAGCCCTCCGCGTCGTACGAGTAGGTGCGGATCGCCATCCCGTCGAGCGGGTGCATGACGAACACCGGGCCACCCGAGTTGCTCGGGATGATCGTGCAAAAGGCGGGGTCGTTCGGGTCCGGCTGCGTGCAGGTCTCGGTCGGCGGGGGGCTGGGTGAGGAGGTCGGCTCGCCCGGCCGGTCCTCGGGCCGCGTCTCCAGGCCCAGCGGCGTTCCGGAGCGCAGCAGGCGCCCGGCGAGGGCGTCGTACTCGTAGAGGTGCGGGCGGTTCGCCGGGTCCAGCACCTGGATGCTGCGCCGCAGGTCGTTGTCGCCGCCGTAGATGGTCGGAAGGCCGACCTTCCAGGTGCCGCCGTTCTCGTCGGTGTACTCCTTGACCCGGTCGGTGGCGGTGTCGTAGACGACCTCGCTGGCGACCCGGCCGCTGGGCAGCGTGACCTTGGTGAGCTGCTGCGCGGCGGGCTTGGCGTACCGGAAGTGGGCGGCAACGGTCTCCGGGCCGATCGGGTGCGAGTAGACGGCGACCTCGTCGATGACGCCGGCGAAGTGCCGCTGGGCGGTCGATCCCCAGCCGGGCCAGGACGTCGGCGTGGTGGCCGAAGCGGCGCCGACCTGGTTGAAGGTCAGCAGCGAGTGCTCGATGGTCTGCCCGGTGCGGTCGCCGACCTTGACGCCGTCCAGGTACATGGTCTGGGTGCTGCCCATCGCGGCGAGCACGACGTGGTGCCACTTGTTGTCGTTGACCGCGACGGTGGAGGTGATCGGCGCGATCGTGCCGCCGGCGAACTGGCCGCGCAGCCGGCCGTCGGTGCCGGTGTAGAGGACCGGCACGCCGCTGGTGGCGGCCGTGCCCACGGCCTTGTCCTGGTAGCCGATCAGCGGGCCGCCCGTCTGGGTGAGGCCGATCTTGAACCACAGCTCGACCGCCGCGTCCCGGCTCTTCTTCACCAGGCCCTTGGGAAGCTCCACGTAGGAGGACGTGCCGTTGAATGAGGCGGCGGTGTTGGTCGTGCCCTCGACGACGCCGGGCTGGGCGAGGGTCACGTTCCGGTAGGTGGCGGCGTCCTTGCCAAGGTTGATCGCGACGTCGCTGGCCGCCGCGGTGCCCTCGCCCTCTCCGAGGCGGTAGTAGGAGTCGGGGCGGGCGTCGAGCACGGCGGTGCGGTAGTGCGAGCCGGCGGCGTACTCGTAGCCGGTGCAGGCGTTGGTCGGCGAACAGACCTTGGTGAGCAGGTCACCGGTGTAGGTGTAGGTCCAGGTCAGCTGGGCGCCGTTGACGGCGTCGGTCTTGACGGTGGTGACGTGGTCGCCGGTCCAGGTGAAGTGCAGGGCGCGGCCGGCGGTGTTGGTGAGGCTGTTGGCGACCTGGGCGCGCGCCAGCTTGCCGCTGATGGCGTCGTAGATCAGCCGGACCGACCGGGAGGTCTTGTCGGTGATCTTGACAAGCTTGCCGGTGAGGGAGAACTCGTAGGTCGTGCCGGACCGGTCCAGCAGCTTCCAACTGGTGGAGTCGACGGTCAACCGGGCCACGCGACCCGACGGCGCGGCGTACGTCCCGTCCGGGTTCTTGCCGAACCGCACCTCCTGCCCGTCCGGGTAGCGGATCACCACGTTTCCGGAGCCGTCGTTGTCCGGCGTGAGCTTCATGTCGTACCGGCTCGACCAGCCCGCGCCGAAGACGGCGGACGGGCGCGGGTCGAGGCTGTTGTAGGTGCGAAGCAAGTTCAGCTCCGGGCCCACCGTCACCACGGTGGCGTCGATCGCCGAGGTCGTGAAGTTGCCGACCTGGGCGTCGAACTCCCGGCCGCGCTCCGCGTCCGGCGAACCGGCGATGCGGGACAGCAGGTCGGGCTGAGGAACCGAGGTGAGCAGCACTGAGTCCGGGGACCGCACCTCGTTCACGCCGTCCTTGACGTACGCGCGCCAGAGGTACGTCTTGCTCCAGGACAGCCGCCCGGCCGGGACGGCCCAGGAGGGCTTGGTCACGTAGCCGGAGTTGGTGCAGTTGTTGGCGGCGCCGGCGTCGGTCCGGTCGCAGACCTCGAACTTGAACGACAGAGTCGCGCCGGGTGCGGCGTCGGAGTCGACGGCGCGGGCCCACAGCAGCGGCGTCAGGGTCGGCGCCTGGTACCCGTTGCCCGGGTAGAGCTCCTGCACCACCGGGGGCACGTCGAAGACCTGGAGCACGATCCGGCCCGGCGGCACCTGGTGGTCGGTGAAGACCGCGCCGCCGGTGCGGACCATGGTGAAGTCCAGGAAGTACGCCCCCGGCTCCAGCCGCTTCACGGTGGCGTCGAGGGTAACCTTCGCGCCCCGGACGAGGGTGGCCGGCAGGTTCGCGGCCCGCTGCTGGGTGACGGCCGCACCGGTCTGCGCGTTGTAGACCCGGTAGGCAAGGTAGTAGTTCGCCGGAGTCCAGTCCTCGGCGCCGAGGTTGGTCACCGTGACCTTCACCTTGCCGTCCTGGTTGCGCAGGACCGGCGGCTCCGGGGTCGGCTTCGGGATCGCGTACGCGGCGTTGTAGGGCGAGTGCGTGACGTAGAGCTTCGGCGGGTTGGCGGTGCCGGTGCCGGCGAAGCGCTTCCACGCCGTCGAGTCGGTCGTTGACGCCCGCAGCGAGAGACCGTTGTTGGCCTGCTGGCCGTTGACCCACCGCTGCACCAGGTTCCGGCCGCCGACGCCGAGGTCGAACATCTCGCCGGCCGCCGGGCAGGCCGACTGGGGTTGGCCGAAGGCGACGTAGCCGTGTGCGAAGGAGCGGCTGGCGATGGAACCGCCCACCGACGGTCCGGGGTACGAGTGGCCGGTGCCCGCGGTCCACGCCTCCGTCACCGGGTGGACGGTGACCGTCCGCGGCTTGCAGGACGCCGCGTCGTAGTTGACCACCGACAGCGCCACACCGTGGATGGTGTGGTTGCGCAGCTGGTTGACCAGCCCGCCGAACTTGAGGTACGCGGCCGCGTTGGCGCCGCTGGCGCGGCCCACCAGCAGCTCCTGACTGCCGGAGGTGGAGCTGCTGCCGTGCACGTACATGCTGCTGTCCGCGCCGATGCCGGTCACCGGCGGGCCGACCGTCGGATCGACCTCGACGGGGTAGCGACGGTCCGCGTCCTGAAGCCACGCGCGGTCCAGCGACACGCGTAGGGCGGGCCGGCCGCCGGCGTCGACCAGTTCGTAGCGCACGCCGGTGGAGGTCGCCGGGCCGCGGGAGCCATCGCCGGCGTCCAGCATGTACCCGGGTGGGATGACGGCCCGCTGCGCGCCGGCCTTGTCGGTCAGCACGACCTGCCCGTCGACCAGCTTCGCGGTCAGGTCACGCAGCCGCAGCGGGAACAGGTAGGAGGTCGGCGCCGAGGCGGAGTGCAGGACCAGCGTCTCCTTGACCCCGCCGGGGCGCGGTTCGAGACGCAGGTCGACCTCCGGCCGGACGCCCGGGTAGGTCACCGCGTCGTCGGTGGCCCGGCCGGCCACTCCGGTCGCGTCGGCCAGCGCGTAGCCGAACTCGGCCCCGCCCTCGAACGTGAGGCGGACCAGATCCGCCGCGTCGGACCGGCCGGCCAGCCGCACCGCCGTCGCGTCCGCCGCGTTCTGCCAGCCGGAGCCGTCCGGGGCCGGGACCAGGCTGCTGTCGATGGGAGCCCAACTGCCGTCGGGGCGCCGGTAGTTGACCGGCGCGGACGAGAACTCGGTGGTCTGGGTGCCGTCGGCGTTGTCGTACACGCGCCGCTGGGCGTCGCGCTCGGCCGGCCGCTCGCGGCTGGTCGTCAGGTCGAAGCCCTTGGCCGTGCCCGTCGGCGGCTTCGCCACGCTCGCCTTGTTGCCGGCCGGCTTCGCCTCCTGCGCCAACCGGTGCAGCGGGTAGTGCCCGCGCAGCGACTTCGGGAGCTCCCGGTTGACGCGCCCCTTCGTGACGTGGTCCCGCCCCGCCGCCGAGCCCCAGGCCTGGCCCGGCTTCGCCCCGGCGGCGCCACGGCTGGCACCCTCGCGCCCGGCGGCCGACGGCGACAGACCGCTCACCCCGCTGCCACCCAGGTTGAGTGCGAGCACGCCGGCCAGGGCGGCCGCGACGAACGGGCGCACAGCGACCGCGCTCAGCAGCGGGATGCGGCGCGCCGGTCGCGGAGACCGGTCGAAGGTGCGCCGAAGACCGAAGGACATCGTCAACCCCCGGGTTGATCGGTGGATGGGCGGGCGTCGGGACGCGCGAGGGCGCGCCGCAACCCGTGCGGCGATGCGGTGGAACTGGTGCGGAGGAAGGCCCGGAGCAGGTGACGAAGGCGACGCCGAGGCGGCGGACGTCAGCGGTCGAGGGCGCTGGATCGGATCAGGAAGGACGGAACTCAGGCCGGGCGGTGGGTGCGCTCACCACCGCTCGACGATGCCCATCTGCGCCAATGCGCCAGCATGCGAATAGACATGACCTCACACCCCCGTGTGCTGTTCACCTTCAATGCGCCGCTGTACCGTCGCAGCGGTTCGGGCGTCTGTCAAGACCCGTCCTCGCATCCGCAGCCAACGACGCTTGTCACCTGGGACTACTACGGACCGTCACGCCAACCGCCAGGTATGCCCGTCTTAGTCCGTGCATTTCGGGCACTTGGTGCAATCGGCTACGGCCGATCTCGGCTCTTGGCAGCGCCTCGAGGGTCGTGCATGATGGGCGCCTGTCGGCCCGAGACCCGGGTCGACATGGGGCCCACCGCGCATTTATCCGCCGAGGGAATGGTTTAGAGAACGCCGTCGGCCCACACTGGATGCCCATTTCGGGGGAGGGTGCAGGAAACGTGTTACATCATGCCCAGAACCGGCTGTCGGGAATTGTTTCCCGGCGCACCACTGTTCGCTCGGCCGTCGCGTTGACGGTCGTCGCCGCCGGCCTCACCGTTCCATTTGCGACCGCTCCGGCCCACGCGGTGACGGATTCGTTCAGCTGCACCGGCCCGGCGGTCGTCTTCAACTCCACCACCGCCGGCACGCTGCAGCGGCGGACGTACAGCACCCCGGGCCGCGACGGCGGGGTGTGGAGTCAGCCGACGAACATCGGCAGCAGCGGCTGGAATGGTTACGGCCGCCTCCTCGGCGGTCCCGACGGCCGGGTCTACGGCATCAACTCGGCGGGTCTCACTCGTTTCCGGTGGACCGGCTCCGCCTGGGAGCCGGTCGACGGAAAGATTAACTGGCTCATCAGTTCGAGCTTCCAGAGCTACGCCGGGTCCTATCGGGACAAGATCACCATTGACGAGACCGGTGACTTCTACCTGATCGACGGCAACGGCAAGCTGCGCTGGTACCGGTTCAACGAGTCGACGAGAACCTGGACGATCAACGGCCGCGTACTCGACAGCGGCTGGGAGCGGTTCAACCTGGTCGTCGCCGCCGGCCCCGGCGTCCTCTTCACGCGCCACACCGACGGCCGGCTGTTCCGGCACCACTTCGATCCGGTGAGCCAGCGCTGGTTGTACCGCGACCGGGTTGCCGGGAGCACCTCCTGGAGCGGGTTCGCCAAGGGCCTCTTCTCCGCCGGTGGCGACACTCTGTTCGGCCTGCAGGGCGACGGCGACCTCTTCCAGTACCGGTACCGGGAGGACCTGAAGGGCTGGGGGCTCGCGACCGACCAGATCGGCAACGGGTGGGGTGGCTACCCGAACGTCTTCGCCACGACGAACACCTGCCGGCAGGGCGCGAACGTCGGCCCGGCCCGGCCGTCGACGCCGGTGCAGCCCGACGCGCCGATCGCGGTGATGCAGGCGCCGGCCACGTCCACCGCGCTGGGCACCCTGGAGCTCGCCTACACCGACAACATCGGCCAGTTGCGGCACGGCCGGGCGAACCCCGACTCCCTCGGGTCGGTCCAGTGGTCGCCGGTGCCCGGCGTGGAGGCGTACACGGGCAAGCCGGCGCTGGTCGCGGACAACCAGAGCCGGGTCAACATCTACGCCCACGAGACGACCAGCGACGTCCGGTCGCTGACCCAGAAGACGCCCGCCATGCCGGACTGGAACCCCTGGCTCGGTCTGGGCGGGGCGATGAAGTCCGAGCCGGCCGTGGTGCGGCTCTCCGACGGCAGCCAGGCGGTCTTCGCATACGACGAGGCCGGGGCCCTGTGGCACCGTCGTCAGGACGGCAACGCCGGTGACCTGCTGCCGTGGACGCCGCTCGGCGGCAGCGGCCTGACCGGCACGCCGGTCGTCCTCTCGGGCGCCGACGGCGCCGCCACGATCTTCGCGACCACCAGCGCGGGCCAGGTCACGAGCGCCACCTGGCGGGCGGGGGCGCTGACCTCCGGCTGGACCAGCCTCGGTGGCTCCGGCTTCACCGGTACGCCGACGACCACCGTCCTGCCGGGACTCCGGGTGATGGTGTTCGCCCGCAACACCGACGGCACGGTCAAGGCGCAGCTGCAGAACACCGACGGGACGTGGCCGGGGACCTGGACGGCGATCGGGGACGCCTCGATCACCCCGGAGGGCTCACCCAGCGCGCTGCTCAGCCCCTCCACGGGTCGCGTGTGGGTCTTCGTCCGTGCCTCGGACGGCAGCATCCACCGGTCCCGGCAGACCGCTGCCGGGTCCACCACCTGGACGTCGTGGGGGCCGGTGACGCCGGGCGAGACCTACCCCACCGACCCGACCGCGTTCACCTGGCAGAACTCGGGTGGGCAGCAGATCGGCTTCGTCACCCGCACCATCAACTCCGCCGTCCGGCTCTACGCGGCCGATGAGACGGCCGAGACCTCGACGGCGCGGACCGCGCGGACCGCGACCGCCGAGCCCACCTTCAAGCGGTACGACATCCCGGCGCCGCCGCGGCGCTGACCGGGTTCACCGACGGCGGCCGTCGGGGCGATGTCGTCCCGGCGGCCGCCCGCCGTTGCAGCCGCCCGGGTGGACGGCTCTCAGAGCCAGCCGTTCTCGCGCGCGACGCGGACGGCCTCGGCCCGGCTGTCGACGCCCAGCTTCTGCACCGCGATCGCCAGATAGTTGCGGACCGTACCGCTGGACAGGTGGGCGCGCCGGGCGATCGAGGCGACCGGGGAGCCGTCCTCGGCCAGCCGCAGGGTCTCCAGCTCCCGTGGGGTCAGCGGACAGGGCGGGATGGTGAGCGCGTCCGCGGCGAGTGCCGGGTCGACGTACCGGCCGCCGGCGTGCACGCGACGGATCACGTCGGCCAGCGCGCCGCCGGGCGCGCCCTTGGGCAGGAAGCCCCGGGCGCCGGCGGTGAGCGCCCGGGCGAGGTGCGGCGGCCGTCCCTGTCCGGTCAGGATGACGACCGCGCAGGTCGGCAGCGCCCGGGCCAGCTCGGCCGCGACCTGGAAGCCGTCCAGCCGGGGCATGGCCAGGTCCACGACGGCGACGTCCGGCCGGTGCGCGAGGGCCGCAGTCACCGCCGCCGCGCCGTCGGGTGCCTGCGCCACGACCTCGACGTCCGGTTCGAGGTCGAGCAGGGCGGCGAGGGCGGTACGGATCAGTTCCTCGTCGTCGGCGAGCAGCACCCGGATCATGACGCCGTCGGCACGGTCGCCTCGACGGTGAACACTCCACCCTCGCTGCGGGTCTGCAGCTGCCCACCGGTCGCCGCCAGTCGGTCGGCCAGACCCCGCAGGCCGTGACTGTGCCGGTCGGGCGCGGTGTCGGCCGCGACGCCGTCGTTGGTCACGGTCATCCTCGCCACGTCCGCCTCCTGGCTGATCTCGATCCGGCACCAGCCGGCCCGGCTGTGGCGCAGCACGTTGGTGCCCGCCTCGCGGAGCACGGCGGCGAGCTGCGTGGCGGCCTCGTCGGGCAGGTCGCCCGCGGGCGGCACGACCGTGCACCGGACCCCGGACGACGTCAGCACCTGCCCGACGGCGCCGACCTGTTCGGCCAGGTCGACGCGGCGGTAGCCGTGCACGGTGCGGCGCAGTTCGCCGAGGGCGGAGGAGGCGAGCCGCTGCGCCTCGGCCGCCTCCCGGCCGGCCCGCTCCGGGTCGCTGCCGGCGAGACGCGCGGCGAGTTCCGCCTTGAGCGCGATCACCGTCAGGTGGTGGCCGAGCAGGTCGTGCACGTCCCCGGCGAACCGGAGCCGTTCCTGTGCGGCGGCCAACCGGGCCTGCGCCGCGCGCCCACGCGCCGCCTGCACCAGCAGGTCCCAGAACCAGGTCTGGAAGCCGTTGACGGCCGCGAGGCCCAGCCCAACCGTGCCGGTGACGGCCAGGGCCCGACCGACCGGACCACCGGTGGCCGCCGCGACGGCACCGGACGTGGCGAGCACGAGCACCGCCGCCGGGACGAGCGCCCGGAGCGGGGCGAGCAGCGGCACCGCACCGACGACCACCGCGCCCAGCCACGCCCAGGTGGGCCACGCGCCGGCCGCGACCGGCCCGACCAGCGGCACGCTGGCCGCGGTGACGAGGGCGAGCGCGTACCGGATCCGCCGTCGGGGCGGCAGGTCCGACGGCGGGGTGACCGCCGCGCGGAGAGCGGCGGCCAGGACGGCGGCGACGGCGGTCAGGCCCACCGCTCCCCCGGCCACGCGCCAGGGGTCCGGTTCCCGGGCGAGGCCGACGGCGGGCAGCAGCAGGGCGGCGAGCATCCCGGCGGTAAGGGAGATCGCGGTGGCGAGCCGGGCCTGGCGCAGCCGCCGGTCCGTCGGTGCAACCGCCGGATCGCTCGTCACGCCTCGCATGGTAGGCCGCGGCGGCGCGGACGCCGTACCCGTGAAACGCCCGGGTCCGCCGGGCGTTCCACCCGGCCGCTCGGTGACGTCGCGGCGGTGCCGCCACTCCCCCTGGTGGGGTGAGGCTCGGGCCATGACACCGAACGTTTCGCCGGACACCGTCACGACGCCGGATCGCCGTCGCCACCGTCTCGCCGCCCTCGCGCACCGCTGGCCCACGTGCCTGGCGCTGCTCATGACCGTCGACAACTGGACCTCGCCTGCCCTGCTCCCCGCCTGGACGCTGCTGGTCCTGCCGGCCGGCTACCTCGTGATCGGCACCGTCCGCCGGCAGTGGGCCGTGCCGGGCGCGCTCCGGCTCCAGCTCGTCGGGCTGGTGGCCTGGTCGGCGCTCACCGTGGCCGCCGCGACCGTCGGCGGCGACACCGCGTACTGGCTGGTGGCGATCGGCTGGCTGGCCCACGCCGGGTGGGACCTGGTCCACCACCGCACCGGCCGGGTCGTCCCGCGCGGCTACGCCGAGTGGTGCGGCGTCCTCGACGCCGCCGTCGGGATCACGATCATCCTGGCGCTGGTCACTCGGTGACCCGGTCCGGGGGCCCGCCGGCACGGACGGCGGGACTCCCGGACCGGGGTGTTCCGGTGGTCGCCGCGACGGGCACGCGGGGGTGATGAAAAGCTTGACCCATGAGTTCCACGCCCGAACCGCTCGCGCCCCCCACCGACCCGCCCGCCTTCGCCGACCTCGGCCTGCGGCCCGAGCTGCTGGCCGCGCTGGCGGCGCTCGGCTACGAGGAGCCCACCCCCATTCAGCGGGAGGCGATCCCTCCCCTGTTGGCCGGGCGGGACCTGCTCGGGCAGGCGGCGACCGGCACGGGAAAGACGGCGGCGTTCGCGCTGCCGCTGCTGCAACGGATGCCGGACGACCGCCCCGGCGACCCGGTGGCGTTGGTGCTGGTGCCCACGCGGGAGCTGGCGGTGCAGGTCTCCGAGGCGTTCCACCGGTACGGCAAGGACCTCGGCACCCGGGTGCTGCCGATCTACGGCGGCCAGCCGATCGGCCGGCAGCTGCGCGCCCTGGACGCCGGTGTGGACGTCGTGGTGGCCACCCCCGGCCGCGCGCTGGACCACATCGCCCGCGGCACCCTGCGCCTGGGCCACCTCACCACCGTGGTGCTGGACGAGGCCGACGAGATGCTGGACATGGGCTTCGCCGAGGACATCGAGGCGATCCTGGAGCACGCGCCGGAGCAGCGGCAGACGGTGCTGTTCTCGGCCACCATGCCCAGCCGCATCGACGGAATGGCCCGCACGCACCTGACCGACCCGGTGCGCATCCTCATCGCCCGCGAGCAGCCGGTGGCCGGCGAGGCACCCCGGGTGCGGCAGAGCGCGTACCTGGTGGCCCGGGCGCACAAGCCGGCTGCCCTGGGCCGGGTGCTGGACGTGGAGTCCCCCACCGCGGCGATCGTCTTCTGTCGCAGCCGGGAGGAGGTGGACCGGCTCACCGAGACGATGAACGGCCGCGGGTACCGGGCCGAGGCGCTGCACGGCGGGATGAGCCAGGAACAGCGTGACCGGGTGATGGGCCGGCTGCGTGGCGGCACCGCCGACCTGCTCGTGGCCACCGACGTGGCGGCCCGCGGTCTGGACGTGGAGCAGCTCAGCCACGTCGTCAACTACGACGTGCCGTCGGCGCCCGAGTCGTACGTGCACCGGATCGGCCGGGTGGGCCGCGCCGGGCGGGAGGGGGTGGCGATCACCCTCGCCGAGCCCCGCGAGCACCGGATGCTCAAGACGATCGAGCGGGTCACCGGTCAGCGGATCACCGTCGACAAGATCCCCACGGTAGCGGACCTGCGGAACCGCCGGCTGGAGCTGACCCAGGCGGCGCTCCGGGAGAGCCTGCTGGAGGACGACCTCGAACCGTTCCGGGCGATCGTCGAGTCGTTGAGCGACGAGTTCGACCTGATGGAGGTGGCGCTCGCCGCGGTCAGCCTGGCCCACGAGACCACGCTGCCGGGCACCATGGACGAGGATCAGGAGATCCCGCAGGTGGCGGTCCGCGCACCCCGCGAGGGGCGTCCGGGGTACGAGGGCCGGGGCGAGCGCCGGACGGGACGCCCCCGGGGCGCGGGCACGGCGCAGGTCTTCATCGGGCTGGGCCGGCGGGCCGGTGTCCGGCCGCAGGACCTGGTGGGTGCGATCACCGGCGAGACCGGGGTGAGCGGGCGGGACATCGGCTCGATCGAGATCGCCGACCGGTTCTCGCTGGTGGAGGTGCCGGTCGGGCTGGCCGACGAGGTCATCGCCGGCCTGCGCGGCAGCACGATCAAGGGCCGCAAGGCCACCGTACGCCGAGACCGCGACGCCGACGGCGGCGGCGACCGGCGCTACGAGGACCGCCGCGACCGCGGCTGGGAACGCCGCTGAGCAGAGGAAGGGCCCCTTCTTAACGCCTCCGGTAGCGGAGGGGCCCCTTGTTAACGCCACCCGACGGGCAACGCGGGTGGCACCGCCACGGACGGTTCGCGCCCGTTAGGAAGGGCCCCTTGTACAACGCCAGGCGTTAACAAGGGGCCCTTCCTTACACCTCAGGCGGCGGTGAGTGCCGTCGGACCGTCCAGCGCCTCCGTGTCGAGGTCGGCCGGGCGCAGCGCCAGGGCGAGCACGTCGGCGACGTCGGCGAGGGTGTGGACGGTCAGCGCCCTGCGTACCTCGGTCGGCAGGTCGTCGAGGTCCGGCTCGTTGCGCTTCGGGATGATCACCTCGGTCAGTCCCGCCCGGTGGGCGGCGAGCAGCTTCTGCTTGACGCCGCCGATGGGCAGCACCCGGCCGGAGAGGGTCACCTCGCCGGTCATCCCGAACTCGGGGCGTACCGGCCGGCCGCTCGCCAGGGACGCGAGGGCGGTGACCATGGTGATGCCGGCGCTCGGGCCGTCCTTCGGCACCGCGCCCGCCGGGACGTGCAGGTGGATCCGCCGTCCGGCGAGGGCGTTCGGGTCCAGCCCGAGCCGCCGCCCGTTCGACCGCAGGTACGACAGGGCGATGTGCGCGGACTCCTTCATCACGTCGCCGAGCTGGCCGGTCAGGGTCAGCCCCGGCTCGCCCTCCATGCTGGTCGCCTCGATGAAGAGGACGTCGCCGCCGGCGCCGGTGACCGCCAGGCCGGTGGCCACGCCGGGCACCGCCGTGCGCTCCGCCGACTCCGGCGTGTGCTTCGGCCGGCCCAGATAGCGGGCCAGGTTGTCGGTGTCCACCCGTACCGGCGCGGGATCGGTCGCCAGCGCGACCGCCACCTTGCGCAGGATCTTCGCCAGTGCGCGTTCGAGCTGCCGGACGCCCGCCTCCCGGGTGTACTCGCCGGCGATCCGGGCCAGGGCCTCGTCGGCGACCGTCACCTCGTCGGCGGTGAGCCCGGCCCGCTCCCGCTGCCGGGGCAGCAGGTGGTCCCGGGCGATGGCCACCTTCTCGTCCTCGGTGTAGCCGTCCAGGGTCACCAGTTCCATCCGGTCCAGCAGCGGGCCGGGGATGGTCTCCACCACGTTGGCGGTGGCCAGGAAGAGCACGTCGGACAGGTCGAGGTCGACCTCCAGGTAGTGGTCCCGGAAGGTGTGGTTCTGCGCCGGGTCGAGCACCTCCAGCAGGGCGGCGGCCGGGTCGCCGGAGTAGCCGACGGCCAGCTTGTCCACCTCGTCGAGCAGCACGACCGGGTTCATCGAGCCGGCCTCGCGCAGCGCGCGGACGATCCGGCCGGGCAGCGCGCCGACGTAGGTGCGCCGGTGGCCGCGGATCTCCGCCTCGTCGCGTACACCGCCGAGGGAGACCCGGACGAAGTTCCGGCCGAGCGCCCGGGCGACGGACTCGCCGAGGCTGGTCTTGCCGACGCCGGGCGGGCCGGCGAGGGCGAGCACCGCGCCGGAGCCGCGGCCGCCGACCACGCCGAGGTTGCGCTCCGCGCGTCGGTTGCGCACCGCGAGGTACTCCAGGATGCGGTCCTTCACGTCGGCCAGACCGGCGTGGTCGGCGTCGAGCACCGCGCGGGCCGCCGCCAGGTCGGTGTTGTCCTCGGTACGGGTGTTCCACGGCATCTCGAGGACGGTGTCGAGCCAGGTGCGGATCCAGCCGGCCTCCGGGGAGGCGTCGCTGGCGCGTTCCAGCTTGCCGACCTCCCGGAGCGCCGCCTCGCGGACCTTCTCCGGCAGGTCGGCGGCCTCGACGCGCGCCCGGTAGTCGGCGGAGCCGTCCGGTTCGTCCTCGCCGAGTTCCTTGCGGATCGCGGCGAGCTGCTGGCGGAGGAGGAACTCGCGCTGGGACTTCTCCAGCCCTTCGCGCACGTCGGTGCTGATCTGCTCGGCGACCTCCTGCTCGGCGAGGTGGTCCTTCACCCAGCCGACGAGCAGCTCCAGCCGGGCGGTGACGTCCGGCGCGGCGAGCAGTTCGGTCTTCTGGGCGAGGCTGAGCCAGGAGACGTAGCCGGCCGAGTCGGCCAGCTCGGACAGGTCGGTCATGCGCTCGATCGCGTCGATGACCTGCCAGGCGCCGCGTTGCTGGAGCACCGAGGTCATCAGGGCCCGGTACTCGCGGGCGAGTTCCCGGGCGCGGCCGGCGGGAGCGGGCTCGGTCAGGTCGGCCGCCTCGACCCAGAGTGCGGCACCGGGCCCGGGGACGCCGGAGCCGATGCGGGCGCGGGCGAGGCCACGGACGACGGCGGCCGGTTCACCGCTGGGCAGCCGGCCGACCTTCTCGATGGTGGCGACGACGCCGACGGGGCCGTACTCGCCGTCGATGCGGGGCACCGCGAGCAGCCTGCGGTCGCCGGTGGCGCGGGCCGCGTCGACGGCGGCCTGGGTGGTCGGGTCGAGAGTCACCGGGATGACCATGCCGGGCAGCAGTACGGCGTCGGTCAGGGGAAGGACCGGGAGAGTTGCCATCGAATACCTGCTATCGCATTGAGTTGAGCGTGTTCAACTCAAGTAACAAACCGTTCCCCTTGTTCCGGTGTGTGACCCAGACCACGTCGAGCCGCGATGGACCGGCGAGTCGCCAGCAGCTCCCGCAGGGGCCCGCTCCCGCCGCCGACCGCCACGGCGAGCGGGATCGCCAGCGTGGTCAGCACCAGGGCGGCGACCGTCGGGCCGGGCAGTCCCGCCAGCAGGGCGACGACGGCGAGGGCCGCGGACGAGCGGAACCTGCTGCGTGCGATCGCCGCCGGAGACAGCACCCTCGAGATCGCCGACCGGCTGCACGTCTCCGGGCGCACCGTCAAGCGGATGACCGCCGCCCTGCTGCGCAAATTGCGCGTCTCCAGCCGGGCCGAGGCCGCCGCTCTGGCGGGCCACGCCGGCCTGCTCGCGCAGTGACCGAGCGGCACTTTTCGACCGGCCGCACGTCGATTTCGGCGAGGGATTACCCGACCCGCCGAAATGAGGAGGACGCGTTTTCTTGCGGATATGCGACGGGATGCGTCAAACTTTGACCACACCCCGCCCCCACACAGGGAGTAATCGGCGATGGCCAGAAAAGTAATCACGGTTCTGACCGACGATCTCGACGGCGGAAAGGCCGATCGGACCGTCGAGTTCAGCTTGGACGGCGTGGCGTACACGATCGACGTGTCCGACGAGAACGCGGGCGTCCTGCGCAAGGCGCTGGACCCGTACATCAGCGCCGGTCGGCGGATCGGCCGCGGCGGCGTCGACACGTCGCGGGCGCCCCGACGGGGAGCCGGAACCGGCGCCGGAATGGACCGCGAGCAGAACCGCGCGATCCGGGAATGGGCCGCCAAGAACGGCTACAAGATTTCCGAGCGGGGCCGGATCCCGGTCGAGGTCGTCGAGGCCTACAAGAACCGCTGAGCCAAGAGCGGGCCTGCCCGCGCGGGGTCGTGCCGGATAACGGCGCGGCCCCGCCGGCATTTGCGGCTCGCACCATTCCCTCCGGCCGGGATCGTGACCAGCACCACCCGCGCCGGCGGGTGATCCCGTCCTGTCGTACCTCTGGGTTGTAATGAGCGCCAGGCTGTGCAGCCATTACGGGGACGACCGGACGGGGGCGGCGGATGAGGCACTGGTGGACGCAGACGGCGGGCGGGCTTCCCCGGACCTTCTGGCACCTCTGGACGGCCACGCTGATCAACCGGCTGGGCAGCTTCGTCGCCATCTACCTCGGCGTCTACCTCGTCTCGGTCCGGGACTTCAGCCCCGCGTACGCGGGCATGGTGATCGGGCTGCACGGCGCCGGCAGCGCCGCCGGGGGCGTGGTGGGTGGACTCGTGGCGGACCGGTGGGGGCGCCGGCCCGCGATGCTGGGCGGTAACGTCTCGGCCGCGGCCACCGCGCTGTCGCTGGGCCTGGCCGGGCATCCCGTCGCCATCGCCGCCCTGACCCTGCTGCTCGGGATGTGTCTCGGTGTCGCCCGGCCCGCCTTCACCGCCACGATCATCGACGTGGTCGGTGAGCGGGACCGGCTGCGGGCGCTCACGCTGAACTACTGGGCCATCAACATCGGCTTTTCGGTCGCCGCGACGGTCGCCGGGCTGCTGGTCCGCGTGGACCCACTGCTGCTGTTCGTGATCAATGCCACCGTGCTGCTGGGCACCGCCGCGCTGATCGGTCTCCGGGTTCCCGAGTCCCGGCCCGTCCTGGCGGCCACCGGCCCGGTCGCCCCAGCCGGGACCGGCGGCCTGGGCACGGTCCTGCGGGACCGGGTCTTCCTGACGTTCACCGCGCTGACCGGCCTGGCCTGGCTCTGCATCGAGGCGAGCGTGATGCTGCCGGTCTCGTTGCAGGCCGACGGGCTGCCGGCCGCGGCGTACGGGCCGATCATCGCGGTCAACGGCCTCATGATCGTGCTCGGGCAGCTCTTCGTGCCGCGGCTGGTCGGCCGCTTCGACCGGTCGCGCACCGTCGCGGTCGCCGTCCTGGTGATCGGTGCCGGCTTCGCGCTCACCGCGCTGGCCGACAGCGTCTGGTTCTACGCGGTCACGGTGCTGGTCTGGACCCTCGGCGAGATGGCCATGACCCCGGCGAACTCGGCGCTGACCGCCGACCTCTCACCGACCGCGCAGCGTGGGCGCTACCAGGGCGTCTACTCCCTCGGGCACGCGTTCGCCACGTTCGCCGGGCCGACACTGGGCGGCCTGGTCGCCCACCGGTTCTCCGTCGACGCCCTCTGGTTGGGCCTGTTCGGGCTGGCACTCGCGGTGGCCGCCGCCAACCTGCTCGCGGCGCGGCCCCGCACGCGGCGGATCGCCGCGCTCCGGGCCGCCGCGGCGCCGACGGCCACTTCGCCGGTGACGCTCCCGGCCTGAGCACGACGCGGGGCCGCCCGGTACGCCCGGACGGCCCCGTCACCGCGGTCGGTCAGTTGTTGACCTCGATCCGCACCACGTCGAAGGCGGGGGTCTGGTTGGCCCGCTCCATCATCGGTACGCGGTGCGAACCGTCACCGGCCCAGACCGCGCACTGCGCGATGCCGGACTCCGGCATGCCGGGGACCTGGATGGTCACCTCGTCGGCCTCCCGGCCACCCCGGCTGTCCTCGGTCGCGACGAAGAACGCCGGCACCGCCTCCGGGTTCCCCGGAGCCTCGTCGGTGCTCTCCAGCATGCGGCAGGCGGTGTGGAAGTGGCCGCGCACCAGCCCGTCGCCGTTGAGCAGCGAACTCTCCACGTAGTACCCGCCCTGGCCGGCGGCGAGGAACCGGTCGCGGATCAGGTTCCGGGTGCTCACCTGGAGCGTGAACGGCTGGTTGGCCTGGACCTCCTGCGGGAAGTCCGTGATCAGCAGGGAGGGGTTGTTCGCCGCGGCACCCACCTCGCCGAAGGCCGTACTCACGCAGCGGTTGCCGTTCTGGAAACCGTCGTGCGGCTGGAGCTGGCTGTTGTCGCAGTCGTTCGCCAGAACCCCGAGCCCGGCGCCCGGCTCGTTGCCGCCGTTGTTGTTACCACCATTGTCGTTGTCGTTATCGCCGTCGTTGTTGTTGTCTCCGTCGTTGTTGTTGTCTCCGTCGTTGTTGTTGTCGCCGTCGTTGTTGTTGTCGCCGTCGTTGTTGTTTCCGTCGTTGGTGTTTCCGTCGTTGGTGTTTCCGGTCGGCGCGACCTGGCACTCGGCGAGCTGGGACAGACCGCGGGGGCGGGGACCGAACCGGTCGACGGCGATCGTGATCCGGTCCAGCGTCGCCCGTCGCTTGCCGGCCAGCGGGGCCAGGATCGAGTCGCGGATGAACGCCTCACCGCGGCGTCCCTCGGCCGCGAGCCGACGATCGGCCTCGGCGATCTGGCTCTGCAGCAGGGCGAGGTTGCGGTCCACCTCGGCGCGGGCCCGCTCGGGCACCTGCGGCAGCCGGCTGGCCACGTCCGGGCAGGCCACGGCGGAGCCACCGTTGTTCGCGGGGGCCTGGCCGTCCCGTGTCTCCTGGCACTCCTCGACCGACTGCTGGCCGTCACCCCAGTGGTTACGCACCCAGCGACCGTTCTGCCAGGTACGGGTCGTGCCGGTCCCGCTCGGCGCGGTGGCACCCGGGCTGGGCTCCACGCAGGCGGCGGCAGCGGGCCGGGTCCGGTTCGACCGCCGGTCCTCGGCCGACGAGATCTGGGTCACGGCGACGATGCCACCGAAGACCGCGAGCGTGCCGACCACAGCCAGCACCCGCTTGCTCCGCGCGTTACCGGATGACCGGCGCGCCCGTGTGGACCTGCGCATCGAATTGCTCTCCTTCTCGATCCGGTAGTTGATTCGAGACCTCGGCGGACCGACGGAATTGAGGTGGCACGGCCCGGCGTCTACCGGAGGGCCGTAACCGGTGGCACGTCGATAACCGACGATGCCCTTTCCGCACCGTCTTCCACGTCTGGTGACGCGGTCGGGGAGATCCTGTCCATTCCCGCATGGATACGGAACGGCCCCGGCGATGGTTCAACCGGGGCGAGGGAAATTTCCGGCGGGTTTCGAGGGGCGCGCGGAGACGCCGATCAGTCGACGCAGAGGTGGTCGAACGCGAAGCCGTCGACCAGTTCGGCACGGCGCACGGCCAGCCCACGGATCGCGGCCCGCAGCTCGTCCCGCGACGTCAGGGGCGGCTCGGCACTGTCCAGTGTGCGCAGCCGCTCACCGACCGCCAGCGTGGCGAGGTCCTCGGCGAACCGCACCGGGTCGACCCCGCAGGTGAACCGGTGCTCCGCCACCGTGACCCGCTCCACCAGCACGGCGCCGGGGCGTACCTCCACCCAGCTCCAGCCCTCGGCCGGGCCGCCGGACCACCGTACGTGCAGTCCGCGCACGATCGGGTCGGACAGCCGCCGCGCCACGTACGCCTCGACGGCCGCGGCGCGGGTGAGCGCGCCGAGGTCGTTGACCGGCCCGGTCCGCCCGTCCGGGAGCCGCCCGACGATGTCCCGGAACCCGGTGACACCCGGCTCCCCGGCCCACCGGTTGGTGTAGGCGTGCGCGTCGAGGACGTACGCCACGATCCCGGGCCCGTGGTCGGCGGGCCGCAACGTCGGCGACCCGATCCGCAGCACCGGCAGACCGACGGCGGCGGCGACCGCGTCCTTCATCCGTTCGACGCGCTGCCCCGGCGAACCGGCGGCCGGCGGCGGCCCGATCTCGACCGCGACGGTGGGCCGCCCGGTCCCGGCCGCGCAGACCACGAGGTCGTAGCTCTCCCGCAGGGCGGTGGTCCACTGGTGACCGGTCACGCCGGGCGGCCGCCGGTGCACCAGGTCACTCAGCCGGCGCGGGCCGTACGCGACCTGGCCGTCCCGGGTCAGCACCGGGGCCGGCCCGCCGTCCGCGGGCAGCGCCCGAAGCCGGCCGCCGTCCGTGCCACCGCCGCTCGTCATCGCCCCGTTCCGTTCACCGTCCCAGTCACCGCCCTGGCGGCGACCGGCCGAGTGTAGGCGGTCGATCATGTCCAGCACGTCGGCGGTACGGCCGACGCACGACGGCGGACGTCGGCCGGGCGGCCCAGCCGACGCCCGACGGCGGACGCCGGAGGCGGTCCGTTGAACCCGCCGCGGCGGACCCGGCATGATCGACGGGACCGGGAGCGGGGAGGTGGGCCGGTGCGGGTCGTGTCGCTGGTGCCGTCGCTGACCGAGGCGGTGGCGTCGACGCTGCCCGGCCTGCTCGTCGGCGCGACCGACTGGTGCACCCACCCGGCCGGGCTGGACGTCCCCCGGGTCGGCGGCACCAAGTACCCGGACCTGGACCGGATCCGTGCGCTGCGCCCCGACCTGGTCCTGCTCAACGTCGAGGAGAACCGACGGGAGGACGCCGACGCGCTGACGGCCGCCGGCGTGCCGGTGCGGGTCACCTACCCCCGCACCGTGGACGAGGCGGTCACCGAGCTGGCCGTCCTGCTGGCGGAGCTGGGCGCGCGGGCCGAACCGGACTGGCTGGTGGCGGCCCGCCGCGCCTGGGCCGCGCTGCCGCCCGACGCGGCGCCGCGTCCGGCGGTGGTGCCGGTCTGGCGTCGGCCGTGGGTGGTGCTGGGCCGTGACACGTTCGCCGGTGACGTCCTGCGCCGGCTGGGCGTGACCAACCACTACGCCGACCACCCCGAGCGGTACCCCCGGCCGCCCCTGGACGAGCTGCGCGGGCGGGCGCCGGAGCTGGTGGTGCTGCCCGACGAGCCGTACCGGTTCACCGCCACCGACGGGCCGGAGGCGTTCCCCGGGGTGCCGTGCGCCCTGGTGTCGGGTCGACACCTGACCTGGTACGGACCGTCGCTCGCCGAGGCTCCCGCCGTCCTGGCGGCCCAGTTGGCGGCGCCGCTCACCCACCCGGCGGGCTGATCCGTCCCTCGCGGGCTCGACGGCGTCCCCGCCGGGCGGCCACCATGCTCCACGCGATCGAGGTGGACAGCGCCAGCACCACCACCGCCAGGGTCAGCCAGACCGGGACCTCCCCCAGCGGGGTCTCGGCGAGGATCAGCTTCGCCCCGGCGAAGGCGAGCACGACCGCCAGCCCGTACCGCAGGTACTCGAAGTGCCGCAGCAGGCCGGCCAGGCAGAAGTAGAGGCTGCGCAGACCGAGCACGGCGAACGCGGTCGCCGTCCAGACCAGGAACGTGTCGGTGGTGATGGCGAGGATCGCCGCCACCGAGTCGACCGCGAAGACCACGTCGGTGGCCTCGATCGCGACGAGCGCGACCAGCAGCAGCGTGGCCTTGCGGCGCCCGTCGACGCGGGCCGTGAACCCGCTGCCGTGGTAGCGCGGATCGGTCGGCACCAGCCGGCGGAACAGCCGGACGACCGGGTTGCGGTCGGGGTCGACGTCCGGTTCGCCGCGTACGGCGAGCCGCCAGCCGGTCCAGACCAGGAACGCGCCGAGGGCGAGCCCGGCCCAGGCCAGGCGGTGCAGCAACTCCGCACCCGCGAAGATGAAGACGAGCCGGAACGCGAGGGCGCCGACCACCCCCCAGAACAGCACCTTGTGCTGGAACTCGTCGGGGACCCGGAAGTAGCGGAAGAGCAGCGCGAACACGAAGACGTTGTCGACCGACAGGGCCTTCTCCAGCAGATAGCCGGAGTAGTAGGCGACCGCCGGCTCGCCGCCCAGCCAGATCAGGACCACCAGGCCGAACGCGAGACCGGCGGTGATCCACACCGCCGACCAGACGATTGCCTCGCGCAACTCGATGACGTGGTTGTCCCGGTGGGAGAGCACGTCGACGGCGAGCATGACGGCGATGACCGCGCCGACCGCCGCCCAACCCCACAGCGGCACGGCGAACGTCGCCTCGTCCACCCGGCGCCCCCCGCATCCGTGACGCCTCGTCCCCGGCGCCGGTACGGGGACACGACCCGCCCCGTCCCGTACCCGGCGGGGGGACCGGACCACGTCGTCGCTCCCGAGCCTAGGCGGCCGGCCGCCCCTGCGACGGCGCTCCGCCGAACTCGGCGGCCCGCGCACCGCAGCATCCCTCGACAGCGGGCGTCACCCACCGGGTGGCGTCCGGCGCGTCGCGCGTACGCCCGGCACACATCGGCGAATCACGATCCGGCAGGATCACTGGGCGAAGGACATCACGACGGACACGGCAGGAGACTTCCGGATGAACCAGGCAGGCAAGCCCGAGGTCGGCCCGATCGAGGGCGGGCCCCCGGCCGACCTCGTCATCGAGGACATCACCGTCGGGGAGGGGCCCGAGGCGCAGGCGGGGCAGGTCGCGCGGGTCCACTACGTCGGCGTCGCCCACTCGAACGGCCGGGAGTTCGACGCGTCGTGGAACCGGGGCGAGCCGTTCGAGTTCCCCCTCGGGGGCGGGCGGGTCATCGCCGGCTGGGACCAGGGTGTCGTCGGCATGAAGGTCGGCGGCCGTCGTCGCCTGACCATCCCGCCGCACCTGGGCTACGGCGAGCGCGGCGCCGGCGGCGTCATCAAGCCGGGCGAGACCCTGGTGTTCGTCGTCGACCTGCTCGGCGTCCGCTGACCGGTGCGGGCCCCGGCACCGGCCGGGGCCCGCACGGCACGTCTCAGGCGGCGATCAGGGCGGGGCCGGCCGCCGGCGCGGGGGCGTCGTCGACGACGCGGACCACCCGGTGCAGGCCGGTCACGCGCAGGACCCGGGTGACCACCGGGTCGGGTCGCAGCAGCACCAGCTCGCCACCGCCGGCGCGCAGCCGCAGGTGGGCGGCGGCCAGGGCGCGCACCCCGGCGGCGGAGAGGACGCGGACGCCGGACAGGTCGAGCCGGACCACCGACCGGGCCGGCACGGCCCACAGCGCCGACCGCAGCGCGGCGACCGTGGCGATGTCGATCTCGCCGGTCGCTCGCACGTCCACCACCCGGGCACCCACGCTGACCTCGACGTGGAACCGGTCGTCCCGCTGTCCCATGCCGAGGAATCTAGCTCCGACCACCGACAGTTCCGTCGTGCCGCGGGACGGGATCCGGGTACGACCAGGGTCGCGCCCGCCGACCTCGGGGATCCCCCTTCCGGGCGACACCCGGAGCCGTCGCGAGGACCATCCGTCAGGTCGCCGCGCACCGCGGTGGCGGTAGGCCGGTGTCCCCTGACGCCGCGCCCTCGGCGGCTCGGGAGGGACGCCGGACGGATCCGGGGGCGACGCCGGACGGATCGGCGGGCCAGAATGAGCGGATGGTCGTCCCCCGCCCCCGCGCACCGTGGCTGATCCGTCCCGTCCGCGAACCCGCCACGGTGCCGCCGCCTCTCGACGGGCCGTGGGCGCCCACCGACCGCCGGCTCGACGGCGTCGAGCTGCTGCCCCTGCCCGACGGTGTGTCCGGCCCGGAGGACGTCGTCATCGACCCGGCGGGGCGGGTGGTCAGCGGATCGGAGGACGGGCGCATCTGGTGGTGGCCGGTCGACGCGCCGGCGGGCACCCGGCCGCAGCTGCTCGCCGAGACCGGGGGCCGGCCGCTGGGGGTGGAGGTCGACCCGCGCGACGGCAGCCTCGTGGTCTGCGACGCGTACCGGGGGCTCCTGCGGGTGACCGGGGACGGGGCGGTCCGGGACCTGGGCGGCTCCGGCGCCCGGCCGCACCTGGCCGACAACGCCGCGATCAGCCGGGACGGCACCGTCTACTTCACCGACTCGTCGAGCCGGTTCCCGGTCTCGCACTGGAAGCGCGACCTGCTGGAGCACCGCCCCAACGGGCGGGTGCTGGCGTACGACCCGGGCAGCGGGCGAACCGAGGTGGTCTGCTCGGGGCTGTACTTCCCCAACGGTGTCGCGCTGACCCCGGACGAGTCGGCGCTGATGCTGGTGGAGACAGCCACGCACCGACTGGTCCGGGTCGGCCTGCCGGACGGGACCGTCACCGTGCTCGCGGACCTGCCGGCGTACCCGGACAATGTGGCCCCGGTGGGCGACGGGACGTACTGGATCGCGCTGCCCAGCCCCCGCGTGCCGGTCGTCGAGCGGCTGCTGCCGCATCCTCGGCTGCGGCAGCTGGTGGCCGTGCTGCCGGCGGCGGTGCAGCCGAAGCCGCTGCGCTACGGCCTGGTCGCCCTGGTGGACGGTGCCGGTCAGGTGCTGCGCACCCTGCACGGTCCGAACGGGACGTACGACATGGTCACCGGCGTACGCCAGCACGGCGACCACCTATGGCTCGGCAGCCTGACCGGCGCCGGGGTGGCCCGGGTGCCCCTGGTCTGACCGTCCGCTCCGGACAGCGGGAGCGGACCACCGGACGCCCCGATGCCGCGGGGACCGGCCCGCATTCCGGGCCGGTCCCCGCGTACGTGCGGGTCAGCCGCCGCGGACGGACGGCACGGGCGCGGGAGAGCCGCCGGCGACCGCGCCGGGGTGCGGCAGCTGCATCGGGCTCGGCGCCAGACCGGCCGGCACGGGCAGGGCGCTGCCCTTGACGTACTTGTCCCAGCTCACGTTCCAGGCCGTCCAGCCGTTCCCCTCGTCCAGCTGCACCTCGGTGCCCTTGATCGTCACCAGGTCGCCGACCTGAGTGACACCCATCAGCCAGTCCGCGGCTTCGTTCGACACGTTGGTGCAGCCGTGCGAGACGTTGGTGTTGCCCTGGTCCCCCACCGACCACGGCGCCGCGTGGATGAACTCGCCGCCCCAGGTCAGCCGCTGGGCGTCCTCGACGTCGACCACGTAAGGGTCGGCCGAACCCCGGGTGTCGAACGTAGTGAACTCGTGCTTCTCCATGATCACCATCTTGCCGCTGGAGGTCGGCGTGCTCGGTTTGCCCATGCTGACCGGGATCTTCCGCGCCACCTTTCCGTCGCGGAGCACCGACATCTGCTTGGTGGCGTTGTCGATCTCCAGGGAGACCTGCTTGCCGATCTTCGAGGTGGCCTTCCGGTCGGAGTCGCCCACGTACTCCTTGCCGATCGGCAGGCCCTCGAGCCCCGCGCGGAAACTGATCGTGGTGCCGGGACGCCAGAAGTCGGGCGCCCGGTAGTAGACCTGGCTGCCGTCGGACACCCAGGACCACACCCCCGGCTGCGGCGGGTCGGTCTTCACGAACAATCGGCGCTGCACCGCCGCCCTGGCCTCTTTCGGAATGGGCGGGTCGAACGCGACGGTTACCGGCATCGCCGTTCCGTACGTCCGATTACCGGCGAAATACAACGTGCTGGTTATCGCCGGCTTGGTGGATTTCGGCATCGTGGTGAATGTCGTCTTCCGGGTGGTGGTCTTGCCGGAGTCACCGGTGGCGGTCACCTCGGCCGTGTACGTCCGGCGGGGCTTCAGCGGCGCGCTCGGCACCCAACCCGAGCCGTCCTCCCGGGGCTCCGCCGCGACCTGCCCGCCCTTGTCGTCGGTGAGCCGGACGGAGGTGACCCGACCGCCCTTCACGGACGTACCCACCTCGGCGCTGACCGGGACGTCCCGGGCCCGGTCGGCGGGCGTCACGGCCAGTTCCGGCGGGGCCGCCCGACCCTCCCCACCGGGCTTGCGGTCGGCGGTGCACCCGCCGAGGGCCAACGGTGCGGTCGCGACCGTCACCGCGAGCAGCGTCATTCGGCGCCTGAAATTCATGATGCGTCCCCCCGTTATTGCTTTCCCTCCGCCACATTCTCTCCAGCAGGGACGGTTTCGTACGCAATTTCGGCGAATCCGCGACCGCAATTGTCGACCCGTTTTCCGGTCCCGCGCCAATTGCGCCGCACGTGACCGGGCGTGCCCGATCGCCGCCTGCCGTCCGGCTTCGACCCACCGTGGTCCGATCGCGGTGATCCGGACCCCGTCGGACGTGGGATGGCGGAATGGCTGGCGGCGGCGCCGTGGGCGCCGCCGCCGGCCATCGGTCCGGTCAGAGGTTGGCGATCAGCAGCGCGGGCCGCTCGACGCAGTCCGCGACGTGCCGCAGGAAGCCGCCGGCCACCCCACCGTCGCAGACCCGGTGGTCGAAGGTGAGGCTGAGCTGCGTCACCTTCCGCACCGCGAGCTGCCCGTCGACCACCCAGGGCTTGTCCACGATCCGCCCCACCCCGAGCAGCGCCGCCTCCGGGTGGTTGATGATCGGGGTGGAGCCGTCCACGCCGAATACGCCGTAGTTGTTCAGCGTGAACGTCCCGCCGGTGAGCCGTGCCGGCGGCAGGGTGCCGGCCCGCGCCGCCGCCGTGGTCTCCGCCAGTGCGGCGGCCAGCTCGGCGGTGGTGAGCCGCTGCGCGTCCCGCAACACGGGCACCACGAGGCCCCGGTCGGTCTGGGCGGCGATGCCCAGGTGCACCCCGGCGGACTGGACGATCCGCTGCCCCTCGGTGTCCACCCGGGCGTTGAGCTGCGGGAACCTGCGCAGCCCGGACAGGCAGATCCGGGCCAGCAGCGCCAGGATGCTGACCGGCGCGTCCGGGGTGGCCGCGTTGATCGCCGCGCGGGTCTCCAGCAGGGCGGTCGCGTCGACGTCCACCCAGATGGTCACCTCGGGGATCTCGCGCCGGCTGCGGGACAGCTTGTCGGCGATGGCCTTGCGGATGCCGGTCAGCGGCACCACCACGTCGCCGTCGCCGAGCCCGACGTGCGGGTCCGGGACGTCCGGAACGGCGGCGAGCCGGGTCGGCGCGACGGTGCCGGCGGCCTCCACGTCGGCCCGGCGGATCACCCCGCCCGGCCCGGTGCCGTGCACCGTGGTCAGGTCCACACCGCGTTCCTTCGCCAGCCGCCGCACGATCGGCGAGATGACCAGTACGGCGCCCGCGTCGGCGGTCGCCGGAACGGCAGCCGCCGACGCGGGCGTACCGGTCGTCGCGTCCACCGCCGGGGCGAGGCGGGGCCGGCGGCGGCGCCGGCCCGAGCCGCCGTGGCCCGTGCCGTACCCGATGAGGACGTTGCCGGAGCCGGCGCGCTCCTCCTCCCGGTAGGTGGCGTGCCCGGCGGGCCCGGAAGCGCCGCCGGGCGCGGGCGCCACGGCCGCGTCCAGCGGCGCGACGGTGATCAGCGGCTGGCCGACCGGCCGCACCTCCCCCGCCGCGCCGTGCAGGGCCACGACCCGCCCGGCGTACGGGCAGGGCACGTCGACGACCGCCTTGGCGGTCTCCACCTCGACGACGGTCTGGTCCACCGTCACCGTGTCGCCGACGGCGACCCGCCACTCGACGATCTCCGCCTCGGTCAGCCCCTCCCCCAGGTCGGGCAGGAGGAAGACTTTCTCGCTCATGCCGCACCGGCCTCGGTCAGCCAGCGCGGGTCGGGCTGGTCGTCCCACTGGAGGCGGGCCACCGCGTCGAGCACCCGGTCCACCCCGGGCAGGTGGGTGTGCTCCAGCATCGGCGCCGGGTACGGGATGTCCAGGCCGGACACCCGCAGCACCGGGGCGTGCAGGGCGTGGAAGCAGCGCTCCTGCACCCGGGCGGCGATCTCCGCGCCGACCCCGGCGAAGCCCTGCGCCTCCTGGATCACCACGCACCGGCCGGTCCTCCGGACCGAGGCGGTGACGGTGGCGTCGTCGAACGGCACGATCGTGCGGACGTCCACGACCTCCAGGTCCCAGCCCTCCTCGCGAGCCGCCTCCGCGGCCTCCAGCGCGACCGGCACCGCCGGCCCGTACGCGACCAGGGTGGCGTCGGTGCCGGGCCGGCGGACCACGGCGCGGCCGAACGGCTCGGTCCGGGCCGACAGCTCGGCCTCGGCGCTGGCGAAGTAGAGCTTCTTCGGCTCCATGAACACGACCGGGTCCGGGTCGGCGATCGCCTCGCGCAGCAGGGAGTACGCGTCCTCGACGGTGGCCGGGGTGACCACCTTCAGGCCGGGGGTGTGTGCGTAGTACGCCTCCGACGAGTCGCAGTGGTGCTCCACCCCGCCGATGCCGCCCGCGTACGGGACCCGGATGACGATCGGCACGCTGAGTGCGCCGCGGGTGCGGTTGCGCAGCTTCGCCACGTGCGAGGCGATCTGCTCGAACGCCGGGTACGCGAACGCGTCGAACTGCATCTCCACCACCGGCCGCAGGCCGGACATGGCCAGGCCGACGGCGAAGCCGACGATGCCGGCCTCGGCGAGTGGGGTGTCGAAGCAGCGCTTGTCGCCGAAGCGGGCCTGGAGCCCGTCGGTGATCCGGAAGACGCCGCCGAGCTGGCCGACGTCCTCACCGAAGATGACCACCCGCTCGTCGTCGAGCATCGCATCGGCGAGGGCCGCGTTGAGCGCCTTCGCCATGGTCATGGTGGCCATCAGGCGTCCCGCTCCTCGGCGGCCGCGGCCAGTTCGGCGCGGACCTGCTCGCGCTGCTCGACGAGCTGCGGCGTCGGCTCGGCGTAGACGTGGTCGAACAGGCTCAGCGGGTCGACGGTGGGCTTGTCGTGCATGCGGTCCCGCAGGTCGGCGGCGTACGCCTCGGCCTCCTCGGCGACCGCGGTCACCGCCGCGTCGTCCAGCGCGCCCCGGGCCCGCAGGTACGTCTCCAGCCGGGCGACCGGATCCCGGTCCCGCCAGGCCTCCACCTCGTCGGCGTCCCGGTAACGGGTGGCGTCGTCGGCGTTGGTGTGCGGCTCCATCCGGTAGGTGTGCGCCTCGACCAGGAACGGGCCGTGGCCGGCGCGGGCGTGCGCCACCGCGCGGGCGAGCACCGCGAGGACGGCGACCGGGTCGTTGCCGTCGACCTGCTCGCTGGGCACGCCGTAGCCGACGCCCTTGTACGCGAGGCTCGGCGCGGCGGTCTGCCGGGACAGCGGGACGCTGATCGCGTACCGGTTGTTCTGCACGAAGTACACGACCGGGGCCTTGAACACGGCGGCGAAGTTGACCCCCTCGTGGAAGTCGCCCTCGCTGGTGGCGCCGTCACCGATGAACGCCAGCGCCACCGTGTCCCGTCCCTGGTACGCCTCCCCGTACGCGAGGCCGGCGGCGTGCACGCACTGCGTGGCGAGCGGGGTGCACTGCGGCGCGGTGCGCCGGGCGGCCGGGTCGTACCCGCAGTGCCAGTCGCCGCGCAGCAGGGTCAGCACCTCGACCGGGTCGATGCCCCGGGAGACCAGGGCCATCGACTCGCGGTAGGTGGGGAAGACCCAGTCGTCGTCACGCAGGGCGAGGATCGCACCGACCTGGCACGCCTCCTGTCCCCGGGAGGACGGGTAGACGGCGAGCCGGCCCTGCTTGGTCAGGGCGGTGGACTGGACGTCGAAGCGGCGGCCGATCACCATCCGCCGGTGCAGCTCGACGAGCGCCTCCACGGGCGGCTCGGGGTAGTCGGGGTGGGCCGGCAGCGGGGTGCCGTCGGGGCCGAGCAGGCGTACCGGCTCGCCGGCCGGCAGCAGCGCGCGGGCCGGATCCGGCGTGGTGGCCGGTCGGGGCGCGCGCCGGGACTCCCTGCGGACCGCCTGGGGTGTGGTCGTCACGGCGGGAACCTCCTGGACATCTGGTGCGCCTATGCTCCTGCCGTTGGATGATTGACTCAAGATCCGCCGCGAACGCGGGACGGATGGCAGACAGGGGGCACCGAGATGAGCCAGGAGTCCGGTCCGGAGGTGGACTCGACGCCCGGAACGGGACGATCGGCGCGGGCCCTGGACGAGGTGGACCGGCGCATCCTGGCCGAGCTGGTACGCGACGGGCGCACGTCGGTGCGTACGCTCGCCGAGCGCATCCACATCTCCCGCACCAACGCCTACGCCCGGGTCGAGCGCCTGATGCGCGACGGCGTGATCACCGGCTTCCGCGCACAGGTCGCGCCGGAGGGGGCCGGGCTCGGCACGTCGGCGTACATCGCGATCCAGATCGAGCAGAACACCTGGCGCGAGGTGTCCGCGGAGCTGGCGCGGGTGCGCTACATCGAGCACGCCGCACTGCTCGGCGGCGACCACGACGTGCTCGCCCTGGTCCGCGCGCCGGACAACGCCACCCTGCGCGACGTGGTGCTGAGTCGGGTGCAGAGCATCCCCGGGGTGCTCTCCACCCGCACGTGGCTGGTCTTCCACGAGTTCGACGGCGAGCTGAGCCCCTGGGAGTGACCTCCGGGGTCAAGAGCGGAATTGTGCTCAGTCAGGCAGCTTGCGCCACGACGGGTTGCCCCCGCGCCAAGCCCCTGCCAGGATGCTCGCCGAGCTACGGCTGGTGCACTCCAACACCTCTGAACGACCTTGGGCACCACCGATCTGCGCCTGCACTTCCCAACGCCGACCATCGGTACGGATGTAGACGTCGCGACGCCCTCGTGCGGTCCTGTCGCCGTTCCACCAGTGTTCCTCGACGATCACCTGGCGACCGTACCAGCAGGCGCGAGGCGGCAGCATCGCCGCCAAGCGCTGTTGTCCGGCCCGCTGGCGGGTGCGGCAGGGCCAGGGCGCGTCGCAGCCGCCGCAGCTCCAGATCGGCAGCACCGGGCCGTGCGTCGTCATGCGCCGCCTCCGAGCAGCGCCGCCGTCAGCGACCGCGCCTGCCGGCTGGTCGCCCATTCCACCTGCCAGCACGGGTACGGCGTGAGCCGCGCCCACCATGCCCGACAGCCGGCGCACGTGCCGTCGAGCCGTCGGACGTGCACGGCAAGGATCGTCTGCTCCTGGTCGCCTCTCACTGCGCCGCCTCCCCCGGCCAGTGCCCTCGGTTGATCGGGACGCGGTGCCGGGCGTGGCAGGGCAGGTCGGCTCCACAGCGGCAGACCCGCCGCCATCTACGCCAGCACCAGACCGGCCGGTGCCGCCGCGCGAGGGTGAGTGCGACGGCGGAGACATACTCGTCGTACGAGACGCGCCGCATGGTCCTCCCTCGCCGACTGCGAGGGCAGGTTGTCCGCCCCCGAGTGAGAGGGACGCGGCGGCCAGGCGATTCCGCACCGCCCGCCGCATCCCGTGAGGAGGAACCTACGGAGCGTTGCGGGGCGGAGCAGGTAGGTTTCGTACCCCTAGATCACGAAACGAGGCCGACCTTCAGCGCGAGGTCCCGCACGTCGTTCCGCACGGGACGGGGACGGTCGAGCAGATTCAGAGTGATCTGGCGGGCGTAGCCGTTGAAGCGGATCGTCTCCGGCGCCGACTCGTAGGCTTGCCGAAGCGCCGCCACGGTCGCCTCGTTGTCGCCCTTGCCGTAGTGGCCGCGAGCCACCTCGATGAGGTGTCGCGCACGGCGCGGCCTCGACGGGATGGCTGCCGGGTCAAGGCGCCTGGCCTGCCGCACCGCCTCGCCGGACTTCTGCAACTCGACCGCCACGGTCACGGCGTGGGCTCCCATGATGACGCGCGAGAACGACGTCTGCGGCTGGTAAAAGCCGTGTGGCAGACGCTGCGCCACCCGGTCCGCGCGATCCCAGTACCGCCAGGCACGGCCTTCCTCGCCAGCACGGGCAGCGGTGTAGGCGGCCTCGAAGTTCAGTGCTCCCCAGAGAGCGAGGAGATTCGCGTCCGCGTCGGACGTCCGCGGCTCCAGCGCCGAGACCACGTCCAGCGTCACCGTCATCGCGGTGTCCCAGTCCCCCGCGTCCCGGTGCACCTGGCACAGGAACCAACCCGCGCAGGCCAGCGCCTCGGGGTCTCCGGACTCCTGAGCCGCCACCATCGCCCGGTCGGCGACCCGCCACAACAGCTCGGCGGCAGGCTGATAGGCGAGGAACATCTGTGCCAGCCCGAGCACCTCGGCCAGCAGGGCCTGCGCCTGCCGACGCTCATCGCCCTCGTAGGCCAACGCGGCACGCTGGGCGTCCTGCAGCAGGTCCGGGAGCAGAGCGCCGAGCACCGTGCGATGGTCGGAAGCCTGATGACGTGCCCGCCAGGCCGCGACGAGGCGGTCCCTGATCTGCGTCAACGGCTTCGGAGCGACGTCATCGGACAGCGGGAAGCGGTTCACGGCGTCGCGGACAGAGGCCAGTGCCGGGTGTTCCGGCCCGTTGACGACGGCAGAACGATCGCTCAGCTCGCCGACCAGGGCCGCTACGTCGACCTTGAGAGCACGGGCGATCCGATCCAGCATGTGGATACGCGGCGGCAGGATCCGATCTGTCTCCACGGCCTTGACCCACTCGGCGCTCCGACCGACCAGTCCGCCCAGGACAGCCCGGGTCTTGCCCGAGCGCTCACGGTAGAGCTTCAGACGTTGTCCGAAGGTCAGCTCGGGCACCGAGTCCATTTCGGACCTCCCTGTAGCACGGGATGCGTCGGCCGGCCTACCTGCCGCCGTCGTGACCACCGTACTCACGGCCAACGCAGCGGATAACCCTCCGCGCCGAAGGCGGCGGACGTAACCGCCGATCCTCCCGTTCTCCGCGCCGCGGAAGTTGCGGGACATCGGCTTACCTGCGTGTTTGCTCATGTGCCATGGTCTGGGGTCAGACGGGTCGCCGCTCCTCGACGTGCAACCAAAGGTTGCGCATCGAGGTGAAGATGTTGTAGCTTGACGCAACCAAAGGTTGCGAAAGGTTGATGGGCATGGAGCACGGATCCATCGAGCGCGACATCCATGTCGACGCGTCGCCCGAGGTGGTCTTCGAGGTGATCAGTCGGCCCGAGCACATGCGGGAATGGTGGCCCGACGACGCACGGTTCGAGCCGGTCGCGGGCGCACCCGGCGAGCTCGTCTGGCGCGACGCGGAGACCGGCGAGACGATGACCGTCGCACTCGCCGTCGTCGAGGTCGACCCGCCGAAGCGATTCTCCTTCCGGTGGTGCTTCTCGGACCCCGACCGGAACGGGCAGTCGCTGCTCGTCACCTTCGACCTGGTCCCGACCGGCGAGGGAACCCGGATCCGCATGACCGAGACCGGGTTCCGCGAAATGGGATGGGAGATCGCAGTCCTCGAGGAGCAGTACCACGACCACGAGAGCTCGTGGGACCACTACATCCGGGCGCTGGGCGCGTACGTCGCGCGGCTGGTCTCCACGTCATGAGCACGGTGGTCGATGACGACCTCTGGTCGGCGATCGGCGACCCCATCCGGCGCACGATGATCGACCTTCTTCTTGCCGAGGGACCAGGCACAGCCACAGCACTGAGCGAGCGACTACCCGTCACCCGCCAGGCCGTATCGAAGCACCTGGCCGTCCTGGACCGGGTCGGTCTGGTTCACGCCACGCCGGCCGGTCGCGAGCGTCACTACCACGTCGACGAGGCGCAGCTCGCCCGAGCTGTCGCCCAGTTGTCAGCGGTCGGCGCCACCTGGGACGCCCGACTCCGCCGGATCAAGCGGATCGCCGAGGCCATCGAACGCACCCGCAACAACAACCAAGGAGAATGACATGGTCGACATCCTGCACCGGATCGGCGTCGTCGCACCGCTCGACGACGTCTACCGAGCAGTGGCAACTCCAGAGGGCATCGCCGGCTGGTGGACGACCGACACGACGGGCAAGAGCGAGGTCGGCGGGCAGTTGGCCTTCCGGTTCGGCGACGTCGGTGGCTTCGACATGGAAGTCCTGCAGCTCGATCCCTCCGGCCGCCTGCGGTGGCGGGTCACCGACGGCCCCGAGGAATGGATCGGAACCGAGATCGACTGGCGCCTCGACCAGCGCGGCGAGTACACGATCGTCCAGTTCACGCACGAGGGCTGGCGCGAGCCGGTGGAGTTCATGCACCACTGCAGCACAAAGTGGGCGACGTTCCTGATGAGTCTCAAGGAGCTTGTGGAGACCGGGCGCGGCAGGCCGGCGCCGGACGACGTCAAGATCGGCGATTGGCACTGATCTGCGCCCTGCAAGCCGGGCAGGGGCAGAGCCTCACCGCTCAGGCGGGGCCTCCAGCCCCTCCCGGTCGGCCAACTCCAGCAGCGGCTCCAGCGAGTACGCGCGGTCGTCGAGGCCGGCGTGCGGGTCGCCACGCTCGGCGAAGCGCGCCGGCATCGTCGTGACGTCGAAGTCCTCCGGCCGGACGTCGTCCAGCTCGGACCAGTCCAGCGGGGCGGACACCAGCGCCGCCGGGGCCGGCCGGATCGAGTACGCCGAGGTCATCGTGTGGTCACGGGCCATCTGGTTGTAGTCGACGAACACCGGCCGGTCCCGCTGGTCCCGCCACCACGTCGTGGTGACCAGGTCGGGGCGGCGGCGCTGCATCTCCCGGCCCAGCGCCAGCACGGCGCGCCGGCAGTCGCCGAAGCTCCACCGGGGCTCGATGGTGAGGTAGACGTGCAGCCCCCGGCCGCCGGTGGTCTTCGGGTAGCCGACCAGCCCCAGCTCGTCGAGGAACGCGCGGACCTCGTGCGCCACCGGCACCACCTGGTCGAACCCGACGCCCGGCAACGGGTCCAGGTCGATGCGGAGCTGGTCCGGCCGCTCGACGTCGTCCTTCGTGACCGGCCACGGGTGGAACCGCAGGGTGCCGAGGTTGACCGCCCAGGCCACCACAGCCAGCTCGCTCGGCGCGACCTCGTCGGCGGTCCGTCCGCTGGGGAACGTGATGTGCGCCGTCTGCACCCAGTCGGGCGCACCGGCCGGCAGCCGCTTCTGGTAGAAGGCGTCGCCGCGGTTGTCCTGCCGGGTGGCGATCTTGGCGCCCTCGAAGACGCCGCGCGGCCAGCGCTCCAGCATGGTCGGCCGGTCCCGCAGGGCGCGCAGGATGCCGTCGCCGACGGCCAGGAAATAGCGCACCACGTCGAGCTTGGTCAGCCCGCGCTCCGGAAAGTACGGCTTGTCCGGACTGGAGACCCGCACGACGCGCTGTCCGACCCGGATCTCCTCCGCCGCCGTCGTCGCCACGCCTCACACCGTAGTCGGCCGCGGGGCGCTCGGCGGGGACACGCCGCCGGCCGGACGGCTCCGGTGAGCGGTCCGGCCGGCGACACGCCGACCTCAGCGCCCTTCCGTCTGCAAGCGCGCCATCAGCATCTGCTTGCCCTGCTCACCCGCCTTGCGGTTGTTCTCCTGGATCTTCCGGAACCACGTGGCGAGTTCGCTGTCTCCTCGGCTTTCCGCGTCGGAGATGTACGTGTCCATCCGGTAGATGTTCTCCAGGGACATCTGTATCGCGTGGATGAGGTCGTAGTTCTTGTCCTTGAGGGCGCTCTTCTGTTCCTGTGTCATGGTCGCCACGGCGTACCTCCCCTGTCCGTGTTCAGGTCGAGCCAGCGCTTACCCGCCGTCGGCCAGTTCACGCATCGAAGCGCCGGCACCCCCGCGGTTACCCGGGGATGCGCCGGGGTAGGGGGTGCCGCATGGCGGAACTGGCGGCGCTGTGGATCGTCCGGCACGGCGAGAGCACGGCGAACGTGGCGGCCGGGGCGGCCGAGGCGTCCGGTGCCGAGCTGATCGACCTCACCCACCGCGACGCCGATGTGCCGCTCAGCCGCACCGGGGAGGAGCAGGCCCGGGCCACCGGTCGGTGGCTCGCCGGGCTGCCGCAGGCCCGCCGCCCCGACGTGGCGGTGGTGTCGCCGTACCTGCGTGCGCGGCGTACCGCCGAGCTGGCTCTCGACCGCACCGGCATCCCGTGCACCCGCGACGAGCGGCTGCGTGACCGGGAGCTGGGCATCCTCGACGGGCTGACCGGGCACGGCGTGCGTCGCCGGTACCCCGAGGAGGCGGCGCGGCGGGACCGGCTCGGCAAGTTCTACTACCGCCCGCCGGGCGGCGAGTCGTGGACGGACGTGGCGCTGCGGCTGCGCGCCCTCCTCGGCGACCTCCGCCGCGACCACGAGGGCCGGCGGGTGCTGCTGTTCGGCCACGACGCCCTGGTCTTCCTGACCCGTTACCTGGTGGAGGGGCTCACCGAGGAGGAGCTGATGGCGTTGACACGTGCCCACGTCATCGCCAACTGCTCGGTCACCGGCTGGTCGGTCGACGACGGCCGGCTCCGCCCGGACGTGTTCAACGACGTACGCCACCTGCGGCGCGAAGGCGCCCGGCCGACCAGGGAGGACGAGGTCCATGCCGAACCGGTCTGACACCCGGGTCATCACGCCGGCGCTGCTGCGGGACTGGGCGCTGCCCGTACCGTCCGGGGGCAAGGAGTCGCGGGGCACCGTCCTGGTGGTCGGCGGCTCCCGGTTCACGCCCGGCGCGGTGCTGCTCGCCGGGGTGGCCGCACTGCGGGCCGGCGCCGGGGTGCTCCAGCTCGCCGCCGCCGAGTCCACCGCCACCGCGCTCAGCATCCAGGTGCCCGAGGCACTGGTGATCGGGCTGCCGGAGACCGCCGACGGGGCGGTGGCCGGCCGGTGCGGTGACCGACTGAGCGAACTGGTGGCCGAGGCGGACGTGGTCGCGGTCGGCCCGGGCCTCAAGGACGTGGACGAGGCCGGCGACCTGCTGCGCGTGGTGCTCGACGCCGCCCGCCGGGAGACGCCGCTGGTGCTCGACGCGTACGCCCTGGGGGCCCTCAGCCACGCGCCGGACCTGCTGGTCGGCGCGGGCCGTCCGGTGGTGCTGACCCCCAACCGCACCGAGGCACGCCACCTGCTCGGCCGTGACCCCGGCGACGACCTGGACGCGGAGGCGACCGAGCTGGCCGGCCGGTACGACGCCGTGGTGTCGCTGTACGGCCACATCGCCGCGCCGGACGGGCGGACCTGGCGGGAGGAGAGCGGCGACGCGGGGCTCGGCACCTCGGGCAGCGGCGACGTCCTCGCGGGTCTGCTGGCCGGTCTGCTCTCCCGGGGCGCGGAGCCGGCGCAGGCGGCGTGCTGGGGTGCGTTCGCGCACGCCGTGAGCGGGCAGCGCCTCGTTCCGCAGTACGGCCGGATCGGTTTCCTGGCCCGCGAGCTGCTCGACGAGATCCCGCACACCCTCGCCACCGTCTGACACGTTTTGTCCGCCACGACAAGTGTGTGTAACGCCACACGAACATCCGGCGCTGTCTTCAACGGTGACGGGCACCCTGCCCGCCGCCCGCCGGTCGCCTCCCCACCAGGGAGCGCCGGCCGCACGACAGCCCCTGGGAGTCTGTGTGAAGAACCTCCGTCGCAAGACACTGGCCGCCGCGTCGGCCGTGTCGCTCGGTGTCGGCCTGGCCGTCACCGGTGGCATGGCTCCGGCCGCGGCGGCCGCCGGGCCGGACACCACGTACCTGGTGCTGGCCCCGCAGGGCGCTACGACCGACAAGGCGGTGGCCCGCGTGGCCGTCGCCAAGGGCACGGTCGTGGCCGAGTACGACCAGATCGGTGTGCTGGTCGTCCGCTCCACGAACCCGGAGTTCGCCACCGACGTGGCGGGCGCCGGGGTCGACTCGGTCGCCGCGACGACCGGCCTCGGCTCCGCCATCGACGAGGGCGAGACCGTCGAGGTCGACGCCGCGGCCGTCGCCGCTGCCGCCGGTGACCCCACCGGCGAACCGATGTTCGGCCAGCAGTGGGACATGCCGATGATCGACGTGCCCGAGGCTCACGCCGTGACCACCGGTTCCGCCAACGTCGTGGTCGGCGTGCTGGACACCGGCATCTCCAGCACCCACCCCGACCTGACCACCCAGATCGCCAAGGACAAGAGCGCGTCCTGCCTCGGCGGCGTCGCCGACACCACCGAGGCGGCCTGGAACCCGACCACCTCCGACCACGGCACCCACGTGGCCGGCACGATCGCCGCCGCCATCAACGGCAGGGGCGTCACCGGTGTCGCTCCCGGCGTCAAGGTGGCCGCGGTGAAGGTCGTCAACGACGGCGGCTGGATCTATCCGGAGGCCGCGATCTGCGGCTTCATCTGGGCGGCCGAGCACGGCATGCAGGTGACGAACAACAGCTACTTCATCGACCCGTGGGAGCTCAACTGCCGCAACGACGCGCGCCAGCGTCCGGTGTGGCAGGCGGTGCAGCGGGCGATCCGCTACTCGCAGTCCAAGGGCGTGCTGCACGTCGCGTCGGCGGGCAACTCGAACTGGGACCTGGCGCACAAGAACACCGACACCGGCAGCCCGAACGACGGTAGCGCCCCGGAGGAGGAGCGGGAGGACCTCAACAGCGCCTGCCTCGTCCTGCCGGGCGAGGCGCCGGGCGTGGTGACCGTCTCGGCGGTCGCCCCGACGGGGAAGAAGAGCTACTACTCGTCGTACGGCCTCGGCGTCGTGGACGTCACCGCACCCGGCGGTGACACCCGGTTCCGCACCAACGGCGTGAGCTCGACCCTGACCGACGGCATCCTGTCGACCACCTGGTCGCGCAGCGGCGGCGACGGCTGGGGTTACAAGCAGGGCACCTCGATGTCCAGCCCGCACGCTGCCGGTGTTGCGGCGCTGGCGCTGTCGGCGCACGCGGGGATGACGCCGGGTCAGCTGGCGTCGTTCCTTGAGCGCACGGCGGTGGCACAGCCCTGCGAGGAGGGCGTCTGGGAGCCGCGGCCCGGTTTCCCGGCCACCTGCACCGGTGGCGAGCGCAACTCGTTCTACGGCGCGGGCATGGTCAACGCGTACAACGTGGTGAGGTAGCACCGCGCACAACCTGTGGTGGGGCCCGGCGGTGATCCGCCGGGCCCCATCCGTTTCTCCTGCTCACCGCCGGGTACGGAAGGGGACCTCAGCCCGATCCGAGGAGGTCAGCCGGTGTCCACCGATGCCATCGTCCTGTTGAAAGAGGACCACAAGGAGATGCGCCGCCTGTTCAAGGAGTTCCAGGCCAACGAGGACGCGCCGGCGAGCCAGCGCGAGAAGCTGGTCAAGCAGATCCTCGAGGCGCTGACCGTCCACACCTACCTGGAGAACGAGGTCATGTACCCGGAGGTCCGCAAGCGCCTGCCGGAGCTGGAGGACCACATCCTGGAGTCGTACGAGGAGCACCACGTCGCCGACGTGCTCTGCTTCGAGCTCTTCACCATGAAGCCGGACGACGAGCACTACAACGCCAAGACGACGGTGCTGATCGAGAGCGTGCTGCACCACGTCGAGGAGGAGGAGCAGGAGTGGTTCCCGAAGGTGCGCGAGAAGATGGGCCGTAACGAGCTGCAGGAGCTGGGCGAGCGGATGATCGAGATGCGTAAGAAGGCGCCCCGGTCGCCGGCCGCCCCGAAGGCGCTGAAGAAATCGCTGGACGCGGTGCGCGCCTGAGCCTGTCCCGCCACCCGGGGCCCGGCCGTCGGCCGGGCCCCGGCGCGTGTCACCAGGCGGTGGGCGGCACCCCGTCGGGCTCCGGCAGGATCCGCCGCAGCTGCCCGGGCGGTGCGCTCCGCCGCCGCCACTCCCGCGGGTAGCCCACCGACACCTCCTCGAACCGCACGCCGTCGTACCAGGTGGTGCGGGGAATGTGCAGGTGGCCGTAGACCACGGCGGCGGCGTCGAAGCGCACGTGCCAGTCGGCGGTGGCCTCGGTGCCGCACCACTGGGCGAAGATCGGGTACCGCAGGATGCGCGTCGGCTCCCGGACCAGCGGCCAGTGGTTGACCAGCACGGTCGGCAGCGCCGGATCACGATCGGCGAGCCGCCGGGCCGTCTCCGCCACCCGGGCCGCGCACCACGCCGAGCGGCTCTCGTACGGGTCGGGGTGCAGCAGGTACTCGTCGGTGCACACGATGCCCGTCCGGTACGCCTCGGCCAGCGCCGCCTCCGGCGTGTCGAAGCCCTCCGGGCGCCAGCTGTGGTCGTACAGGAGGAACAGCGGCGCCACGGTCACCGGACCGCCGCGCCCCTCCCACACCGGGTACGGATCCTCCGGGGTGACGACGCCCAGGTCGCGGCACAGCTCGACCAGGTGGGCGTAGCGCGCCACGCCGCGCAGCGTCACCGGATCGCTGGGCGGAGTCCACAGCTCGTGGTTGCCCGGAGACCAGACGACCTTCGCGAACCGGCCGGCCAGCAGCCGCAGCGCCCACTCGATCTGGGCGACGGTGTCGCCGACGTCCCCGGCGACGAGGAGCCAGTCGTCCGGCGACTCGGGATGCAGCGCCTCGACGATCGCGCGGTTGTCCGGGTGGCGGACGTGCAGGTCGCTGATGGCCAGCAGGCTCCCACCACCGCCCGCCCCCGCCATGCCGTCGATCCTAGGCGGGGCGGGCCCGCCCGGCGAGCCCCGCCGGCTGTGATCGACCCGATGCCGTGGGCACCGCGGGCTCCCGGTGGCCCGCACGTCCCGATGCCGCCGGCATGGAATGGATCACGAGCGAGGCGACGCCACCGGCACCGACGGACCCGGTAGGATCCCCTCGGGCCGTGACTGGCGCATTGGAGATGGAGAACCATCGGGGAGCGGCCCCGTCACGAGGACGCATGCCGAGCGCCTGGGCCTTCCGCACGTCACCAGGAGGTCGCATGTCGCTGAACGCCGAGTCCACCGCCTTCCGCAGCGCGCTCGAAGTGATCGGCGGCGTCGAGCCGCGCGTGGCTGACGCCATCCGCGCCGAGCTGGCCGACCAGCGCGAGTCGCTCAAGCTCATCGCCAGCGAGAACTATGCCTCCCCGGCCACCCTGCTGGCCATGGGCAACTGGTTCAGCGACAAGTACGCCGAGGGCACGGTCGGCCGCCGCTTCTACGCCGGCTGCCAGAACGTCGACACCGTGGAGGCGCTCGCCGCCGAGCACGCCCGGGAGCTGTTCGGCGCGCCCCACGCGTACGTGCAGCCGCACTCGGGCATCGACGCCAACCTGGTCGCCTTCTGGGCGATCCTGGCCGACCGGGTCGAGTCGCCGGCGCTCAAGCGCGCGCAGGCCCGGCACGTCAACGACCTCACCGAGGCCGACTGGTTCGCGCTGCGCCGCGAGCTGGGCAACCAGCGGATGCTCGGCATGTCGCTGGACGCCGGCGGCCACCTCACCCACGGCTTCCGGCCCAACATCTCCGGCAAGATGTTCGACCAGCGCAGCTACGGCACCGACCCGGAGACCGGCCTGGTCGACTACGACAAGGTCGCCGAGGCGGCCCGCGAGTTCAAGCCGCTCATCCTCGTCGCCGGCTACTCGGCGTACCCCCGGAAGGTCAACTTCCGGATCATGCGGGAGATCGCCGACTCCGTCGGGGCGACCTTCATGGTCGACATGGCGCACTTCGCCGGTCTGGTCGCCGGCAAGGTCTTCACCGGCGACTTCGACCCGGTGCCGCACGCGCACATCGTCACCACCACCACCCACAAGTCGCTGCGCGGCCCGCGCGGCGGCCTGGTGCTCTGCCAGCCGGAGCTGGCCGAGCAGGTCGACCGGGGCTGCCCGATGGTGCTCGGCGGCCCGCTGCCGCACGTGATGGCCGCCAAGGCGGTCGCGCTCGCGGAGGCCCGCCGCCCCGACTTCGCGGGCTACGCGCAGCGGATCGTCGCCAACGCGCAGGCCCTCGCCGACGGGCTGCTGCGGCGCGGCGCCAGGCTGGTCACCGGCGGCACCGACAACCACCTGGTGCTCATCGACGTGACCGGCTACGGCCTCACCGGCCGGCAGGCCGAGCAGGCCCTGCTCGACTCCGGCATCGTCACCAACCGCAACTCCGTCCCGCAGGACCCGAACGGCGCCTGGTACACGTCCGGCATCCGGATCGGCACTCCGGCGCTGACCACCCGGGGCCTCGGCACCGCCGAGATGGACGCCACCGCCGAGCTGATCCACGCCGTGCTCACCCAGACCACCCCGGGCGCGAACGCCGACGGCACGCCGTCCAAGGCGAAGTACGTCCTCGACCCGGCGGTCGCCGACAAGGTGAGCAAGCAGGCCACCGAGCTGCTCGCCGGCTTCCCGCTGTACCCCGCCGTCGACCTGGGCTGACCGGTCGTCCCCACCGGCCGGGCCGCCCGGCCGGTGGGGACTTCCTCACAAGGTGTTGCCCACGGGGTCACCGTCCGACTAGAACCTCAGCAACGATCGCCCGGACCCCCCGGCGACGCTGCGAGGTGATGCACGTGGCTCTGGTCTCCTTCGACGACGCCGAGGCGGCGGCCTTCGCGGCCACCCGCGAGCTGCCCCCGGCCAGCCTCGACCGCTGGCGCCACGCCGTGCAGCAGCACCTACGCCCCCGGGCCACCACGACGCTGCTCGACCTGGGCTGCGGCACCGGCGCCTGGGCACGTGCCTTCACCGGCTGGTTCGGCGTCCAGGTGGTGGGCGTGGAGCCCGCGTCGGCGATGCGCGCGTACGCGGACCACCGGCCGCTGGTCGCCGGGGACGCCGGCGCGCTGCCGCTGCGCGACTCCAGCGTGGACGCCGCCTGGCTGTCCACGATGCTTCACCACGTTCCCGACCTGGACGCGGCGGCCCACGAGCTGCGGCGGGTCCTGCGCCCCGGTGCGCCGGTGCTGATCCGCTCCCCCTTCCCCGGGCGGCACCAGCGGATCGCCGTGTTCCGCTGGTTCCCGGAGGCGGTGCAGGTGCTGGAGACGTACCCCGACCTTGCCCGCGTCCGCGCCGCGTTCGCCGCGGCCGGCTTCCCGGTCAGCAGCGTGGAGGCGGTAGCCCAGACCACGGCCGCATCGCTCGCCGACTTCGCGCAACGGCTCGACCGGCGGGCGCACACCCCGCTGCGGCTGATCAGCGACGACGCGTACGAGGCCGGTATGGCCCGGTTGGCCGCCGCCGCGCCGCACACCCCCGGGCCGGTCGTCGACCACCTGGACCTGCTCGTGCTGCGCTAGGGCCTGCGTCGGGCGCGGCCCGGCCGGGCGGTGACTTCGGCACCCGCCCGAACGCCCGTCAGACCGGGCCGGCCTCACCGCGCTCACGCAGGTAGTCGTGCAGCGCCGCGGTCGCCCGCAACCGCCGCAGGCTCCGGCGGTGCAGGTCCTGCTCGCGCCGCGCCAGCTCGGCGTGCACGCGGGCGGCGCTGCCGGTGGTGCGCAGCTCGTCCAGCACCGCGGTGATGATGTCGAACGGGTACGCCCCCCGCCGTAGCAGCGCGACCACCTGCGCGGCGCGCAGCTCGGCCGCGTCGTACACCCGGTAGCCGGTGGCCCGGTCGCGCACCGGGCGGAGCAGGCCGCGCTCCTCCCACAGCCGCAGCTGCGAGGTGCGGACGCCGACCAGCCGCGCCACCTCGCCGATCCGCACGCCGCCGCGCGGTGCCGCGACGGCCGGAGCGGACACCACCGTCTCGAACGCGCCGAGCACCCGCCGGATCTCGGCCCGCTCCCGGTCCAGCTCGGCGTGGCCCCCGTCGAGCGCCGCCAGCGCCGCCGGCAGGTCACCCCGGTGGACCGCGGCCATGACCTCCCGCGTACGCGCCCAGCCGTGCCCCTCAGCCATCCGCCGCGCCACGGTGAGCGCGTGCACGTGCGCCTCGGTGAAGATCCGGTAGCCGGACGGGGTGCGCTCGACCGGCGGGAGAACCCGGTCGGCGACGTAGTTGCGCACCTGCTGGGTGGAGATGCCTGCGGTCGAAGCGAGATCCACGGCCCGGAGCCGACGCGCTGTGCCCACGACGCCGACCTTACCGCTTACACGTCGTTTGAGACTTTCCCGGTGTTCTCCGGCGGTGGTGTGCTGGCCAACGCGGGAAAAGTCTCTACACGTGAGTCAATGAGACGATTGAAGGCGGCCAGGCCAGAAGACGCACACCCGGCGGGGCTTCGCCCTGCCCACGATCCACGTGAAGGGTTCGCATGCAGCAGCCAGATCGGTCCGCCGCCGACAGCCACGACATGATCGAGGTACGCGGAGCGCGCGAGAACAACCTCGCCTCCGTCTCGGTCGACATCCCGAAACGCCGGCTGACCGTCTTCACCGGGGTTTCCGGTTCCGGCAAGTCCTCCCTCGTCTTCGGCACCATCGCCGCCGAGTCGCAGCGGCTGATCAACGAGACCTACAGCGCGTTCCTCCAGTCGTTCATGCCGAGCCTGTCCCGGCCGGACGTGGACTCCCTACGCAACCTCACCCCGGCCATCGTCGTCGACCAGGAGCGGATGGGCGTCAACTCGCGGTCGACCGTGGGCACCGCCACCGACGCGTACGCGATGCTGCGCATCGTCTTCAGCCGGCTCGGCCAGCCGCACGTGGGCGGGGCGGGCGCGTTCAGCTTCAACCTGGCCGAGGGCATGTGCCCGACCTGTGAAGGGCTGGGCCGGGTCTCCGACCTCGACGTCAACGAGCTGGTCGACGTGGAGAAGTCGCTCAACGACGGCGCGATCAGCGTGCCGAACTTCGGCGTCGACACCTGGTACTGGCAGACGATCGTCGGCTCGGGCCTGTTCGACCCGGACACCAAGCTGCAGGACTACACGCCGCAGCAGTGGGAGGACCTCCTCCACAAGCCGGCCACCAAAATCAGGATGGGCAGCAACAACTGGACGTACGAGGGCCTCATCGTCAAGGTGCGCCGGCTCTACCTCGCCAAGGACCGCGAGTCGATGCAGCCCCACATCCGGGCGTTCGTCGACCGGGCGGTCACGTTCACCACCTGCGCCGCCTGCGGGGGCACCCGGCTGAACGCCGCCGCGCTCTCCTCCCGGATCGCCGGGCGCAACATCGCCGAGTGCGCGGCCATGCAGATCAGCGACCTGGCCGAGTTCGTCCAGGGCATCGACGACCCGGCGGTGGCCCCGCTCGTCGGCGACCTGCGCCACCTGCTCGACTCCCTCGTCGAGATCGGTCTCGGCTACCTGAGCCTGGACCGCGAGTCGGCCACCCTCTCCGGCGGCGAGGCGCAGCGGGTGAAGATGGTCCGGCACCTCGGCTCCCCGCTCTCCGACGTCACGTACGTCTTCGACGAGCCCACCATCGGCCTGCACCCGCACGACATCGCCCGCATGAACGACCTGCTGCGGCGGCTGCGCGACAAGGGCAACACGGTGCTGGTGGTCGAGCACAAGCCGGAGACCATCGCGATCGCCGACCACGTCGTCGACCTCGGGCCCGGCGCCGGTACGGCCGGCGGCCGGATCTGCTACACCGGCGACGTCGCCGGCCTGCGCCGCTCCGACACCCTCACCGGCCGGCACCTCGACCACCGGGTCCGGCTGCGCGAGCAGGTCCGTACGCCCACCGGGCAGCTGGCGATCCGCAACGCCGACCTCCACAACCTGCGCGACGTGAGCGTCGACATCCCACTCGGCGTGCTGACGGTGGTGACCGGGGTGGCCGGCTCCGGCAAGAGTTCGCTTATCCACGGCTCTCTGCACCGCCGCGACGGCGTGGTCATCGTCGACCAGTCCCCCATCCGGGGCTCGCGGCGCAGCAACCCCGCCACGTACACCGGGCTGCTCGACCCGGTGCGCACCGCCTTCGCGAAGGCGAACCGCGTGAAGGCCGCGCTGTTCAGCGCCAACTCCGAAGGCGCCTGTCCGACCTGCAAGGGCATCGGCCTCGTCTACACCGACCTGGCCATGATGGCCGGTGTCGCCTCGGTCTGCGAGCAGTGCGAGGGCCGCCGGTTCACCGACGAGGTGCTCACCTACCGGCTGCGCGGGAAGAACATCAGCGAGGTCCTCGCGATGCCGGTCAGCGAGGCGCGGAAGTTCTTCCCGAGCGGCGCGGCCCGGGTCATCCTCGACCGGCTCGCCGACGTCGGGCTGAGCTACGTCACGCTGGGCCAGCCGCTCACCACCCTCTCCGGCGGCGAACGGCAGCGACTCAAGCTGGCCATCCACATGGCCGAGAAGACCAGCACGTACGTCCTCGACGAACCGACCACCGGCCTGCACCTGGCCGACGTGGACCAGCTGCTCGCCCTGCTCGACCGCCTCGTCGACGCCGGCAACACGGTCATCGTCATCGAGCACCACCAGGCGGTGATGGCGTACGCCGACTGGCTGATCGACCTCGGACCGGGCGCGGGCCACGACGGCGGGCAGATCGTCTTCACGGGTACGCCCGCCGAGTTGGTCGACCGCGGGGACACGCTCACCGCCCGCCACCTGCGCGAGTACGTCGCCCGATGACCGCGGTGGTCGGACGCCGCACGCGTCCGGCCACCCGCCCGGCCCGGCGCGAGCCGCGCCAGCCAGCCCCGGAACCGGACGACGGCCGCGACGGCCGGAGTGAGCAGCCCGACCGCGATCAACAGCACGTCCAGGAAGAGCGTGGTGAGCACGACGAGGACCGCCAGCACCGCCACGCCCCGCACCACCAGCGATACGGGACGTGCGGCGGCGCGGTGGGCGCCCCGACGAGGGGCGGTGGAACGGGGTGGAGCCATGGCGCGCTACCTGCCTCGGATCTCGGCGAGGTGCACCCGATACCGTTACCTTTCACTGAGCGTTAGATAGCTCGTGATTGGCAGCCGTCCGTTGCCGGGCGGCGTTGGCCGCAAGCGGCCTTGACGCTTCGACGCCCGTTGCCCGGCCCGCGGGTGCGGGGCTTACGGGTCTTACACAGGCTCCACGTCCTGTTTTGACGTCGCCCGGCGACTCCAGGTCGACGTGCCGCACGAGGGCGGCAAGGTTGCGTGCGGCGTTGACGTCCCGGTCTAGGGACAGGCCGCAGGCGTCGCAGTGGAAGGTGCGCTCGGACAGCGACAGCTTGGGTTTCACCGTCTGGCATCGCGAGCAGGTCTTCGAGCTGGGGTACCACCGGTCGGCGACGTGCAGGACGCTGCCGTACCAGCCGGTCTTGTACTGCAACTGCCGCCGCAGGGTGGCCGGGGCGGCGTCGGACAACGCCAGGGCCAGCCTGCGGTTGCGTTTCAAGCCGGCCACGTGCAGGTCCTCCACCGCAACGGTGTCGTACTGCTGGGCCAGCCGGGTGGTGAGCTGGTGCCAGGCGTCGGCGCGGACCGCGGCCACGGTGGCGTGCAGTCGGGCCACCTGCGTCTGGGCGCGTTTCCACCGGTTCGACGGGGTGCGCTTGCGGTGGGTGGCCGGGTCGTACGGCCCGATCCGGCGGCTGGCCCGGCGCTGGGCCTTGCCGAACCGCTTCAGGGCCGCCTTGAACGGGGGCCGGGTTGTCGATCATCTCGCCGGTGGACAGCACCGCGAGGTGCTTGATCCCGGCGTCAACCCCGATGACCCGGCCCAGCCGGGGGGCGTGCGCCGGGCGTTCGATGGTCCGCTTGACCGCGACCTGGAACGAGCAGAACCAGCGCCCGGCGGTGTCGGTGACAGTCGCGGACAGAATCTTCGCGGTGCCCGCCTCGACCCGGCGGGCCAGCTTGCGGGTCGACTCGTGAGTCCGGATCCGGCCCAGCCGGGGCAGCACCACGTGCCGCCGGTCGGCGTCCACCCGGATCGCCCCGGTGGTGAACCGCACGGACCGGGCCGCGCCCTTGCCTTTGAACCGGGGCCAGCCCATCTGACGGCCCTTACGCTTGCCGCTGCGTGACGCCGCCCAGTTGGCCAGCGCCCGGGCGAGCGCGTCCAGGCCGGTGTTGAACGCCTCTTTGGAGCATTCCTGCCACCACGGCGCCACCCACTGCTTGATGTGGTTCCAGGTGCGCCGCAGGTCCGGCAGCGACCAGCCCTGCCACGGCGTCAGGTCCGCCTCAGCGACCCCGTAGGACACCTCCGCCAGACGCTGGGCCTTGACCGCGCTGAGCCGGCCGAGCATGTGGTTGAACGCGAACCGGGCCGCCCCGGCGTGCCGACGCAGGCTCTGCTCGCAGGCTGGGTCCAGGGCGAACTTGTACGCCTGCACGGTCCAGCCCGCCGGGGCCTGGTACCGCTTCACTCGGCATCACCCGAGGTGGCGGCGGCCACGGCTCGCTCGGCCCGGTCCGCCGCCACCCGGCGGCCATACAACCGGGCGCACAGCGAAGTCAGGATCTCGGTCACGTCGCGGACCAGATCGTCGTCCACCTCGGCCGGGTCGACCACGAGCAGCCGACGGCCCTGGGCGGTCAGCGCGGCCTCGACGTACTCGGCGCCGAAGCGGGCGAACCGGTCCCGGTGCTCCACCACGATCGTGGTCACGGCCGGGTCGCGCAGCAGCGCGAGAAACTTCTCACCGCCGCCGTTGAGCGTCGAGCCGACCTCGGTGACCACCCGCGCCACCGCAAGGTTCTGCCCGGTGGCCCACGCGGTGACCCGGGCGACCTGCCGGTCCAGGTCAGCGCGTTGGTCGGCCGAGGAGACCCGGGCGTATACCACCACGGTCTCGGCCCGGGCCGGGACGGCGGGCTGCTCCACCAGGATCAGACCGCCGACCCGGCGAGCGGGCACAGGCAGCTTGCCCTCCCGGAACCAGCGATACGCCGTTACCGGGTGGACCCCTTCCCGCTTCGCCCACTCTTTCAAGTTCACGGCTGCACACTAACGCATACCGGCGAGTCAACTATAGGAACCCCGTCCCGGGCGCGTGAACCATCCGCATGACGAGGACCACAGGCCCCGGGGCTACGCGCGGTTCGGCGGTGGTGTTGGCACGCGGGTGGCGTGGACCGGCAGGATGGCGGCCGTGGGTGAGCGTGACGATTGGACGGGGCAGCCGGGCGTGGTCGTCCTGCCGAGCGGAGTCGCCGTACGCGGGCGTCGCCTCGCCGATCCGGCCACGCCAGCCGACTTCGCACTGCTGCTGGCCCCCGGACCGGCGCCGGCCTGGCTCCACCGGCGGATCCGTTGGCCGGACTTCTGGGTGCCGGTCGACCGGGCCGACGCGCTCGACGCTCTCCGGGAGGCGCTGCGCCGCGCGCACGACGGCGAGCGGGTCGAGGTGGCGTGCCGGGGTGGCACCGGCCGTACCGGCACCGCTCTGGCGGCGCTGGCGATCCTCGACGGGCTACCGTCCCAAGAGGCCGTGCCCTGGGTACGCACCCACTACCGACCCCGGGCCGTGGAGACACCCTGGCAGCGCCGCTGGCTCCGCCGGCTCCGCTGACCGCCTGGTCCCGAGTGCGGTGGTGGGCTCGGGCGCGGTGATGTGGCTCGGGTTCGTCCTTGCGTGTGGGGTTCGTGCAGGGTTGCGGTAGTGGGGTGGGGCCCGCCGTGCCCGGCTCCGGGCGGTCAGGCTTGATCCCTGCGCCTGGTGCGCCGCCAACCAGGTCGACCTGGTGTTCCTACCGACCTACGCGTCTTGGCTCAACTGGATCGAGGCCGAGTTCGCAGTGGTCAGGTACTTCGCCCTCAACGGCACCGACCACCGCACCCACGCCGAGCAGGATGCCGCGATCGGCGCGTACATCCGATGGCGCAACCAGCGCGCCCGACCGAAATCCGGATTTGCGATCAACTCCAAGATCCGGCACCCGGACTACCCGATCAAGGCTGCATGACGAGGCACTAGTCGGCGACGTGGATGACGATCTTGCCGCGGCGCTTGGCCGTCTCGAGCGCCTCGTAACCGGAGCGCGTCTCAGTGAGGTGCAGCACGCGGTCCAGCACCGGCCTCAACCGGCCGTTATCGACGAACTCGGCGATGGAACGCAACGCGTTCTGGTTGGGCTCGACGACGAAGAACACCCCACGAACGCCATGCCGGGCTGCTTCCTGCTGGTCGGGTGGGGTGACGAGGCTGACCAGGACACCGCCCGGTTTCAGGACCGACCAGGACCGCGACTGCGTGGCTCCTCCGACAAGATCAACGACCACATCCACGTCGCGAACGTGATCCTCGAAGCGGTCGTGCGCATAGTCGATGACCTGCTCGGCACCCAGACCCTTCACGAATTCCACGTCGGCCGCCGCCGCCGTGGCGCTCACACGAGCACCGAGACCGGCCGCGAGCTGCACCACGAAGATCCCCACGCCGCCGGCGCCGCCCTGCACCAGCACGTGCTGGCCGGCCTGCAGGTCAGCGTGATCCACCAGGGCCTGCCAGGCACTCAACGCAGCCAAGGGGAGCGCCGCGGCGTGGTCGTGGTCAACGGTGGCGGGTTTGGCCGCCAGGACGGCCGCGGGCAGGGCGACGTACTCGGCCGCCGCGCCATCGCGGGTGAAAGGGATCAAGCCGTAGACGGCCTCCCCCTCAGCGGGCCTCTCCACCCCCGGCCCGGACGCCGCGACGACTCCGGAGAACTCGTGCGACGGGATGATCGGGGTGCGCTCGGGTCCTGTCCCGTCAAAGCTGTGCGTCCAGGTTGCCGGCCAGGTGAGCTCATGGGGTGTCATGGAAGCGGCCTTTACGGCCACCAACACCTCACCAGGCCCCGGCTCGGGCCGCGGCGCCTCCTCGTACACGAGTTGCTCCGGCCCGCCCCTGGTGTGAGCTCTCACGGCATGCATCGTGCTCATCCGACGGCTGCTCCCTCCCGACCGCATTCGATCAGCCCGCCGGCCGCCCCTTGGGGGATAAACCGCAGGCTAACTCCCGCATTATCTGGCGGTTCGGCGCCGCCCTGCCGGACTTCCGTAACCCCTTGCCCCTTCGGCGCAGAAGCGCGCTGGATCAGGGCGCTCTCCGGGCAGCAGCACGCGGCGGTCGTCTGGCGGCGACCGCCGAAGCCAAGCATGTGCGGATTACACGATCAACGTTCAAACCCAAGGATCTAGCCGACCTCGCGACTCTGGGACCACGCGCTCCGGTACAGGGTGCCCGGGCCGTGCGGGTCGGGCACGCCGTCGGCGGGCGGGACAGACGACGGAAACTCCTCCTCCGGTCCGTTCGGCAGCACTCCCCCGGCCGAACGTGACCGGCGCACCCGCGTGACGACGAACCAGACGAGCCCCACCGCGCAGGCGACGATGACGACGTTCTGGAGGATGCCCGCGTACCCCTCGACGAGGTGCCAGTTGTCGCCGAGCAGGTAGCCGGCCATGACGAACGTGGTGTTCCAGATCAGGCTGCCCAGCGTGGTGTAGAGGACGAAGGTCAGCACCGGCATCCGTTCCACGCCGGCCGGGATGGAGATCATGCTGCGGAAGATCGGGATCATCCGCCCGAAGAACACCGCCTTGACGCCGTGCCGGAGGAACCACTCCTCGGTGCGGTCCACGTCGCTCAGCTTCACCAGCGGCAGCCGGGCGGCGATGGCCCGCATCCGCTCCCGCCCGAGCGCCGCCCCGACGTAGTACAACGCCAGGGCACCGAGCAGCGACCCGAGGGTGGTCCAGAAGATCGCGCTGACCAGGCTCATCCGACCCTGCCCGGCGACGAACCCGGCCAGCGGCAGGATCACCTCGCTGGGGATCGGCGGGAAGAGGTTCTCCAGCGCCACGGCCAGGCCCGCACCGGGTCCGCCGAGCTTCTCCACCAGGTCGGTGACGAACCCGACCAGGCCGTCCTGGGGTGGTGCGGCCTCCCCGGTGGCGGTGCCGGTGGCGAGCAGGGCGTGCGCGGTTCCAGACATGAGCTACACGCTACGAACCCATCCTGAGAGCCGGCCGAGCGGGCGGCCCCGCCGTTGGGGCAGCCCGCACTATGCTGCGGGATTCCGGGAGAGGAGCAGCCATGGGTACGCCCCTGCGCATCGCCGTCGCCCAGCCGGCCTGCGAGCCGTACGACGTCGCCGTCAACGCGGCCCGGCACGCCGACGCGGTCCGCGCGGCGGAGGCCCGGGTCGTGGTCTTCCCGGAGTTGTCCCTGACCGGCTACCACCTGGACGCGCCTGTCCTCGACCCCGCCGACCCGGTGCTGGCGCCACTGGTCGAGGCGTGTGCCGCGACGGGGGCGCTGGCCCTGGCCGGCGCGCCGGTCGCCGGGGACCACATCGCGACGCTGGCCGTCGACGGCGGTGGGGCGCGGGTGGCGTACCGGAAGATGTGCCTGGGCGGGATGGAGCCGCACCGTTTCTCCCCGGGCGATGGACCGGCGGTGGTCGAGGCGGACGGGTGGCGGCTGGGCCTGGCGATCTGCAAGGACACCGGGGTCGCGGAGCAAGCCCGGCGCACCGCCGAGGCCGGGATCGAGGTGTACGTGGCGTCCGTCCTCGAGGCCGCCCGGGACGCAGCGGTGACCGACGAGCGGGCCCACCGGATCGCCACGGCGCACCGTATCCACGTCGCCGTGGCGAGCTTCGCCGGCTCGTCCGGCGAGGGCTACACCGAGGCGGCCGGCCGCTCGGCGATCTGGTCCCCGGACGGCACCGTGCTGGTGCGGGCCGGCGCGGCGACCGGTGACATCGCCCGGACGGCCCTGGGGTGAGCCGGCGGTCCGACTCCGGCTACGACGGACCGCTGTCGTCGGGGTGCCAACCGCTCGCCTCGGGGCGGGACGCCGATGTGTACGCCCTCGACGGCGACCGCGTGCTGCGCCGCTATCGCTCGGGCGGGGACGTCCGCGCGGAGGCGGCGGTGATGACCTACCTGCACCGGCTCGGGTACCCGGTTCCGCGCGTGCACCACGCCGCCGGCCCCGATCTGGTGCTGGACCGGCTGGTCGGGCCCACCCTGGCTCAGGCCGGCGTCGCCGGCCGGACGGATGCCCGGTCCGCCGCCCGGATCCTGCTCGACCTGCTCGGCCGGTTGCACGCGCTGCCGGCGCGCCGGGCGGCCGCCCCTGGTGACCGGATCCTGCACCTCGACCTGCATCCGGAGAACGTCGTCTTGGCCCACTCGGGTCCCGTGGTGATCGACTGGCGCAACGCGAGCGAGGGCCGGCCCGGCCTGGACGTGGCGATGTCCGCGGTGATCGTCGGTGAGGTGGCCGCGGACAGCGGCGCACCGCTGTGCCGACCGGCCCGGGAGTTGCTGGTGGCGTACGTGGCCCGGACCGGTCCGCTTGCGCTGCTGGGCCAGGCGGTCGATTTGCGCCGCACCCTGGGCCCGCCGGGCGACGGCCGGCTCGCGGCGGCGGAGTTGATCCGTGCCCTCACCCTGGCCGGGCGCGAGGTGTGACCGGTGCGGCGGTCAGCCGTCGCCCCGGCCGCTGCCGGTGCCGGTGCCGTCGAGCAGAGCGTCGAGCTGGGACGCCACTGTGGGGTCGAGTTTGCCGTCCTCGACCGCCTTGTCGAGGCGCTCGCGCAGCTCCTCGACCCGCTCGGCCCGGTCCCTCGGTCGGCGGCTCAGCTCGACCAGATCCTTGCCCAACTGCTCGGCGGTCTTGCGGTCGACGTCACCCTGGGCGACCGCCAGCGCGAGTATCGCGGCGAACTCGGCGGCCACCTCCCGCAGGCCGACCGGCTCCGGTCGGGCGGTGGTCGGCGGGGCGCCCGTGCTGGGTTTCGGCGCCGCTGAGCTGCTCGGGGCCTCGACCGGCGCCGACGGTCCAGCGGTCGGGGCGGTCTCGCCCCGGTCACCGAGGACCAGCGCGGCGACGGTCGCGACGACCAGGGCGAGACCGGCGGCGACCAGGGCGCCGAGCGGCCGGTCCGACCGCCGTGCGGGCGCCCGGGTCGGGACGGGCGGTCGTGGCCCGGCGCCGTCGGGGGTCGCCGGGCGGCGGTCGATCAGCGTCGGCGCGTGGGCGGGCGCCGGCGCGGCCACGGCCGGCAGGATCGCGGTGGGCGGGTTCGCGGGCGAGCTGGCGGGCCGCGTCGCACGGAGGTGGGCGGCGAGCTGCGCGGCGGTGGGCCGGCGGGCCGGGTCGGCGGCGAGGCAGGCCAGCGTGAGCTGCGCAAGGTCGGCCGGCAGCCCGGGGACGGCCGGCGGTGGCACGGCGACGCCACGGGCGTGCACGTCCACCGCGTCCTCCCAGCTGTCCACCGGCAGTGGCGCCCGGCCGGTGAGCGTGCGGTAGAGCAGCGCGCCGAGGGCGTACACATCGCTGGCCGGGTCCGGCCGGCCGGGCCGCATCCGCTCCGGGGCGAAGTACGCGGGCGTGCCCATCAGCAGCTCGCCGGTCTGCCCGGCCAGGGGATGGTCGGGGCCGGCCAGTGCGGCGATGCCGAAGTCGAGCACCTTCGCGCCGGTGGCGGTCAGCATGACGTTGCCGGGTTTGATGTCGCGGTGCACGACGCCGATGCGGTGGGCGTCGGCGAGCGCCCCGGCCACCTGGGCGGCCATCCGGACGGCCTCGGGCCAGGGCAGCGGGCCGGCGGCCAGCCGGTCGGCGAGGTTGTGCCCCTCGACCAGCTCCATGACCAGGTACGGCACGACGGCGCCACCGGCGAGGGTCGCCTCGCCGTAGTCGTACACCTGGGTCACGTGCGGGTGGCTCAGCCGGGCGGCCGCGCGGGCCTCGCGTTGGATGGTGGCCCGCAGCTGCGGATCGGCGGCCAGCTCGCCGGCGAGGGCCTTGACCGCGACGGGCCGGTGCAGCACCTCGTCGTCGGCGCGCCACACCTCGGACATCCCGCCGCGGCCGATGCGCTCGCGCAGGACGTACCGATCGTGCAGCCGGAGGCTGGGCGTGAACGGCGACATAGGCCTCCAGTCTGCCTGCTCGACGGTGGGTACGACCACCGACTACGCCCGGTACCGGCCGTCGTGACCGGATCATGCCCGAAGCACCAACTCCCGGTGGCCGCAAAACCCCGGGTCAGGAGCAGCGGGGCGGAGCGGGCACCGGGGCGGGCTGGATGCGGTCGGCGAGCCGGCGCAGGGTGGCTGCGGCGGCCCGTCGGGTGGCGGCGAGCCGTGGGGTACGCGGCGGCTCGGGGCGGATCGGCGCGTCCGGTCGGGCGGAGGTGACGTGCCGCGTCACCGCGTCGACGGCGAGGACGAAACCGGTGGGCTGGTCCATGGGTCAGCTCCTCGGGACGGGTCCGGTGGACGACCGGACGACGAGTGTGGTGGGCAGCAGGACCTGCCGCGCACCGGGGTCCGCGGGCGGGTCGAGCAGCAGGCGGGCGGCGATGCGGCCCTTCTCCTCGGCGGGCTGCCGCACGGTGGTCAGGCCGGCGGCGGCCGCCTCGGGGACGTCGTCGAACCCGGTGACCGACACCGGCGGGCCGCCGGCCAGCGCGTCGCGTGCGCCGAGGGCGAGCACGTCGGAGCAGGCGAGCACGGCCGTGGGCGGCCGGTCGGCGGTACGCAGGGCGGCGACGGCGGCCGCGGCGGCGGCGCGGTCGTTGGCGGGGGCGGTGAGCACGGTCAGCTCCGGCCAGGCCACACCCACCTCGGCGAAGGCGTCGGCGAAGCCGGCGAGCCGTCCGCGTGTCGTCGGATGCGGGACCTCGGACACAGCGGCGAGCCGCAGCGGCCCGGCCGGCGTACCGGGCAGCACCGAGTCGCCGAGCAGGGCCACCCGCCGGTGGCCGAGGCGGGCCACGTGCCGGCCGATCTCCCGGGCGGCGGCGCGCTCGTCGATCCCGACGTAGCGGTCGTCGGGGCCGGCGGTGTCGGGGGGCGCGGTGGTCACATACGGCACGCCGCGGGACCGGATCGCGTCGAGGGCCCAGCCCTCGTGGCCGGCGCAGTAGACGCAGAACCCGTCCACGGCGGCGTTCTCCACCGCTACCCGCGCGCCGGCCGCGTCGTCGGGCAGTGGTACGAGCAGCAGGCTGGTGCCGCCCTGCTCGGCGGCCTCGGCGAGACCGGCGAGGAAGCGGACGGCGAACGGGTCGGTGAACGCGTACGACAGCCGGGAGGTGAACAGCACGCCGATCGCGCCCACGTACCCCCGTCGAAGCGAGCGGGCGGTGGGGTTGGGCCCCGGGTAGCCCATCTGCCGGGCGGTGGCCAGGATCCGCTCCCGCAACGCGGAGGAGAGCTGGTCGGGCCGGCAGTACGCGTTGGAGACCGTGCTGCGGGACACCCCCACCGCGTCGGCCACGGCTTGCAGAGTCGGCTTCACCGGTCACCTCTGGATCGATCCAGTCTGAATCGATCCAGAGACTAGCCGGAGTTGTCGGCGTCGGTCAATGGGGATGCGGGGTGCACCGGCGCGCCACGGCAGCGCGCGCCTGGCCCTGAAGTCACCGCCCGTGCAGGTCGTCCAGGATGCGGCCGAGGATCTCCGGCGTGCGCTCCGGCGGCTCCGCCTCCGCAATGAGCCGTTCCATCGCCGCCGCGTAGTTCTCGAGATCGTCGCGCTTGTCCAGGTAGAGCGCGCTGGTGAGTTGTTCGATGTAGACGATGTCCGGCAGGTCGGCCTCACCGAACCGCAGGATCGTGAACGCGCCACCGGCGGCGGCGTGCCCGCCCGCGGCGAACGGGATGATCTGGAGCCGCACGTTCGGCGCCTTGGTCGCCTCGACCAGTGCCGCCACCTGGTCGCGCATCACCTCCGGGCCACCGATCGGCCGGCGCAACGCCGCCTCGTCCACGACGGCCCACAGCTGGGGCGGCTTCTCCCGACTCAGCAGCCGCTGGCGCTGCATGCGCAGGGCGACGCGCCGGTCGACCTCCGCCGGCGTCGCCCGGCCATGGCCGAGGAGCACCACGGCCCGCGCGTACGCCGGCGTCTGCAACAGGCCGGGGACGAACTGCACCTCGTATGTGCGGATCAGGGACGCCGCGGCCTCCAACCCCAGGTACGCCTGGAACCACGACGGCAGCACGTCGCCGTACCGGTGCCACCAGCCGGGGCTGTTCGCGTCCCGGGCGAGCTTGAGCATCGCCTCCCGCTCCTGCGGCTCGGTGACCCCGTAGAGGGTGAGCAGGTCAGCGACGTCGCGCTCCTTGAAACCGACCCGCCCCAGCTCCATCCGGCTGATCTTCGACTCCGACGCGCGGATCTCCCAGCCGGCGCTCTCGCGGGTCACGCCGCTGGACTCGCGCAGCCGGCGCAACTGCGCGCCGAGCAGCATGCGCAGGACGGTCGGGCCGGTCGCCGGACCGCCCTCGGCGGGAACCATCGCCACTGCCGACCCTCCGCACGCCAGATGACGCCGGGCGGGAAGCCGAACCCGACCGACGTGTAAGCATGGCATGGACGGTCAGTGAGGTGAACGCCTTCGGCGAGGTGAATCGGCCCCGGAGAGGGGACGGCGGGTCAGTCGATCAGGTGGTCGAAGTCGCCGTCGCGGGCGCCGAGCAGGAAGGCCGCGATCTCGTCCACGGTGTAGATGAGGGCGGGCCCGTCGGGGTGCCGGGAGTTACGGAGCGCGATGCCCGCCCCGCCGGGCAGCTCGGCCAGCTCGACGCAGTTGCCGCTGGGGTTGCTGCGCCGACTCTTCTGCCACCGCAACGGCGGCAACTGGTTGGTGGGAACGCCGTTCGGTGGCTGCTGCATGTGGGTCTTTCTCTTCACGCACCCGCCCGCGCCGGGACCACGACCGGGATCGGTGGAGGGGTGCCGGGTCGACGGGAGGGGTTTCCTGCACGTGCATCTGCTATTGCATCTGCATTGGACAGCGAGCATGATAACCGACGTGTGCGGTGCCCATCCGCTCACTCACAGTCATCTCAACCTGGGCTGGGCCAGGGGAGACACGGGTGTCGGCGACGCCCCGGCGGGGTCGGGGCGTCGGCGTGACGGGAGGGCTCGTGCCGGATCCGCTGACCATCGCGTCCGGCATCTGCGCCGCAGGGGCACTCGTCTCGTCCTGGCAGCTGCACCGTCGGGCGGTCCGGGCCGAAGCCGAGGTCAGCGTCCTGCAGGCCGAACTCGCCGCCGAGCGCCACGCGGCCAGCCACGACCCGCTGACCGGCCTCCCCAACCGACGCGCCTTCTACCGGCTGGCCGCCGCGGTGCTGACCGGGGCGGCCGGGCGCCCCGTGATCGCCGTCGTCCTCGACCTCGACGACTTCAAGCAGATCAACGACCGGTACGGGCACGCCGCCGGCGACCAGGTTCTGATCAGCGTCGCCCAGCGGTTCGCCGCCTTCGCGGGGGGCGACCCGGTCGCCCGGCTCGGCGGCGACGAGTTCGCCGGATTGCTGACCACGCCGGGCCTGGACCGGCGGTGGATCGAACACGCCACCCGGCGACTCCGCGACATCCTCGCCGCGCCGATCCCCCTGCGCGGGCTGACTATCCGGGTGACGGCCTCGGTCGGCCTGGCGCCGGTCACCGGCGCCGGACAGCTGACCGAGGCGCTGGACCAGGCCGACGCGGCGATGTACCGGGCGAAGAGTGTGGGGTCCTCCCGCCCGCGCCGCCAGCTCGACAGCGCGGGCGCCGCCGACCGCTGACCCGACGGCCGCCCGAGCCGCGGACGCGCCTCACGCCGCCGCAGCCAGGCGAACCCGCGTCCCGGACGCCGGGCGCCCTACCGCCAGCCGTAGCCGGCGCGCAGCGCCCGGGCCACCCGGTCGAAGCGCTCCCGGTCGAGGGCCGCCCCCTCGCGGCGGATGCTGTCCTCGCGCATGGTCAGCACCCGGTCCAGCCGCACCCAGCTCGGACGGCTGGACCGGTCCCAGCCACCCTCCCCGAGGGCGAGCCAGTGCCGCTGCCCGTCCCGGTCGTCCTGGCTGGAGAGCATCAGCCCGAACAGCGTCCGGCTGTGCCGGCCCACCACCAGCACCGGACGGTCCTTGCCCTGGCGCGGGTCGTCCTCGTACGGCACCCAGGTCCAGACGACCTCGCCCGGGTCGGCGTGCCCGTCGAGTTCCGGCGCGTACGCGAGCTGGCGACGTTGCAGCGCGGCGACCTGGCGCCGGCGCGCGACCTGGGCCGGGGCGGGGCCCGGTCGCCGTGGGGACGGGATGACGGTGCCGAGGCGCGCGGCCACACTCCGGAGAAGACCTGCCACGGCGGGCAGCCTAGCGCCCCGCCGGTTCCGACCCGCGACGGAGGCCGGCGCAACCGGGTGGACACGCACATCCGCACCCGCCAGGATCGGCGCCATGTCCGTCGTCGTCCACCCGAGCTCCATACACGTCTCCCCGACCGGAGGGGTGTCGTGAACGGGCTTCCGGATGACTACCCGGTCGTCGAGCGGCGCGCGGTACGCCTCGTGGTGCTCGACGTCGACGGGCGGGTGCTGCTGTTCCACACCCGCGACCCGGCGCACCCGCGGCTCGGCACGTGGTGGGAGCTGCCCGGCGGTGGGATGGATCCCGGCGAGACGTACCTCGACACCGCCGTCCGGGAGCTGCGGGAGGAGACCGGCATCGCGGTCGACCCCGCTCTGGTCGGGGCGCCGACCTGGCGTCGGCGGGCCAGCTTCCTGCACCGCCACCGCCGGCACCTGCAGGACGAGGTGGTCGTCCCGGTGCGGCTCGGCGTGCCGGGCCCGGACGTCGACGAGACGCACCGGCTCGCGTACGAGCGGGAGGACTACTTCGGCTTCCGGTGGTGGCCGGTGACCGAGGTGACGGCCGGCGACGCGCGCTTCTACCCGGGGCGGCTCCCCGACCTGCTTCCCCGCTTCCTGGCCGGCGACCGGATCGACGAGCCGTTCGAGCTCTGGTCGTGACGCCGACCGCCGTCCACGGGCACAGTGGAGCGATGACCGACATCCCCGCCTGCGTGGCCCGATACGCCGAACGGCTGCACAGCGCCCTCGGCGACCGCCATCACGTCGCCTCTCCGCTGGGCGCCTGGCTCCTCCTCGCCCTGGTCGCGCCCGCCGCCGCCGGCACCCCCCGGGCCGAGCTGGAGGAGGTGCTCGGCACCGACGCGGAGGCCGCCGCCGACGCCGCCCGGGCGCTGCTGGCCGACCCGCATCCGCTGGTCGGGGCCGCCACCGGCCTCTGGCAGGCCGCCGGTGTCGACTCGCCCGGCCTGGCCTCCTGGCGGGCCGGCCTGCCACCGTCGACGCAGACCGGCCCCCTGCCCGACCATGCCGCGCTCGACGCCTGGGCGCGCGAGCACAGCCTGGGACTGATCGACAGGTTTCCGCTCGAGATGACGGCGGACGTGCTGCTCGTGCTGGCCAGCGCGCTGGCCACCCGGGTGTCCTGGGCGGAGCCGTTCCAGGTGACCGGAGCGGAGGCGCTCGGCCCGGGCAGCGCCTGGGCCGCCCGGCTACGGCGGGTCCTGCGTACTCCCCCGGACGGCCACCGGGCGTGGATCGCGGCCACCGGCCGGGCCGGGGACGTGATCGTGCACGCCGCGCCCGCCCGCCCCGCGTCCGAGGGCGGGCCGGGGCTGCTCGTGGTCTCGGTGGCCGCCGCGGTCGACGTGCCGCCCGGCGACGTCCTCGCCGCCGCGCACGAGCAGGCCGCCCACGCGCTCGACGGGACCGACCCGGCCGGCCGGCGCTCCCTGTACGACCTGCCGCTGGGTGATGCTCCGCTGTGGACGCTGCGGGAGGAGACGGTGCGCACGTTCGCGGCCCGGGAGGAGCGGGTCGCGGCGGTGCTGCCCTGCTGGTCGGCCGAGAGCCAGCACGACCTGACCGCGCCCGCCCTCGGCTTCGCCGCCGCCGCGCAGGCCTTCCGCGGCCTCCTGGACCGGCCCGACCTCGGTTTCGAGGCGGCCCAGGCGGCCGCCGCCCGGTACGGCCGCTACGGCTTCGAGGCCGCCGCGGTCACCGGGTTCTTCGCGCTCACCGCCCTGCCGCCGGAGGGCGTACGGCGCACCGCCGAGCTGCGCTTCGGCCACCCGTACGCGGTGGTCGCCGTCGCGACCGACGACCGGTCCGGCACGCCCGGCCCGTGGCACGGCCTGCCGGTCTTCTCCGCCTGGGTCGCCGAGCCGGAGGACCTGCCCGAGGCCGACGCGGCCGACCCGCCGGACGCCGGGTAGGCCGCGGGTCGCCGCTCACCGGTCCGGCGGGCGCGGTATCGGCTGGGTCATCCCGTCGAAGTCGCGGGGCAGCTCGGCCACCATGGCGCGGAACTCGTCAACCGTCACGGCCTCGCGCAGGGTGGCGAAGACGGCCGCCGTGCCGATCCGGGCGGTCTCGTCGTCGACCCCGGCCCGCTCCCCCACCCGGCGGAGGAACTCCACCGGCCCGATGGCCGGCGGCCGGCCGTCGGCGGGATCCGTGCCCGGCTCGGCGAGGTAGTCACCCGCGTCGTCCGGGAGGTGCCCCGCCAGGTCGGCGGCCTCCCCACCGGTCATGCGTTCCACCATGGTCTGCAGCACGGCGCGGGAGACGGTGGCGGCCTGCTCGCTCGACAGGCCCGAGCGGCGGGACACCGCGTCGACGAAGAGGGGAAACCGCACGCCGCGCGCTTACCCGCGGCGCGGCCGCACAAACGGCCCCGTGCCGCATCAGCGCCTCTCCGCCAGGACGTCGAGCAGCAGGGCGGCGGTCCAGCCGAACGCCGGCGAGCCGAGGCCCGCGCCGGTGTCCGGGTGGAAGTACTCGTGGCAGCCCGACCGCGCCACCAGCCCGATCATCGACCGGCGCAGCCCGGCGGCCAGGTCGGGCCGTCCGTGCGCGTGCAGCCCCCGGCGCAGCAGCCACGCGAGGTTCAGCCAGCTCGGGCCACGCCAGTACCGCAGCGGCTCGAAGTCCGGCGCGGTGCGGTCGTAGCTGGGCAACGGCCGCTCCATGCGGGGCCCGAGCCCGAACCGGGCCGAGCACGCCTCGGCGATCACGCTCGCCGCCGGTCGGGCCGGCAGGTTGGGCAGGCCCAGCGGCATCAGCCCGAGCGCCGTGCGGGCCGGGACCAGGCGGCCGGTGCGCAGGTCACGCGGGTGGAACAGGCCGGTCGTCGGGTCGTACAGCCGGCGGACGACGGCCTCGGTGATCGCGGTCGCGCGGTCGCGGTGGGGGCCGGGGTCGGCGCCGACGACCGCCGCGATCCGGGCCAGGGCGTGCTCCGCGCCGCCCATCGCCGCGTTGAGCAGCGGGCACTCCACCAGGAACGGGTGCCGGTCGGCGAGGTCCTCGTCGCGGTACCGCAGCTCACGGTAGGCCACGAGGATCGCGACGTAGCGCGCGTAGTCCAGGTCCGTGGGGCGGTGGGCGGCGTCGGCGTGCGTGGTGTCGTGCCGGCGGTACGCGCGCATGACGGCCGCGTCGGCGGGCACCGCCGCCATCGGGGCGTCCCACGCCGGGCTGTTGTCCAGACCGGACTCCCAGGGGTGCACGATGCAGGCCAGACCACCGCCTCCGGCGTCCCGACACGTGGCCAGGTACCGCTGCTGGGCCACCAGCCGCGGGTAGAGCCGGGCCAGCGCCGCCCGCGCCGCCTCGGATTGGTCCCGCCGGTACGCGAGCCAGGCGGCGAGCGCGTGCACCGGCGGCTGGACCAGACCGGAGGTGGCGGCGGCCGGCGCGCCCTCGGCGAGCGCGGAGGCCCAGAAGTCCGGCCCGGGAAAGTACGCCCCGACGCGCAGGGCCGGGTTGAACACGATGTGCGGCACCCGGCCGTCGGCCCACTGGGCGCGGAACAGGCTCGCCAGTTCCCGCCAGGCACGGGCGGGACGGACGTGGGCCCAGCCGATCGCGATGAACGCCGAGTCCCAGCTCCACTGGTGCGGGTAGAGGGTGCGCGACGGCACGGTGTGGTCGTGCTCCCAGTTGCCGTCGAGGGTGGCGACGGCGAGCGCCCTGAGGCGGGCCGGGTCGGCCGATCCGACCGGCGCGTCGGGTCCGGACGGCGCCTCGTCGCGCGCCACGCCGGATCCGGCGGCCCCGCCGCCCGGCGGATCGGCGCCCAGCCAACCGGTTCGCTCGCTCCGCGCGCTCACGCCGCCGCCCGTTTCGGCTGGGCCAGCCGCAGCACGGTCGCGGCCTGTTGCAGCGCGCGGACCGGGTCGCCACGTAGCCGGCACTCCAGGGCCAGCCAGCCGGGGTAGTCGATCTCGAGCAGGGTCCGCAGCAGCGCCGGCCAGTTCAGGTGACCCGCGCCGGGCTGGAAGCGGTTGGAGTCGCTGACCTGCACGTGTCCGAGGTACGGCGCGGCGGCGCGCAGCGCCGCGTGGACGTCGTCCTCCTCGATGTTCATGTGGAAGGTGTCGGCGACCACCCGTACCGAGGGCAGCCCGACGGCCGCGCAGAGGGTGACCGCCTCGTCGAGCCGGTTGACCATGTGGTCCTCGTACCGGTTGAGCGGCTCCAGGAAGAGGGTGACCCCCTCGGCACGGGCGTGCTGGCCCAGCTCGCCGAGGGCGTCGAGGAGCACCTGCCGGTCGCCGGCCGGGGACCGGGGTGGCTCGAACGGCGGCAGGCGGCGGGAGAACATCCCCCACGCGGCCGGGGTCATCGCCCCGACACCGCCGAGCTCCGCGATCACCGACAGCTGCGAACGGAGGTTGCGGACGGCGTCGCGGGACCGGTCGGGGTCGAAGTCGCCGATGAAGTGGTCCATCTCCACGCACACGGTGGGCATGACCACGCCGGCCGCGCGGGCCCGGCGCAGTTCGGGCAGCCGGCGTACGAAGGCGAGGTCGCCGCGCCCGCGCAGCTCGATGCCGTGGTAGCCGAGCGCGGTCGCGAGCGCGTACTTGCGGATCAGGTCGTCGCCCGGCAGGAGCTGCTCCTGACAGGCCAGTGGGATCGCCATGGTCAGAACCTCAGGACTACTTGGAGGACATCCCCGTCACCGCGGTCGAGCAGCGCGAGCGCGTCGGCCACCGCGCTCGCGTCGACGACGTGGCTCACCAGCGGCAGCGGATCGACGCTGCCCTCGGCCACCAGGTCCATGAACGTCTGGGCGACGCGCGCACCGGTCCACCGGCCGGCCATGCCGGGCGCCGGCGTCGGCCCGGAGACCTGGGCCGCCACCAGCTGGATGCGGTTGTGGTGGAACTCCTCCCCCAGGCCGAGCGCGTCGGCCTGCCCCTGGTAGAAGCCGGCGGCCACGACGCGGCCGGCGTGGATGGTGGCGCGGATGGCCTCGTGCAGCGCCGGATACGCCCCGGACAGCTCGAGGCAGACGTCCGCGCCGCGCCCGCCGGTGGCCTGCCGCAGCACGGCGGCGGCGGAGTCGGCGGTGGCGTCGACGACGAGCCGGGCACCGAGGCGGGCGGCGTGCGCCAGGCGGGACGGCACCCGGTCCACGGCCACCACCCGGGCGCCGGAGAGCACCGCGAGCCGGGTGGCGAGCAGCCCGATGACGCCCTGCCCGAAGACACCCACCCAGTCCCCCAGATGCAGGTCGCCGGCCAGGACGGCGGTCAGCGCGATCGCCCCGGGGCGGGCGAAGACGGCGGCGAGGGGGTCGAGCCCGACCGGCAGCGGCTGTACGGCGTCGGCGGGCAGGACTGCCTCCGCCCGGTGTCCCCAGATGCCCCAGACCACCTGCCCGGGCTTTCGGTCGGCCACGTCGGCGGCCACCTCGACGATCTCGCCGACCTCCTCGTAACCGAAGCCCACCAGCGGGTACGGCACGACGGCCTGCCGGGGGACGAACATCCGCGTGACGTCGTCCCAGTCCTTGCTCAGGCGCGGGTTGCTGCCGCGGTAGAGGGTGAGTTCGGTGCCGGCCGAGATCCCGGAGTAGCAGGTGCGGACGCGCACCTGGCCGGGACCGAGCGGATCCGGGGGGCAGGGCTGGAGGCTGATCTGTCGCGGCCCGGCCAGAGAGACAACCCAGTTGACCATGAGTCACATCCCGGTAGCACTGGGTTCCATCGTAGGCAAAATTTCGTTATATGTCTTGTCATTGATCAATCGAAGGGGTTGAATCCGTCATGTACCCTTCGAGAGGAGTGCCACCGATGTCAGCACCTCCGATGCGGACACTCGCCGCCACCCTGATCATGGCACTTGCCGGGGCCAGCCTGATGGCCTGCGGCGACGACGAGTCCGAGACGGACAGCAAGAAGATCACCGTGTGGAGCCTGGAGGACGTGGCCGACCGGGTCACCGCCACCAAGGCCATCATCGCCGACTTCAGCAAGCAGACCGGGATCACCGTCGACCTGGTAACCGTCAACGAGGACCAGTTCCCCTCCCTGATCGCCTCCAGCGCCGCCGCCGGAGAGCTGCCCGACGTGGTCGGGTCGGTCTCGCTGGCCGCCGTACGGACCCTCGCGGGCAACGAACTGCTGCACCCCTCGGCGAACACGGAGGTCGTCGAGGCGCTGGGCCGGCAGACCTTCTCGCCCCGGGCCCTGGAACTGACGTCCGACGACGGCACCCAGCTCTCCGTGCCCAGCGACGGCTGGGGCCAGCTCCTCGTCTACCGCAAGGACCTGTTCGACGCCGCCGGCCTGCCCGTCCCGGACACGTACGAGAAGATCACCAACGCCGCGCGGACCCTCAACCGCAACGGCATCGCCGGCATCACCGCCGCCACGGCCCCCGGTGACGTCTTCACCCAGCAGACCTTCGAACACCTGGCCCTGGCCAACAACTGCCAGCTCACCGACGACTCCGGCGCGGTGAAGCTGAATTCCCCGGAGTGTGTGGAGGCTTTCCGCTTCTACGGCGACCTGATGCGCAACTACTCGGTCAAGGGCGCGCAGGACGTCGACACCACCCGCGCCACGTACTTCGCCGGCAAGGCAGCCATGCTGATCTGGTCGCCGTTCATCCTCGACGAGCTGGCGGGCCTGCGCAACGACGCGAAACCGACCTGCCCGCAGTGCCAGCGGGACCCGAGCTTCCTGGAGGAGCACAGCGGCTTCGTCACCGCCATCAAGGGCCCCAACGGCACGGAACCGGCCCAGTACGGCGAGATCAGCTCCTGGGCGGTGCTCGACGGCGCCGCCGAGGAGTCGGCGACGTCCTTCGTGGAGTACATGCTGGACGACGCCTACCCCCGCTGGTTCGGCATGTCCCCCGAGGGGCGCTTCCCGGTCCGCAAGGGCACCGCTGACCAGCCGGAGAAGTTCCTCACCGCGTGGAACAGCAGCCCGGCCGGCGTCGACGTCAAGAAGCCGCTCGCCGAGGTCTACGGCGACGAGGTGCTCGCCGGCCTGCGCCGCAGCCCGGACACCTTCCAGCGGTGGGGCCTGACCCAGGGCCAGGGCAAGCTCGTCGGGGCGATCCTCGGGGAACTGCCGGTGCCGAAGGCGCTCAGCGACGTCGTCTCCGGCAAGTCCGACGCCGCCGCGGCCGCCGGGCGGGCACAGAAGGACGTGGAGGCGATCAAGGCGGGCGTCAATTGACCACCGCCCCGCCGGACACCGGCCGCTCCCCCACCGCGGAGCGGCCGGTCCCGGCCCGCCGCCGCGGGCCGGTCACGCTCCGGCAGCGCGAGTCCCGCGCCGGGCTCGCGCTGGTCGCGCCGACCCTGCTCGTCGTGGTCGCGGTGATCGGCATCCCGATCGTCTGGACGGTGGTCCTGGCCTTCCAGCGGGTACGCCTGGCCACGCTGCGCCGCACCGGGCTCTTCGGCGAGTTCACCCTCGCCAACGTCGAACGGGTGCTCAACACCCCCGGGTTCGCCGACACCCTCTGGACGACGCTGGTCTACAGCCTCGGCAGCACCGCCGGCTCGATCGTGCTCGGCCTGGTGGCGGCGCTGGTGGTCCGCCGACCGTTCCGGGGCCGTACCCTGGTCCGCGCGTCGATGCTGCTGCCGTACGTGGCGCCGGTGGTCGCGGTGACCTTCGTCTGGCAGGTGATGCTCGACCCGCAGCTCGGCCTCGTCAACAACTGGGGGCAGCGGTTCCTGGGCTGGGACGCGCCGATCCCGTTCCTGTCCCAGGATTCGACCGCGCTGGCCACCGTCATCGCCTTCGAGGCGTGGCGGTACTTCCCGTTCGCGTTCCTGTTCCTGCTCGCCCGGCTCCAGGCGGTGCCCGGCGAACTGGAGGAGGCGGCTCTCGTCGACGGGGCCACCCCGACCCAGCGGTTCCGGCGCATCCTGCTGCCGCAGCTGCTGCCGGTGATCGCCCTGCTGGGCGTGCTGCGCTTCATCATGACGTTCAACAAGTTCGACGACGTCTACCTGCTCACCGGGGGCGCGGCCGGCACCGAGGTGGTCAGCGTCCGGGTCTACGAGTTCCTGACCGCCCGTACCGACATCGGCGCGGCCGCCGCGCAGGCGTTGGTGCTGGCCGTCGTGCTCATCGTGTTCGTCGTCGTCTACCTGCGTTTCTTCGGCGGACGGAGGGCCGACTGATGGACCGGGACCGGGTCGAGACGGTGAGCCTGCGCTGGTTGCGCCGGCTGGTGATCGCCACCTTCCTGGTGGTCACCGTCTTCCCCTTCTACTACATGCTGGTGCTCTCGGTACGCCCCATCGAGCGCCTGCTGCTCGACCCCGGCTCGTTGTGGGTCGGGCTGGGCGAGCTGACCGTCGCCACGTACACCGAGGTCCTCAAGGCGGCCGAGGACGGTGGCCAGGGCTTCCTCACCTTCATGCGCAACAGCGGCCTGGTCGCCGTCGCGGCGACCCTGCTCACCCTGCTGGTGGCGATCCCCGGCGCGTACGCCGTCTCCCGGCTGCGGTTCTTCGGCCGCCGGCAGGTCCACTTCCTGTTCCTGGCCGTCTACCTGTTCCCGTCGATCGTCATCGCCATCCCGCTGTTCGTGGTCTTCACCCGCGCCGGGCTGCGCGGCTCGCTGTTCGGGCTGATCTTGGTCTACATCTCGCAGACGCTGCCGGTCTCGGTCTACATGCTGAAGAACTACTTCGAGACCATCCCGGTGAGCCTGGAGGAATCCGCCGCCATCGACGGGGCGGGACGGCTCGGCATCATCCGCCGGGTCAGCCTCCCCCTCGCCGCCCCGTCGATCATGGCCGTGGCGCTCTACGACTTCATGATCGCCTGGAACGAGTTCCTCTTCGCCCTGCTGTTCCTCGTCGACAAACCCAACCGGTGGACGGTGTCGCTCGGGCTCGCGCAACTCGCCGACGGGGTGGAGGTCCCCAAGACGGTGCTGATGGCCGGCTCGGTCATCCTCACCCTGCCCATCGTGATCCTCTTCTTCGCCAGCGAACGGCTCCTCACCGAGGGCCTCACCAGCGGCGCCGAGAAGGGCTAACCCCGACGGCCCGGCGCCGTGCCGCCGGCGCGGCGGCGCCACAGTCGGTCCGGGGCCCCGCACTTTCAAAGAAAGAGTGCCGATTCCCACCCGGATGGCCACTCCTTCTCTGAAAGTGCGCGGGCCGTTGGGTCACGACGTGCAGGATCGAGCGCGCGACTGTGCGCTGTGAGGCAGGTGGTGGTGCCGGCTCGCGCCGCGGGACGAGCGGTTACGGTGGCGCCATGGGCAAGCCGACCCGCTGGATGACCGAGACCGGTCCCGAGCACTCCCAGTGGTACATCGACCGCTTCCGCCGGCTGGCGGCCGAGGGCGTGGACCTCGCCGGGGAGGCCCGGCTGGTCGACACCCTGGTGCCGCCCGGCTCCCGGATCCTCGACGCCGGCTGCGGCACCGGCCGGGTGGGCGCCGCCCTGGCCGCGCGCGGCCACACCGTCGTCGGTGTCGACGCCGACCCGGCCCTGGTCAAGGCGGCCCGGGCCGACCACCCCGGCCCACGCTGGCTGGTCGCCGACCTGGCCGACCTCGACCTGGCCGCCGCCGGCGAGCCGGAACCGTTCGACGCCGCCGTGGTGGCCGGCAACGTGATGGCCTTCGTCGCGCCGGGGACCGAGCCGGCGGTGCTCCGGCGGATCGCGGCGCACCTGCGACCGGACGGCGTGGTGGCGGTCGGCTTCGGCCTCGACCGCGGCTACCGGCTGGCCGACTTCGACCACGACACGGACGCCGCCGGGCTGCGCCGCGAGCACCGCTTCGCCACCTGGGACCTGCGCCCCTGGCGGGACGAGAGCGACTTCGCGGTCACCATCCTCCGCCGCCCGCCCGACTGACAACGCCCGCGACGCGACGCGATCTTGGAGGAAGTGGCGCCCCTGGAGGGGTCGAAATCTTCCAAGATTTTTTTCAGAGCCGAGCCGCCCGTCACGCCGGGGCGGCGACCACCCGGGCGGCGGCCGGGTCCAGCGTGGCGCCCGGAGGCACCAGGCTGACCAGGCTCGCCGGCAACCGGAGCGGGCGCACGTCGCGGTAGCCGAGCATCCCGAGCACCTCGGCGCCGGCCAGCACGTACCGCCGGCCGAGGTCGGTGACCACACAGATCGCGCCCCCGGTCGCCCCGGGCGCGGCGACGGCCTCGACCACCGCGCCGCGACCCGGATCCACCACGACGTGATCGGCGAGCACCCCGCCCTCCGCCGACGCGGGCCCGGAGCGGAGGGCGCTGCCCAGATCCGGCAGCCGGACGCCGTACCGGACGTCGGCCACTGCGCCGTCCTCGCCGACGCGCGTGCAGAGCCCGCCGTCGGAAGCGGCCAGCCGGGGCGGTACGGCCGGTGGGGCCGACGGCCCGGCCGGGGTCAGGTCGGGCACCTTGGGCAGCGTGGCGAACCGCCCCAGCGTGATCGGCTCCGGCTCACCCTGGCCGGTGCTCGCCAGCAGCAGGCTGGCCTGCAACTCGGTGATGCCCGCGAGACCGTCGCGGAGCACGACCGCGTACTGCCGGCCGCCGCCGGAGTTGCGGACCAGGTAGACGTCGCCGATGCGGGCCCCGGTGACCCGCGCCGAGGGTTGCCCCTCGCCGGGCAGGGCCGGCGGGGTCAGGTCGACGCCCGCCGGCAACGAGTGCAGCAGGGCCGGCGCCACGGGTACCGCCCGGGCGCGGGTGGCCGCGAGCGCGGCGAGCACCCGGTCGGGGTCGCGGATCGCGTGACGGCGCTGCTGCCAGACCAGGTGCAGCCCGCCGTCGGGATGGCGCAGCAGCAGGCCGTCGTCGCCCAGCGGGCGGCCGCCCGCGGCGTCCACGCCGATCAGGAGGGCGGAGCGGGGCTCCGGCCGGTCGCCCTCGGCGCCGGTCACCGAACAGACCGTCCACGGCGCGGTCGACAACCCGCCCGGGGCGGGCAGGGAGTCGGGCGCGTCGGCGATGCCCAGCGGCAGGCCGCGCGGCACCCCGGCGATGGACCGGCGGGCAACCAGCACCGTCTTCGGCCGCTCCGCCCCGATGATGAGCAGGGCCGACGCGTAGTTGAGCACCGGGTGCAGCTTCTGGTCGCGGTAGACGAACCGGGCGCCGGACTCCTTCTCCACGATCACCGCGGTCTCGTCGCGCCACTTGCTCCCGCCCCCGGCGAACAACCCGTACAGGGCGAAGCCGCCCAGGGCGATCACCGCGACCAGGACGCTGGCCAGACCCGCACCCGCCAACCGCCGGAACGGCGACTGCGCGGGGTCGGTCTCCCGCATCACCAGGGCGGCGACCGCCCGTTGGACGGTGAACTGGTACGAGTGCAGTTGGTCCTGCCGCGACGGCATGGGCTCCCTTCCGGTGGCGGGCTCGGCGCACAGGATAAGCGTTCCGTCGATGTCCCGAGGACCCTGCGTCGCGAAGGTGGTCGACGGACACCCGGACGCTGCGGACCGTCGCGGCACGATGAGAGGCTGACCCCGGGAGAGGAGCAGGGCATGGACAGCGACGAGTGGGACGCGCGGTACGCGTCCACCCCGGATCTGGTCTGGACGGCCGAGCCGAACCGGTTCGTCGTCGAGGAGCTGGCCGACCTTCCGCCAGGCCGGGCGCTGGACCTCGCGGCCGGCGAGGGCCGGAACGCGGTCTGGCTCGCCCGGCAGGGCTGGCGGGTCACCGCGGTCGACTTCTCGCCCGTCGCCGTCGCCCGGGGCCGCACGCTGGCGGCGAGCCGGAACGTCACGGTGGACTGGCACGTCGCCGACGTGACGACGTGGCGGCCGGAGCTCGGGGCGTACGACGTCGTCCTGGTCGCCTACCTGCACCTGCCGCCGGACGACCTCGCCCGGGTGCTGGCCGGCGCGGGAGCCGCGCTGCGCCCCGGCGGGCGGATCGTCGTCGTCGGTCACGACCGCGCCAACCTGACCGGCGGCACCGGCGGTCCGCAGGACCCGGAGGTCTTGCACACCCCGGAGGCGGTGGCCGCCGCCCTCGCCGGCCTGCGGGTGGTCCGGGCGGAGACGGCCCGCCGGCCCGTCGCCCGCCCCGACGGCACGACGATCGACGCCCTGGACACCGTGGTCGTCGCCGTCCGCGCGGCGGAGGCGGGCTGAGCCGGCGCCACCGGAGTCAGCCGTGCCGCCGGCGAACCTCGGGCCGCGCCGGGCCAGCCGCGGACCGCAGGCCGCCTCGGCGCCGCCGCGGCCCGCCGGGCCGTCGGGCGTCGCGGGCCACCGGCCACGCGCCCGCCGCGCGCCGCACGACGCCCGCCCGGCGCCGCCGGTAGCATCCGGTCGTGAGCGCGCGATTCGAGGAGCTGGCCTGGCGGGAGACGCCGATCGGTGCCATCAGCCTGCGCCGGCGCCGCGACCCCGCCCTCGACGTCGAGGTGTACGAGGTGAAGCTCGACGACGAGTTCCTCATGTCGAGCCTCTTCCCGGTCGCCGAGATCGAGCTGGCCCGGCTGGGGCTCGCTCCGCTGGCCCGGCGCGACCTCGACGTGGTCGTCGGTGGTCTGGGGCTCGGTTTCACCGCCCGTACCGTGCTGGAGGACGACCGGGTCGCCTCGATGCTGGTGGTGGAGGCGGTCGAGGACGTCGTCGACTGGCACCGGCGCGGCCTGCTTCCGTTCGCGGCCGGGCTCGCCACCGACCCACGGACCCGTTTCGTACGCGCGGACTTCTTCGCCGCCGTCGCCGGGGGCGCCGGCCTCGACCCGGACCGGCCGGGGCGGCGGTTCGACGCCGTGCTCCTCGACGTCGACCACTCCCCTCGCAACCTCCTGCACCCCAGCCACGCCGCCTTCTACACCGACGAGGGGCTGCGCCGGCTCGCGGCGTCCCTGCGGCCGGACGGCGTGTTCTCGCTCTGGTCCGACGACCCGCCCGACACCGCCTTCACCGAGGTCCTCGCCCGGGTGTTCGCGGCGGTGGAGTCGCACGTCGTCCGGTTCCCGAACCCGCTGACCGGCGGCGAGTCCGCGAACACCGTCTACGTCGCGCACACCCCGAACTAGAGGGTCTTCGCAGCGCGCCCGGCGCGGGAGCGGTCAGCGCGGCCCGGGCAGCACGGAGCTCAGCCGCGCCGCAGGCCCTCGATCGCCGCGAGCAGGTCGGCCTGGCCGATCGGGCCGACCGGCCTCCCACCGGTGGCCTCGCGCATCGCCTTGGCGAGCTGCACCCGGCGCAGCACCTCGCGGATGTCCGCGCCGGTCAGCCCCGCGCTGGCGGCGGCGAGGGCGGCGGGGTCGACGTCGTCGGCGAACATCCGGAAACCCGGGTGGTCGTGCCGGACGACGAGGTCGCGGATCATCTTGGTGATGATCTGGGCCCGGCCCGGCTCGTCCGGTGGCGGGATCGACAGCTTGACGTCGAACCGGCCGGAGCGGACCAGCGAGGCGTCCACCCGCTGCGGGAAGTTGGTGGTGGCCACGACGATGACGTGCGGGTTCTCCTCGATGAGGGTGTTCATCTCCTGCTTGAAGATGCCCGCCACCGCGTTGACCGCCTGGCTGGCCGCGTCACCGCCGGCGCCGGCGTAGCTGATGATGCTGTCGAACTCGTCGAAGAGCAGCACCGTCGGCTGCCGGTAGCGGCGCGCCTCGCGGAAGATCTGCTTGATGTTGCGCTCCGAGCCGCCGAGCCACTTGTCGAGGATCTCCGGCGTGCGGATCTCGCGGAAGTCCGCCCCGATCTCGTTGGCCAGCGCGCGGGCCAGCATCGTCTTGCCGGTGCCGGGTGGCCCGTACAGGAGGATGCCCTGTGGACGGCGGGCGCCCCAGCGGGCCATGACGTCGGGGTGGCGGAAGGAGATCGCGATCTCCCGGAACCGGGCCACCACGTCGTCGAGGCCGCCGACCTGGTCGAGGGTCACCGACTCGCTGCCCGCCGGTCGCACCGGCGCGGCGGCCCGCGGCGCCGGTCGCGCAGACGCGACGGTCCGCGGGCGGCGCAGTGCGTACGCCCGGCCTTTTAGCACCCGTGGCTCCGGCTCGTCACCGGCGAGGTCGCGGACGGCCTGGAGGGTGAGCCCGACCAGCGCGCGCAGGTGCGAGACGCTGACCTGGCCGGCCGGCACGGTGGCGCGCAGGGCGACCAGCCGGCCGCCCTCGACAGCCGTCACGTCCTCTTCGGCACGGAGGCCGAGCGCGGCCGCCTCGCCCCGCAGCTCGGCGGCGGCCGGGTCGACGGGACGCTCCCGGTCGGCAACGACGGTCGGCGCGGGCCGGCCGAGCCGCCGCGACGCCTGCGCCGCGATCCGTCCGGCGCGCCGGGCCAGCGGCCCGTCCCGATCGGCGGTGAGGTGCCGTGCGAGCAGCCAGCCGGCCGGGCCGGCGACCCCGAGGGCCAGCAGGCGCAGGGTTCCCGACGGGAGGCCGCTCGTGGCGCGGATCTCGGCGGACAGCCGGCACGTCGCGTCCACGGTGTGCGCGGTGAGGCGGACACTGTGGACCGGCGGTGGCAGCGGCCCGGTCAGCCAGAGCTCGACCAGCCCGATCCGGGCGGCGACCAGGACGCCGGCCGGATCGTCGATGGTGACCCGGGCGCCGAACCGCTCCACGGTGTCCGCGCCCGGCCGGTGCTGGTCCGGCATTATCTCCCGCCCTTCGTGCGGCAGCGACCAGTCCGAGTCTGACAGCCGGTTCGGACGACCGCCACCGGTCCCGCAGCCGCCAACTCGGCGCAGGCGGACGGAAGGCCTCGAGATCTTGGAAGGAAGCGGCCCCAGAGGCCGGAATCCTCCAAGATCTCGACGCGGTGCGGCGTGTGATGCCTAGGGCTGGCGGCGGCGCAGGGTCCGGCGGACCTGGGCGACGACGCGGTTCGGGGTCACCGGCACCACGGAGATCATCAGCCGGCCGGACTCGTCGACGACCGGCGTGACCACGTACAGGCGGGCGCCGCGCCGGCGCAGCAGCGGTGCGGTCGCCCGCAGTCGGGGCGCTCGCAGGGCGGCGGAGCCACCCGCCCCCGTGGCCCGGTTCAGACCCTGGGCCAGCCCCGGGTCGAACTCGCCGACCTGGGCGGACACCGCGCGCCGCTGGCCGGTGGGACCGGTGGCGGCGAGCAGGTCGGCAGCGCGGAACCGGATCCGCAGCGTGGTCCCGTCCGGGCCGGCCGTCACTGTCTCGGTGTCGGCGAGGATCTCCTCGGCGCTGACGCTGAGCGGCGGGAGATCCGGCACGGGCGTCGTCGCGGTCACCGTGAGCACCCGTTCGCCCCGCCGGCCGGTCTCCCAGCCGAGGCCGGTGACGTCGAGCTTCGCCACCCAGTCCGGTGCCGTGGTGACGTCGAAGCAGGAGTCGGGCACGCCGGCGCGGAACCCGGGGTACGCGGCGTACCGGCGACCGTCCTCGACGACCGTGGGCGGCACGCCGGTGCGGGCGTCCTGGCGGATCACGGCGAGCAGGTCGTCGAGGCTGCCGTCGCGGGTCAGGGCGAGCCGGATGCGCGTCTCGGCGTTCAGCTCGCCGGCGATGTCGTCGGTGAGGTACGCGGCGGCGAGGCGCCCGATGCCGTCGTGCACCCGCTGCTGGGTGTCGCGGTCCAGGCGCAGCAGGTCGTCCTCGAGCAGTTTGGCGATCTCGTGGTCGAAGCGCCGGGCCATGACGGCGTCGCGCTGCTTGCCGGGGCCGATCAGGTCGGCCACGAACGCGGTGGTCGCCTCCACGGTGCGCAGCCGGTCGAGGTGCCGGCTCAGGTACGTGATGTTGGTGGCGCTGAACCGCCGGACCGCGTAGTAGAACTCGTAGTCGGCCAGCACCGAGATCCGTCGCGCCCGGTAGCACGCCTCCAGCGTGAACGGCAGGTCGCTGCCGAGCGGCAGGTCCTCCCGGTAGCGGATCCGGTGCCGTTCCAGCAGGTCGCGCCGGAACAGCTTGGTGTTGGCCAGCGACCGCGGCAGCGGCGAGTCGAACAGGTCCACGTCGACCTGGTTGGCGGCGAAGATGTCCTGGTAGATGTGTCGACTGTTGACGCCGACCACCTTGCCGAGCACGACGTCGGAGTCCCACTGGTCGGCGGCGGCGACCAGCCGCTCCAGCGCCTCGGGGCCGAGGTGGTCGTCGGCGCCGACGAAGAAGACGTACCGGCCGGTGGCGGCGTCGAGCCCTCGGTTGCACGGGCCGGCGGGACCACCGGAGTTGGCCTGGTGGATGACGGTGAACACGCCGGGGTACCGGGCGGCGAACCGGTCCAGCTCGGCGCCGCTGCGGTCGGTGGACCCGTCGTCCACGGCCACGACCTGCAACCGGCCCAGCCCGATCGTCTGCCCGACCAGCGAGTCCAGGCAGCCGGTCAGGTACGGCATGGTGTTGTAGACCGGCACCACCACGCTGACGTCGGGCGTGCTCACGGCGCCTCCACCGGGGTGCGCGCGCCGGCCAGCAGGCGGCGGTAGAGCGCGTCGAGGCGGTCGGCCTGCGCCTCCCACGTCCACCCGGGCAGCGGCGAGTCCGGGCCGTCGTAGACCTGGCGGTAGCGCGGCGGGTCGGCGAGCACGGCCCGCACCGCGCGGACCAGGTCGGCGACGTCGCGGGCCCGGAACACCTCGCCCTGTCCGGTCGCGCGGACGGTGTCGGCCATCGTACGGACGTCGCTGACCACGACGGGCAGCCGTGCGTGGGCGTACTCGAAGAACTTCGTGATGAGGGCGATCTCGTGGTTCGGCCAGTGGTGGATCGGGATCAGGCCCACGTCGGCGGCGCTGAGGAAGGCGCTCACCTGACCGTGCGGCACGTACGGCACGGCGTGCAGCCGCTCGGCCACGCCGAGCCGGGCGGCGAGGGCCCGCAGGTGCCGGACGTACGGCGCGGACGGGTCGGCGACCACCAGCGCGAGGTGGGCCCCGGGCAGCCCGGGCAGCGCCTCGACCACGGTGGCCACCCCGCGCTGCTCGGCGAGCGCGCCGCTGTAGACGAGCAGCGGGGTCCGTGGCCCGATGCCGCAGAGGTGACGCAGGTCGGGCACCTCCGCGTCGCCGGGCATCGAGTCGGCCGACGCCGGGGCGTTGAGCAGCACGGTCGGGCGCTCGGCCAGCCGGTGCTCCTCCTGGAGCAGGTCGGCCAGGGTCTCCGAGACGGTGACCACGGCGTCGGCGTGCGACACGTGCTCCCGCACGTACGCGAGGTGGGCCGGCAGCCACCGCACGTTGTCGCGCCGGGGCTTCGCGCCGGGCAGCCACTCGTGCGCGTCCCACACGAGCTTCACGTCCCGGCCGGCGGCCCGCGCCCGGTCCACCGCCCGCGCGGCCACGCCGAGCATCCGGAAGTCGTGGGCGTGGATCAGATCCGGCGCCAGGGCGTCGAGCGGCGGCCCGAACACCCGCTCGTACGTCCACAGCCCCGGTTCGAGGCGCCGCCACGCCCGGTCGCCGGAGACCGTTCGCCAGAGGAGGACCTGGGCGTGCTCGACCGGCCGCCGGACCAGCCGCGCCGCCCGCAGCACCGGCCCGCCACGGGCGACCAGCCGCTGCCGCAGCGTGCGCCGCCCGCCGGCGTGCGTCCCGCCGCCCATCGGCAGCACGCGGACGTGGGCGTCGCCGAGCCGCCAGTCCCGCTCGACGGGGGCGCAGCCCAGCAGGGTGACGTCCCAGCCCGCGTCGGCGGCCGAGCGGGCCGCCTTCTGCACCCGGGAGTCGCCGTCCACCCCGTTGTCCACGAGCATGACCACCCGGCCACCGCCGGCCGCGGCGACACCGTCGAGCTGCACGAATTGTTCTCCGATTCCTCACGTCAGCGGATGCCCGGCGAGTGTACGGCAGTTCGGGTCACCGAATTCGTTCCGCCATCGCGCTTTTCCGCCGCCCGCCGATTCGGCCACGAGCTGATTCCCGGCCGTATACGCTCTGGTCACCTTCACCTTACCGGCGTTTTCCCTTTGGTCGGTTAGGTCATGAACAAAGCCTCGACCGGCATCCGGCGTCGCCCATTCGCCGGTTCGCGGGGAAACCGCAATCAATGCGTAAGCGGGTATTCATGTCGAGTACACCTGACGTCAGCGTGGTCATCCCGACCTGCGACCGGCCGGACCTGGTGACCCGCGCGGTCCGCAGCGCCCTCGCCCAGTCGGTGGCGGAGATCGAGGTCATCGTCGTGGTCGACGGTGCGGACGCCGACACGCAAGCCGCCCTCGCCGCGATCCCCGACCCGCGCCTGCGTGTGCTGCCGCTGCCCGAGCGGAGTGGCGCGCCGAACGCCCGCAACGTCGGCGTCCAGGCTGCCCGCGCCCGCTGGACGGCGTTCCTCGACGACGACGACGAGTGGCTGCCCCGCAAGCTGGAGGTGCAGCTCGCGCTCGCCGCCACCGCGACCGTCGCGTCCCCGATCGTCGCCAGCCGCCTGGTGAACCGCACCCCGCGCGCCGAGTTCGTGCTGCCGCGCCGGCTGCCGCGGCCGGGCGAGCCGATCTGCGAGTACCTCACCGTGCGGCGAGGCCTCTTCCACGGCGACGGCTTCATCCAGACCTCCACGATCATGGCGCCCACCGCGCTGCTGCGCCGCGTCCCGTTCGCCGTCGGCCTGCGCCGGCAGCAGGAGCTGGACTGGACGCTGCGGGCCCTCGCGCACGACGACGTACGGCTGCTGATGGCGCCCGAGCCGCTCGTGCTGTGGCACCAGGACGAGGACCGGCCCCGCATCAGCCTCTCCTCGCCCTGGGCGGCGCAGCTGGAGTGGCTGCGCGCCACCCGGCCGCTGCTCACGCCCAAGGCGTACGCGGCGATCGCGATGAGCGTCATCGCCTCGATGGCGGCGACGACGCGCAGCCCGGCGGTGTTCCGGCTCCTGCTGGCCGACGCCCGTCGCAACGGCGCGCCGAGCGCCATCGACTACCTGACGTACCTCCAGATCTGGCTGGTCACGCCGCAACTGCGGCACACCCTGCGGGACCGGATCCTCGACCGGCGTCGCCGTCGCCCGGCCGCCCCGGCGGGGACAACCGACCGCACCGTCGCCGCGCAGGTCCCCCCGGTGACCACGCCCACCCGGACCGAGGCGTTGAACCGGCAGCCGTGACCCGCACCGAGAACCCGCCGCGCGTCGTCATCTGGCGCAGCCACCTGCTGCCCGGCTCCGAGACGTTCATCCGCAACCAGGCCGACGCTCTGACCACCTGGCACCCCAGCTACCTGGGCGCCGTGAAGGTGACCTCGCCGCTGTCCCGGGACACGGACGTCATCGCCTTCGGCGACTCCGCGCGGGACCGCCGGGACCTGCTCGCGTTGAAGGCGACCGGCCGGGCGCCCCGACTCACCCGGCTGCTGCGACGGCTCCGCCCGGCGCTGGTGCACGCACACTTCGGCGGCGACGGGTGGCTGATCAGCCGCATCGCCACCGACCTGGGCATTCCCCTCGTCATCACCGTGCACGGCCAGGACGTCACCCGACAGCCGGCGCTGCCCGGCCTGCGCGGGGCCCGTCAGCGCCGCCACCTGCGCGTCGCGTTCGACCGGGCCACGCTCGTGGTCGCGGTCAGCGAGTTCATCCGCGACCGCGCGGTCGCCCTGGGCGCCGACCCGGCGAAGGTCCGCGTGCACCACACCGGCGTACCGGTGCCACCCCTGCCGGCGGCCACGCCACCGGTGTGGGACGTGGCGTTCGTCGGTCGCCTCGTCGAGAAGAAGGGCGTCGACGACCTGGTGGAGGCGCTGGGCCTGCTGCGGCCCCGGCGCCCGCGGGTGCTGTTCGTCGGCAGCGGGCCGCTGGAGGCGCCGCTACGGGCCCGCGCCGCGCAGCTCGACCTGGACGCCACCTTCCTCGGCGCCCAGCCGCCGGAGGCGGTGACCCGTCACCTCGCGGAGTCGAAGCTGCTCGCGGCGCCGTCGAAGACGGCGGCGGACGGCGACTGCGAGGGGCTGCCCACCACCATCCTCGAAGCGGCCAGCCTCGGCCTGCCGGTCGTGGCGACGCACCACAGCGGTATCCCGGAGGCTGTCGTCCACGGCGAGAGCGGCCTGCTCGGCGCGGAGGGCGACCGGGCCGCGCTGGCCGGCAACATCGCCCGGCTGCTCGCCGACGACGACCTGCGTCAGCGGCTCGGACGCGAGGCCCGCCGGCACGTCGAGGACCGCTTCGACCTGCACAAGCAGACCCGCCGGCTGGAGAAGCTGTACGACGACGCCGCCGAGCGGGCTGCACTAGCCTGACCCACCACGGTGGTCACCGGAGCGCCGCCGCCCTCGCCAGGCTGTGGGGACGCTGACGCGGCGACGTCGCTCAGGCGCCCGTGGGGGCGAGGGCCGGCGTCGGGCGGTCCTCGGCCCGTCCCCGCTGACGACGGTTGGGCAGCGAGAGCCGGATGACCTTCCACCAGGCGGAGGCAACCTGCTTCGGCAGCGAGCCGGTGGTGTACTTCAGGCCGTACCGGTCGAACAGCGCCCGCACCTCCGGGGCGATCTCCTTGTAGCGGTTGCTGGGGAGATCCGGGAAGAGGTGGTGCTCGATCTGGAACGACAGGTTGCCGGTCATGAGGTGCAGCAGCCGGCTGCCGCTGATGTTGGCGGAGCCGAGCATCTGCCGCAGGTACCACTCGCCGCGCGTCTCGCCCTCGATCGAGGTCTTCTCGAAGGTCTCCACGCCCTCGGGGAAGTGCCCGCACATGATCACCGAGTGGCTCCACAGGTTGCGGATCAGGTTGGCGGTGAACGTGGCGGCAAGCGTGCTGAGGAAGGACGGCCCGGACAGCAGCGGGTGCAGCACGTAGTCCTTCAGCACCTGGCGGCGGATCTTGCGGCCGACGGCGCGGGCCCGGGCCCGGAACTCCGGATCCCGGTGCCGGCCGTCCTTCAGGTTGCGGCCCAGGTCCAGGTCGTACGCGGCGATGCCGTACTCGAAGAAGCAGGCGTTGATGAAGTTCCACAGCGGCTGGCCCAGGTAGACCGGGTGCCAGGGCTGGTCCTCGTCGACGCGCATGATGCCATACCCGAGGTCGTTGTCCTTGCCGACCACGTTGGTGTAGCGGTGGTGCAGCTCGTTGTGCGAGTGCTTCCACTGGTCGGGCGGGGAGACGTGGTCCCACTCCCAGGTGGTCGAGTGGATCTTCGGGTCGCGCATCCAGTCCCACTGGCCGTGCAGGACGTTGTGCCCGATCTCCATGTTGTCGAGGATCTTGGCCACGGCGAGGCCGGCGGTGCCGACGATCCAGGCCGGGGGGAAGAGCGAGAAGAGCAGCACCACCCGGCTGCCGAGCTCGAGCTTGCGGTGGGTGGAGATGACCTTGCGGATGTATGCGGCGTCCCGCTCACCCCGGTCGGCGAGGACCCGGTCCCGGATCGCGTCGAGTTCCTTCCCGATGACCTCGATGTCCTCGGCGGTGAGGTGGGCGATCGGGTTGACGGGCTTGCGCTGGATGACGGTCACGTGGGCACTCCGGTCAGTGGTCGATGTCGCAGGGGCCGGCCGCCCCCGACACGCAGGTCTGGATGAGGACGCCGTCGCCGGGGACCGCCGTGGTGAGCGTCCCGTTGCGCAGGTCGCGGACCGCGCCCTGGCGCAGCGGCAGGACGCAGCCGTAGCAGATGCCCATCCGGCAGCCCGAGGGCATCAGCACACCGGCCGCCTCACCGGCGTCGAGCAGCGGCGTGGCGCCGTCGGCGGTCACGGTCACGCCGGCCCGGCCGAAGGTGACGGTGCCGCCCTCGCCGGGCGAGATGACGGTCGGCCGGAACCGCTCGGTGTGCAGGCGCTCCGGGTGGCCGGCGGCCCCCCAGTGCGCCTCCAGGGCGTCGAGCAGCCCGACCGGGCCGCACGCCCAGGTCTGCCGGTCGAGGTGATCGGGCACCAGGTCGGCCAGGTCGGCGGTGGTGAGGATCCCGTCGTGGTCGGTGTGCCGCTCGACCAGCCGCAGCGCCCCGGCGGCGGCGAGGTCCCGCAGCTCCGCGCCGAAGATCACGTCCGCCGGTGTCGGCGCGGAGTGCACGAGCGTGACGTCCGCGCCGGCGAGGGCGCCGCCGCGCAGCATCCCCATGACCGGCGTGATCCCGCTGCCCGCGGTCACGAACAGCACGCGCGGCGGCACCGGCGTGGGCAGGACGAAGTCGCCGGTCGCCTGGTCGAGCTGCACGATCGTGCCGGGCCGGGCCCGCCGGACGAGATGGTTGCTGACCACCCCGTCCGGTACCGCCTTCACGGTGATCGCGATCGGGTCCCGGCGGCCGCCGAGGGCGGAGGTCACCGAGTACGCCCGCCACTGCCGTACGCCGTCGACGTCCACGCCGAGGCGGACGTACTGCCCGGGGACGTGCCCCTGCCAGTCCCGCCCCGGCTGCACGACCACGGTCGCCGCGTCCGGGGTCTCCGGCCGCACCGCGAGGATCCGGCCCCGCAGGTCGGCGCCGGAGCGCAGCGGGGCGACCAGGTCGAGGTAGTCGTCGGGCAGCAGCGGAGTGGTGACCGCCGCGGCGAGCCGCAGGAACCGGCGCCGCAGGGACGCCGTCGCGGGTGGGCGCGGGACGGTGGTGGTCATATCCCGATGGTCGCGGCACAATGGCATAAATTCTTGGCCCGCGAAGGTGAACCGGGCCCGTCGGTTTGTTCGGGAGGAACAATCGTGCCGGATCGCTCCGAGGCGACCCGCCGGGCTGCCCGGCTCGCCCTCGACGAGCGGGTGGCCGGCGCGCTGCGCGACCGGTTGCCGCTGCTCGCCGAGCGGACCGTCACCGCGATCACCGCCGAGGTGCCCGGCTACTCGGGCGCCCTCACCGGCCAGATGCGGGACAAGATCGAGACGGCGGTGCAGGTCGCGCTCGGCACCTTCCTGCAGTTCGTCGAACGCTCCCACGGCCCCGACCCGAGCACCCCCCTGGTCTCCGCGCTGGAGGCCGCGTACGCCCTTGGCAGCGGGGAGGCCCGCTCGGGGCGGAGCATGGACGCGCTGCTGGCCGCGTACCGGGTGGGGGCCCGGGTCTCCTGGCGGGAGATGTCCACCATCGCGGTGCACGGCGGGCTGCCGGCGGCGACCGTCGCCGAGTTCGCCGAGCTGATGTTCGCCTACATCGACGAGCTGTCCGCCGCCAGCGTCGCCGGGCACACCGACGAACTGACCAGCGCTGGTCGGGCCCGCCGGCGCAACCTGGAACGCCTCGCCCAGCAGTTGATCACCGGCGCGGCCGAGGACGTGCTGCTGCGCAGCGCCGAACGGGCCGACTGGCCACCGCCGCAGACGCTCACCGTCGTACTCCTGCCCCGGGCGAACCTGCGCGCGGCGCTCGCGCTGCTGCCGGCGCAGACCCTGGAGAGCGGCGACGACCTGCCCGGCGCCGGGCCCGGCGAGGAGCTGGCCGTACTGCTCGTCCCCGACGCCCACGGCGACCGGCGGCGGCAGGTCGCCCGGACGCTGCACGGCCGCCGCGCCGTCCTCGGCCCGGCCCGGCCGTGGATGCGCGTGACGTACTCCTGGCAGCGGGCTACCCGCGCCCTGGCGCTCGGGCTGCTCCCGGCCGACGACGGGCCGCCGCTGGACACCGAGGCGCACCTCGCCGAACTGCTGCTCGGCATGGACCCGGAGGGCCTCGCCGACCTGCGCGCCCGGGTGCTGGCGCCGCTGGCGGCGCTACCGCCGACCACGGCCGACCGCCTCGCCGAGACGCTGCGCTCCTGGCTGCTGCACCACGGCCGCCGCGACGACGTCGCCGCCGACCTGTTCGTGCATCCGCAGACGGTGCGCTACCGGATGGGCAAGCTCCGCGAGCTGTACGGGGACCGCCTTCACGACCCGGCCACGGTGCTCGACCTCACCCTCGCCCTGGCGTTCCCGCCCCGCGACCGGGCCGACGAGCAGGCCTCCTGAGCGGTCCGGGCCGGCGGCGATCCGCCGGCCTGACAACGGTCGACCTCAGGGTTTCCGCCGCGCTCCGGGGCGCTCCGGGGACGGGTCGCCGTCGGTCGGGCGCGCCTCCGCCACCGCCTCGCAGAGGTCGGTCAGCGGGTCGAGGCGCTGCGCCGCGCAGGCGACGCGCTGCAGCAGCGTCCGGAACGTCGTCGTGTCGGCGGGATCGAGGGTGCCGAGCAGGTGCGACTCCACGTGGCGCAGAGCCTGCTGGCGCTCCCGCCACGCGACCCGGCCCTCGTCGGTGGCGCAGACGAGGCGGCTGCGGCGGTCGGCGGGATCGGCCCGGCGCACCACGAGGCCACGCCGCTCCAGGTCGTCGATCAGGTACGTGAGCACGGTCCGGTCGATGCCGAGTTCCTCGGCGATCGCGCCCTGGTTGCGGACCGGCTCCCGGACCGCCGCCGTGAGCACCTGGTAGCCCCGGGGGCCACCGGGTATGTCGTCGAGCGCCCGTTCGGCGGCCCTGACGTAGGCGCGGAAGACGACGCCCAGCATCCAGCCGAGGTCGTCGTCGAGCGGGTCCGGCCGTGGGTGGGCCGCCGTCGCACCGGTCATCCGTCGAGAATAGCTGAGCCGGACAGACCTTGTTGGCAGCAGATGTTCTGCATGGCATAACATCTGTCCGACAGCATTTCACGGGAGGACTTCGATGAGCGACTACGGCCACCCGCTGACCTTCGGGTCGTTCCTGACGCCCGGCAACGCCGACCCGGCCCGGGTCGTGGCGCTCGCCGCCCTGTCCGAGCAGGTCGGGCTGGACCTGGTCACGTTCCAGGACCACCCCTACCAGCCCGCCTTCCTGGACACCTGGACGCTGCTGAGCTTCGTCGCCGCCCGCACCAGCACGGTCCGGCTCTCCGCGAACGTCACGAACCTCCCGCTGCGGCCACCGGCCGTGCTCGCCCGCAGCGTGGCGAGCCTCGACCTGCTCAGCGGCGGACGGGTCGAGCTCGGCCTGGGCGCGGGTGCCTTCTGGGACGCCATCGAGGCGATGGGCGGACGACGGCTCACGCCGGCGCAGGGCGTGCGGGCCCTCGAGGAGGCCATCGAGATCATCCGCCAGACGTGGGACGCCGACGCACGGGGCGGCGTCCGCGTCGACGGCGAGTTCCACCGCGTGATCGGCGCGAAGCGCGGCCCCGCCCCCGCCCACGACGTGGGGATCTGGCTCGGCGCGTACAAGCCCCGCATGCTCGCGCTGACCGGCCGCCGGGCCGACGGCTGGCTGCCGTCGCTGGCGTACCTGCAGCCCGGAGACCTCGCCAAGGGCAACGCGATCATCGACGACGCCGCGCGGGAGGCCGGCCGGTCGCCGGCCGACATCCGTCGACTGCTCAACATCAACGGACGGTTCGCCACCGTCGGCCGCGGGCCCCTGCACGGCCCCGCCGAGCAGTGGGCCGAGGAACTGGCGGACCTCGCGCTGACCGACGGGATCAGCACGTTCATCCTCGGCAGCGACGATCCCGACGACCTGCGCCGGTTCGCCGCCGAGGTGGCGCCCGCCGTCCGTGAGCTGGTCGACGGCGAGCGCTCCTCCTCCTCCGCCGTTCCGGCCGACTCCGCTGCCGGCTCGGCCGACTCCGGCGCCGCGGCCGGGCCCCGACCGGCGGAGCCCGCCGGACCCCAGCCGGCGACCGGCCGGCCCGCGTCCGTCGGCCGGGGCGCCTTCTCCGTCGTCCCGACGCCCGACGAGGGCGTCCGCCGCAGCGACATCCAGGTCTGGGACGAGTCGGCCCGCCCGACCGGCCCGGCACGCGACCCCGACCGCACCTACACGGCGCACGACCTGGCCAGCAGCCAGCACCTCATCGACGTGCACGACGGGCTGCGCGCCGAACTGGCGCAGATCTACGACCTGATCGAGCAGGTGGCGGCCGGCACGATCGACGCCGGCACGGCCCGCTCCCACATCAACACCATGACGATGCGGCAGAACAAGTGGACCCTGGGCACCTACTGCGAGTCCTACTGCCGGGTGGTCACCACCCACCACACCATCGAGGACCGGTCGCTCTTCCCGCACCTGCGCCGCGGCGACGCCCGGCTCGCCCCGGTCATCGACCGGCTCGAACAGGAGCACCACCTCATCCACGACGTCCTGGAGCGCGTCGACCGGGCCCTGGTGGCGTTCGTCTCCGTCCCGGACGGGATGGCCGAGCTGCGTGCCGCGGTCGACCTGCTCAGCGACACCCTGCTGTCGCACCTGTCGTACGAGGAGCGGGAGCTGGTCGAGCCCATCGCCCGCATCGGCGTGCGGTGAGCGTGCCGCCCCGCCCCTCGGGCGGGGCGGCCGGCCGAATCAGGCCACGTGGGTGAGGTAGCCGGCGATCGCCTCGTCGAGCACCTCGCGGCCCGGCCGCGCCCACACCGCCTCGGCGAAGACCTCCACCTCGACCGGGCCGGTGTACCCGGCGGCGTCCACGGCCTCCCGGAAGCGGCGCAGCTCGACGCAGCCGGCACCGGGCAGCCCCCGCCCGAGCAGCACCCCGGCCGGCAGCGGCGTCACCCAGTCGGCGACCTGGAAGCAGGCGATCCGTCCCTCCCGACCGGCCCGCGCGATCTGCGTCCATACCTGGTCGTCCCACCACAGGTGGTACGTGTCGACCACGACACCGACCGCCTCCGCCGGGTACGGCGCGGCCAGGTCGAGTGCCTGACCGAGACTGGCCACCACGCACCGGTCGGAGCAGAACATCGGGTGCAGCGGCTCGACGGCGAGCCGGACCCCCGCGGCGACCGCGTGCGGCACCAGCTCGCCGATCGCGTCCCGGACGTGCGCCCGGGCGGCGTCGACGTCCCGGCTGCCGGCGGGCAGCCCGCCGGAGACCAGCACCAGCACGGGTGCGCCCACCGCCGCCGCCTCGTCGATCGCCCGCCGGTTCTCGTCCAGCCACCCCGGGGCCTCGAAGAAGCCGCCGCGGCACAGCGAGGTGACGGTCAACCCGGCGTCCCGCACCAGCGCGGCGGCCCGCTCGACCCCGTACGCGGCCAGATCCTCGCGCCACAACCCCACCCCGGTGACCCCGGCGTCGACGCAGCCGGCGACCAGCTCCGGCAGCGGCCACCGCTTGGTGGTCGCCGAGTTGAGCGCGAACCGCTTCACTGCGCCACCCCCGCCGTGGTCATGAACGCCCGGGCCCGGTGCGCGGCCAGCTCCGCGTCGGGCAGCAGGCCGGCGGCGTCGGCGAGCCGGAGCAGCCGGCCCAGGTGCGCCGGTGACCGTCCGGACTGGAGGCCGCCGACCATGGTGAAGTGGTCCTGGTGCCCGGCGAGCCAGGCGAGGAACACGATCCCGGTCTTGTAATAGAAGGTCGGCGCGCCGAACAGGTGCCGGGCCAGCGGCAACGTCGGCGCGAGCAGCTCGTCGTAGGTCGCCACGTCGCCCGCGTCGAGCGCCCGGAACGCCGCCGCGGCCGCAGGCGCGATGGCGGCGAGGACGCCGAGCAGCGCGTCGGAGTGGCTCTCGTCGTCGCCCCGGATCAGGGCCGGGTAGTTGAAGTCGTCGCCGGTGTAGAGACGTACGCCCGGTGGCAGGCGCCGGCGAAGGGCGACCTCGAAATCCTCGTCGAGCAGCGACAGCTTGATGCCGTCCACCTTGGCATGGTGGGCGCCGATCAGCGCCACCACGGTGTCGGCGGCCCGCGCCGGGTCGGCGGCACCCCAGTAGCCGGCCAGGGCCGGGTCGAAGGCCGGACCGAGCCAGTGCAGCACCACCGGACCGTCCGCCTCGGCCAGCAGCCGGCCGTAGATGTCGAGGTAGTCGTCGGCGGACGGGGCCGCCGCGGCCAGGTGCCGGCTGCACATCAGCACCGGCCGGGCGCCGGCGTCCTGCACGTCGGCGAGCTGCTCGGCGTACGCCTTGCGGATCTCGTCGAGGGTGGCCGGGCCGGGCGGCAGCTGGTCGGTGGCGACACCGGCGCAGATCGCGCCGCCCTCGGCGCGGGCCGCCTCCGCCGACCGGCGCACCAGCTCGCGCGCGGTCGGGTAGTCCAGGCCCATGCCCCGCTGCGCGGTGTCCATGGCCTCCGCGACGCCGAACCCGTACGACCACAGGTGCCGCCGGAAGGCCAGCGTCGCATCCCAGTCCACGGCCGCCGGCGTGCCCGGGACGTTCTCCGCCCGCGGGTCGGCGACGACGTGGGCGGCGGCGTACGCGACGCGGTTGGTGAAGCGGGCGCCGGGCGTGGCGAGTTCGCGGCCCGCGCCGGACAGGGTGAGCGGCCCGTCGGGCAGGACGACCCTCGCGCTCATGCCGCCACTCCGCTTCGCTCCGTGCCGTCATGAGGCACCAGCGCCCTGGGCCGATGATTCGCTCGCTGACGCTCGCTCATGACCGCAGCTCCGTCACCTCGACGCGCCGGCCCTGGCGCGCCGACTGCAGGCCCAGCTCGGCCAGCTGCACCCCGCGCGCACCGGCCCACAGGTCCCAGGTGTACGGGGCGTCCTCGGCGACGTGCCGCAGGAACATCTCCCACTGCGCCTTGAAGCCGTTGTCGTACACCTCGTTGTCCGGCACCTCCTGCCACTGGGAGCGGAAGTCGTCGGTGGACGGCAGGTCCGGGTTCCAGACCGGCTTCGGGGTGGTGGCCCGGTGCTGGACGCGGCAGCGACGCAGGCCGGCGACGGCGCTGCCCTCGGTGCCGTCGACCTGAAACTCGACCAGCTCGTCGCGGTTCACCCGCACCGCCCAGGACGAGTTGATCTGCGCGACGGCGCCCCCGTCGAGCTCGAAGATGGCGTACGCGGCGTCGTCGGCGGTCGCGTCGTAGGGCTGGCCGTCCTCGTCCCATCGACGCGGGATGTGGGTGGTGACGTGCGCGGTGACCGCCCGGACCGGGGCGAAGATCTGCTCCAGCACGTAGTGCCAGTGCGGGAACATGTCCACCACGATGCCGCCGCCGTCGGCCGCCCGGTAGTTCCAGCTCGGGCGCTGCGCCTCCTGCCAGTCGCCCTCGAAGACCCAGTAGCCGAACTCGCCGCGCACCGACAGGATGCGGCCGAAGAACCCGCCCCGCACGAGTCGCTCCAGCTTGCGCAGGCCGGGCAGGAGCAGCTTGTCCTGCACGACGCCGTGCCGTACGCCGGCCGCGTCGGCGGCCCGGGCCAGGTCGACCGCGCCGGAGAGGGTGGTGGCGGTCGGCTTCTCGGTGTAGATGTGCTTGCCCGCCTCGATAGCAAGCCCGATGGCCTTCTCGCGTTCGCTGGTGACCTGGGCGTCGAAGTAGATCGAGACGTCCGGGCGGGCCAGCGCGGCGCCCAGGTCCGTCGTCCAGTCCGTCAGCCCGTGCCGGGCCGCGACGTCCCTCAGCTTGGCCTCGTTGCGCCCGACCAGGACGAGCTCCGGCCAGAGCCGGCCCCCGCCGCGCAGCGGTACGCCGCCCTGCTCGCGGATCGCCAGCAGCGACCGCACCAGGTGCTGCCGGTAGCCCATCCGGCCGGTCACGCCGTTCATGACGATTCCGATCGGGACACGTGCCGTCATCGTCCCACCCTCCAGGTAAGGCGTCGTTCCCCGGCACCCGGTCCGCCGGGTGCCGCACACTGCCGCTGGCCGGCGGGGGCGGCGGCAACGCCGCCGTCCCCGCCGGGCCGGTTCAGGCCGGGTTGCCGGTCACCGTGAGGTGACGCAGCCGGCCGATGTTGTCGAACGAGCCGAAGCCGACCCGCCCGGAGCTGAACGTGGTGTCCTTCGCGGTCATCAGCGGGTCCTTGCTGTTGTCCACGTAGACCGCGATCTCGCCGGTGGCCGGCAGGTGGACGACGCGCACCTTGTGCCAGTCGGCGTCGACGATCGCCGGGTTGGCGCCGCGCGACCGGCCGTTCCACTGGTAGTCGATGCGCTGCCGGTCGGCGTTGTTGACCTTGAAGATGCCGTTGTGCGGCAGGATCGTGTTGTCGGTCGAGAGGTGGGCGTAGTAGAACTCCGTGTCCGAGCGCCAGCCGAACACGATGATCACGTCCCGGTTGCTGACCTCGACCGGCGTGTCCAGCCGCACGTCCGCCTCGATCTCCGCCGAGGACCACTCCGGCCCGTCGGTGACGACCGCGTACTCGAACGGACGACGCGGGCCCGGCCGGCTCACGCCCGCCTCGGCGAGGATGACCTCGTCGTTGTCGAACTGCCACTTCGACGGCGTCACCGGCGCCCAGCTGTCCGGCCCGGAGGGCTTGTGGAGCTTGGTGCCGCCGACGTCGCCGCTGGCGAACTCCCTGGTGCCGGTGACCTTCCAGATCTTGCCGTTGGCCTTGGCGAGGATGTAGAGCTCGCCCGCCGCGTCGGTGCCGAAGCGCAGGTCGACCCGCTCCGGGTTGCCGGGCGCGCCCGGCGCGGAGAGGTCCTGCATCCGCACGGGGGTGCCGGCCGTGTTGAACAGGGCCAGCCGGTGGATCGTGGCCAGACCGTGGCCGCGACGCATCTCCTGCGCCTCGGTGTAGAGGATCTGCCCGTCGACGAGGTCACCGAAGACGTACTTGCCCTTCAGTGCGGGCAGCTCGTTGCCGCGGTAGACGAACCCGCCGGCCACCGCCACCCCGACGTCCGAGGTGCAGTTCCAGCCCGGCGCGGGGTTGTGGTCGTACGCCGCGACCGGGTAGGTGTAGCCGTACTCGGCGTCGTTCGCCGGCAGTGGGAGGAGCTTGTCACAGGCGCTTCCCGACTTGTTGAAGACGAAGGCGCCCTCACGCTCACTCCAGCCGAAGTTGTCGCCGGCGCGCACCTCGTAGATCGCCTCGATGGCGTGCTCGCCGATGTGCCCGAGGAACATCCGGCCGGTGGCCGGGTCCCAGCTGAACCGGTGCGGGTCGCGGAAGCCGACCGCGTAGATCTCCCCCAGGGCGCCGGCCCGGTCGACGAACGGGTTGTCCGTCGGGATGCCGTACCGCCCGCTGGCGGAGTTGGAGCCGCTCGGGTCGATGCGCAGCAGCTTGCCGTGCGGCATGCCCAGGTTCTGCGGTTCGGTGTTGCGCACGCCGGTGCCGCCGTCACCGACCGCCAGGTACAGCAGCCCGTAGTCGCTCTGGCCGGGCTTCGCGGTGGGGTTGAAGTTGATCTCCTGGATGCCGTGGACCTGGCCGGCGAAGCCGATCCGCAGCACCTCGCGCCGGCTGCCGGCGAACGTGTCGGCGGCCGGGTCGGTCGCCGTCCACTCGTTGATCACGCCGTGGAAGATGCTGTTGGCCTGCGCGTGGTCCGGCGTCCTGGTGGCCAGCGACGCCTGCTCGGTGTGGATGGTGTAGAACCGGCCGTTGCTGCCGAACTCGGGGTGGAACGCGACGTAGCCGAAGCCCTGGCCGAGCCCGCGCCCGGAGAAGAACTGCGGCGCGAAGGTGGCGGCCACGTCGAGGTAGACGTGGGGCGCGCCGTCCTTCACCAGGTAGAGCTTGCCGTTGAGGTCCGGTACGGCTCGGCGGCCGGAGCCGTCGGGCAGCTCCATGATGGTGTTGATCCGGGCGGTCCGCATCAACCGCTGGTCGACGGGGGCCGGGTTGGGGAACGACTGCGGGAAGCTGGCGTACTCGCTCAGGACCAGTCCCAGCCGGGACTGGACGGGCATCTCGACGACCGGATCGTCGATCGGCTCGGCGGCCCCGGCGGGGCCGGCGACCAGGGTGGACAGGACGAGCGTGGCGGCGGTGAGCCCAGCCGTCAGCGCGGATCCGCGGATTCTGCCGATACTGCGCACGCGGGTCTCCTTCTCCGGGTGAGGCGGTGCGGAGGATGGTCAGCGGGCCATGTAGCGGTACTGCTTCTCGACGTCGCTCGCCGAGACCACGCTGTCGAGGAACATCAGGGCGTCCATGCGGCAGTCGCACGGGTTCCGCTCCAGCGTGTCCTGCGGGAAGCTCCCGCCGATCTTGATGCCCCGGGGGTCGGAGGCGGTGGTCACGTGCGGGCCGGGCCCCGACACGAGCCACGGGTCGTCGGTACGGGTGTAGAAGCCGTCCAGCGGCTCACCGTTGCGGTAGAGCGCCAGAGCGCCGGTGCTGAAGTCGAAGGTGGCGGCGAGGTGGACCCACTCCCCCTTCGGCAGCAGGGTGCGCCAGTCCTCGCTCGCGGCGAAGGTCTGCGAGTTGCCTCCGTCGAGGCGCCGGCCCAGCGCCACGAGGCGAAGCTCGCCGTTGACGTCGATGAGCTCCAGCAGCGCGCGGACGCCGTGGCCGTCGGAGTCACCGGTCAGCACGCCGGCCAGGCCGATGGCGTTGAACCGGTCGGTCGGGTTGGCGGTGGTGGAGTTGAGCGCCGGGGCGTCCATCTCCATCTTGAACCAGCCCATCACCGTGGTGCCCCCGGTGCCGGCGAAGGGCCGCAGGGTCCGTACGCCGCTGGACGACCAGATGCCGGCCTTCCAGTCGTCATTGCCGGCCTGGGCGGGGTTCACCTGGCTGGTCTGCAACGCGTCGCCGCTGCCCGGGTAGGCGTGGTCGGCCACGCGCATGTCGGCGCCGCCGTTGACGAGTTCGATCTCGGTCCCGGAGCGGCCCTGGTCCCGCTCCAGCGCCGCGTCGCCCTCGACCGGGTGGTCGAAGTCGTAGAAGGCGACCAGGCTCGATCGCAGGTGCGGGTGGACGTCCCGCGGGTTGGTCCGGTCCGCCTGCGCCGGGGCCGCCCCGGCGCTCGCCAGCACACCGGTCGCCAGTACGGCGGCGGTGGCGACGGCGAGCCGTCTCGTTCTGGTCATCGCGTACACCTCGTTTCAGCTCCCGCGGGAGCCCGCAACCGCTTTCGGAAGCGCTTACGTGCTCACGCTCCAACTTTCGTGTGTGCCGCTGGTACGTCGGGGTGTGTTACCGCTTCGGAGTCGCCGTGGGCTCGGCGGGCCGTCCGCCGAGGTACAACTCGCCGAGCTGCGGGTCGGCCAGCAGTTGCGGCGCCGGCCCGGAGATGTGCACCCGACCGAGGTCGAGCACGCAGCCGAGGTCGGCGGTCTCCAGCGCCCGCCGGGCGTTCTGCTCCACCAGCAGCACCGCCGTACCGGCGTCGCGCATCCGCACGACCTGCTCGAAGACGGTGGTGGTGGCCTTCGGGTCCAGCCCCATGGACGGCTCGTCGAGGAGCACGACCTTGGGGTTGACCATCATCGACCGGGCGAACTCCACCTGCTTCTGCTGGCCGCCGGAGAGCAGCCCGGCGAGGGAGTTCCACCGCTGCGCGACCACCGGGAAGACCTCCTTGACGAAGGCCGTCCGCTCGGCGATGAGCGCCTTGTCCTTCAGCGTGTAGCCGCCGAGCAGCACGTTCTCCGCCACGGTCATCTCGCGGAACACGCTGTGGCCCTGCAGGACGTGCGCGACGCCGGAGGCGAGCATCCGCTGCGGGCCCTGCCCGGTCACGTCCACGCCGCCGACCAGGATCTTCCCGGAGCGGGGCTTGAGCAGCCCGCTCGCGACCTTCAGGACGGTGGACTTGCCGGCGCCGTTGGGGCCGACGAGGCAGACGATCTGCCCGGCGGGCACCGAGACGGTCAGGCCGCGCAGCACCGGCGCGGCGCGCCCGTAGCCGGCCTGGATGTCGACGAGTTCGATTTCAGACGCCAAGGTAGGCCCCCAGCACGCGTTCGTCGGAGCGGATGAGCGACGGCGGCCCCTCGGCGATCGGGCGGCCACGGTCGAACACCACGATGTGGTCACTGACGCTCATCACGAGGTCCATGTTGTGCTCGACGATCACGAAGGTCCGCCCCTCGGCGTTGAGCTCGCGGACCAGGGTGCCGATCCGGTCCAGCAGCGCCGGGTTGACACCGCCGGCCGGCTCGTCGAGCAGTACGGTCTCCGGGTCGCTCATCAGCACGCCGGCGAGCTCCAGCAGCTTCTGCTGACCCCAGGACATGTTGCGGGCCTCCACGTCGGCCAGGTGCTCGATGCCGAGGCGGGTGAGCCAGCCGCGCGCCCGGTCGACCTCCGCGCGGGCGCGGGCGCCGCGCAGCAGGCCGGCCAGGCCGACCGGCCGTACGGCCGCGAGGACGTTGTCCAGCGCCGTCATCCGGGGGAAGACCCGGCACAGCTGGAACGTACGACCCACGCCGGCGCGGACGATGGAGTGCGGTGCCGCGCCGGTGATGTCCCGCCCGCGGTAGGTGACCTGCCCACCGTCCGGCCGGATCATCCCGGTGACGCAGTTGAAGAAGGTGGTCTTGCCCGACCCGTTGGGGCCGATGAGGGCGTTGACCTGGCCGTGGCGGAACTCGACGGTGGCGCCGTCGAGCGCAACCACCCCGCCGAACGCCTTCGTCAGGCCGTCGGTCGCCAAACTCCGTACGTCGCTCATGCCCGCTCCTCCGTCGACGGTTGCCGCGCGCCGGCGGTGCTGGCCGCCGTGGCGTCGACCGGTTCCCGCTGCGCCGCCGGCGCGGCGGCGGCCCGTTCGTCGCGCAACTGCGCGGCCGTGACCTCACGGATGGAGCTCTGCGCCGGCCGCATCCGGTTGAGCAGCGAGCCGAGCGCCGGCAGCACACCGTCGGGCATGAAGAGCACGACCAGGGCGAGCAGCAGACCGGTCGCGACCAGGTGCAGCTGTGTGTCGCCGAACTCCACCTTGAAGTACTCCAGTCCGACGCCGACGACCAACGCGCCGACCAGCGGGCCGAACAGGTTCCGCACTCCGCCCAGCAGCGCCATCAGCACCAGGTAGGAGCCGGTGAGGATGGAGAACTGGAAGACCGGGTCGAGGTCGCCGAACCACAGCGCGTAGAGCCCGCCGCCCAGGGCGGTGAAGGCCGCCGAGACCACGAAGACCACCAGCTTGTACGCGAACGTCGGCGTGCCCAGCGCCTCCGCCTTGTCCTCGTCCTCCCGGATCGCCTTGAGCCCGAGACCGAACCGCGAGCGGTCGATCATCCACCAGGCCAGCAGCGCGAGCACGAGCAGGCCGGCGAACAGGTAGTAGAAGACCCGGTGGTGCTCCGGACGGAGCAGGTCCGGGAATGGTCGCGGCACGACCAGTCCCCGCGATCCGCCGGTGACCGACGCCCAGCTCTGGAAGACCAGCAGCAGGATCAGCACCAGCGCGATCGAGACGATGACGAACGACGCCCCGCGGACCCGCAGTGCGGCGAATCCGATCGGTACGGCGAGGGCGGCCGCCAGCAGCGCCGCCACCACCAGGGCCACGAAGCTCGGCAGGCCGGCCTTCGTGATCAGCAGGGCCGTGCCGTAGCCGCCGAGGCCGGCGAGCGCCCCGTGACCGAGGGAGATGTAGCCGGTGAACCCGCCGACGAAGTTCCACGACGTTGAGAGCACCGCGTAGTTGAGCACGACCACACCCGCCGAGAGGATGTACGGGTTGGGTGCCAGGGACGGGAAGGAGAGCACCGCGGCGGCGAGCAGCACGACCGCGACCACCTTGACGACGCGGTCAACGGTGCGGCGCTCGGTCGTCGCCGCCCCGGTGGGCGGGGCGGTCGGCGCCGAGGTGGTCGCCGGTGCCGTGGTCGGCTCAGAAGCGCTGGGCAAGGCGACCTCCGAAGAAACCTTGTGGCCGGAACGCCAGGGTCGCGAACAGGGCGAGGTAGAAGATCGTCTGCGCCCAGGTCGTACCCAGCGGGATCTGCAGCAGGCTCTGCAGCATGCCGAGCACCATCGCGGCCATCGCGGCTCCGGGTACGCTGCCCAGCCCACCCACCACGATGATCGCCATCAGCGGGCCGATCCAGTGCCAGTGCAGCGACGGATAGATGGTGGTGTCGAGGGCGAGCGCCGTACCGCCGATGGCCGCGGTGGCGAGCCCGAGGCCGAAGCCGTACCCGGCCACCCGCTCGGTCTCGATGCCGACCAGCCGCGCCGCGTCACGGTGCTGGATGGTCGCGCGAAGCGCCCAGCCGAACGTCGTCTTCTTCATCAGCAGGTAGAGGGTGAGCAGGGCGACGGCGGCCAGCCCGAACGCGATCAGCTTGACGACCGCGACGCGGGCGCCGAAGATCCCGAAGCTCGCCGACCCGTAGCCCAGCTGGATGCGCCGCTGGGTGCCGGTGAAGACGTAGCCCAGCAGACCTTCGATGAGGACCGCGATCGCGAAGGTCAGCAGGACCGACATCATCGTCAGCGTGACCGGGCGCAGCCGGGCCAGGAGCAGCCGCTGCAACAGCACGCCGCAGGCGAAGAAGAGCGGCACGGTGACGATCATCGACAGCAGCGGGTCGACGCCCAGCCGGCTGTGGGACCACCACGCGAGGTACGCGGCGAGGATGAGGAACGCCGAGTGTGCGATCATCACGACCCGCATGATTCCGAAGTAGAGGGTCAGGCCCGCTGCCAGGAGGGCGTAGAGCCCTCCCAGCAACAGACCCAGGATGATGCTCTGGAAGAGCAGGGCACCAGAGGGCATGACGTCCTACCAGGCCGGCTTCGGGTAGACGAGCTCGGTCTCCTTGGCGTCGGCCGGCAGCACGATCTGGATCTTGCCGCCCACCCACTGCTGGATCATGTGGGCGCCCTTGGGCTTGCCCGTCTCGTCCCAGGAGAGCGGACCGACCACCGTCTCCACGGTGTTGGTGCGGACCCACTCGACCAGCTTCTTCTGGCACTCGCCCTGCTCGGCGCACCCGACCGCGGTGACCGCTGCCGCGACGACCTGGCCGGTGGTGTACGCGTTGGCCTCGTCCTCCTCGGGCGGCGAGCCGAACTGCGCGGTGTACTTCTCGACGAACTCCGTGTTGCTCGGGTACTTCGCGTCCTGCGTGTACCCGGTCGGCGAGATGATCCCCTCGGTCTTGTTGCCGATCGCCGCGGCGAACTCGGGGTTCGTCGGGGCGGTGGAGAACGCGGCCAGCTTCGGCTGGTACTTGAGCTGCTGGAGGGCGACGATGAGGTTCACGCCGTCCTGATACTGGGAGCCGCCCACCACCATGTCGGCCTTCGACGCCGCGATCTTCGCCGCGATGCTGCCGAAGTCGGTGGTGTTCGGCGGGTAGACCTCGTTGACGACGGTGCGGACACCGCCCGCCTCGAGCTTCTCCTTCAGCCCGTACGCCGTGCCCTGCGCGAACGGGTCGTCCATGGCCGCGTACGCCGCGGTCTTCGGCCGCTGGTCCGGCGGCAGGGCGAGGATGTACTCGGCGAGGTGGTTGTAGTGGTCGTTGGCCACCGCCGGGGCGGCGTAGAACAGGTTCTTGAAGCCCTGCTGGAAGACCTCCTTCGCCGCGCCCGCAGGCTCGACGAAGAGCATGCCGTACTCCTCCGCGACGCGGGCCGCGGGCACGACGAGGCGGGTCGAGAACGGGCCCACCACGAGGTCGACGTTGTCCTTGCCGATCAACTGCTCGTAGTCGGCGACCACCCGGTCGGCGTTGGACTGGTCGTCGAGGATCTTCAGCTCGACCTTGCGGCCGAGCAGGCCACCCTTGTCGTTGGTGATCTTGGCCCAGGCCTCGTAGCCGCGCTGGACGCCCTTGCCCGGCTCGGAGAAGTCCCCGGTCAGCGGCAGGGAGATCCCCACCACGATCGGGTCATCGGCCCCGGCCGATCCGCCGCCATCACCACCGCAGGCCGTCAGAGCGAGGGTGAGGCTCGCGCCGACTGCTGTCATCCACTGGATTCGCTTCAATCGGGTTGTCATCCCGAGACGCTCCTTTGCCGGGACGGAAGCGCTTACGAAAGCGCTTTCGTAGACTAGGCTGTGGTCGGCGTCACTGGCAATAGTCAGATGACAGGGAAGTTTCCGGGGAGTTGCCGATGCCCAAGCCTGGCCCGAGGCTGCGCCTCATCGACGTGGCGGAGCGCGCCGGTGTCTCGCTGGCGACTGCGTCCCGCGCCCTCGCCGGGCGGGACGGAGTCAGCGAGGAGGTGGCCCAGCGGGTCCGGCAGGTGTCCCAGGAGCTGGGGTACGTGGCCAACCCGTACGCCCGGACCCTCGCCGGCGGTGCCAGCTCCACCGTCGGGCTGGTCGTCCACCAGGTGGACGACCCGTACTTCTCCGAGATCGCCGGCGGGGTCATCCAGGTCGCCGCCGACGAGGGGCTGCTGGTGCAGATCTGCCACTCCGGCCGGGACCCGGACGCGGAGCTGCGGCAGCTGCGCCACCTCATCGCGCAGCGAGTGGGGATCATCCTCATCGCCGGTTCCGGCTACGACGACACCCGGGTGGAGGCGGAGGCCCGAGCCGAGCTCGCGGAGTTCCAGAGCCAGGGCGGCCGGGTCGCCGTAATAGGCCGGCACGCCCTCGGCGTCGACGCGGTCCTGCCCGACAACGAGGCCGGCGGCCGAGCGCTCGCCCGGGGTCGCCGCCGGCACGGCCGGCCTCACCACCGTCGCCGACCGGCTGGCCGGAGTCGCCTCGGCGCTGCGGCAGCACGGGCTCTCCCTTGACGACCTTCCGGTCGTCCACTCCGACTTCACGCGCGACGGTGGCCGGGTGGCCGCCGAGCGGATCCTCCGCCACCACCCGGAGACCACCGCGATCGTCGCGCTCAACGACGCCATGGCGATCGGCGTGCTGTCGACGTTGCGCGCGCACCGCATCCCGGTGCCCGAGCGGATGTCGGTCGTCGGATTCGACGACGTCTCCGTCGCCGCCGACCTCGCCCCCAGCCTCACCACCATCCGGCTGCCGATGACCGACATGGGTCGGATGGCGCTCTCACTCGCGCTCAAACCCCGGTCGACCCGCCCCCGGCGCCGCCCGACCGGGCACCTCCTGGTGGTACGCGACTCGACCGGGCCCGCCCCGGCGGCGCTGCCGCCGGCAGCCCGCGCCGACGGCCACCGCCCGGAGCCCGGGACCCTGACCCGGCCCACCGCGTAGAAGACCGGCCCGGTCGTCATCGCCCGGTCGCCGTCGCCCGGTGGTCATCGCCCGGTGGTCATCGGTTCCGTGGTCATCGGTTCGGTCGGGGCGCGTGCGGTGGACACGCTCAGCGGGGGCGGTCGGGAGCCCGACGGTCGATCCCGCGCGGAGGGCGCACAGGTCCGTTCTGCCTAGCGGTCGTTGTGCCCCGGTCCGACCGGCTGCGGGGCGGAAGGCCCTCACCCGGCGCCTGTCGAGCTGCCCCGTCTGTGAGACCAGCCGCTGCCGCACCATCCGTCCTCGCGGACCCCGACGAATCCGGCCTCCTGGACGGTCGTCCCGCAGATCTCGGACATTTGCCGTCCGCCGCGGACGGTAAATGTCCAAGATCTGGATCTGCCCTGGCTCGGCGGGCGCTGCCCCGTTCGTGGGGGCAGCTCGACAGGGACGGAGCAGGCCGTCCGCGACGCCGTCGCGGTGCCGGCCACCCTCGGGGCCGTGGCGGTGCCGGCCACCCTCGGGGCCGTGGCGGTGCCGGCCATCCTCGGGCACCGGGGGCATCCGGCGACCGGGCCGGGGCTCGACCGCACCGGAGGCGCCCACCATGCCGGCCCTCCGCCCGGGGACGCAGCGAAGGGCCGGCGAGGTGCGCGTCAGGCGGCGACGACGTCAGCGACGACGCAGGCGATGTTGTCGGGTGCGCCGTGCTCGTACGCCAGTTCCGTCAGCCGATCCACGACGTCGCCCGGGTCGGCGGCCGTGCCGAGGGTCGCGGACAGCTCGGCCCGGTCGAGGACCGCGGAGAGCCCGTCCGAGCAGAGCAGGTAACGGTCGCCGACGACCGCCGTACGCAGCGCCAGGTCGGCCTCCACCGGGGTGCCGCCGGCCCCGATCGCCCGGACCAGCAGGGCCCGCTGCGGGTGGGTGGCGGCCTCCTCGGCGCCGAGCGCACCCTGGTCGACCAGCGACTGCACGTACGTGTGGTCCCGGGTCAGCTGGGACAGCTCGCCGCCCCGCAGCACGTACGCCCGGGTGTCGCCGACGTGGACCAGCGCGAGCCGGCTGCCGCAGCGCAGCAGCGCCGTCACAGTAGTGACCGGCTGGTGGTCCTCGGCCGCCGCCCGGCGGACAACGCGGTCGACGTCGGCGACCGCGTCGGCCAGCAGGGTGAGCAGTTCGGTGGCCGGAACGTCGGCGGGCTCCAACGCCCTGAGGGCGTCGATGGCGGCGGCGCTGGCAGCGGCACCGCCGGGTCCCCGCATGCCGTCGGCGACGGCGAGCAGCTGCGAGCCGGCGTACGCGGTGTCCTCGTTGCTGTCCCGCACCGTTCCGGTCTCGCAGCGGACGGCGTAGCGGAGGCCGAGGGTCTGGTTCGGGTCGGACATGGTCGTGTCCCTTCCGGAGAGGAGGTCCACGAGGTGGGTGGCGACGCGGCTGCGGGCCGCGGTGTCCGCCGTGACGTGCTGCCACCAGCTGCGGACCGCCTCGGCCGCCCCGGCCGGCGGAAGGTCGCACACCCTGCGGATCTCCGCGAGCGGCATACCGATACGGCGAAGCGTGGCGATCAGCCGGGCCCGGTCCAGTTGATCCGGCGTGTAGAGCCGGTAACCGGATTCGGGGTCGACCGCGGTGGGCGGCAGCAGTCCCATCTCGTCGTACAGGCGCAACGCCTTCGGCGTCAGGCCCGCCGCCCGGGCGAACGCCCCGATGGTCAGCAGTTCCACGTCGACATCCTCCTCGCACCGGCCACCGCGGCCGGCACGCCCCAGGCTGGGCCTTCCCCGAAGGTCAAGGTCAAGGAATGCCGAACAGAGGGCGCCTCCCCGCATACTGGCCGGCGAACCGGTCCCGCCCGAGAAGAGGCAGCGCCATGCCGACCCCGTACCGCCCCTCGATCCTGCTCCCGTCACTTCTGCTGGTCCTGGCCACACCGGTCGCGGCCTGGTGGCTGATCGGCGACCTGACCAGCGGCCAGGCCCGGCGGCTCGCCGCCGAGGGCACCGCCCTCGACTACACGGTCCGCCCGGTGAGCCTCGGCGCGGCCGGGGACCGGATCGTCGGCGTCCTCGCCTGCGTAGCCGCCCTGGTCGCCCTCGGCGTGCTGGTGCGCGGCACCGTCGTACGCCAAGTGGATCCCCGATGGTGGGCGGTGCTGCTGCCGCTCGTCGCGGCCGGCGCGCTGGCCGGCTACGCCGGGCGGGTGCTGACCGCCGGGGTGATCGGCGCCAACATCGGCGCGGGCCTGATCGTCCTGACGGGCGGCCCGGTCCTGGTGGTCCTGCTGGTGGTCGCGGCGGTCGCGGCGTGGCGGCTGCGCGGCCGGTGACGACACGGACTGCTCACGGGCAGCGTTGGAGTCGGCGTGGCTACGCGGCGGGTGCCGCCGTCAGGAGAGCGCGCAGCTCCCGTACCGCTGACCGCCCGGCACGGTTCGCGCCGACGGTGCTCGCGGACGGCCCGTAGCCGACGAGGTGGATCCGCGGGTCGGCGACCACCCGGGTGCCGTCCATGACGATGCCGCCGCCGGGCCCGCGTAGCCGCAGCGGAGCCAGGTGGTCCAGCGCCGGCCGCCAGCCGGTGCACCACAGGATCACGTCGGCCTCCAGTCGCGCGCCGTCGCGCCACTCCACGCCGTCGGGGGCGATCCGGTCGAAGATCGGCCGGCGTACGAGGACACCGCGCTCGCGGGCCTGCGCCATCTGCGGCGTCCACGGCAGGTCGATGACGCTGGCGACGCTTCCCGGCGGCAGGCCGGCGCGTACCCGTGCCTCCACCTTGGCGACGACGTCGCGTCGGTACTCCTCCGTGTATTCCGACCGGTCACGGAACACCGGCGGTCGGCGCGTGACCCAGGTGGTCGCCGCTGCGACGTCGGCGATCTCGGCCAGGAGCTGCACGGCCGACGCTCCGCCACCGACCACCACCACGCGCTTCCCGGCGAATTCTTGCGGCCCGCGGTAGTCGGCGGTGTGCAGCTGCCGCCCGCGGAACGTCTCCTGACCCGGATAGTGCGGTACGAAGGGTCTGGTCCAGGTGCCGGTGGCGTTGATCAGCGCTCGCGTAGTCCACGTGCCGTGATCGGACTCGACCAGCAGCCTTCCGTCGTCGTTGTCCCGGACGGCCGTGACGGCGACCGGCCGCCGTACGTCGATCCCGAACTCCTTCTCGAAGGAGGCGAAGTACGCGGGCACTGCGTCGGCGGCCCGTTCGTCGGGCGCCGGCGGCGGGAAGCGCAGCCCGGGCAGGTCGAAGATCCCGTGCACCGTCTCCATCCGCAGCGTCGGCCACCGCTCCTGCCACGCCCCACCGGGTGCCGGGGCGGCGTCGAGCACCGCGAAGTCGAGACCGGAGGCGCGCAGGTGGTAGGCGCTGGACAACCCCGCCTGTCCCGCCCCGATGACCACGACGTCCGTTTCTGGCACACCCTGGACAACGGTGCGGCCGACGCCGACCATCCCGGCAGCGATGGATCTCACAGGCTCTGACGATCTTCGAAACACCCTGGTCAGGCATGGTCTGTTTCGGCAGATCGCGGACATCGACTGCTGGGCGAACCTGGATCGTGCCTATGCTCCCGCACAGGTGCCGGCCGTCGGCGCTCTGCCATGGACAACGCCGGGTCGGCGCGGCGCAGCCCAGGCGGCGTAGCGGGCAGCCAGGTCGACGGTCCGCCGGGCGGCGGCCACCATCGCCCGGTCAGCGAACCGGCCGTCCGGCAGCACCACGGTTCCCGAGTCCCGGGTCTGCGCCTCGGCCACCGCGGCCAGCAGTTCCTCGGCCCGGGCCACGTCCCCCTCGGCCGGGCGGAACGCCTCGGCGATCACCGGTAGTTGCCGGGGGTGGATGGCGGCCCGGCCGAGAAAGCCGAGGCGCCGGCCGACCGCGCAGGAGGCGGCCAACCCGTCGGCGTCGGCGACGTTGGCGTACACCGACATGGCCGGCGGGGGCAGGGCGGCCGCGCGGGCGGCGACCACCACCCGGCCGCGCGCCCAGGCCAACCCGGCGTCGTCGACACCCAGGTCCGACCGGAGGTCGGCCTCGCCGAGACCGACCGAGGCGACCGCCGGGTGGGCGCTGGCGATGGCGTACGCGGCCTCCAGGCCGAGCGCCGACTCGATCAGCGGGTGCAGCGGGGCGTCTACCCGGCCGGCCAGCGCGGTGACGCTCGCCGGTGACTCGACCTTCGGCAGCCGCAACCCGGCCAGCCCCGGCCGGCCGGCGACCGCGGCCAGGTCGGCGTCGACGTCCGGGCCGGTCAGCTCGTTGACCCGCACCTGCACCGGAACCGGGTGCGGCTCGGCGAGGAAGTCGGCGACCGCGTCCCGCGCGTACGCCTTGCGACCGGCGACCACCGCGTCCTCCAGGTCGAGGATGACCGCGTCGGCGCCGGAGGCGACCGCCTTGGCGAACCGGTCCGGCCGGTCGCCGGGGACGTAGAGCCAGGTCAGCAGCACTCAGATCACTCCCTTGTCGCGGAGTGCGGCCAGGTCGGCGTCGTCGAGGCCGAGGGCGCGGAACACCTCGTCGGTGTCCTGGCCGTGCCGGCGCCCGGCGTGCCGGATCTCCCCCGGGGTGTCGGAGAGCCGGAACGGCACGTTCTGCATCCGCACCTCCCCCAGCTCCTCGTCGGGCACGGTGCGGACGGTGCCGAGCGCGGCGTACTGCGGGTCGGCGAGGATGTCCCGTACGTCGTAGACCGGGGCGACCGCCGCCTCGGCCGCCTCGAACGCGGCCACCACCTCGTCCCGGCCGCGCTGGGCGACCCAGGCGCTCACCGCGGCGTCGAGTTCGTCGGCGTGCGCGGCCCGGCCACTGCCGGTGGCGAACCACGGCTCGTCGATGAACTCGGGGCGGCCGACCAGCCGCATCACCCGCTCGGCGATGCTCTGCGCGCTGGTCGACACCGCCACCCACCGCCCGTCGGCGCAGCGGTAGGTGTTGCGCGGGGCGTTGTTGTTGGAGCGGTTGCCCAGCCGCGGCTGGATGTAGCCGAGCTGGTCGTACCAGGTGATCTGCGGGCCGAGCATCGCCATGATCGGCTCGATGATGGCCAGGTCCACCACTTGACCGGTGCCGGTGAGGTCACGGGCGCGCAGCGCCAGCATGACCGCGTAGGCGGCGGCCAGCGCGGTCACCGAGTCGGCCAGCCCGAACGGCGGCAGGGTCGGTGGACCGTCGGGTTCCCCGGTGGCGGCGGCGAAGCCGCTCATCGCCTCGGCGAGGGTGCCGAATCCGGGCCGGCGGGCGTACGGGCCGACCTGACCGAAGCCGCTGATCCGGGCGACCACCAGCCGGGGGTTGACCGCGTGCAGCTCGGCCGGGCCGAGCCCCCACCGTTCCAGCGTGCCGGGGCGGAAGTTCTCCACCAGCACGTCGGCGTCGGCGAGCAGCCGGCGCAGCAGGTCGGCACCGGCCGGGTCGGACAGGTTGCAGGTGACGGTGCGCTTGTTGCGGCCGAGCACCTTCCACCACAGGCCGACGCCGTCCCGGGCCGGGCCGTGCCCGCGCGACGGGTCCGGCTTGGCCGGGTGCTCCACCTTGATCACGTCGGCGCCGAAGTCGCCGAGGAACGCCGCGGCGAGCGGCCCGGCGAACAGGGTGGCCAGGTCGACGACCTTCACGCCGGCCAGGGGCGCGGTCAACGGGACTCCCCCGAGTCGGACGCCAGGTCGGCCGCGCAGCGGAAGCCGACCTGGTCGGAGCGGGTCAGGCCGGCGCCGAGCAGCAGCAGCTTCACCGACACGTCCGGGGGCTGCGGGCCGCCGTCGAGGTACCAGTCGGAGCCCTCGGCACGGTACGCGGCGCCGCCCTTGAGGATCGCGAACCGAGTGCGGCCGTCGGAGTGCTCGCTCTCGGTGAGGTTCCACACCAGCGGTTCCCGGCGGGCCAGCAACCCCGCCTCCGCGGCCACCTGCCACTCGTCCTCGGTGGGCAGCCGCAGTCCGGCCCACGCCGCGTACGCCCGCGCGTCGGCGAGCTCCACCCCGGTGACCGGGGCGTCGGCGGGCCCCTGCCCGGCGGTGAACCGCTCGGGACGCACCGGGCGGTAGCCGGTGGCGCGCAGGAACTCGGCGTACTGGCCGTGGGTGACCTCGTGGGTGTCGATGGCGAATTGGCCGAGCCGGACGCTACGGCGCAGCGTGCCGGTGTGGTGCAGCCGGGGTGGCAGCGGCTTCCACTCGTCCACGTACGGGGTCTCGCCGTAGAGCCCGGTCTCCCGGACCCGGTGGCGGACCAGCAGCTCCCGCCGGCCCCCGTCGACGGCGACCATGCCCGACGGCACGGCGGCGCGGGGCGCCCACGGGGTCCGCACGCGCACCGCAGCGCGGACCGGGAAGGACGGGTCACCGACCGGGGCGGGGTGCGCCGGCAGGCCGGCGTCGGTGGTGGCGACCACGGCGGCGATCGCCCCGGCGGGCAGCGGCCCGCCCACGGCCACCCGGCCGTCGGCGGTCGGGATGACGGTCAGCTCCGCGCCGGTGACCAGGTCGACGAAGCGGCGATCAGCCCGCGGCTCGGTGACCAGCCAGGGCCCATCGTGGTCATCACCCCGGTTCACCACCGTCCACAGTGACTCGTCGTCGTGCGTCCAGCGAGACGCGTACACCCGGCCCTCGCCGGGGTGGTCGGCGAGCGGGACCCAGTCCTCGGCGCGCAACCACGCGGCGTGGCTGGTCTGCACCCGGCGCATGGCCCGCAGGACCGCCCTGTCGCGCTCGTTCCAGCCGACCCAGACGCCGAAGACGCTCTCCCAGACGAGCACCCCGACGCCGTTGAGCCAGGCGGAGTGCAGCTCGTCGAGGTGGCTGCGGTGCCAGCGGCGGGTGTGGTGCAGCACGTGCCGGCGTTCGAACCACTTGGCCCGCAGCACGCCGGGCACCTCCGAGTCGGCGAACCACTGCGCCCAGGACATCGCGTGGTCGGCGACGCGGGCCAGTGGCACCCGACTCTCCCCCTCCAGTACCAGGCCGGGGCGGACGGCGTCCAACTCGCGGCGCAGCTCGCCGGCGCCCTCCTTGAGGGTGTCCAGGAAGACGCCGTCGACACCGAGCTTGCCGGCGAGGGCGGCGACCTCCTCGGCGTCGGTGCCGGTCTCCCGCCGGGTGCCGGTGTCCCACGGGTTGTAGTCCACGAACACCCGCACCCCGCGCCGTTGGAAGGCGCGCACCACCTCGGACAGCTCCGGCACGTCCCGGTAGAAGTCGAACTGATTGCGGTCGTCCAGGCCGATCACCGGGTACGCGTGCCAGAGCACGACCCCGTCGTAGCCGCCGAAGTCCCGCTCGGCCGCGTCGAGGAACTCCTCGACGGTGAAGACGCCCCGCTCGTGGTCGTAGAGCGTCTCGTCCCACAGCCAGGCGAGGCAGACGGTGAAGCAGTCACCGGGTATCTCGTCGTAGTGGGCGCCGGTGTAGCCGATCCGCTCCCGGGCGTCGGCCCGCCAGCGGGTGAGCTGCTCGCGCCAGGCCGGCCACTCGGCCGGGTCGGCCGGAGCCGCGAAGATCTTCGCCTCGTCCAGGGTGGTCAGGTCGGCGTGCACGCCGAGCGGCACCTCGGTGGGCCGGTCGATCGGGCGCGGCACGTACGGGTTGAAGCTCACTCGGTACCTCGGTAGGTCGTGGCGTACAGGGCGTCGATGGCGGCCCGCTCGGGCAGGGCCGTCGACGCGCCGGGGCGCTGCGCGCAGGCGGCGCCGGCGGCACACGCCCAGCGCAGGGCGTCGGTGACGGCGTCCGCGTCCAGCACCCCGCCGCGCTCGGCCCAGCCGACCGCGAGCGCGCCGGTGAACGCGTCACCGGCGGCGGTGGTGTCCACCGCGTCGATCACCGGCGCCGCGACGGTGCGCCGCACACCCTGGCGGTCGGCGTACGCGGCGCCGCGCGCGCCGAGGGTGAGCACCACCCGGGGCACCAGCGCCAGCAGCGCGTCGAGCAGCGCCGCCGGGTCGTCGGAGAACATCCCGGCGACGACGGCCGCTTCGTGCTCGTTGACGACCAGCACGTCGACCAGGTCGAGCAGCTCCACCGGCAGCGGGGCGGCCGGGGCGGCGTTGAGCACCACCGTGGTGCCCCCGGCGCGGGCGAGGTCGGCGGCCCGGACGACGGTGGGCAGCGGTACCTCCATCTGGAGCAGCAGCACGTCGGCGGCGCCGATCGCCGCCCGGTCGGCGGCGTCGAGATCGGTCAACGCGGCGTTGGCGCCGGGGGCGACGACGATGAAGTTCTCCGCGGCCTGGTCGACGGCGATCAGCGCGACCCCGGACGGGCCGGGGGCGGTGCGCAGGCCGCGCACGTCCACCCCCGCGCCGGTGAGGCTGTCGCGTAGCTGCCGGCCGAACTCGTCGCTGCCGACCGCGCCGACGAACTCGCAGGCGGCACCGGCCCGGGCGGCCGCGACCGCCTGATTGGCGCCCTTGCCGCCGGGCACGGTGCGGAAGTCACCGCCGAGCACCGTCTCGCCGGGGCGGGGCAGCTGCGGTGTGCTGACCACCAGGTCCAGGTTGGCACTGCCGACCACGACCACCCGCGCGCTCACCGCGTGCCGCCCGAGGTGCTCCCGGCCGACGCGCCGGTCTCGGTGCTCCCGGCCGGCGCGCCGGTCTCGGCGAGGGCGGCGGTCCGGGCGGCCAGCTCGTCGAAGCCGATGCCGTCGAAGCCGGCGATGCTGCTGGCCAGCCGGCCGCGCAGCGGGGCGACCCAGCGGTCGGGCAGCCTGGACGCGCCGGTCAGTGCCCCGGTGACCGCCCCGACGGTGGCGCCGGTGGAGTCGGTGTCCCAGCCGCCGCTGACCACCGCGCAGATCGACCGTTCCAGCTCGCCCCGCCCGTACGCGAGCGCGGCGGCGACCAGGGCGGCGTTGTTGCGGACGTGCACCCAGTGCAGGTGCCCGTGCCGGGCGTACAGCTCGTCCACCACGGCCTCCCAGTCGTCGGTGCCGGCACCCAGCGCCCGCGCCTCGCGGACCGTCACGGCGAACCGGCTGCGAGGCGGCAGCACCGCCTCCCCGGCGTCGAGCACCTCGTCCACGTCGGCGGCGACCGTGGCGGCCGCCGCCATGGCGGCCACCCAGATCGCCCCGTACACGCCGCCCCGGACGTGGCTGACCGTGGCGTCGCGCCAGGCCAGCTCGGCGGCCCGGTCCGGCCGACCCGGGTTGACCCACCCGTAGACGTCGGTGCGGATCTGCGCGCCGATCCACTCCCGGAACGGGTTGTGCCGCCGCGCGGTGGCCGGCGGGGCGAGCCCGAGCAGCAGGTTGCGGTAGGCCACCCGCTCGGCGGTGAAGACCCGCCCGCCCGGCAGCCAGTCCAGCCATGCCTGGGCCACGTCGGCGCTGGTGAACCCCCGCCCGTACGTCTCCAGCACGCGCAGCGCCAGCAGCGCGAAGTTCAGGTCGTCGTCCTCGGGCATGCCGTCGATGTTCTCGGCCAGGCTGGTCGGGGCGCTGCGCCGGTTCCACGGCCACCGGGCCGCCACATCGGCGGGCAGGCCCCGCGCGGTGAACCAGTCCCGCAGCGGCCATCGGCCGGTGGCGACCAGGATCTCCCGGATCCCGTGCCGGGGGATCTTCTCCACCGGCTTGCCGAGCAGGCAGCCCACCGCCCGGCCGAGCCACGCACCGTGCAGCCGGTCGTACGCCGCCGGGCCGGCCGGCAGCGACCAGGTCGCCGGCCAGCCGGCCCGGACGGCGGCGAGGTCGTCCGGTTCGTCGGCGGACGCGGCGGCCGGCAGCGCGTCGGCGGCGTCGAGCAGCTCGGTGGCGACCGCGCGCAACCGCGCCGGGGCCGGGGTGGCCGAGGCGCCGCTGACCGGCGGGGTCAGCTCACCGCCGGCCGCGGTCCACCGCCGCGCGATCTCCCCCACGTCACGGCCCTCGTCCCGGCTGGCCGCGATCTCGTGCGGCAGCAGGTCCTCCGGCTGCACCCAGGTGATTCTCACCGCGTAGCCTCCTGGGCCGCGCCACCCGTCGGCTGAGCCGGCACGGCGGCGGCCGCCGGGCCCCCGGCCAGGCCCGCGAAGCGCTCGGCGCGGCGGGCGAACCGGGCCCGGTCGCGGTCGTAGACCTCGGTGGCCACCGCGGCGAGGGTGCGGGCCGGCTCGACCAGGTCGGTGCGCGAGGCGCTGGCGACCGCCTCGGACCACTCGGCGGGCACCGCCGCCGCGCCGCCGAGCGCCCCGGCGATCGCCCCGGCCATGGTGGCGGTGGAGTCGGCGTCCCGGCCGTAGTTGACCGCGCCGAGCACCGCCGCGCGGTAGTCGCCGCCCGCCACGACGAGCATGCCGATGGCCACCGGCAGTTCCTCGATGGCGTGCAGCCGGCTGGGTCGCCGGGCGCCCAGGCCGGGGTTGCGGTACTCCTCACCCACCGTGTCGTAGGGGGCCACCGCGGCGCGCAGCGGCGCGATGGCGGCCCGCCAGTCGTCGTACCCCCGGGCCTCCTTGACCACCGCGTCGATGGCGGCGCGGGTGCCGTCGCGGGCCACGTCGAGCGCGGCGGTGACGACGTCCTCGACGCCGGCGCCGGGAGTCGCGGCGGCGGCGACCGCAGCGGCGAACACCGCCGCGGCCTCCCGCCCGTAGCTGTGCTGGTGCGCCCCGGCGATCTCCACCGCCTCGGCGTACGCCCCGGCCGGGTCGCCGGCGTTGACGATGCCGACCGGGGCCATGTACATGGCCGCACCGCAGTTGACGATGTTGCCCACGCCGCCCTCGCGCGGGTCGACGTGCGCGTGGTGCAGGCGGGTGACCAACCACCGCTCGGCCGCGGCGAGACGGTGGAAGGTCACCCCCTCCCGCTCCAGGTCCGGGATGTACACCACCCGCTCGATCAGGTCGGGGACGAGCAGCTCCACCACGTCGAAGGCGTCGAGGTGGTCCCGCTTGGCCGCGTACGCCCGCACCAGCGCGTGGGTCATCAACGTGTCGTCGGTGATGTGCCCGTCGCCCTTGTGGTACGGCGCGAGTGGCCGCGCGGTGGCCCAGTCGGCGTGGTACGGGGGCACGATGCCCTCCACCCAGCCGCCGAAGCGGGCGCGGATCTGCTCGGGAAGTGCCGTCTCGGTTGCTCCGCCGAGGGCGTCGCCCACGGCGGCGCCGACGAGACATCCGACCGACTTGTCGAGAAGGAGAGACATCGTTACCTCAGAACCTGCTTGCCACCGTCGACCAGCTGCGTACCGAGCTGGTCCAGAGTGATCTTGTTGGCGAAGTACTGCTGGAGGGCCGGGGTGGCGTACTTGGTCTTCCACTCCGGGTAGCCGTCGGCCATCTGGAACGGGGCGACGGTCAGGTCGGCGGCGCTGTCCGCGGCGACGTCCCAGCCCTGCTTGCCGCCGGTGAGCTTGACCAGTTCCTGGTTGGCCTGCTTGCCGGTGGGCACCAGCCAGTCACCCTTGGCGAGGGTGGCCATGTTGGTCGGGTTGAGGAAGAACTCCAGGAACTGGGCGGCCTGCTTCTTGTGCTTGGAGTCCTCGGCGATCGACAGGGTCTGCGGGTTGGCCGCCTGCTTGCTGGACAGCCCCTTGACCGGCGGCAGGGTGACCCACTCGAAGCCGGCCGGCGCCTGCTCGACCATCTGCTGGCGCAGCGAGACCGAGCCGGGAACCATCGCGTACTTGCCGCCGAAGAAGCCGGGCAGGGTGTCGGCGCCGCTCATGCCGAGGGCTTCCGGGGTGGCGGACTTCGTCGTGTAGATCATGTCGTGGATGCGCTTCGGGACCTCCTTCTCCGCATCGCCGACCTTGACCTCGGTCTTGCCGCCCTCGGTGTAGAAGAACTTGCCGTCGTAGTTGAGGGCGAGGTTCAGCACCCGGTTGGTCGGCGACTTCAGCGCCCACGCCACGCCGTACTGGCCGGGCTTGGTGAGCTTCTGCGCGTTGGCCTGGAACTCGTCCCAGGTCCAGCCGCCGTCGGCCGGCGGCACCGCGATGCCGGCGGCGTCGAGCAGCTTCTTGTTGGCGATGACGACCTGCGACTCCAGCAGGAACGGCACGCCGGTGACCTTGCCGTCGTAGGTGACGGTGTCCCAGATGCCCTGGTCGATCTGGCCCTTCAGGTCGTCGGAGACGAGCTTCGACAGGTCGGCGAGGTAGCCCTGCTTGCTGAACTCGCCGATCGCGGAGGCCTCGTAGTGCACGATGTCGGCGGCGTCGCCGCCCTCGAACGAGGTGAGCAGCTGGTCGTGGATCGAGTTCCAGTCACCCTGGACGTACTCGACCTGGATGTCCGGGTGCTCGGCGTTCCACTTGGCGACCAGGTCCTTGTTGGCCTGCAACGACTCCTTCTGCCAGGCGAGGCTGAGGAAGCGAAGCTTGACCGGGCCGGACGTGCTTTCGTCGTCGCCGCCGTCACCGCACGCGGTGAGTGCGCCGAGGCCGACGACCGCGACCGCGGCGGCCGCGGCGAGTCGACGGAATCTGCTGCGGAACATGGGGGTTACCTCCTCGGTGGTGGGTGGGGGTCAGCCCTTGACCGCGCCGGCGAGCGACCCGGACGAGAGCCGGCGTTGCATGAACGCGAAGAAGATCAGGCTGGGCAGCGTGGCCAGCAGCGAGCCGGCGGCGAGCGGGCCCAGGCGGGCGGTGCCCTCGATACCGACGAACCGGGCCAGCGCGACCGGAAGGGTCGCCAGCTCGGGTGTCTTGATCAGCACAAGGGCGAAGAAGAACTCGTTCCAGGCGGAGATGAACGAGAACAGCGCGGTGGCCACCACGCCGGGGGCGAGCAGCGGGAAGACCACCCGTCGCAGCACCTGCAGCCGGCTGGCGCCGTCGACGGAGGCGGCCTCCTCCAGCTCGCGGGGAATGTTGCGGACGAAGCCCTGCAGCATCCACAGCGCGAACGGCAGCGCCCACACCACGTAGATCAGCACCAGCCCGGCGTGCGTGTTGGCCAGCCCGACCTGCCGCAGCACCAGGAAGATCGGGATGATCAGCAGTACGAACGGGAAGAGCTGGGACAGCAGCACCCAGCCCAGTGCGGCGGTGCCGAGCCTGCTGCGGAACCGGGCCAGGGCGTACGAGGCGGGCAGCGCCACCAGCACGGTGAGCACCGCCGAGGCCAGTGAGACCTGGAGGCTGTTCAGCGCGGCCCGGCCGAGTTCCTGCTCGGTGAACGCCTGCACGAAGTTCTGCACCGTCGGGTTGACCGGCACCAGCGTCGGGTGCAGCTGGACCAGCTCCCGGGGCGGCTTGAAGGCCGTGGAGAGCAGCCAGACCAGCGGGAACCCGAGAAAGATCAGGTACCCGGTCAGCGCGACGTACTGCAGCGTCCGCCCGGTACGGCTCGGCTTTCCGATCATGTCAGTTCGCCTCCCTCAACCGGCGACGGAGATAGACGGCGAGCAGCGCGACGATGATCACGACCATGACGTTTCCGAGTGCGGCGGCGTAGCCGTAGTTGCCGTAGCGGAACGCCTCCTCGTACGCGAAGAGCATCGGCAGCATCGTCTTGCCGCCCGGCCCGCCGGCGGTCAGCACGTAGACCAGCCCGAACGAGTTGAAGTTCCAGATGAAGTCCAGCGAGGTGATCGCCACGATCACCGGCATGAGCGCCGGCAGCGTGACGTGCCGGAACCGGTGCCAGGTGCTGGCGCCGTCCACCGCGGCCGCCTCGTGCAGCTCCCGCGCCACGCCCTGCAGGCCGGCCAGGAGTACGACGGTGGTCTGCGGCATGCCCGCCCAGACCCCGACGATGATCACCGCGGGCAGCGCGGTGCCGAAGTCGCCGAGCCAGTTGGTGCGCAGCCCGTCCGCGCCGACCCGGTGGAAGAACTCGTTGAGCAGGCCGGCGTCCGGGTGGTAGACCAGCTTCCACAGGATGCCCACCACCACCGGCGGCATCGCCCACGGCACCACCGCCAGCACCCGGGCCACGCCGCGCAACCGCAACCGCTGGTTGAGCAGCAGCGCCAGGCCCAGGGCGAGCACGAACTGCAGCACGGTCACCCCGAAGGCCCAGAGCAGACCGACCTTGAAGGAGTTCCAGAACAGCTCGTCGCCGAGCAGTTCGCGGTAGTTCTCCAGGCCGGTGAAGCTCACCTCGACGTTGCGGCCGGCCCGGGCGTCGGTGAAACCGAGATACATGCCGCGCAGCAGCGGGAAGACCGACAGCGCCAGGATGGGCAGCAGCGACGGGAGCAGCAGCAGGTAGATGGCGGTCCGGTCGGAGCGGGACCGGGCGGAGCCGCGGGGCTTTCCGGGCCGCGCGACGTCCGGCCGTTCGGCCACGGCGGTCATGAGCCCACTTCCTCGGTCGACGGGCGGGGCCCCGGCACCGCGGCCCGGCTGGACGCGCGTACGGCGAGGCTCGGCGGCACCTGCTCACGGCGGGGCGGCAGGCTCGGGTCGGCGATCCGGGTCAGCAGCAGCTCGGCGGCGCGCCGACCACGCTCGGCCGAGCCCAGGGAGACGCTGGACAGCTGCGGGAACATCATCTGGGCCAGCTCGGTGTCGTCCATGCCGACCACGGCCACGTCCTCGGGCACCCGGTGCCCGGCGGCGAGCAGCGCGTGCAGCGCCCCGACGGCGATCAGGTCGTTGGCGCAGACCAGCGCGTCCGGGCGGGCCCGGGCCAGCAACCGCTCGGTGGCCGCCCGCCCGGCCGCGTACCGGAAGTCGCCGACCTCGACCAGGTCCTCGTCGAGGTCGATGCCGTGCCGGTCAAGGGCGGCGCGGAAGCCGGCGTCACGGGCAGCGCCGGGGACGGTGTCGAGCGGGCCGTTGACGAAGCCGATGCGCCGCCGGCCGGCGCCGACCAGGTGGTCGACGGCCAGGCCGACACCGTGCCGGGAGTCGGTACGCACGTTGTCCACCGGAGCGTCCGCGCCGAGCTGGCCGACCACCACCACGGGCACCGGGCTCTGCACGAGCGCGGCGAGGTGGTCGTCGGTGACCCGGATCGGCGACAGGATCATCCCGTCGACGTAGCGGTTGGCCAGCCGGCGCAGCAGGTCGGTCTCGTTGGCGATCGACCCGCCGGTGGCGTGCACCAGGAGCTGCCGGCCGGAGGCGGCGACCACCGCCTCGATGGCCCGCATCATCGCCACGTACACCGGGTTGCCGATGTCCTCGACGGCGAGCGCGACCAGTCCGGTGCGCTGGGACTGGAGTGAGCGGGCGATGGCGTTGGGTACGTAGCCGACCTCGGCCGCCGCGGCGCGGACCTTGCGCACGGTCTCCTCGCTGCCGCCGACGCCGTTGAGCACCCGGGAGGCGGAGGCGATGGAGACACCGGCGCGGGCAGCGACGGTGTGCACGGTGGGCCGGCCATCGGTCGACTCCTGTAAACGTTTACGAACCACGCCCCGGCACCTCCATCTGATGCTGTAAACGTTTCCGGGAGTCTGCGCCGCGCCCGCCGGAGAGGTCAAGGGCTCGTTACGAAAATGTTTCCAACACCCACCACCTGGACCGTGCGGGAGCTTCAGATCCTGGCCAACAAGGTCGGCGCCAAACTGGTGGTCGACGGAGTGTTCGGCCCGGCGACGCTGGCCTGGGTGCGCGGCTTCCAGAAGGCCAGGAAGCTGACCGTGGGAGCGACAGTGCGGGGAGCCGAGCGGGACGTTCGACACCCGCACCGAGGCAGGTGTCCGCTGGTACCAGCGGATGCAGGGCATCGACGACGACGGGATCGTCGGCCGGATCACCTGGGCCAAGATGCGGGTGAAGGTCGGTTATTAGACGCCTGAGCCAAGAGATCAACGAGGCGGTCGTAGCCCGGGCCCGGCGGCCCAGCTACGACCGCCGCCCGTGACGGGGCCGGCTGGCACCCGGTCGGGCCGTCCGCCGGCTATCCCGTGACTACGCCGGCCAGCGCGATCGCGGTTGCCGGATCGGACGAGGTCACGGTGCCGAGCGTCGGACGGTTCAGCCGACTGGCCCGGTGGGCGTAGCCGGCGTCATAGTAGGCGAGGAGCAGGGCGACGGCGGTGGCGAGATCATCCGCGTCGAGCGCGGCCCTGATCGGAGCGGCACGGGCAGCGCCCAGCCGGGGTGTGATGCGGTCCAGCGCCCGGTTCCAGGCGGCTGCCGGATGGCGCCGGTAGTCGCGGACGACCCGGGCGATGCGGTCCTCCAGGCGTGGCTCGCGTACCTCGACGCAGGGGGCGGCCCGTAGCGCGCCGATTAGTTCGTGTGGCAGACCGACCGATCCGATGTAGTCTCCCTCGTCCTCCACCCACAGTGGTCGGCCCTGTCTGGCGTCAGCCATGACCCGACGGACGGCGGCCTGGAACGCCCGGTGTGAGGGCTGCGGCATGCCGTCGAGATTGCCGAACGCGGATCCGCGGTGTCCGGCCAGCGCTTCGAGGTCGAGGATCTGCTCGCCGTGTGCCGCCAGCCGGTGCAGCAGTTCGGTCTTACCGCTGCCGGTCGGGCCGGTGAGAACGATGACGGCCGGTGCGCCCTCCGGACTGAAGCGACCGTACGGACGAGCATCCGCTCGAGGCACAGGATCTTCAACCGGAGGACGACTTCCCAAGGTCGGCTATCTCAAACTTCCATTCCGTTTAAAGAGCGGATCTGCATCGCAGCTTGGGCTCTGCAAGACTACCGGGGGCGCAGCGTGGCGAACAAGACGACTCATTGGCCGGTCGCCGCTTCGAGCACGTCGAAGCGCAGGCCGCTGTCGCCCGGACCACGTCCGCTGACGGTGTGGCGGGCATGCCAGACCACGATGGAGCCGTCGGTCCACCGGGCCCGCTGCATCGCCGCCCGCACCTGGACGCCGGCGCGCGGGATCTCCTCCTCGTTGATGAAGTACGGCGAGGTCTGGCGGTCGTCCGCCTCGATCCCGGCCCTCAGGATGCTGGTCACCGGACGGATCCGGGACCCGGCGGGAACCGGTCGGGGCATCCAGGCGCGCTGCAGCCGGACGGAGTGGTCGTCCTGGCCGGTGTGCACCGGCACGAACGGGATCCAGTTCTCCGGCACGGTGGTGCCGAGCAGGTACCGGAGACCCTCCGCCCCGCCGCCGCTGGTTGCGTCGCTGCTGGCCGGCGGTAGCAGGGCCGTGCTGAGCCGGCGGGCCGCCTCGCCGGCGTCCCGCCCGGTCCCGAGTCCGTCGCGGATGCGCGTCTCGATGCCCCAGACCATGTTCGCGGCCTCGTCGCGGACGAATGCCACCTCCTCGAGCACCGGCCCGGGCCGCTGCGGCGGTAGTGCCGGAGGCAGGAACAGGTGCTGGCCGAGGGGCGCGAGCCCGGGCACCGCGCCGGACAGGCTGAACAGGTCCCAGGCGGCCCAGTTGTCCCCCGCCGCCCCGGTTGCCGCGGTGAGCAGGGTGCGGTGTCCGAAGACGTCGGTCACGACGACGCCGAGGATCTCGGCCAGCGTGCCGAGCCGCTGTTCGTACGGCACGGCGAACCAGTCGTTGCCGTAGACCAACGCGAAGTCCGTGACGATGATCTTCGTCAGGTCGGTCGAGTCGGCGCGCAGGCTGCCCAGGTCGACCCGGGCATCCTCCATCTGCCACCAGCGCGCGTTCGGCATGCCGGGATAGCTGACCGCGCCGGGGATCACGCTGGTCACCTCGGTGACTGGTGCGGGAGCGCCCGGCGGTACCGGAGCATCGCCGGTCACGTCGAAGGAGTACCAGTCCACGTTGCCGTCGGGGGTGGGGGCACCGCGCAGCGCGAGTCCCCGGTTGGCGTCGCGCGCCACCACCGCGCTGTAGCTGTACTCGAGGCGGCCGCCGTCCCAGCCGTCCGTGGCCGGTTCGGGTTGGGGGTACACCGACTCGAACCACGCGCGCAGCTCGTCGAGGGCGTCGAGGAGCTTCCCGGCGGCGTCGGCCGGTACGACGGCAGCGAGCGTCCCCGGGACCTCGGCCAGCGTCTGGCCGGCGCGCTGCTCGGTGGCGAGCCGGTAGCCGTCGATCCCCCGGCCGGCCAGCGCCGCCCGGACCCGTCCGCCCGGCCCGGCCTGCGCCGCCCAGGCGGCGGCCACCGGGTCGGTGGCCGCCGGCGCGGGTTCGAGCGGGTACAGCTGGGCCAGCGCGGCGCGCAGCGCCGGAACGGAAACGCCGGGGCCGACGCGCTCGGCGATGAGTCGTGCGGCGTACCGACCGAGCTGGGCCCGCCACGCGGGCGGGAAGTCGATCGGCAGCTGTTCGACCTGCGCCTCCAGCGGCACGGAGGCGTCGTACGCCGTCGCCGGCGCGTCCCCCACGCGAACCGCCACCACGTCGGAGACGGTCCGGGCGATCGTGGCGACGATCGCGGAGCCGGTGTCCTCGCCGTGGAACTCGCCGAACTGCCACTGCCGGGTGAGCATCCACAGCGCGTCGTGGACCCGGGCCCGCAGTGGGTTGTCCAGTTCGGTACGCCGGGGTCGCGGTTCGAGCCGGGACCAGACACGGAACGGTTCGCAACCGCTGACGATCATGACGAGGACCCTTCCGCCGGCTGGATGGAGGCGAAGTCGAGGAACACGCGGCTGTCCGAGGTGGCGGTGCCGCCGCTGCCCGACTCGGTGAACGGCGGCAGCTCGCCGATGAGCAGGGGCAGCAGTTGGCCGTACAGATCGTCCTGGAGGTGCTCCGGTTCCACCGCACGGATCTTGCTGAGTTCGAACGTGTCGTGGAGGGTCTGGATGAGGTCCTCCCAGCGCCAGGTGCCACGGCGAACCGGCGGCACGGCGAGCAGCAGCGCCTGCGGCGGTTCGGCGTCCGGCTGGTTGTAGTTGAACGCCACCCCGGTGGTGCGGCTGGCGGACGGGATCGTCTCGTCCCAGCCGTCCAGGCAGAGCGCGCTGACATCGTCGTACGCGGTGAGGTTCGCCGGCTGGAGCACGACCAGGCTGACCCGGCCGCCGGGCGCGGTGGGCGCGGCCTCGCCGACCCACGGTTCACCCGGTACGCCAGGGAACTGCACCGGCACGGCCTCGGGCGGCGTGCCGCCGAACGCCTCGGCGAGGGCGATCGCCGTCTGGTAGGCGTTCAGCCCTTCCCGGACCGTGGCGGCGCCGGCCAGCCACCGTTCGACGACCAGTTCGGGTTCGGCCGTGGGCGGGTCGGCGAGCGCGGCCATCACGTCGCCGCGGTTGGACAGGGCGAACCGCGGGATGACGGGCAGTGCCGCGGTGAAGATCTCCCGGGCCACCGCCAGCGACGCCGAGACGCCGGCGCCCGGGACGGCCCGCGCGGCGGTGATCCGGCGGGCGACCTCGACCAAGGCGGACTCGGCGGCGGCGAGCCAGGCGCTGCCGACCTGGTCCCGGCTCTCCCACCGGGTCGGCAGCGTGATGCCAGTGATGCCGAAGCCCAGGGCGTCCAGCAACGCCTCCCGGAACCCCTGCCGGCGGGCCCAGAGCCGGTCGAGGCCCGGCAGTGGCTCCCCCGCCTTCGCGCCGCCCCGGTAGGTGCCCGCGCGCTCCGCCAGGTATCCGACCGGGTCGTCGCCCAGGGCGGCCAGGTCGGCGTCGGCGCCGTCGCTGACCAACGCGACGAGCCGGCCGCCGAGCGCCTCCAGCGCGGCCATCGCGGCGGCGACGCGGGCGTCGAGCTCGGCGGCGTCGGCTCCGGCGCCGGCCGACGTCACGGTGTCGGTGAGGACGTAGTCGGCGGAGGTCGCCGGACGGGCCACCCGCATCATGGCGGCCACCTGCTCGACCAGGGCCGCCGTGTCGGCCAGTGACCGGACGTGGGTCGGCCAGGCCGGGTCCCGCTCGAGCGTCAGCCGCAGCGCGGGTGCCGGCGATCCGTCCCGCACGTCGATCGGCCGTTGGGTGTCCAGCACCCGTACGGTCAGTTCGGTCATCGCGTCGTCGAGCCCCTGGTGCAGCATGGCGAGCAGGTCGATCGGCTGGATGGCCAGCTCGGTGAGCGAGACCGTCGCGGCCGTCCGTCCGTCCTCGTCGACGACGTTGATCCGGGTCATCCCGGGTGGTCCGATCAGCTCGCCGAGCCAGGCGTTGAGCGCGGGCTCGGCGGCGGCACGCACGGAGGTCGCCGTCCAGCCCGCGGGCGGGGCGGCGTCCGGCACGAGGTGCAGGAGCACCCGGTGCGAGACCAGCGTGCCGTCGACCGGGGTGTCCACGATCTCCGGACGTGGCGGTAGCTTGCCGGCGCCGAACGCGGACAGGACGGCGGCGGCGCGGGCGTGGTTGCCCTGGGTCAGCTGGTGGGCGCCTTCCGCGATGACCAGGTCGCCGAGGGCGTCGACGGTGTCGGCGAGCCGGTCGATCGCGCGGAGCACCGGATCCAGCCGGGCGGCGTCCGTGATCGGCGGGAGCAGCGGGGTCCCGCTCTCCGCGACCACGCCGTACGGGTAGCCGCGGTAGGTGCCCCGGTCGTGCATGGCCGCGAACAGGGTGCCGTTCGTCGCCGGGCGGTGCTGGGCGAACCACGTGCGCACCGTGTCGAGCAGTCGTGCACCGTCGACGACGTGCCGCAGGTCGGTGCCGGCGCCGGCGGCCTCACCCTCCACTCCCGACGCGGAGGGGTACCGCTTCCGCAAGGGTGCGATCAGGTCGTCGAGGATCACGCCGGTGTCGGCGGCGTCGTGCAGGTCGCGCTCGAACTGGTAGCCGAGCAGGGCGCCGAGTTCGTTGCCGGCCGCGACACCGTCCAGCAGGGCCAGCGCCGAGCGGACCCGGCGCGAGGAGACGTTCACGGCCATCTCGCCGCTGCCGGTGCCGCCGTGCGCGACGAAGCCGGAGCGCAGGATCGCGGCGGTGGTCGCGTGGTTGAGCGACGGGGCGTGGATGAACCCGGCGTTGCCCCGGTCGGCGTACACCGGCTTGCCCGGGCCGGGGTTCAGCACGGCGGGCAGGCCCACGGCCGGGGTCAGGTCGTCGTCGCGCCGGAGGTCCTCCACCCATCCGTAGGCTCCGATGTGGATGCCCTGGGGCCGGCTGGTGCGCATCCGGTCCAGCCGCTGGTTCGCGAGGCCGAGCAGCCACGCGTCGAGCCGGTGCGAGCAGGTGTCCAGGTGCTCGCGGGTCACCTGGTCGGCGGTGTCGGCGTCGAGCTGCGCCAGCCCGGCGACCGCGTTGCGGTGCGCGACGAGTGGAGTCATCAGTTGGCGGTGCGCCGCCGCCTGCGGGCCGGCGAAGGCCCGGGCCAGCGCGTTGTCGCCCCCGTTGTTCAGGTAGTCGTCCATCCGCTGCCGGCGGGAGCGCAGATAGTCGTAGAGCGTCCCCGGTCCCGCCGGGAATCGCCGCCCGATGACACCGTCCATGACGGCGAGATCGCCGAGCAGGAACCGCCAGCGGGTGAGGGTCAGGGAGCCGCCGACGCGCGGCACCGAGAACAGGTCGCCGGAGCCGACCCGGGCACGCAGATCCTCGTCGATGACCCCTTCGAGGGTGAGGATGCGCAGGGCCACGTCGCGGGCCTGCGCCAACAGCGCCTGGCACACCAGCAGGTGCAGGAGCGACCGGCCGCGGACGAGGTGGCCGATGTCCTGGGCGAGGCGGCCGAGGTTCAGCCCGAGCACGGCGGTGATGTCGCTGGCGAGACCGTCCGGGACGACCCGTGCCCCGGTCAGCTCGACCGTCTCGTCCAGGTAGGTCACCTCGTAGCCACGCGAGCCACTGATCCGCTTGTACAGGTCGCGGTACGGCTCGGCCACGGACCCCTTGTCGAGGAGGGGACTGGACGCCCGGCCGGCGGCGCGGTCGAAGACCGCCTGGAAGCGCTGGAGCAGCGCCAGTGGCCCGATTCGCAGCTTGGTCGTGGTCATGTCCGACGGCATGCTGGCCAGCCAGCCGAAGCCCATCCCGTCGCGGCCGGCGTTCACCGACAGCCGCTGTGCGTACCCGGCCGCGACCGCGTCGAGGCCGAGCACGGACAGCACCTGGCTCTGCCCGTCGGGGGTCGAGTGAGCGTGGCGGACCTTCGTCGCGGCCGTCGCCCAGTCCTCGTAGAGCAGCAGCAGGACGTCTCGCAGCAGTCCGTCGAACACCGGCGCACCGGTGTCCGGCTGGTAGCGGGTGTACGCCACGGTGGGCAGCACCCCGTACGGCTGTGCGCCGACCCGCAGGGCGGGCAGCGCGCCCCTGCCGATGACGTGCTCGACGGCGAACCGCTGAACCTGGTCGCGTGCCCGCAGGGTGAGGATCCGGCCGAGCAGCTCCTCGAGCGCGTACCCGGCGGTCGCCGGCCAGAGCGCGGCGTTGGCCAGCAGCGCGTGGTCGATGTCGTGTCCGTCGGCGGCGGCGACGTGGTCGAACAGGTCGGGCGCGACGCCCAGCCCCCGGGCGAGGCGCAGCCCGTCCGGTTTGCCGGGGCGGCCGGCGACCAGCGGCGCGTCGAGTTCCACGGCGAAGCTGTGGTCGGCGTCCTCCCCACTGCGGTAACCGGCGGTCCCCGCGTCGGTGTTGTTCGTGGGCGTCCCGACCGGCACCAGGGCCAGCCCGCGCGGGCTGTAGTGGTGGTTGTCCAGCTGCTGCGCGAGCATTCGCGCGCCGGCCTGCGGATCCGTCCCGGCACCGAGGCCGAGCACGTAGACCCGGTCGAATCCGGTCGCCGCCTCCTGAGCGGTGATCGGGATGGTGATCGCCATTCCCGCTGCCGACGCCTCGTCGAAGTCGGTCAACCAGCGCAGCGAGGCGCCCAGGACGAGGGTGCCGTCGCCGGAGACGTACGGCGTTTCCCGGTCCTCGTTCTCGGTCCGGGGGTCGAGGCCCAGGGCCAGGTCGGGCCGGACGTCGGCACCGGCCACCGCGTGGCTGATCCGGTTGCCGGAGACCGTGATCGCGACGAAGCGGCGCGGCAGCAGGCCGGCACGGGGCGGCAGGGTCCAGGCCGCCTCCTTCGCGTCGGTGTCGGCGAGGCGGTTCGCGGGCACCGGATCCGGAGCGGGCTCGGTCGGCATCGCCGACAGCGCGGCCTCGAGGTGCTCCTGGGCCGACCGGACGGACTCCCAGCGGGCGTCCGGTGCGGCGGCCCGAAGGCCAGCGATCTTCGCGGCGATCGGGGCAACCCGTTCCCGGAGCCGCTCAGTCGCCCCGGGCGGCAGCGGCCCGGCCTCCTCGACCGCATGGGCCGCCGAGTGCAGCACCGGTTCCAGCGACTCGACGCGCCGGCCGGGTTTGCGGGTCAGGTCGGCCAGTCGGCGGTCCACGGTGTCCAACCGGCTCAACGTGTCGGTGAGTGCCGGCGACGACACGGGCTCGGCCACCGGTCGGGTCTGCCGGACGATCCACGCCGCGCGCTGCGGTCCGTAGCCGGCGCATACCGCACGCCACGCGGCGAGCCGGGCGGTCCGGTCCCCGCCGTGCTCGGCGGCCTGCCGCCAGTAGGTCTGGCCGGCGTCCCGCTCGGCGGCGGTCAGCCGGGGCTCGTGCGTGACGACGGCGAAGTCGTCGGGGAAGATCCGGATCCGGAGCTGGTCGATGGTACGGGTGGTGGCCACGGCGACGCCGGCGGCGTCGGTGGAGATGCCCGTGACGGCGGCTTGCAGCGTCCCGAGCCGCTCGGCGACGTCGTCGGTGATCCGGACGGTCGGGGCGAGGTCGGCACCGCCCAGGAGGCCGGCTGTGCGGAGCGGCGCGACGGTGGTGCGCAGCCGGGCCACCAGCTCGCCGACACGGCGGCTCAGGTCGTGCTGCCAGGGTTCGGGCAGCACGGCGATGCGGGCGGCGTGGGCGAGCGCTTCGTCGAGGACCTCGACCAGGGGCGCGGCGGTGAACCGGTCCTGCCGCGCGACCGCGTCGGCACCGGCACGGTCCAGCTCCGCGACGATGCCGGCCAGCGTGTTCAGGCTGGCGCTCAGCCGGGCGTGGGCGGCGGCGGAGGCGGCCACCTGGTCCCGGGGCACCGGTGTGCCCCGCCCGCCGGTACGGAGCGTCCGGTACAGGTGGGTGGCCGGCAGCAGGGTCGACTCCACGGTCCGCAGCAGAGTCCGGGCCTCACGGGCGACCGGCGTGAAGGCGCTGATCACGTTCGCGCGGTGGTAGTCGGAGCGGACCGAGGCGAGTGCGGTGTCCGCTGCCTCCAGGGCGGCGGCCAGCCGGCGTGCCGCGACGGAGAGTGTGGTGGCGGCGCGGTCAGCCGGGTCGACGTCGCGGAGCAGCAGCCGGGCGGCGGTGATCTCAGCGCCGATCGACCCGATCTCCTGGCTCGCCTGGGCGATCCGGGCCGTCTCGGTCTTCTGCTTGTACGCGCGGCGCTGCTTGGCGTTGTCGCCCTGTACCGGGGCGGCGTAGTCCCGGGAGGCGAGCATCTCCGCGTGCCGGGAGGCACGGTCGAGGGACGCCACGAGGCCGGCGGTGGCCGACGACGCGATGTCCGCCGACGGCCCGGCGGTCGCCGACAGCCGGGGGGTCGCCGACAGCCCGGTGGTGGCCGTCAGCCCGCTGGTCGCCGTGAGCCCGGTGGTCGGCACCTGGACCTGCACGAACCGCGTCTGCAGCCGCACCGGCATCAGCAGGAACGGCACATCGTCCGGGCATGCGGACGCGAGTGCGCGCACCTCCGAGACGCGCTGACGGTTCGGCGAGCCGGTACCGAGGTCGTCTCCGGCGAGGACCGGCACGTCGAGCTTCACTTGATCTCCCTTGGCAACATGTCCGACCCGTGGCGGGCGTACATCACCGGGCTGCGGAACAGGATCGCGGCCAGGTCGGCGGAGGTCGCCGCCCAGACACCGGCGGAGGTCTCGGCGGGTACCGGCGAGTTGCCGGCGAGCACCAGGTGATCGGCCACGCCGGCCAGGTTCGCCCAGGACAGGTCGTCCCAGGTCCGCAGACCGCCGGGCGGGGCGGTCGGGTCCAGCCCGAACCGGACCTGCCCGGGGCGTTCGGCGAGGACGAAGTACATCCCCGGGTGACCCGGGTCGGTGCCGGTGGCGACGCGGCCACGGAGCTGGTCAACGCTGAGCGGGAAACCGACGAGCGTCACGTCCGGATCGAGGCTGGCGTGGAACGCCGGGTGGACCGGGGGCGCGGCGAGGTCGAGGGTACGGCCGGTGGCGGTGGCGCGCGCGGCCTGGGCGTACACGACGGTGCCCGGGAACTTCCGCAGCAGCTCACTGCGGATCACCAGCACCAGGGGCGCGCCGGCGGCCGTGCCGTTGCTGCCCAGCGGAGCGGTCCAGGCCGGCAACTCGGCCACGTCGGTGCCGGTGCGGTCGGCGAGCGCGTCGGAGCGGGACCAGAACACCCGGAAGTAGCTGCCGCGCTGATCCGTGGGGTACTCCTGCCACAGCAGCTCACGGGCCATCGCGGTGTTGAGCCCGGCGAGGTACGCCTCGATGAACCGGGTGTTGGGTCGCATCACGGTGACCGTGTCGGCCGGCAACGCACCCAGGTTGGGCAGCACGTGCTCCCGGTCGAGGCGTTGCAGCGCCTTGACCATCGGGTCCGGGAACACCGGGTAGGCCAGCACCGGCGCGAGCCGGCGGGCCCGGGCGGCGGCGTGTTCGGCGGTGGCCTCGGCGAAGCCGGGCAACGCGGTGCCGACCCGCGCGGCGAGGGTCTCGGCGGGACGGAGCGCGTGGTGCAGCCCGCTGGTCAGCCCGGCCAGGTCGTCGATCGGCTCGGGGGGCGGTGGTCCGGCGGTGAGCCGGGTCATGACGTCGACGGCCAGGTCGTTGAGACCCGCCGCGAAGTCGGCCGCGCCGTCCGCGGGTGCGAACCGGCCGATCTTGGCGGTCGACGGCGTGGCACCGGAGCGCATGATCGTCACGCCGTCGCCGCTCTTGCCGTCGACGTCGGCACCGTACGCCGCGGTGAACGCCGCGGAACGGACGACGACCCGGACCGTGCCGTCTCCGGGCAGTTCGACCCGCTCGATCGCGGCGATGAGGTCGGACACGGCGGGTTTGATCGAGGCGTCCGCCGGGTGGGCGGCGACCCAGGCCGTCAGTCGGTTGGTTACGTCGGTGCGGAGGGTCGCGGCGGTGGGTGGGGTGGTCAGCACGTTTGGGCGGGCGCTCAGGGCCGCGGTCACCAATTCCCAGAAGACCCGTTTCGGCTCGACCAGCTTCGGCGTCAGTCGGGTGGCGGCGCTGCTGACCGCGGCACTGATCGTCTGCAGGCTGACCGATGCCACCGGCGGCGGGACCGGTGGGGCGGAGGTGAGCGTACCGTCGTTGAGCCGCTCGATCAGTCCGGTCCGGAAGCCGCCCACGGTGCGGGTACCGGTGGCCTGCCGGACCAGCGGGACCGCTGGCCGGGTGAGCCGTTTGAAGGCGGCGTCCTCGGCGGCCGACGGGACCACGCTGCCAGTCACCGTCGCGCGCAGTGACGGCGCCGGCGCGGTACCGGCGGCCAGGCGGTGCGCGGGCTGACCGGCGGTGACCGCGATGCCGTGGTGCGCCGCCGTACTCAGCAGGAACAACTGGTTCTCGTCGGCTGGTTGGAAGTGCTTCTGGAACAGCGCCTCGGAGGCGGCGACGGCCAGTTCGGCCTCCCGCAGCCGCTGGTTCGCGTCACGCAGGGCACCGACCTGCGCCCAGGCCCGGGCCATCAGCTCGTCCTGCTGCTCGCGTACCACCTGGGCGCCGAGGCCAGCGCCGGCCCGCTGCCGCAGGTCCAGGTTGAGTTCGCGGATCCACGCGACGTCGTCGTCGGGCTGGACCGCCAGCAGCCGGGTCACCCCGGCGTGCCACCGCCCGTAGACCGGCGGCACCACGCCCGGGTCTTCGCCGGCGGTGGCACCGGGCTCGAGCCGGGAGACCGCCTCGTCGAGAGTGGACTCCAGAGCCTTGGCGAGGGCGCCGTCGCCGTCGAACTCGTCGCGGGAGAAGGTGAGCGGCGCCAGCGCGCCCTCCAACTCGATGGTCCGGGCGAGGGACGGATCCAGTCCGTACCCACCGAGGTCGACCTGGACCCTGCGCTTGCCGAAGGAGTCGTCGACGGCTCGGGCGGACAGCCGCCGCACGTACGACTCGAACGAGCCGTCGGTGCCGGTGGTGAACGACCAGGTGTGGTAGACGGGGAAGGTGCGGTCGGACTGGCCCGCGCCCCAGGACGGACGCAGGGCGGGCAGCCCGTCGGTGCTTCGCCGCAGGCCGGCCAGCCGCCCGGTCTCGAAGGCCGGAACCAGGAACGCGGCGTACCGCACGCCGGGCCGAAGCCGGCGCGGGGACAGCAGCCGGGACAGGGCGGTGTCCGGGTCGGCCGCTGCGGTGGCGCCGGCCGCGGCGGCCGTGCTGGCACCGGCGATCTGGGCGTGCGCCCAGGCCCACGCCTCGTCCGCGGGCGGAAGCGTGACCCCGGCGCCGACCGTCACCACGGCTGACCCGTCGTCGCGGCGGTGCACCGTGTACTCCCCGTCGGCGAGGACGAAGAGGGCGAGCCAGGGCCGGAGCCGGGGCCGGCCGGTGCCACCCACCGGCACGGTCGCCGGACGGGCCGGTGTGTACCGCCAGGGCACGTCCTCGTCGTAGAACTCGACGTAGGCGAACTCGCCCGGGGTGGCCTCGGCCGTGTCCGGCGGCGGGTACACGGTGAGGATCGCGGTGGTCTTCAGGGCGCTGATGTCGCCCGGACCGACCAGCTCGACCGTCTTCCGTACGGTGGGCGCGGCGCCGGGCTGGCCGTTCGTGGCGGTGTAGCCGAGCGTCAGCTCCGCGAGCACGCCGGCGCGGCCCACCGGGGTCTGGGCGGCCGGATCGTCGACGGCGGTGATGTCGGCCGCGATGCCGCGGCGGAACCACGGCACGAAGGTGTAGGCGCCCTGCTGACCTGCCGTGCCGTTACCTGGAGCCGTCATGCCACCACCTGCGCTGCGGGAACGATCTGGAGTTCGGTGCCGGCCGCCTGGGCCGCGCGGAGCCGGGCCTGCGCGTCCACGCGGTCCACCAGGACACCGGGTGCGAAGATCGGTCGGCCGTCCGGTTCGGTTCCGACCGGAACGGCGACGGACCCGTCGGCGGTCAGCGGCCGCAGGTCGCCGACCGCGGTCACGGCGTACCGGTCGACGGGGCTGCCGATGGCGACCACACTCCCCCGTTCGGCCTCGGCGCGCAGTGCCCGCGCGGCCGCGGAGCGTCCGGTCGCGCCACCGCGGGCCAGCGCGACCAGGTCCTTGCCCCCCAGATCGTGCTGGGGGGCGGCGTCGGGATCGTCGGAGACGATGAGGTCGTACCGCGCCGGCCGGACGACGGCGTAGTCGGTACGCGGCAGCGAGTCGCCGGTCGCCCGGACGCCGCTGGGCCGGGGGACGAACCCGTCCTCGCGCAGCTTGTCGGCATCGGGCATGGCCCGGTACGAACCCGGGCTGAACATCTCGGTGGTCGGCTCGAGCTCGGTCGACTGACCGCCGAGCCGTAGCGCGTCGACGCGGACGGTGGTGACGTCGTTGGGCCGGCTGGTGCCGAAGCGGGTGAGTTCGGTGTCCAGTGGCGCCACCCGCTGGCTGACGGTGAGCGTGCCGGCGGCGTCGATGACGATGACCGTCGGTGGAGGGTCCAGCGGGAGCAGGGTGACCGCGGTGCCGGCCGCCGTGGGCAGTTCGGCCACCCAGCTCCCCGGTTGTTCCAAGGCTTCCAGCACCTTGGGCAGTACCGCGACGTCCGGGATCGACGTGGTCAGTTCCGGGCCGAAGCGCGCGTCGATGGCGACGGTGACGGTGAAGAACAGGATGCGGAACGTTGCGTGGCCGCGCGCGATCCACGGGGTCGGCCCGTAGAGGGTGAAGTCCAGGGCGAGGCTGAGGATCGTGGCGCCGCCCGACTTGACCGCGAGGTTGGCCTGCATGTTGGCTTCGAGCGCGAACGGCGCGACCTGCACCAGGACGTCGAATCCGAAGTAGCCCACCACGGAGAACCCGGCGACGGAGAAGGCGAAGTTCAGCCGGGCGCCGAACTGCACCGAGTTCGCGGTGATCGCCAGGTAGGCGGTGAGCACGAGGCTCGGGTTGTCGCGCAGCAGGGTGAGGGTGAGCCGACGCATCGTGGGCAGCCGCAGGTTGCTGGCCGGCCGGTAGGCGGGGTGGAAACCGCCGACGGAGGCGACGAAGTCGGGACGTTCACCCCAGCTGAGCCGGACCGCCAGGTCACCGTCCAGGGTGACCCTGAAGTCGCCCGAGCCGATGTACGAGTCAAAAATCGCGGCGTCGAACCGCAGCAGGGCGGCGCCCAGGTCGATCGCGCCGAGGAAGGCGACCTTGAGGTTGAGAACCGGATTGTCGGGGTTCGGAAGGGTGGCTCGGAGCAGGCCGAGGATCGCCACCGTCACCGGCGCGCCGAGGCCGACGATCAGCCCGAGGTCGATGGTGACCAGCGCTGGGGTGCTCCAGGTGATCCGGGCCATCGGGCTGATCAGGAACCGGTCGGTCGCGACCGGGAACACCTGCTCGAGGTCCCGCACGATCGCGTCGGCGTTGCGGACAATGTCGGTGGGGAACAGGATGCGCTGTGCGGCGCCGGTGCGCAGGCCGGCGGTGAGGGCGTCCAGGTCCACTGCGCGGTTGACGCCGAGCAGGCCGCCGGCGCCGGCGAGGAAGAAGCCGTAGCCGAGGGCGATCGGCACGGGCAGGGTCATCGACACGAGGAACAGCAGGGAGAAACCGGGCGAGCCGTCGGGCATCCGGGTGGTGATGATCCCGATCGCGCTGAGTTCGAACTTGCCGAGGACGGCGATCTCGACGGCTCCGACGTAGCGGCCGTGTTCCTCATCGACCAACAGGAACCCGCCCAGCCGCAGGGTGGGTGAGTCGATGGAGAGGCCGACCTGGTCCGGCGGGCGGAAGCCGAGCCCGGCGCCGCCGGCGCCGAAGGTGGCGACGATGCCGACGCGCCGTACCGCGGCGAACAGCGGGCCGACGTCCGCGGACCCGGAGACGGCCGCCTCGAGCCGCAGCTGTCCCCCACCGGCCCTCATGCCGAGCAGCAGCTCGGTGACGTGGATGAGGACCAGGTCCAGGTCGAGCGGTATGTCGAGTTCGATGGAGTCGGTGCTGGCCGGTCCGGTGCCGCCGACCTCCAGGCGCCCGTCGCGGTACGCGACGACCAGGTCGAAGGGTGCCTTGAGCTGCGCCGGCAGGACCGAGGCGAGGAAGCTGTCGGCGTCGTTGGCGGCGAGGTTGAGGTAGCTGCCGACCAGGACACCACCGGCCCCCAGGCCGGAGACGGTCAGCGCCGGTGCCGCTGCCTCGTCGAGGAAGGTGGCGGACAGGAAGAGCAGCCCGCCGGCACCGCCGATGACGACGGCGCCATCGACGAGGGGTTCCCCCCTGATCAGGACGCCGAGGCCGACAGCGTCGAGCCCGGGGTTGAGCTGAAGCGGCGGGCCGCCGGTCGGACCGGGAGCAGCCACCCACAGGGTCACCCCGGACTCGGGGTGCGCGAACCACGGCTCGGTGCCGAAGCGCAGGCTGACCGTGACGTCGCCGGCGTCGACGTCCTGGTGCCCGGACAGCCGCAGCCCGGTGCGGCCCGTCGCCGGATCGTGCACGAGACGGAGGGTCAGCGTGTCGGTGACCTTCACCGACACGCCGGAGGCGGCCGCCCGCAGTGCGCCCAGGACGGCGGCGAGCGGGTCCGGCAGCGGGCGGACCAGCCGCGGCACCGGCTCCGTGGTGCCGGCCGGGATCAGCGTGGCGCCAGCGAGCAGCGTGCGGGTGGTCGGTCCGCCGGCCCACAGGGTCCGGTCCAGCGGGGACGGGGTGCCGGGGGTGTCGGCCACCGCCCGCAGGATCACCTCGCTCGCCAGCGGCAGACCCCAGCCGAGCGCGAGGTCGAGCGCGCCCTCGATGGTCGCGTCGACCGTCATCTGCGGTGCCAGCGCGATCCGGAAGTCGTCGGCCGTACCGGCGCCGAGCGGCAGGATCTGGGCGGTGAAGCCGTCGGCGTCAAACGCGATCTGCAGCGCCGGCGCGACCGGTGCCAGCACGCCGTCGAGCGCCAGCCGCAGGCTGGCCGCGCCGGCCGGCGGTGCGCCGGCCGACACGGTGACGGACTCCAGGACGACCGGGCCGATCGCGACCTGCGCCGCGGTCAGCGTGACGACCGGAGCACCTGAGGCGTCCCAGCCCAGAGCCGCGGTCAGCCTACCGGTGGCCGGCAGCGGCACGGTCCAGGCGACGGTGCCGCCGGACGACGTGATCGCGCCGAGCGGTACCGGCAGCAGCGGCGGTGGCCCGAACAACGCGGCGATGCGTCCAGCGATGGCCGGGCCGTCGGCCGCCACCGAGTCGAGCCAGCCCGGCCGCAGCATCGACGCCAGCACCGCCGCCCGGTCCGGGCGCGTGAACCCGTCGGCGTCGTCGCCGTAGATGCCGAGCGCCTCGGCCAGGCGCAGCACGGCGGCCAGCACGGGCCCGGGTGGCGACAGCTGCTCGACCAGTTGCTGCAGCAGCGACGGCAGCAGGGCCTGCGCGCCGGCGACCAGCGCGCCCAGGCCGTCGAAGTGGGGCAGGATCGCGATCGGGTCGGCGCCGTCGGGCTCCAGCACGAGGCTCACGCCGGCCGCGGAGAAGCCGACGACGACCCGGACGCCGCCCCAGGTCCCGCCGGTCAGCGGGACCGTGAGGGCGAGCGTTCCGTCCGGGGCCGGAGGCTGCCCGGCCGGAAGGGCGAGCCCGAGATCGACGTCCAAGGTGGAGCCGGCGAGCGCCAGGGAGCTGGACAGGCGTACCACGAACGGGTCGACGGCGTACAGGCGCAGGCCGCCCGGCAGTGGCAGACCGTCGACGCCCGGCTGCGGCGGCACGCCGACGGCCGACCGGACCAGGTCGAGCAGGGCGTTCAGTCCCGCAGCGGTGCCGACGAGGTCGCGCAGCACCGTCCCCGGCGAGTGGAGCAGGGCATCCAGCGGCGGTACCCGGACCCCGCCGCTGAGGTGCGGTCCGGCCAGGACCCCGAGCGCCGCGGAGAGCAGGACCCTGGGTACAGCCTGGTCGAGGGCCGAGACGGCGTCGGCGGGCTGACCGGCGGGCCACAGCCGGACGGACGGCAACCACGGTGGTGCGGCCAGGTCGATGCTGCCGGCGCCCCCGGTCAGCCGGAGAGGGCCGACCGTGAGGGCAGCGGCGCCGGTGGCGCCGAAGGACGGAAAGGTCAGGGAGGCGTCCGCCGTGAGCCCGCCGAGGATGCCCGGCGGAGCATCCGGCGGTGTGTCGACGCCCGCCAGGCGCAGCGTCCACGGCGCCGGGGTGAGCGTCAGCGTGTGCGTGCCGGCCAGCACCGGCAGCCGCCAGCCGCCGTCGCCGTCCGGTGTCGCGCCGACCGCAGGGCCGAGAACCGCGAGGATCCCGGGCAGGCGCTGGCCCAGCCAGCCGGCCGGGGCGGCGGCGAACTGCTGCAGTGCGGGCACCGACCAGGTGCCCGCCGGGTCGGCGAGCCCGGCCGCAGCCAGCAGGGCACGGACGAGGTCTCCGGCCGGACCGTCGATCCCGGCGGGCAGGACCGGCGCAGTGGGTCCGGGCCGCAGCAGTGCCAGGATCGCCGCCAGGTCCAGGACCGTGGCGTCGTCGCCGGCCCGGCCCGCCTCGTGCAGCAGCACCACGGGATCGACCCGCAGCGCACCGCTCGGATCCCGTCCGATGCGTACCCGCACCTCGGCCCAGCGGACCCGCGACACCGCCCGGTCCCGTACGCCGCTGTCGCCGACCAGCCAGCCACCGGGTCGCCTGACCGCCGCGGTGACCGTGACCTCGTGCGGGGCCCGTGCCGGCTCCAGGCCGGGGCCGTTCCGGATCCGGGCGAGGTCGACCCGCAGGTCGACGTCCAGCCGGACCTGGCCGGGGACGCCGAGCGGCGTGGTGAACCGCTGCCGCGCCGCGAGGCCGAGGTGGGACACCGGCTCGACCGGTGCGGGCGGCGCCGCGACCGCGGCGGCCAGTGACGGGATCAGCGTGGCGGCCGGCAGCCGGGCGCCGATCGCCAGGCCCGGAACGGTGTCGGTGAGGCCGTCCTGGACGCCGACAAATCCGTCCGGGGTGTACGTCCCGGCGGGCGGCAGCGCGCCGTCGGCCACCGGCCCGCCGTCGAGAATGGACCCGAGCAGCGCGACCACATCGTCGACGGCGGCCGTGGGGCGGTGACCGAGCGCGCGGGCGAGGCGTACCGCGTCGGCGACGTCGTCCCGGGTGAGCGGGGTGAGGTCGGTCCCGACGTGCGGCGCGGCCAGCGTGATGACGCCGGCGACGCCGGCGACGCCGGCGGGGTTGCCGGCGGCGGCCACCCGGGCGACCACGCCGCCCGGTCCGTGACCGATCAGGGCGACGCGCGCCGCGCCGGTCACCGCCCGGACCCGGGCGGCGGCGCGGTCGACCTGCTTCACGAGGTGGTCGAGGCCGCCGACGCCGGGGTCGTCGAGCAGCACCGGGTACGCCGCGGCCACGGCGGTGAGGGTGCTCAGGTCGGCCTCGGGTGCTCCGCGCAGGTCGATGCGCGCGTCCGGGTCGTGACCGGGGTCGATGGCGGCGAGCAGGGTCCGCCAGTTGGTGGCGCTGGCGGTCACGACCAGCAGTGCGGGCGGGCGTCCCCAGGTGGTCAGCTGCGCCGCGACCTGGGCCACCGCCGCCGGGTCGGCCGGCAGCCGGTGATGCCCGACCGGCACCGGCGTGCCCACGTGCCAGGCCGGCGGTACGGCGGTCTGCGAGGCGTACGGGACCAGACCGTCGCCGGCGTCGAACCAGGCGGACAGTTCGTCCAGCGCCTGCGCGGCGGCGGCCAGGTCGCGCCCGCGCAGCGCCGGGGTGCCGGGCGCCAGGCCCGAAAGCAGCGCCAGACTGGTCACGGCGGCCGGGCCGGCGGGACCCGTCGTGGGCGCGGGATCCTGCCAGATCAGCAGCTCCGAGCCGGTGTCGCCGACGGGCAGCTGCCAGGGATCGGCGTGCGTGCCGGCTCCTCGGGGCCGGACACTGTCGGCGGGTGCCGCATCCACGTCGTCGGGCACCAGACCGGTGACGAGCGCGGCGAGCCAGTGCAGCGCGTACCCGGCGAACGGTGTGCCGTCCGACGACACGCCGTTGAGGACCGCGGTGGCGTGCTGGCGGACCGCTCTGACCGGATCGTCCAGGAGGTCGGTCAGGTGCTGCGGGGTCCTGGGCACCAGCGTCGGCCAGTCGTCGGGGACTCCGGCGAGATCACGGTGCAGGCCGAACAGTCCGGCGACGGCGTGGCCGGTGAGGTCGGTGCCCCACAGCGCCCAGGCCTGGGCCAGCAGGATGTGCAGCAGGTCGACCAGGTCGCCCGGGTCGATCGGAACGTTGAGCGTGGACTGGCCGGGGTCTCCGGGCAGCGCGAGATCCACCGGGCCGAACTCGTCGCCCCGCAGCCCCTGGATCGCGGTCCGGACCTGTGGCGGCGTACCTGGTGCCCAGTGGGCGGTGACCTCGACCCGGTCGGCCCACACGGTGGCGGCCTCGAGTTCGGCGAAGGCGAGGGTCAGGTTCTGGGCGCCGACCAGCGCGATGCGGGTCGGTTCCGACGGGGACAGGTCGAACGCGAGCAGCTCGCTGCTCCAGGCGGCCGTCCACGGGCCGGTGCCGGTGGCGACGTGCAGTCCCAGCCGCAGCAGGTGGATCCCGTCCGGCGTGGTCACGCTCCGGTCGTCCCAGGCGGCGAGGCTGATCCGGTACGCGTCGTCACCGGATAGCGGCAGCAGCCAGGGCGAGGTACGGGTTCCCTCGCCGGTGACCTCGTCGGTCAGGCCGAAGATGCCGCCGAGTTCGGCGAACAGGTGCCGCCACGTCCGGTCCGGGTGGTCGAGCGCGGCGCGGTGCACCTCGGCGATCGCGTGGAGCAGGTTGCCCGACAGCGCGGCCGCACCGACGGTCGGTGGGGCCGGACGCGGGTCACCGTCCGCCGGCCGGAAGCCGGTGAGGGCCAGCAGGTGCCGGGCGTTGTCCTGCCCGCCCAGCCCGGCGGTGAGCTGCGACAGCACGTCGTCGGCGACGGCCGCGACGACCGCGTTCGCGTCGGTCAGGTCCACGGTGTGCGGGGTGCCGCCGATGGTGATGTCCCGCAGTCGGAGCACCGGTGTGAGCCCGGCGGCGTCCCAGCTGACCCCGCCGTCCACGTGGCCGCCGCTGACCGGGACGGTGAGCAGCACCGCGGCCGACGGCAGGACGCGGGTGGGGGTGCCTGGGGTCGCGGCGAGCGGGATGGCCGCGACCATGGCGCGGGCCGCCAGCGTTGGCGTCGAGGCCACCGTGGTCAGGGCAGCACCGAGTTCGAGGGTCGGTTCGGTGGCGCTGCCACCGGCGCCGGCCAGGAGTTCGACGGCGACGTCACCGACTCGCAGGACGGGCGACCGCAGCGGGTCGGCGTGGGTGCCGGCGCCGCTGATCACGACGGAGTCGTCGGTGACCACGGCCAGGATCCCGGCGAGGTGGGTGAACCAGGCGGTGAGGGCGTCCGGGTCGCCGGCCACGCCGGCCAGCCAGCCGCGCACGGCAGACGGGTCGGCGATCGGGAAGGGTGGCAGCCTCTCGTCGCCGAGTCCGAACACCCCGGGCAAGTGCGTCACCAGTGACGCGACGGCGTCGTCGGTGCCCGTCTCGTACGCCAGCACCGAGCGCACCAGCAGTTCGACCGCGCGGACGGCCCGTGTGTCCATGGCGGCCGGGTCGAACTCGGTGACCGTGCCGGCGGCGTCCTCGAGACGTACCGCGACGGACACGGATCCGTCGACACCGGCCACCACCCGGATTCCCGCGGCGGTGATGCCCTCGGCTGCGGGGACGGTCGCCACGACGGTGACATCGAGGGGTCCCACCTCGGCTTGGGCGTCCCCGTCGCCGGTACGCACCAGCGGAAGCGTCGCGGTCAGCTGGACCGACGGCAGATCCGGCCGGACCGTCCGGACGGCGACGGTCACTCCGAGGAGTCCATCCTGGATGCTCAGGTGGACGTTGCCGTACGGGTTGGGAGCGAGCAGCGGATGCCAGCGCGCCCCGGCCGGCACCAAGGGGCCGGTGGTTGCCGGCAGCACCTCGTCCAGCAGGTCGAACAACGCCGCACGCTGGGTGTCGTCGTTGAGACAGTTGGCGATGCCGTCGAGCGGGTGCTCGAACCACGACGGGTCGAACGCGCCGTCGGAGTCCACCGCTCCCAGCGCCCGCAGCAAGGTCGAGAGGCGCGGATCGACCTGCACTGTCACACCCATCGACCGACTCCCCCCACCACCGGTCCCGACGACACTTGCACCGCCGTTCGCCACGGTCAACCCCGCGTCCGGCAATGTCGTCCGACCATCCACTTTCCTCACCCGATCCGGCGATGGAACGATGACGGCCTCGCCAAGGGGGTGGCCGATGACGACCGCGACGGTCGGTGGTGGCCTGGTTCAGCAGTTCCTCGGGCTGGTCGCGGGCGCCTTCGAGCCCGATCCGCGGCCGTCGGCAGCGCAGGGCCAGGTGCCCGTGCTGGCTCTTGACGAGCAGGTCGCCCTGCTCGCGCGCCAGCTCGACCACCTCCTCGATGTGCTGAGCCCCCTCCCGGGCGCTCCACCAGACGCGGTGACGAAGCTGCAGCTGCTGCGCGACGAGATCGTGACGTGGCGCGACGGGCGCTTCGATCCCGCCCTGTTCGCCCTCGGCGAGGGTGAACGGCTCGCGGCGCGTGCGCTGTCCACGTCAACCGTGGTGCAGATCGCCGCACCATCGATCATGGCCGCCGCCCAGCTCGCGGCGCCCGGCCGGTGGCTACCCACGGTGCAGGTCTCGCTGGCCACCCAGGCAAGGCACGTCGGCCGCAGGTACGTCGAGGCCATCGGCGAGACCTGGCGGTCCGGCGCCCTGGCCGGCCTGGCCGCGGCGGACGAGGCGATGCGCGGCTTCCCGGGGAAGGTGTGCGATCACTACCTGGGCCTGCGCGACGCGCTGAAGATGGCCATCGACGGGCTGGGTGGCCTGCGCGACAGCCTGGTCGCCCTGAAGAAGGCGAGCGGTCGCCCCACCTCCGGTGAGCCGGCGCTCGACGACATGCAACTCATGGCCGTCGTCGGCCAAGCCCAGACGTGGGGTCCGCTGCGACAGTTGAGAGAGGACCTCGAGTTCGCCCAGGCACCCTACAGCCAGGGCGACGCTAAGCGGGCCTATGCGCTGATCATCCCGCTCGCGGAACGGATTCAGGCCTATCAACTGGTCCTCACCGCGCTGCTCATCGACGAACAACTGGCCACGTTCGTGGACGAGCTCGTCCTGGCCGACGACCTCCGCGCGCGGCTCGGGGCGCACCGCACGACGCTCGCCGGCACCCTCGCGGTGCTGCACGAGGGCTTCACCGGCAAGACCGGCAGGCTCGCCGAGGGCGGCGCACAACTCAGCACGCTGCTACAGAACGAAGCGTTCAGCGACGACTTCGACGCCGCCGTCGACCGGCTCGAGAACCAGCAGATGGTCAAGACGGCCGCCCTGGTGGTCGCCGTCGCCGTGGCCGCGGCGGTGGCCGGTATCGCCGCAGCCGCCGTCGCCGAAATCGCGATCGTCGCGCTCGCCGGCCAGACCGTCGCGGGCACCGCCTGGGTGGCGGTCGGCGGGTTCGCCGCCGACGTGATGGCGTCCACGGTGGTCGACCGGCTCGGCCGGGAAATCCTGATGGGCGAGCAGAGCCTCGCCGGCAGCTCGGCCTTCGGAGACCTGCTCTGGAACGCCGCGTCGGCCGGATTGCTCCGCGGCGTCGGCAACGCCTACGGCAACATGTTCCGAGGGGCCAACGCCAAGAGCCTGCGGTTCCGGGTCGGCAAGGTCGGCACCGATTTCGTGACCATGGCCGCGTTCGGGCAGGTGCAGCAGCTGGCCCGTACCGGCGAGCTGATGGGCGTGCGGGGGACGGGAGAATCCCTGGTCCAGCAGGTCGCGGTGATGGCGGTGATGGGGGTGGGAGCCCGGCTGGCCAGCGCGGTGCGGCCGCGGCTGGGCCAGGTCGCGGAGGTGGCGGACGTGGCCGAGGTGAACGCCGCCGATGCCGGCGCCGCCGACCTCGCCAACCTCATCGACCGAATCAACAGTCCCACCGCGACACCGGCCGAGCGGGACGGGCTTCCCACCCTGGTCCAGGACCAGTACAACCGCGAGGTCCGCATCGTCACGTCGGTCCCGGACGGCACACCCGGCAAGGCGGAGGTGCTGGCCAACTACCGGCAGATCATCGGGGAGATGGAGCTCCGGCTCGCCCTCGCCGGGATGGAGACCGCGCTGGGCGGGCCGGACGCGCCCTCCCGGTTCGGGCCGGTTCAGCCCGGCGTGGTGGCGTTCGCCGACGGGGCCCGGCCCATCGCCGAGAACGTCGAGGCGAGCCGAGGGGCGTCGAGGCTCGCCGAGTCGCCGGCCGTCGAGGGTGCCCTGGAAGCGCCCCACCAGGACGGCACGCTCACCACGTACGTTCCGGCCGAGAAGTTGACTGCGCCGCCGCCTCCGAAGCCCGCCCGGATCGAATCGGCCAAAGCCGACCTCGACCTGGTGACGGTCACCGAATCCGGTGCGCCGGTCACGCTCGCCGACATCGCGCCGCTGACCGACGTCGGCCGGGCGAACCTGGAGAGCCGGTTCTCCGACCTCAGGGTGCGGACCATGCTCGACAAGCTCGACCGGACTTCCCCCGAGCACAAGCTCGGTTTCCTGCAGTTCATGTCCCACCCGGAATTCGCACCACCGGGCCCGAACGAGCCACCACGCAGGTTCTCTGGGGCCGACCTTGAGGCGTTCGCGAACAGCCCCGAGGCGCGTGACTTCGCCAACGCGTACGGCCCGGGGCTGGCCCGGCGCATCAACCACACCATCGCCGGCTCGGCACAGAAGAACTTCTTTCCGAAGGACGTCGTGGCCGCGCTCAGGAAGGCCACCGCGGAGATCGAGGCCGCCGCCCCCGCAGAGCGCGCAGCCGTCATCGAGAAGATCAGACAACGCACCAATACGCAGTGGCTGCTGGACCTCGGCGTAAAGGTGCCGCCGCCACCCCGGCCCGCCCGCCCCACGGCCGCGGACCTCGGCATCGACCGCAAAACGGCGATGTGGAAGGGAATTCTCGAGCTGCACCGCAAGCGGTACGGCACGACGAAGACGGACCCGGAGATCCAGGCCTTGGCCGAGATCGAGATGGTCATGGAGCGGGGACGCCGGGGCGACTTCAAGAAGCTGTCCCACGCGGACCGGATCAAGGTCCTTGTCGGCTTCGCCGCGCGGTGCACCGCGGCGGGCCTCAAGGACGAGGTCAACGGCAAGCTGGGCGCCCTGAACGAATACATGTTCCTGGACGAACCGTTCAAGAAGACGTTCTGGCTGAGCCGGGAGCGCCAACCGGTCAACCGAACCGGCGGGACGGTGCCGGACGCGTACTGGGCCGACCAGCACCGGATGCTCGAGCTCAAGGCCACCCGCTTCGACACGCTGGACCTCGGCGCGCTGAGGAATCGGGCCAGGCAGCACACGGACGAAATCACCGGTGTCTACGACGCGCAGGGCAACCTCAAGGAGACCGGGGATGTGCACAACATGCCGCTGGGGACCACGTTCGACATCTGGTACACGTTCAAGGCCAGCCAGGCGCAGATCGACGTCATGATGAAGGAATTCCAGCGACCGGGTTCCAAGGTAACGCGGGTCAGGTTCCACGACGGTCAATGGCTCGAGGTCAAGCCGGTCGCGCCGTGACTCCCCCGCGGCCAGTCGTCGCGGGCTGTCGGTCCTCAACCATGGTCACCATGGTCAACGGGTCACAGGCGCGGGGTCGGTCCGAACGGCTCCAGGGAGTCATCGCCCCAACCAGGCTGCATCTGCATGAGTCGAGACTACCGAGCGTCGGCAGGGCCACTTGTACGTTGAAAGGTGCATGGACGACGGAGAACGCGAGCAGGCGCTACTCACCGCCCTGACCACCGAGCATTTCGTGCTTCAGACCTCGCGCAGCGCGACCGTCACCGAGTCGGTGGGCCGGGCGACCGTCTTCCTGTCCATGCTCTCTGCCGCGCTGATCGGGCTCGGTTTCGTCGCCAGCAACGCCGCGCTCGTTCGGCCGTACCTCGGGGCGGTGCTGCCGACGCTGGTGATCACCGGACTGCTCACCTTCCTGCGGCTGGTGCAGAACATGGTGGAGAACGAGCTGGATCTCGCGCGGATCCAGCGCATCCGGGCGTACTACCACCGCCGGCTGGCCGGCGAGCACGACTTCTTCGCCGACGCGGTGCAGGGCGAGGGCATCATGCGGGCGACCTGGGCGGCGGTCGGTAACGCACCCCGGCGGGCGCAGCTGTTGCTGACGACGGCGGCGATGGTGGGCGCGGTGAACGCGCTGCTGGTGGGGCTCGCGGTCACGCTGCTGGCCTGGCTCGCGGGCCTGTCGTCCGGGTTCGCGATCGGCGTCGGCACCGTGTTGACTCTGCTGGCCTTCGCCGCCCAGGTCGCCTACATCAACCGCGAGTCGATCTCCCAGCCCGGGTAGGCCATCCTCGTCCTCCAAGTCGCCGACGACGTCCGCTACCCATGATGAAGATGGCTCAGTATCCGGCGTATCCACGTGCCGCACACCCATCAGGCGCTGGTGGAACGGCAGCTCACCATGCTGGCCAGCCGGCGGGCCGACTGGCAGCGGCGACAGCTGGTGGCGCGGCTGGCCGGGGTGGCACCACCGTCGCCGGCCGACCTGGAGGCTTACCGGCGGCTGCGGGCGCTGACCCGCCGCCGGACCGACATGGAGGTGGTGCTGAGCGCCGACCGGGCGGAACGGGAGCGGCTGCGCCGGCAAGCCGGCTCCTCCGCGGAGACCCGTGAGGCCCGTTCCACTGCCCGGGCCCGGCTGCGGGTGCTCTGGCCCCAGATTCAGGAGCAGCAGCAGGAGCTCGCGACGATGAACCGCGAGATCGGCAGCCTCCGCCGGACGCTCAGCGGCGCGACGACCCGACTGGCGCCGGCCGCCGGCGATGGACCATGCGCTGGAAGGCACCGTTGAACGCCTTCCAGATCGCCTTCGAGGGTCGGCTCACCCCGGCCAACCAATGACCGCCTCAACAACCAAGATCAGCCGTTAACTTGATGCTCCCACGCCCGGCGGGCCAGGCCGATCACCTGTTCCCAGGGGCCGTAGTGGTACGGGTTGTCCGCCAGGCGATCGGCCCGAGCAGAGCCACCTTCACGGTGATGTCCCCTCGGCGAGGTCGGCCGGATCGAGACGCAGGGTCGCGAGCAGCCCGGCGTGCCTGTCGGAGTCCACCCGCTCCGGCAGCTCACGCTCGACCCAGTCGGCCCTGGCCTGCTGGCCGCGCTCGCGTAGAGCTTCAACGATCCTGTGCTTGGCGATCCTCATCATCTGCTCCCTTGTGAAGCCGTTCCGGACGGTCATGATCACGGGGTAGCGGCTTGGGACGCGCTGGTCGAATCCCATCACCGGGGCGTCGAGGTGTATCGGCGGGCGTTCGAGCTCTCACCGTGACCGGCAAATCTACGGAAGTGGCATCCCCAGGGGGCGGAGCCGGCGTGGCGGGCACCTCGGATGTGGGATGTCGTCGATTCCGGGTCAACCCCAGGCTACGCCGCTCCGGCCCGGCGTGCCGTGTGCTCCTGAGGCGGTCAGCGGTCAGCGACACACCGTGATGAGCACCAAGGGCAGGAGTAGGACGGTCACCAGAAGGACCACCCGCATACGGAGCGCGCGGACGCCGACGGCCCGCCTGACCCGTACACCGAATGTCGAGGGAGCCGTTTCCCCGCTGACGGGCGGGGAAGACCCGGTCGCGGCGATCGGACGAACGGCCATGACATCGCCTCCTGGCGGCGGACCTCGGCGCGAGCTGCCACACCTCGACGAACACCGCCCGGGTCACGGCGACGGCGAGCGACGGGTTGGCCACACTCTCGCACACCTGGATGAAGACAGCGCGGACGAGACGGCGGTAGAGGCGACCGAAGGCGGCCTGGTCACGGTCGGCGATCCGACTGACGAGATCATTCACAGACTCTGGGTCGGGGATGACGTAGACAGGGGAAACAGGCATCGGATGCTCCTGGTGGTGTGCCTGCGGCTGCGGACACCACCAGGGACCAGGGCGGCCGTTACGCCCCCACCCTACGCCATCGCCCCAGTCATTCCCTGAGGCAACGGTGATGGATGCCGGCCAACCGGCACGGCGCTTGTCCGGCGGGGCCCGATTGTTCGGTCAGCCTGGTCGTGGCGATCGACACGACGCCTGCCCGACTCGACGCGGCCAAGCAGTTCGGCGCCGACATCCTCATCAACAACGCCGAGCAGATCCGATCGCGGCCGTCCGGGGACTTTACCGCGGGGCTTGGCGCGGACGTCGCGATCGAGGCTGTCTGAGGGCCGGCGACCTTCGGACTCGCGGCGGACCTGGTACGCCCGGCGGGACGGGTGCCGAACATCGGGTGTGAACGGCCAACCGATGCGGAGATGTCGACAGTCGCCGATCCGACGGTGCTGGCGTATGTTTAGGCGTATCCGGCAGTTGGTTGGCCCGATATCGGGACCTGCCCATGCCGGCTTCTAAGGGGCGGCATGGCCCGTTCACCCGGATCGACCACCACATTCCCCCGTTGCGGACCAGGGAGACCAGGCCGTCCGACTGTAGGACAGGCGAACAGCAGGGCGGCCCGGCTCGGCGCTACCGCCTGCCAGGGCATCCGGGTGAGGCGCCGGACGACTACACCTCCATCACCGGCTCTATGACCCAACTTTCCTTGAGGAACAGCCGACCCTCACGCAGGGTTGACTTCGCCGTCGTACCACCGCAGTCACCGCCGGCAGCCAGCGAACACCCTACGTCTCGCTGGCGGCGGTGGACAGGTGCGGACCAAGAAGAGGCGATCGTCGACGAGATCGATCGAGCGCAGGCCCTGAACCGTCCGCGCCGACCGGCTCCCGACGAGCCGACGTCGTCCCGGCCGCCCCGGGCAAAACCACCCTCATGCAACCCGAGCAGCACCACGGAGACGACCACCATGCGCTACCTCAGCGACGTCAATCTGCGCGCCGTACTCAACGTCCTCATCAGCCGGTCCGGTGGCACTGTGGAAATCCGCAACGAAGAACTGTACGACGCGATGCTGCCAGACCAGGGCCACGGCGAACAAGTGCTCATCGAGGAAACAGAAACGGGCCTCCGACTGTCCATCGTTTCCCGCCCGTAGGCCCGGCCCCGAAACGTCAAAGCCGCCAGGTCCCCGGACCGCGCGTCGCTGAGTCGTACGCCTCATCCACGAGCGCTGATCTCCAGTTCGCCGCGATACCGACCGCAGAACCTGCGGATTTCGCGCGACCGGTGAGCCCGCCTTACCGCGTTGACCTGCAGATACTCCCCCACCAGACGACATAGAGCGCCGTTGACGTCCGCTCACTGTGGCTGAGCACTCCGTGTGAATCCGGAAGCTGCACCGCCCCTCACCCGCGGAAACGTGAAGTCGCAGGCAGGAGCGGGTGCGGTTGGGCGCAGTTGAGAGCTGTTCGACGCCGTTCAGCATCGTTGACTGCACCTCGCCGCTCCCAATCCGCTCCCCGCTGCGACCGGTCCGGCGCTTGCCTCAGCTCATGCAAGTGGGTTGAGGCGCACCGGCGATGATGGGGTTCCGCAACGTCCCAATCCCGTCGATCTGGCACTCCGCCACATCGCCTGGGTGGATCTGCACGGCGCCGGGTGTCCCTGTGGAGATGACGTCGCCAGGGAAGAGCGGCATCACCCTACTGTGGAAGCTGATGAGATGCTGCGGGCTGAACATCATGTTCGCGACGTTGTTCTTGCGGTGGACATCGCCGTTGCGGACGGTAGCCACCGCGACGGAGGCGATGTCTCCGAACGTGGTCAGCACGTCGCCCATCGGCATGATGTGCGGGCCGAAGGAGAAGAAGCCCGGGAAGTTCTTCGCCCGGGTCAGGAAGCGTGGGTTGCGCGCGAGAATGTCCTCGGCCGTCTGGTCCAGCACTGGCACGACACCCCACACGTAGTCGAGCGCCTCATCGATGGTCACGTCCCGGCAGTAGCGGCCGATCACGAGTCCAAGCTCCGCCTCCGCCGTCACGCGCTCGCTCTGCCACGGCAGCGAGATCGCCTCGCCCGGCCCGACGATGGTGTGGTCGCCCTTGATGAACGACGCCGGCTCGTCCCTGGGGCTGGACTCGGCGAGGTCCGCCGCGTGTTCGACGTAGTTGAGACCGATGCCCCAGACCTTGCGGGGGTGGCGGTAGGGCGCGGTGAACCGGACGTCGTCGACCGCTCGGAAGCCGGAGTCGGCGGCGTCGGCCAGACGCTCCTGCAGCTCCGCCGCCGTGAACCGGGTGAGAACCTCAAGTGCGGTCGGGAAGTTGCCGTCGACGACCTGGTCGACGGCCACCATCCCCCGCTTGTCGTCGAGCAGTACGGCGGTTTCCCGATCGCTGAGGACAGCGGTGGCAAGTTTCATCAGAACTGCGGCGTGGAAACCCGGCCGTTTGGGGCCGGGAGGAAACGCCGCTGCCTCCCTTCGATGATTGTCTTACGTGGACGATAAAATGTGAGGTGTGGGTGGCGTGGTGAAGCGGGCGTACAAGTACCGCTTCTATCCGTCTTGTGAGCAGGCTGAGTTGCTGGGCCGCACCTTCGGTTGTGTGCGGAAGGTGTACAACCTGGCGCTGGAGGCACGTACCCGGGCGTGGGCGGTGGACCGGCAGCGGACCACGTACGTGCAGTCCTCGGCGTGGCTGACCGAGTGGAAGCGCACGGAGGAGTTGGCTTTCCTCAACGAGGTGTCCTCGGTGCCGTTGCAGCAGACGCTGCGGCACTTGCAGGCTGGGTTCGCGGCGTTCTGGGACAAGCGGGCCCGGTACCCGCGGTTCAAGTCCAAGCGCACGTCGCGGGCATCGGCGGAATTCACCCGCTCGGCGTTCCGCTGGCGTGACGGGCAGCTCACCCTGGCCAAGATGGACACCCCGCTGGACATCGTGTGGTCCCGGCCCCTGCCTGAGGGCGCGGAACCGTCGACCGTCACCGTGTCCCGGGACGCTGCGGGCCGCTGGTTCGTCTCCATCCTGGTCGAGGACCCGGCGGTGAAGCCCCTGCCGCCCGTCGATGCCGAAGTCGGCGTGGACGCTGGCATCACCAGCCTGCTCACCCTGTCCCGTCCGGTGCCCGGGGTGAGCGACGAGCAAGGCAAGGTGGCCAACCCGCGTTACGGGCAGGCCGACCGGCGCAAGCTGGCCAAGGCTCAGCGGAACCTGGCTCGCAAGCAGGAGGGCTCCGCGAACCGGGCGAAGGCCCGGCTCAAGGTGGCCCGAATTCATGCCCGCATCGCCAACCGGCGGCGGGATCACCTGCACAAGCTGACCACCCGACTCGTCCGTGAAAACCAAACGGTCGTGATCGAAGACCTCAGCGTGCGCACCATGCTCCACAACCACCGACTTGCCCGCGCCATCTCCGACGCGGCCTGGTCCCAGTTCCGCAGCATGATGGAGTACAAGGCCGCCTGGTACGGGCGCACGGTGATCCCCGTCGACCGGTGGTATCCCTCGTCCAAGACCTGCTCGGCGTGCGGACGGATCAACACCGCGCTCACCCTCACCGTGCGCACCTGGACGTGCCCCGGCTGCGGGGTCGAGCATGACCGGGACATCAACGCCGCTAAGAACATCCTCGCCGCCGGGCTTGCGGAGAGGTGAAACGCCTGCGGAGCTGATGTAAGACCTCAAGGGAGTCCTCCCAGCGGGCAGTCGGCGATGAAACAGGAAACCTCACGGGTGACCGTGAGAATCCCGGTCCTTCAGGACCGGGAGGATGTCAAGAGAGCCTTTCGGTGAGGGGGGGGGGAACTAGTACGAGCCGACGAGGCCGCCGTCGCAGCGGATCTGCTCACCCGTCACGTACCCGGCGGGTGTGCCACAGAGGAAGGTGACGACCGAGGCGAACTCCTCCGGTCGCCCGTACCTGCCTGCGGGAATGGCCGCCTGCGACCGGGCCCGGACGTCGTCGACATCGGCGCTCTCCCGCTCCGCCTGAGCGCGGTCTAGGGCGGAGACCCGGTCGGTGTCGATGCGACCGGGCAGCACCATGTTGACGGTCACCCCGTCAGCGGCGACCTCGCGCGACAGCGTCTTCAGGTAGGCCGCCAGCGAGGCGCGCCCGAGATTCGACAAAGCGAGGTTCGTCAGCGGCTGCTGAACTCCGCTGGAGCCGATTGCCACGATCCGTCCCCAGCCGCGCTGTCGCATGCCGGGAAGGACCTGGGACACCAGTTCGATCTGCCGTACGAGCAAAGTCTCGACGGCGGCGCGGGCGGCGTCGGGGGTCAGTGTGGCGGCGGGTCCCGGCGGTGGCCCGCCGGCGTTGAGGACCAGGATGTCCACCTCCCCGAAGGCGTCACGGGCGGCAGTGACGAGGGCGGTCGCCGCATCCGGACGAGTCAGGTCGACCTGCACGCCGACGGCGCTGGGCAATCGGGCTGCCTCGGCATCGGCGACGTCGCCGCGGCGGCCGGAGAGGACGACGCTGGCGCCCTCGGCGGCCAGGGCGCGGGCGACGGCCAGCCCGAGCCCCGAGGTCGATCCGGCCACCAGGGCCGTACGTTTGTTGATACCGGTATCCATCAGGGCTTTGCTCCCTCATATACATCGAGGTGCATGGTCAGGATCCGGCTCAGCGCCTCGGGCATCGGCGGCGCGGGCGGACGTACCGCGGCGTCGGCGAAGATGCCCCTTCTGCGCAGCGCCTCCTTGCGCAGTGCCAGGCTGATACCGGGTTGCGCCTCGAAGTTCGCCAGCGGCAGCCACCGCGCGTACGCCTCATGGGCTGCGGACATCTGCCCGGCCTTCCAGGCCTGCAGCGCGGCGAGCAGTCCCTCGGGACGGGAGAAGCCCGTCATGGCGCCGGCCGCGCCGGCGGCCAGCTCGTCGAGCAGGCCCACGCCGCCGAGCCCGCCGAACACCGGCACGTCGGTGTCCGCGGTCAGCTCCGCGATGGCCGCCGCGGTGGGCGGCGCCTCGGACTTGACCGCCACGACGAACGGGCACTCCGCGAGGGTGGCCAGGATCTGCGCGGAGCTGATCCGCACCCCGCTGACCACCGGATAGTCCTGCAGGACGATTCCGGCGCCGGTGGCGTGGTGGATCACCGTGAGGTGCCGGGTGAGCGCCTCCGGCGACGCGGTGTTGGCCTGCACCATCAGCCCGGCGAGGGCGTCGCCGGCGGCCCGCACCGCGGTGGTCGCCTGCTCGATGGCCGGGGCGGTGTGGCGGGCGGAGAGGCCCACCACCACCGGCAAACCCCGCGCCTCGTCGACCACCGTCTCGACGACCTGCCGCTGTTCGGCCGTGTCGAGCGCGGCCCCTTCGCCGAACACGCCCAGCGCCACCAGTCCGGTGGCGGGCAGGTCGCGGAAGAGGGCGACCTCGCGGCGCAGCGACACTTCGTCGACGTGGCGGTCGGGGCCGGTGAACGGGGTCGCGAGGATTCCCCACAGCCCGCGCCCAAGCTGGGTGTGACGGTCCGTCACGACTGCCTCCTGTCCTGCACGATCGGTGGGATCACCCCGGAGCGGATGGTGGCCAGCCGCTGTTTCTCCCGCTGGTGCCGGCTGGTGGCGCCGTCCACTGCTGCGGCCAGGTGCCCGCGCGGCAGGGATATCACGCCGTCGGCGTCCCCGATGACGAGGTCACCGGTGCGGACCACCCGGCCGCCGACAGTGACGTCCTCGCCGATGGTGCCGTCGTGGGACTTGCCGGCGTGCCGCATGCACACTCCGATGGCGAAGACCGGGAAGCCGAGCCGCTGGATTTCCTCCACGTCCCGGATCGTCCCGTCGATGACCAGCCCGGCGAGGCCCCGAACCAGGGCGATCTCGGTGAGGATGTTGCCCCAGTGCCCGTACTGGTGGCCGCCGGCGTCGACGACCAGCACAGAGCCCGCCGGGGCCGTGCGGACCGCGCGCTGGATCGCCAGGTTGTCACCGGGGCCGGTGCGGGCCGTGTAGGCCGGGCCGGCCAGGCGTGCGCCCGGCCAGACCGGCCGGATCCGGGTGTCGAGCCAGCAGTCCAGGCCCGAGCCCTCGTAGGCGGTCGACGACCCGAAAGCTGCCAGCTGTCTCACTTGCTCGGCCTCGTCGGCTTCGAGCAGCGGACCGTTCTGCAAGACGTCCATGTAGTTTCCTCAGCCCTGCTCGGCCCTGGCCAGCGGCACCAGCTGGGTCCACTTCTGCTCCAGCTCCGTCCAGGTTTTCTCGGCCCAGGCGGTGTCCTCGTAGCCGAACACGTAGCCCCCGGCCTCCATCTTCGCCTTGAACGCGGCGTCCTGTTCGGCGGCGGCGACGGCGTCCTTGATGGCGTCCTGCAGCTTCTCCAGCACCGGCGCGGGCAGACCGTCCGGGGCGGAGAGCACGTTGTACGAAGCCCAGATGAGGTCGTAGCCCTGGTCCTTGGCGGTGCGGACCTGCTCAAGACCGGGGATGGGCTCGGTGTCCAGCGCGGCGAGCGCCTTGACCTCACCCGTGTCGAGCTGCGACTTGAAGGTCGGCACGGTGCCGAGGGACACGTCGATCTGGCCGCCGATGAGTGCGGTGAGCTTCTCGCTGCCGCTGTCGAACGGCACCACCTTCAGCTGGGTGCCGGTGGCCTGCTGGAACTCCAGCGCGGCGATGTGGTCGTCGCCGGTGAGGCCGTCGACGCCGACCGTGAGCTTGCCCGGAGCCGCCTTTGCCGCGGCAACCAGGTCCTCCAGCGACGCCCAGGGTGCCTTCTTGCCGACCGCGACGATGCCGCGGAACCGGTTGATGCGGGCCAGCGGCTGGAAGTCGTCCTTGCCGTAGGTCGCCTTCTTGTCCGGGTTGATGTACGCCAGCGACGATGGCAGGTTGGTCAGGCCGATGGTGTGTCCGTCGGGCTTGGCGCCGGCGAGGGCGGTCAGGGCGATCTGGCCACCCGCGCCCACCCGGTTCTCGATGACGACCTTGGTGCCCAGTTCCTTGGCGAGGAACGGCTCCAGCTCCCGGACGAGCAGATCGGAGGAGCCGCCCGCGGTGTAGGGCATCAGGATGGTGACCGGCTTCTGGCCCGGGTAGTTCCCGGCGGCTTCGGAGCCGCTGCCGGACAGCGAACCACAGCCGGCCAGCACGGTGAGCCCTGTCAGCAGGGCGGCGGCTCGCAGGGTCAGGCGACGATGCATGGGGGTCTTCTCCTCAGGATTTCGTGTCGGCGAGGGATGTGGGTTCGGGAGACTGGGGGGTCTCGGTGGGGCGGGGGGACGTCGGGACGGTGCGGCGCGCCGGACCGGCGGCGCGTACGACCGGCGGGAGCACCACCGCGCAGAGCGCGGCGATGAGCAGGACGAGGGCAAGCGGGCTGCGGGCGAAGGTGGTGACGTCGCCGTCGGCGAGCAGGAGGGCGCGGACCAGGTTCTCCTCAAGCATCGGGCCGAGCACCATGGTCAGGGCGATGGGAGCCAGCGGTACGTCGAGCTTGCGCAGGATGTAGCCGAGGACTCCGGCGCCGAGCAGCACCAGGATGTTGACCGGGGCCTGGGTGACCACGTAGGCACCCAGCAGCATCAGGCCCACGACAAGGCCGAAGAGGATTCCGTACGGGATGCGCAGGATCGCGAGCCACACGCGGATCAGCGGCACGTTCATCAGCAGCAGGAGCACGTTGCCCACGAAGAGGCTGGCGATGATCGCCCAGGCGATGTCGGGGTGGTCGCGGAAGAGCAGCGGGCCTGGCACCAGGCCGTGGACGACGAAGGCGCCCATCATGATCGCCATGGTCACCGAGGACGGGATGCCCAGGGTGAACATCGGCACCATGGTGGCGATGCCCAGCGCGTTGTTCGCCGTCTCCGGGCCGGCCACGCCTTCGACGGCGCCCTTGCCGAACTGGTCCCGGTGCTTCGACAGGCGCTTCTCCACCACGTACGAGGTGAAGGCCGTCGCGGTGCCGGGCGAGCCGGGCAGCAGCCCCATGAAGAATCCGATGACGCTGCCCCGGGCCATCGGCCCCACCGAGCGGCGCCAGTCCTCCCGGGTCGGCGCGATCCGGCCCAGCCGGGTGACCCCGCGGCCGATCATCCGCTCCTCGAGGCCGACCAGCATCTCGCTGAGGCCGAAGAGGCCCATGATGACGGCGACCAGGTCGATGCCGTCGAACAGTTCGGGCAGCCCGCCGGTGAAGCGGGGGGTACCGAGGACCGGGTCGAGGCCGACCAGGCCGATGCTCAGGCCGATCACCGCGCACGCGAGCCCCTTGACCACGTGGCGTCCGGCCAGCCCGACCACCAGCGCGAGGCCCAGCAGGCCGAGGGCGAAGTACTCCCGGGGGCCCAGCGCCAGCGCCTTGAGCGCCAGCGGGGCGGCGAAGACCATGCCCAGGGTGCCGAAGAGGCCGCCGACGAACGACCCGACGGCGGCGATGACCAGCGCCGGACCGCCGCGGCCCTGGCGGGCCATCTGGTAACCGTCCAGGGCAGTGGCCACGGAGGACGGTTCGCCCGGCACGTTGAGCAGGACCGCGGTGATCGTGCCGCCGTACATCGATCCGTAGAGGATCGCGGCCATCATGATGATGCCGGGGATCGGGCCGATGACGAAGGTGACCGGCAGCAGCAGGGCCGTGGCGGCCGGCGGTCCGAAGCCCGGCAGGATCCCGACGACCATGCCGAGGACGCAGCCGACCAGGGCAAAGGCCAGGTTGGCTGGTTGGAGGACCTCCTCGAAGCCGAGAAGGAGCCCGGAGAAGGCGTCCACCTCAGCACCTCCCCTTCAACAGCTCAGGCGGGGTCACAGCAGCGGCCCCAGGAACGGGGCGAGCACGCCGTACGGAAGTTGGATGCCCAGTGCCGTGGTGACCAGCAGGAACGTGGCGACGGCGAAGAGCGGGCCGGTGATGAGCGCGGTACGCCAGCGGGCACCGGCCAGGGCGGTGAACAGGCTGACCGCCAGGGCCGAGCAGAGCAGGTACCCCAGTGGGCGTAGCAGGACGGCGTAGCCGCCGATCACTGCGAACGTCGTCAGCGCCTTGCCGACGATGCGGCGGTCCGGCGGAGGCTCCACGTCGCCATCGGGGCGGTACCGGCCGCGCAACCCGCCCACGAGCCACAGCGCGCCCAGCGCGACCAGGGCGCCGCCGATCAGGGTCGGGAACAGGCCCGGCCCGGGAAGCTGGCCGACCCGGAAGGCGTAGGACTGCGCGGCGAGCAGCAGCGCGACCCCGAAGGCCACGGTCGCTGCCGCTCCCCCGATGTTGGCCAGCCGGAAAGCCGATGGCGACCAGGCGGGGCGGGCCTTGACCGCCTGCCCAGAGGCCGCTCGTTCGGTCGAGCCGGTCACGACGGTCTCGGCCGATTCACGCGCCGTGGGACGGTTCGTCATCACCCACCACCCGTGCGATGTCGTCGAGCAGGAACAGCGCTTCCTCGGCCGACGACTCGGCGAGGTGGTACAGCGCGAACTGGAGGGCGTAGGAGATTAGGAACGGCACCAGCAGCGACCGCTGGTTGGCGTTGGGGCCGCGGGGCGCAACGATGAGCTGGTTGGGGGCGGGGTCGTAGAGGATGCCGTCCTCGTCGGCGATCACGGCGGTGGACGCTCCGACGCTGTTCGCGTACCCGTTGATGCGGTTGAGGCGACGGTCGGGCCGGCGCAGGACGAACGAGATGATCAGGTCCTCGGGGCGCAGGGTGATCAGGTGTTCGGCGATCAGCCGACCGCTCAACGGCAGCACCAGGGCGTCAAGGCCGAACCGCCGCAGCCGCCGTTCGAGCACGGTGAGCACTGCCTGCGCGTATGGGGGGCCGAACAGGTAGCAGCGCCGGGCCCGCAGGATCTGTCCGGCCAGCTCGTCGATCTCGTCCTGGGAAATCACTCGGGCAACTCGTTGCATGGCGGCCGTCTCGTCGTCCACAAGGCTGGCCAGGGTGTAGGCGGACTTGGGACGGCTGCGCGCCCGGTCGGCGCTGGTCAGGTCGGCTAGCGAGGGCCGCGCCAGGTCGGCACGCAGCTCCCGGTACCCGGCGTACCCGAGCCGCTTTGCCAGCCGGATCACCGTCGTTTCGTGCACGTCGAGGCGGGCGGCGACCTGCGCCGCGGAGAGCTTCGACATCTCCTGCGGCTCTTCGAGCAGCAGGTTGAGCGCCCGGCGTTCGGCCGGGGTCAGGCTGGCCGTCAGTTGACGGGCCATCTCACTGATACCCACCGGGGCGTGCCTCCTTCATGTGATCCTGCCAACCTGCGCAGGACTGCATGTTGTTGGCCACACTTCGGCCACGTCAAGGCCTCGTTACGTTCCTGTTACCTGCGCCGCAACCAACGGGCGGCCAGCGGCCGGCGCGACGCGCCGATCCGGCGCACCCGGACGCTCTGCCGGTTGGCCAGGCGACGCCCCCCGGCAGATGCCTCACATGGCGACGAATCGGCAGAGATTCTCGGCTCCGAATATGCGTACTGAGCGATGTATCACCACAAACAAGCGACCTCTTCGAGTTCGCCGAAGAGGTCACCGAGGAGAGGGCCCTGGTCAGGTCGTTGCGCATGAGATTGGCGTTCCAGAAGATGGAACAGCCAGCGGCGACGGATCGGAACCGCAGGCGATCGCCGTGGTGACCGACCTGGGCTCAGCGCCCGAGCGGTCGGCCCTGCTCGGCGGCTTGAAGCTCGACCCGGACGCGGACCCAGACGACGAGCTGCGGGCAGGACTGCTTGACGGGCTCTACCCGCAGCACATGACCACCACCCGGCATAGAGCGCGCGGTGGATCCGACCAGTGCCGCCACGCGGATCGCCATGTCAGTGCGTCACATCAGTCTGCCCAGGAAACACCGGCTGTCGTGTGCCGCTGACACCGCTGAAGGTGTCCGACGAGCACCACGGACGGATGGTCCTTCGCGCAGCGAGCGGCAAGCGGTTTGTGCGGCATCATCGAGGCGTGGCGAACCTGTTGCAACGTTGGCGACGACGGGCTGAGACGACTCGGAAACTCCGTGCGCTGGGGGATTGTCCCGCGTGCGGCCACTCGTGGATGGAGCACGGCTTCGGCAATGACGTCGACGGCATGTGCGGTGAATGCGCGTACGAGTTTGAGCATGACCAGCGGGAGACTCCGGAGCCTGGCTGCAGGCTGCCGGCCCCGCCAATCGAGTGAGAAGGCGCCGAAAGTACATCGCAGCATGAGCCGGCCGTGATCTGCGACGGTCGGCCGTGATCGGCGAGCGCCTCGGTCGCTCAGGCCGTCGCGGCCAATCGTCCGCTCATCGGCTTGCATGGGCGCCTCGTATCCGCACGAGTGCCTGCACCTGCTGAGCCATGAGGTGCCGGGCCGTTTCATCGGGTGCGCCCGGTAGCGTCGGCGAGGAAGAACCAGTGTCCACTTGTGCTGGTTCTGCCCGGGGATCTTCGGGGAGGCCACGCCCCGAACGGGGGGCGGGTCGAATGACCCGCCCGCCCTTGGCACCCAGTTACCGAAGCGCCCTGGCCCTTACCGCCGGCGGCGGCTGGGCTCCGGGATGTTCGCCTCGATCTCCTCGTGCCGGACCTGCTCGTCGATCGGCTGGTCCTCGACCACCTCGTTCTTGGCGAGGCGGACCCGCTCGACCGGCACCCGGTCCTTTGCCGCCACGGGACGTTCGGCGCGCAACTGCATCTCCTGCTGCGCCTCACCCATGTCGGCGCGGACGTTGCCCGCGTCCGCGGCGGTGATCGGCTCGCGCTCGACGTACACCTCGTCGTGCTCGACCGGCACGGTCGTGTGCACGTTCTCGGTGACTACGTTCTTGCGCAGCACCGCCTTGCCGGCGGGCTGGCTTTCGGTGCCCACGCGCAGCCGTTCCTCGGAGCGGATCAGTTCCTCGCGGCCCTGCGGGGCCTGCTGCGGCTGGATCCGGTAGTGCGCGAACAACTGCGCGGTCTGCTCGGCGCTCAGCGGAGCAGCGGCGCCAGGCGGCACGCTCGGGGCGTTCTGGACGGTTGCCTTGTCGTAGGCAACCGTCAGCCGCCCGTCCTGCATCTGCGCGTTGCCCAGCGGGGCCATCGGCTCCTGCCGACCACCGGTCTGCACGCTCACCCAGGCCGGGTAGCCCGCAGTGGCCCATACCTGGTCAACACTGCCGATCTTCGTACCCGACTGGTCCTGGACGTCCTTGCCGTACAGCGAACGCACCTGCTGTTCAGTGAGTTGCACGGTCGTCCTCCTCTCGCGTGTCACCCACCGCGTACCCGACGACCTCCCGGCGATTCGCCGCCCTCGGGTCTACAGGAGTTGGGCCGCGGGCCAGTAGCCACCCAGGCATAACGTCCCCACATGTGGGGATTCGCCGATTACGTGCGCGACCTCGATGGGCGCGTCGGACAATCAAGGCAGGCACGTTCGGCGCAGGGAGCGATCATGGCGCGCAGGAGAAACTCAAGAGCTCGGCAAGCGTTGATCCTTGCCTTCGAAGTAGGGGCGTTGACCGGGGCGGCGGGACGCTGACGCTGCGACGTCGCAGACAGGCGGATGACATCCCGGCGGGTGATATCGCCGGCCACTGGGCGACACCGCCTGGCCGTCACCGGGCCGGCGTTTCGACGAACCCCCACAGGGCTCGGTGACAACACCAGCGGTACAGCAAGGCTGACCCGGCAATCCCCCAGCACCCGTCGGACGTGTCAAAAAGGCCATACCACCCACACCGACGGCGACCAGGGACAGCCTGCGGGCAGACACCGAGACGATACGCAGCGCGACAGGTCGGAGGCGGTCATGAGCATGGCAAACGCAAGCAACGACCCGGACAAGATGCGGCAGGACATCCAGCAAACGCGCGCGGAGCTGGGCGACACCGTCGCCGCGCTGGCCGCCAAGACCGACGTCAAGACCCGCCTACGCGGCAAGGCCAGCACCGCCTCCGGCGGACTCCGGCAGCGCTTGACCACGGCCGGCCAATCAGCCAAAACCTCGGCAACCCAGATGTTCGGCACGGTCAGCCAGAAGACGTCCCAGCGCGCCGCAGCCACCAAGCAGAAGACCCGTCAGGCCGCAACCACACCACGCAACTCCGCCGCACGCGCCACCCACACCACCGGCGAAGCCAAGTCCGCCGCAGTCACCTCCGCACGTGCCGTGACAACGAAGGTCGGCACCGCAGTACGCGCCAACCCCGTACCAATCCTCACGGCCGCCGGTGCCGCAGCCGCCCTCACGCTCGTGGCCTACCGCCGCAGGCGGACAAGATGACCGACGGCCTGGTCGCGGCCTGGGCCTCGACCGCGTCGACCCGCCCGGAGCCGGCCCGGCCCGTTCTGACCCCTCGCTTGTAAGTTCTGAGCGCTTCGTCCGGCGGCGTCAACCCCTGTCCGCCAGCTCGGCGTTCGTCCGTGGACCGCTGTCGCCGGCTGTCGTGATATCGCCCCGTTGCTGTCGCCGGCGCAAGACACACGGTTGAGGAACGGTGTAGCGCTTGCCGCGCAGACCCTCCTGCTACCAGGGCAAACGTCTGATCTCTTGCCAGCGTTGCGCTTGATCATTCCGCGCATGTTCCGGATCTTGCCAATCTCGGCCCTCGCGGTCCCGGCATGACCTTGGCCCCTGTTACCGCTCCTGGCGGCTGCGGGCACCCGTCGGGGGACCGGGTGCAGCGGCGCGGCAGTGACCCGGATCAGCTTGTCGCCGAGTACCCCACCGCTGATCGAACAGGCCGACCCGCCCATCGCGGTTGACGGCGGCGTTGGTCTGGCTCCTTGCCAGAGCGCAGCGTGGTACGACTTTGGTTGTGACCGTTACAAACCCGGTAAAACGGGCGAGTCGATGACGACGGGCCCGGCGGCCGGGATTCTGCGTGAGGGCGGGGGCCGGAACCAGGCTACCTTCCTGGAACTGTTCTTCGACCTAGTCTTCGTCTTCGCGCTCACCCGGGTCACGCAGCGGCTGGCCGAAGACTTCACTACCCAACGGCGGATCGTATTGCCCGAAGTCGGTCAGACGACGCTGCTGTTCCTGGCACTTTGGCTAGTATGGACGCTCGCCGCATGGGTGACCAGCAGGTACAACCCCGAGCGACCGTTGATTCGACTGCTCATCGTCGCAGTCATGTTCGGCAGCATGATCATGGCGGTCTCGGTGCCCGAGGCGTTCGCCGACGACGCACCGGTCTTCGCCGGAGCCTACGTCACGATCCAACTCGGCCGCCCCCTCGCGCTCATGCTCGCCCTGCGCGGCGATAAGCAGCAGCAGCGCATCCCCGCCCGGATCGCGTGCTGGTCGGCGGTTTCCGCCATCGGGTGGATCTGGGGTGCCACCCTTCCAGAGGGCAAGGCGAACGGGATCTTGTGGGCGCTCGCGCTCGGCGTGGAATATCTGGGGTTTCTCCTCGGCTGGCCGACGCCGGGGCTCGGCCGCGCCCGAATCCCTGGGTGGAGGATCGCCGGCGAGCACCTGGCCGAGCGCCACCAGCATTTCCTCATCATCGCGCTCGGCGAATCGATCCTGCTCACCGGCTTGACCTTTTCCGCCGGACCTTTCGGCGTCGAGCAGACGGCGGCGTTTATGGTGTCCTTCGCCACCACGGTGCTGCTGTGGCAAATCTACTTCTCCCGGGCCGGGTACGCGCTGGCAGAGGCGGTCCGGGCGGCGGAATGGACCACCCGCCTGAGCCTGTCGTCGACCTACACCCACATGTTCATGGTCGCCGGCATCCTGGCCACCGCCGTCGGCTACGAACTCATCATCCGACACCCGACCGGGCACACGGACCCAGCTTGGCTGGCCGTCATCCTCGGCGGACCCGCACTGTTTCTCGCCGGGCGGAGCCGCTTCGGCTACGAGGTGTTCGGCCGAAGGTCCCGGACCGGGATCGGCGGGCTGCTCGCGCTGGCCGCGCTGGCACCGGGCATGGTCCTCGTGCCCCCGCTGGCGGTCGCGTCCGCCGCCCTCCTCGTCCTCGCTGGTGTCGCCGTCGCCAGCGCGATCCGCGGCCGCCGCCGGCCCTCTGACGGGCCAACACCGCCGGCCTGATACGGACCGCGCTGGCGCTGATCCGCACCGCGTCCAGGTCGACGTCCTAGCCAGTCGAACATCACAAGCGCGTCCGCCCGCCACAACACCAGGTCGACCCGCAGCCTTCTCGGCCGCCCGGTGGCCCCAAAGCGTAAGTGACACCTGCCGAGTCTCCTCACCTCAGACCTTGAAGCGGAACTTAGGGCCGCGCTCGGCCCACCAGCGGCAACGTTGCCCGATAGCTGGTCACAGGGCGTCTGAGGCTGCCATGGTTGCTCCCTGGTCGACAACGTTTGACGGTGTCTCGTGCCCCCTGTGCGCCCCACGCGGCCGAGACGTCTCTCGACGTTGTGGACCAGAATTCGCGAGTCATCTACATTCGGTCGGTGGATGTCGGCGCCGTCGTCGAGTTTGGTCTGGTGGTCTTCGCAGGCCCTACCTGCCTGCCACGATGCGCTGGACACCCGAGCCGCCCCTGACCTCTCTGCCCGCCAGTGGCGGCGTCGGCCGTGGTGCGCCGGGCGTCCGCCGACGAAAACGATCCTCTTCCCGCGCAATGACGCAGTCACGTGTCCTCCTCAGGGGTGTCGCCCTGACGACCAGGTTTGTGGTGCGGGACGGCGGGTAGCCCGCGTCACTCACATGCGTTGACCCGGCGGATGCGGTGGGGCGCGCCCGAGTGTCCTTCAGCCAGCCCGTCACGGGGGTGACTCGCCGTCGCCATTCCATACAAGGAGCGTCCGTCCATGCCCGGCGTGACCGAGATCTCATTGACCAGCATCCCGCTCGAGCGGGCGCAGCGCGCACTCGACGCGGGGCGAGCCAAAGGCATCGAGCTCGGCACCGCCTTCACCATCGTGGTACTCGATTCCGGCGCGCATCTCGTCGCAGTTTCGTGAATGGACGGGGCACTGGCCGCGATTGAGACCAGCCAGATCAAGGCCAGAACGCAGTGCTGTTCGCCCAACCCGCCAAGGACCTCGCCTCAGCGGTACAACCCGGAGCGCCGATGTTCTCGATCGAGGCCGCGACCCGTGACCCACTGGCGTTCGTACCGGGTGGAATACCCGTCACCGACGCCGACGGGCGGGTGATCGGAGCGATCGGCGCCGGTGGCGGCAACCGGTGATCAGGACCATCAGGTCGCCACGGCCGCCATGGCGGGGATGTAGCGCAGACGGGGTGGCGGCTGATCTGGAACTGGGCGACGGCCCCGCGGACGTTAGGAGTACGCGCATGACGGTTCTAACCCAGCGGGAGGATCCCCGCCTCATGCCGGTGCTGTCCGCCGACCGGTGCTGGACCGGTGTCACCACCACGCCCGACGGGCGGATATTCGTCAGCTTCCCGTCCGCGGACGGGCCCGGCCTCCAGGTCGCCGAGGCCATGCCCGACGGCCGGTTCGTCCCATACCCCGACGCGGAGTGGAACCGGGTCCGTGACGACCACGACCCGGCCGGCGCTTTCGTCTGCGTCAACGGGCTGCGGACCGGTCCCGACGGGCGGGTCTGGATCGTCGATGCCGGCGCCCCCGGCATCGGCCTGCCCGCCGTCGCCGGCGGCGCCCGTTTGATCGTGATCGATCCCGCCACTGACGAGATCGCGCACATCTACGACCTCGGTCCGGCGCTGCGGGAGACGAGCTACATCGACGACGTCCGCTTCAACCGTCAGATCGCATACATCACCGACGCCGGCGCACCCGGGCTCATCGTGCTCGACCTGACGACCAGCCAGGCGCGTCGGGTGCTCGACAACCATCCGAGCACCGTCGACCGCCGCACCATGCGGGCGGACGGGCAGGTCCTGCGTGGGCAGGACGGCAGCGAACTGCGCGTCCACGCCGACCAGCTCGAGGTGTCCCCCGACGGACGGTACCTCTACTTCCAACCGGCCTCCGGGCCGCTTGCCCGGATCGAAACACGCTGGCTGGACGACCCGTCGGTCCCCGACGACACCCTGGCTGAGCGGGTCGAGACGTGGCTGGACACCCCGACCACCGGCGGCACCGCCATCGACGCGGCCGGCACCATCTACCTCAGCGACGTGGAACTACGCCGCATCCTGACCATCACGCCCGACCGGCAGGTCGACACCCTGCTCGCCGATCCGCGCCTGATCTGGGCCGACGCGATGTGGATCGACGATTCAGGGCACCTGTGGATCCCGGCCGCCCAGCTCAACCGGACTCCGGGACTGGCCGGTGGGGCGCGGTCGGTCGACTACCCCGTCTGGATCTACAAGCTGAAGATCGATGCCGCCCCGCCGGCCCACGACCACACCTGACAGATGTCACCACGCCCGGCGGCCGGTGGCATGCATTGCACTGTCATGCCGCTGATCACGCGTGCTGGTTTGGACGTTCGCTTCCGGGCCGATGGGTGGCGCGGTCCGCTGCCCGGATGCCACCGATCGGTCGGCACCGCCTCCTGTTCTGCCGCTGGGCGAATGCGTCGGCTCGCGAGGCGTCGTCACGGCCGCCACCGCTGTGGCAACCGACGAGCGTTAGGGTCGACGGGTGCGGAAATGGGCGCCGGCGGAACGCGGATGACGCCGCGATGAGCGTTGACTGGGGTCGCCTCGGGCACGCGTACGGCCGGGCCACCGACACGCCGCAGCACCTGTACGCACTGGAGTTCGGAGACGCTGAGGCTCGAGCCGCCGCGCTGGACCATCTCGACAGCGCCGTACTGCACCAGGGCTTTCCCGAGACGGCGACCGCGCCGGCCGTCCGGGTCGTCACCGAGCTGCTCGCCGAAGGGCGGGCCCATCCGGACACCGTCGAACCGCTCCTGGAGTTCCTCGGCGACGCGGCCCTGAGCGTTACCCACCTGTCCGGCGATCGCTACTTCGCCGCGTTCGCGCCGCTCCTGCTCCCTCACAAGCGGCTTCGGCGGGAGCCCGCGCGGCCGGCCCTGCTATCGCGTACGCGATGAGCCCGCCGACCGCGAGTAGCGCAGCCGTCACCGCGGCCGCCTTGCTGTTGGGGGCTTGCAACTGCCAGGTGAGGACCGGGTTCGAGGCCCAGGGTGACAGGGGAAACACCACCGCGGCCAGCGTCCAGCCCAGCGGCAGGAACCAGGATCGGGACGCGCCGATCGTCACCGCTCCCAGGGCGGTCAGCCCCAGCAGCCCGGCCGCGTCGCGGACCACCAGCCAGGCGGGACCGAAACGCGCACCGGTCACCAGCGTGGCCAGTAGCAGCCCCACGACGACCGCCAGCGCCGCCAGCAGATGCGCGGCTCGCCGTGTCGGCCACGACAACGCAGCAGTGCGCTCCAGGGCATCGTCGGGGCCGGCGAGGGTGGCGGTGAGCGCCGCTACCAGCAGCAGGACGGTCAGGATGACCATCGGCACGCCCACGTCCCGGGCGTCGGAGAAGACCGACCACAGTGACCACGTCACCACCGCGGTGCCGCCGGCTGCCGCCAAGGCGATCGGTGCGCGCCGGGAGCGCAGGTACAACGTCAGCCATCTCATCGCGCACTCTTGGTGAGTAGTCCGTCGAGGTCTTCGCAGGCCAGCGCGGCGCGGCGGACCGCCGCCACGCGGGCTGCCGCCTCCTTCTCGGGCAGGCGCTGCAGGCCCCGCCACAGCGTCACGGCTTGGGCGTTGTCCTCGGCCGGTTCGTCGGCGGACTCGGCCAGCGGCTCGCGGCCCATCAGCCAGTAACCGGCCGCGCGCGCAACCGACCTGTTGATGCCGCCACGGCAGCCGTGCGTGTTGGCACCGGCCGCATACAACATGTCGGGGAGGATTGTCGCCTTCGACGCGAGGTGACCGTACTTGTCGGTCCTGACCGTGATCAGCACGACGTCGGCCTTCCGGGGTGGCGACGTATCGGGGTAGTACGTGGTGGTGTCCTCGTGCACGGTGGTCGGCGGGTCGGCAGCTTGGCCAGCATCGCCAGGGCCTGCCGGGCCAGCGGGGTCACCTCGGGCAGCAGCCCGGAGTGGACGCGGCTAACGCAGACACGGGGGCTGCCCTCGGCGCACACCTGCTCCTGCGCCACCGGGTCGACGGGGTTCGCGACGAATTCGTCGTTCCGCGGAATGACCATGATCGCCACGGTGGCGCCGAGCGCCGCCGGCAGCAGCGCCGCCACGCGGGTCCGCCAGCTGCCGGAAGCGAGCAGCACCGCGGCAGTGACGGCGAGCGCGGCAAGCCAGATGGCCTGCGCGGCGCTGACCCGGCCGTACACGGTCTGATAGTCGGTGTACTGGCCCATGCCGTACATCGGTGAGAACACCAGGGCCAGCCACTCCCGGGGACGGACGGCGGCGGGAATGACCAACAGCAGCCCGATGCCCACCACGGCCAGCGCCGGCGCGGTCACCAGGGACGGCACCAGGCGACCGATCGCCAGGCCGAGCCAGGCCGCCGCGACCAGCGCCAGCGCACCGACGGCCGCGACGACGAAGGCCGTCGCCGGCAGATAGCGGGCCGTGTCGATGATCCATGGCACGCCCACCGCCACCACCGCCAGGTAGGCGCACACCGCCGCGATGCCCATCGCACCGAGAGTCGGCACCATCCGCTGGGACCGTGGCCGGGCAGTGCTGGCGAAGAGTTCGGCCACGTTGGACCGGTGCTCACGGCGGGCCTGCCAGGCCCCGGCGGCAAGCGCCAGCGGCCACAGCAGCACCAGATACTCCCGCTGCACCATGGCCAGCGGCATCCATCCGGTTGACCATCGTTGCGGTGCGGCATAGAGCAGGACGGCGCCGGCCACCAGCAGGATCAGCACGGCACCGGCAGCGGCGGAACGGCGCAGCTCGATACGTAGAATGCGGCTCACCGGCCCGCCTCCGCCCGGTGCCTGCGCAGCAGCGCCGAGTAGCCCCGCTCGGCCGGGCTGTCGCCGGCGTCGCCGTGGCCGCCCTGCGTGATCAGGTCGTCGGGGGTGCCCTGGTAGACGAGTCGGCCTTCGTCGATCATGACGACGTCGGTGCACGCGGCCACCACGTCCTCCACCAGGTGGGTGGAGACCAGGACACAACTGTCGACGCCTATGTCGCGTAGCAGTTCGCGGAAGTCGAGGCGCTGCTCGGGGTCGAGACCGACGGTGGGCTCGTCGAGCAGCAGCACCTCCGGGTCGTTGACGATCGCCTGCGCGATGCCGGCCCGGCGCAGCATGCCGCCGGACAGCGTCTTCATCCGCGCGCCGGCCTTGGCGGTCAGACCGACCCGGTCGATCGCTCGCTGCACCGCACCCGGCACCAGGCTCTTGGGCATCTCCTTGAGCCACGCCATGTACTCGACGAACTCGCGCACCGTGAATCGCGGGTAGAACCCGAACTGTTGCGGCAGGTAACCCAGACCACGACGGACCCGCTGCAGGTCGGAGCGGCCATCGACCGACTCGCCGAGCAGGGTCAGCCGCCCGCCGGCTGGCTTCACGACCGTGGCCAGCGCGCGCATCAGCGTGGTCTTGCCGGCGCCGTTCGGGCCGAGCAGGCCGTGGACGCCGGTGCCAAGAGCCAGGTCGAGCCCGTCGACGGCCAGATGCCGGCCGGCGCGCACCCGCAGCCCTTCGGCGTGTACGGCCCAGGGGTGGGTGGTGGGAGCCGTCTCGGCCGCGCTCACCGAACGCATCATCGAAGCCTCCGTTGGCAGGAACGTGCGAGGGGTTGTCATCTGCGGCTGGACAGCCGTCGGTAGCCGTCGGCGCGGCTCGCCGCGAAGGCGGCCAGCGCCACCGTGGCCAAGGCCCAGGCCGGAACGCTGCCCGGCTCCAGGACCACCGGCAGGCGTTCGGTGGCGATGCTGGGCAGCACCACGGCGAACGCCCAGAGCACGCCGACACCCGCTGCGGCCCGGCGCACGCCGACCACGGCGCCCAACGCGATGGTGGCGGCGGTGAAGGCGAGGCACGGCAGCAGCACCAGCGCCAGGGACGCCCCGGAGCCGGCACCCGCCAGGGCGAGCGCGGGCACGACGACGGCCAGCACCGACGCGGTACGCCGTAGCAGCATCGTCATGCCGGCCGCGGGCGTACCGGCGATCAACTCCCAGGCCGGGTCTACGCGGCGGCTCCAGGCGACGGCCACCCCGGGCAGCGGAGCCACCGGAGCCAGCAGCAGTACCAGCGAGGGCAGGTCGGGTTTGAGCGTCTCGAGCAGGACCGCGCAGCCCAGCACCGCCACCGTCATGGTTAGCCACGGCAGCAGCGCCCAGACCAGCCAGCGCCGCTGCACGGCCGACCACGGGCGGCGTGCCCGTACCGGAGCCGGTCCGGCGGCGATACCCTCGTCCAGTCCGGCGGCGACCCGGTCGAGCAACGCCCGGGTGTCGTCGGTCGCGGTGCCCGCCAGCCGGGCGCGGCAGTCCGGGCAGCCCTCGAGGTGCACCTCCACGGACCACACGGTGGCGTCGTCGAGGCCGCTGCCCCCTTCGGCATAGCGGGTGATCACGGCGAGATTCGGATGGATGGTCATGACAGTGCCTCCCGCAGAGCGATCCGAGCCCGCCGGGCGCGGGACTTCACCGTGCCTTCCGGCACGCTGAGCAGCAGGGACGTCTCCCGCACGGAGAACCCGTCAAGAACCATCGCCTGTAGCACCTGCCGCAGCTCCGCCGGCAGCACGAGCAGCGCCCGCTCCAGCTCCTGGCCGACGCACCCGGCCATCACCTGCTCCTCGGCGGCGGGTGCGACCGTCTCGGCGAGCGGCACCGCCGCCACCTGCGCCTGCCGGGCCCGCCGGCGGAACGCGTCGACCAGACGGTTGGCGGCGATGGTCCACAACCAGCCCACCGCGCTGCCGGCGGCGGCCGACCCGGCGAAGCCGCCCGCCGCCCGCCAGACCGCCAGATAGGTCTCCTGCATCACGTCGGCGACCACGTCTTCGTCGGCGCACCGGCGACCCAGCCGCACGGCCAGCCAGGGTGACGTACGCCGGTACAACTCATCGAACGCCCGCCGGTCACCGGCGGCGACGCGGCGCACCAGTTCCTCCTCGTCGGCCGCGTCCAGGCTTCGTCTCACACCAGGTAAGACGATCCCCCCCTCTGGCACGGTTTTCGGACAGCTGTGATCCCGATCACTCGGCATCCAGGAACCACGAGCCGATACTCGCCGAGCACTTCCTTCGAAGCGCGAACTGACCCGGTGCAGCGCATGTGAACACATCAGCCGGCGCGACCGCGCATCGTCTACGGCATGTGCGGATGTCAGGTCAGCGGCAGATCGCAATCCTGACCCCAGACAGTCCGTAGGGCACGAACCGGGGAATACCAGGTGTGCACAGCGGTCATACGATCCCGAGCGTCCGACGACCGCTCGATTTCAGACCAGAAGGAAGTCGCCGCACGTTTCGTCACTGGCCGTGACGCCGGTCGGCGGCAGTTGAGTGCGACCGATCTGACGCGGATGCGGGCACGGCGTGACGACTCAGGGCTCGCGCTTCTCGACCCGAGTCCACCCGGTCCAACCACGCTCGGCGATCAGCTCCCGCAGCCGCGCGACGGCGGGGTGGGCGCCATCGGCGAACGAGTCCATCAGGTGGATGAACGCCGCGTCGGGCATGTGCTCGTCCTGCCGGTCCAGCTCCCCGCTGACCGTCGCCTGCTCGAACAGTTCGCTCATGAGGTCGGCCGTCTCGCGCAGGAGCTCCTCGTCCTCCCAGTTCTCTGCGATCCGACCGATGAGCTGGTAGAGCCGGACGATGTTTGGGTTGGCAAGCTGGGCCACCTTGTCGGCCATGATCGCCGGGATCGCTTCCGGCCATCGCGCCGCCATCAGGATCCAGGCGTCTCGCTCGAGGTCGATGACCGCCTCCGGCGCTCCGGTGGCACGCAGGCGGTTCAGGTAGTCGACCACCTCTTCGGGAAGAGCCAACGAATCACCGGAGCCCAGCTGCGCGATCCGCCGGCGGTGCTCCTGCAGCGCGCGGATCTGCGCACGTAGGTGCCGGTCGACCTCGGTGGTCGCGGCGGCGAACGTCTCCGGGTCAGCGTCGAGCAGCTCGCGGACCCGGGCCAGCGGGACGCCGGCCTCGGCCAGGGTCCGGATCCGGATGAGTCGCACGACCGCGACGGCGTCGTACGTCCGGTAGCCGGAGGCATCGCGCTCCGGCTCTAGGAGCAGTCCGATCTGGTGGTAGTGCCGCACCGCGCGGATGGTCACCCCGGCGTAGGACGCAAGCTGTCCGATCGTCAGCATTGCTTCAGCCTGCCCGATGGCGACGCATGGTCAACTGATCTTGCGATGGTAGATGGCCATGGCGAGGGCGTACGCGACGATGAGGAGGCCGACACACCAGGCGAGGGCGATCCAGAGCTGGCCACCGACCTCCTGCTGAGCGAACAGGTCGCGGATCGTGTTGACGATGGAGGTCACCGGCTGGTTCTCGGCGAAGGCGCGCACCGGGCCGGGCATGCTCTCGGTGGGTACGAAGGCGGAGCTGATGAACGGCAGGAAGATAAGCGGGTAGGAGAACGCGCTCGCGTCGTCAACGGACTTCGCGGTCAGGCCGGGGATGACGGCGAGCCACGTCAGGGCCAGCGTGAACAGCATCATGATGCCGGCGACCGCGAACCAGCCCAGCGCGCCGGCCCCTGAGCGGAAGCCCATGAGGAGGGCGACCAGCACAACGACCACGAGCGAGATCACGTTGGCGACCAGCGAGGTCAGCACGTGCGCCCACAGCACGGACGAGCGTGCGATCGGCATGGACTGGAACCGCTCGAAGATGCCGCCCTTCATGTCGAGGAAAAGCCGGTATGCGGTGTAGGAGATGCCGGAGGCGACCGTGATGAGCAGGATGCCAGGCAGCAGGTAGTTCACGTACTTGTCCGATCCGGTCTGGATCGCGCCGCCGAACACGTAGACGAACAGCAGCATGAAAGCGATCGGCATGATCGCGGTCGTGATGATGGTGTCGGGGCTGCGGCTGATGTGGCGCAGGGACCGCCCCAGTAGGACGGCGGTGTCCCCGAAGAAGTGCTTGGTCATCATGAGTCCTTAGCTGTTCGTGCCGTCGGCGCTGGCCGCGCCGGCTTTGCTGCCGATGCCCTTGTCACCGACGATGGCGAGGAAGACGTCCTCGAGGCTCGGCTGCTTTTCGACGTACTCGACCTTGGCGGGCGGGAGCAGCTGCTTCAGCTCGGCGAGGGTGCCGTTTGCGATGATGCGCCCCTCGTGGAGAATCGCGATCCGGTCGGCGAGCTGTTCGGCCTCGTCCAGGTGCTGCGTGGTGAGCAGCACCGTCGTGCCGCCCTCGGCGAGCTCCTTGACGCTGTTCCACACCTCGACCCGAACTTGCGGGTCGAGCCCGGTGGTCGGTTCATCGAGGAAAATCACCGGCGGGTCCCCGATGAGGCTCATCGCGATGTCCAGGCGGCGACGCATGCCACCCGAGTACGCCGACACCTTCCGCTCGGCCGCGTCGTTCAGCCCGAAGCGGGCCAGCAGATCATCCGCGATCCGACCGGCGTCCTTCAGGTGCCGCAACCGGGCGACCAGCACCAGGTTCTCCCGCCCGCTGAGGATCTCATCGACGGCCGAGAACTGCCCCGTCAGGCTCATGGACTCGCGCACGTTCGCCGCTTGCGTGACGACGTCGAAGCCGCAGACGCTGGTCGTCCCCGCGTCTGCCTTCAACAACGTGGACAGGATCCTCACGACCGTGGTCTTGCCCGCCCCGTTGGAGCCGAGCAGGGCGAAGATGCTGCCCCGTGCCACGTCGAAGTCCACACCGCGCAGCACGTGCAGATCCTTGTACGACTTCTCAAGACCCTGCACGTGGATCGCAGGCCCCCGGACCTGCTCGGTTGTCATCTGGAAATCTATGGACATGGCGCCAGCATGCGGGGTTGACGCTGCGTCAAGGTCAAGCCCCGGGAGTAAGGAGCGCAGTCCGGTCACGCTCCGGGGAGTGGCGTCAAGGCTGATCCTTCGCTCGCTCATCGGCAGGACCGGGTGTTCGCTGCATGCACTCCTCGCCACGCACTGTGACGCCCGGTCGGCGGCAGATGCGTGCGTCGTCGTCTGGGAAGCCGCGCGGCGCGGACGCCAGCTCAGGGAAGGTCTGGATCTGGGTGCTCGGCCATGAAACGCTCGCCCGTTTCGTCGTCGACCAGCGAGTTGTCGACCAGCCATTCCACCGCCCGCCGCCTTGCGCGCACGTCGCGGAAGGCGTACCACGCCGGCAGCAGGTGCGGATACTCCTCGTGCAACTCGTTCTTGAACCGGCGGAAGGCACCCCGGCCCTGGATAGCTCGCGCGAGTCTGCGGCCGGCCGCCGCGTCACTGATCCTCTCAGCGAAGTCGGCCATGTCCTGGTACCAGACGTAGGACGGCAGCGGGTCGATGCCCACCAGGTCGAGGTCGTCAAGGTCGACGGGCGTGTCTCCGTCGATGCCGCCGTCCGCCGTCCAGAACACGATCTCGCCGGTCTGCGGGTTGATCAGCCATCGGTGCTCGTAGTCGGTCTGGTCCTCGAGCGCGGTGGCGATCTCCTCCAGGTCCAGTCTGCTCAGGTCAAGCATCCGGCCACCATAAACCCGCTTCCTTCCGTGCTTCGACCAGGGACAGCGCGACCAGCGACATGGCGAAACGGCGCTGGCGGCAGATCCTTGCTGGGGATCTGGCCGGAGTCGTGGCGCAATCTTCTCGGTCGGCGACATGGCGATGCTCGCGGTGCGGGGCGGAATGCCGACGTCTTTGCTCTCGTGTTCACTGTCAACCGTGGATCGTCAGCGGCTCAGCAGCATCGCGCACTCGCACCACCCGATCGCGGCACCGATTTTCGGCGTCAACGTCAACCGGCTCTTGCGCCGGGCGGACCGGCGACCGGCGGCACGCATTCTCGACCTCGGCTGCGGGGAGGCAGCCTGGGCACTGCAAGCCCTCGCTCACTACCCCGACGGGCACGCGGACGGTGTCGACGTCAGCCGGTACGCCCTCGAACGCGCCGCGGCAGCGGCCGCTGAACGAGGCCTCGCCGATCGGCTCACGCTGCATGAGCGCGATGCCCGGACGTACGTGCCGGACGGCGACTACGACCTGGTGCTGTGCGTCGGGTCGACCCACATTTTCGACGGATTCGCCGGAACGCTGCAGATGGCCGGCCGGCACGTGAACTCCGACGGGATCCTCGTGATCGGCGAGGGCTTCTGGCAGGTCCCACCGACTCCGCAGGCCCTCGCCGCGCTCGACGCGAAACCGGAGGACTTCACCGATCTCGCCGGCCTGGTGGACGTCGCCGAACAGGCCGGCTGGACCCCGGTGTACGCCCACATCAGCGATGCTGCCGAGTGGGACAACTACGAATGGTCGTGGGTCGGCTCGCTCACCGAGTGGGCGCTCGACAACCCTGGCCACCCCGACGCCGCCGAAGCGCTCGCGGTCGCGCGCGAGCACCGGGACCAATGGCTGCGCGGGTACCGCAATCTGTTGGGCTTCGCAACCCTGGTGCTGCGCCACACCTGACCGTCGGCGGCGTCGAGGGCTATTGGTAGACGCTGACTCCCCACGTCCAGCCATCGGCATAGTCGCGCGACCAGCGGCAGATGTGCTCATCTGACCTTGCCCTCGGATCGCCGGATGCGGGCACCGCGAAAATCGACGCGCGTTCCCGCGCTGGCCCGGCCTGCTCTGCCAATCCGAGAGCCCGTACTGTCGCGTGGTGAACCTGGAGCAGGTCCGGCAGGCATATGCGTCCGTCGCGGAGCTCTACATCGAGCTGTTCGGTACAAGCCAGCAGGTACATGCCGACGACCTCGCCTTCATCGGGCGACATCTGGCGGGCCGACCTGGCACGGTGCTCGATCTGGGCTGTGGGCCTGGCCATATCACCGATTACCTTCGCTCGCTGGGCGTCAACGCAACGGGAATCGACATGGTCCCCGAGTTCATCGCCCATGCGCAGGCAGCTCACCCGAGCGGCAGCTACCAACTCGGGTCGATGGAAAATCTCGCCGTTGCCAACCACTCCATCGCCGGCATCCTGGCCTGGGGCTCGTTGATCCATCTGCCGCCGAAAGATCTCGACGGAGTGCTCGCTGAGTTCCGGCGAGTAATGGCCCCGGCCGGAACGTTAGTGCTTGGTCTCTTCGTAGGTGACGAGGTCGCCGCCTTCGACCACAAGGTCGTTACCGCCTATCGCTGGCCTGTTGACGAGTTCTCCGAGCGACTGGCGCGAGCCGGCTTCACGGAAGTTGAGCGCCTGCAGCGGCCCAGCGAAGGCACTCATCGGCCACACGCCGCCATCGCGGCAATCGCGACCGAAGGGTGAGCTGAGTCGGCGAGCCACCGTGCACTCACATCGGCCACGACCGAGCGTTCGACCCACCGCCCCTCGTCACGGAGCGTGGCGCCCGGTCGGCGGCAGATCCGGATGCCGTGAACCGCGGTCGGCGGTGAACTATGCCGGGACGAGTACCGTCCGGACGTGGGGCGTCGGATCTCGGGCAGCAGCCCTTCGTCTGCACGTGGGCAGGTGACCGGCGCGCTCCCGGTCCTGAGGACGAAATATGGCGCAGGTCCGGGCCAACCAGGGCAGCGGCGCTTGCCGGATCGTAGGTGCCCTGGTGACAGGACTCCTGCCAGATGAGATCCCACGCCGGGGAACTGGGGTTGGCTGTCGCGTTGAGCGAGGGGCCGTAGACACCGCGCCTGCCGCGACGTCGGGTCGGCCGCCGGCGGCGGTGGCAACCGCCTGGGTCGACGCGGTGCAGGCTCCGGCTCCGGCTCGGCGCGTCACTGGCAACAGTCTTGACAGAGACGTGCGAAATCGACACTCTTCGCTAGAGAGCGCTCTCCCGGAACTCGACTGTCAGCCTTGCTCCCCGCTTCGTCCCACCCCTTACGCCGGAGGATGCCCATGCCTCGAACACTGCGCTCGTTCTGCGTCGCCGTCACTGCCCTGGCGCTCGTCGGCGTCGCGCCGTCGCCGGCCCTGGCCGGCACCGGGTCTACCACTGCCCCACCCGACCGCGCGGGCGTCGCTGGTCTCGCTCCGGACTTGGCCGCGGCGATGCGTCGTGACCTGGGATTGACGGCCGCGCAGGCCGTTGACCGGCTGCGGACCGAGGCGGCCGCGCCGGTGGTCGAGAACCGTTTACGAGCCCGGCTCGGGGCGGCGTTCGCTGGTGCCTGGATCCCGAAGGGCGGAGATCGCCTGACCGTGGCGGTGACGGATCCCGCGCTCGCCGCGGTGGTCCGCGCCGAGGGGGCTGACGTCAGGATCGTCGCCCGCAGCGAGAACACCCTCAACTCCCTGAAGGGCTCCCTGGATCGGCGGCGGGACAAGGCAGACCCGAGGAACATCTACAGCTGGTACATCGACGTGGGCAGTAACAGTGTCGTCGTCACGGCCAGGCCGGGTGCCGCCGCCGAGGCGGCCGCGTACGCGAGGGCCAGCGGCGTGCCTGCCAGCGCGCTACGCATCACCGAATCCGCCGGCGCGCCACGCCCGCTCTACGACATCCGCGGCGGTGACCAATACGTCATCAACGGCAACACGCTCTGCTCGGTCGGCTTCGCCGTCGTCGGTGGCTTCGTGACGGCGGGCCACTGCGGGCGCCCCGGCAGCCCCACGCTCGGCTACAACAACGTCTCCCAGGGCACGTTCGTCGACTCGTCCTTCCCCGGCAACGACTACGGCTGGGTGCGCACCAACAGCGCCTGGACCCCGCAACCATGGGTCAACAACTACGCGGGAGGCAACGTTGCCGTCGCCGGCTCGCAGGACGCGACGATCGGCAGCTCCGTCTGCCGCTCTGGACGCACCACCGGCTGGCGCTGCGGCACCATCCTGGGTCGCAACGAGACGGTCAACTATCCGCAGGGAGCCGTGTCCGGGTTGACCCGCAGCAACGCCTGCGCCGAGGGCGGCGACTCCGGTGGGGCATGGGTCTCCGGTAACCAGGCCCAGGGTGTCACCTCCGGAGGCTCGGGCAACTGCTCCTCCGGTGGCACCACCTGGTTCCAGCCGGTCAACGAGATCCTCGGCGTCTACGGGCTGTCGCTGGTCACCACCGGCGGCGGGAACCGGATCATCAGCAACTGGAACAATAAGTGCATCGACGTCCCGAGCTCGAACTTCTCCGACGGAGTACCGCTGCAGACCTGGACCTGCAACGGCACCAGCGCGCAGGCCTGGACCTTCACCGGTGGAACGCTGCGTACCCAGAACAACAAGTGCATGGACGTGGCGTGGGGTTCCACCGCCAACGGCGCGGTGATCCAGATCGCCAACTGCAGCGGCAACCCCGCCCAGCAGTTCGTCCTCTCCGCAGCCGGCGACCTGGTCAATCCGCAAGCCAACAAGTGCGTCGACATCAAGGACTGGAACGGTGCCGACGGGGCCCGACTCCAGCTGTGGGACTGCGCCGGCACCGCGAACCAGAAGTGGCGCCGCGGCTGAACCGCTCCATCCGCACCTCGAGGCGCGGGTCTGGGCAGGAGAGACGATCCTGGCGGGATCGGCTCACTGCTGGGCGTCCTCGGATCGATTTCCAGCCGTCCCCGCGGTGCCGCCGGGTGACTCGCACTACGCGGGCCACCCGGCGGCCCCGGGGGTTTACCGTAGCCAGCGAAAGGCTGACGATGGCCTGTACGGCTCGGGCAGAGCAACCGCGCAACCTCAGGCGGTGAGGGCCTGGCTCCCGCCACTGCGTGCCGGGCTACACGGCGGCGGCGCTGTGAACGACGGATGATCGGTGGGTCTGGCAGAACGGCTACGAGCCCATTGCCAGCTGGCTTCCGACATGGCGTTCGTCAGGCCGCGTAATCGGCGCAGCGAGCCGGCATTTGCGTAATCCATCAAGCGAGATCAATGTGTAACGCATCAACCGGAGTCGGACAGCCGGCCGCCGGCGGGCCGAGTTGTGTGCGGTGGCGGTGGTCAGCCGGTGGTCCCCTCAAGCACCTCTGCGATGACGCCCTCGCCGCGGCGGCACCGGCCCTGGTGTGGAAGCGCCGCAGCTGCGGCGATAGCGCCAAAGGTCCGAGACTCTACGACTGGGCCGTCGCGTCCCTCCCCAACACCGGCACCGGTCATTACGGCTTCGCCAACTGGCTGCTGATCCGCCGCTCGATCGAGCGGCGTCCCCGCCACCGCGGGACGGCCGGAGGACTTCACCCCGGTGGCCGCGGCCGCCGCGTCCGTCGGCCTGGGCTACCTGCAGCACATCGTCGCAGTCTCCGCCGACGCGTGCGGTGACGCGTTCGTCTACCACGCCACTGACGAGGAACTGCTCACGCTCACCCATCAGACCGGCCAGCAGCGGTGGGCGGTGGCGCACCTGAAGGTCCACGCGGACCTCCTCGTGTTCAGCTCCGCCGTCGGACCGGCCGCTGCGCCGCGACCCGGGCGGCGCCGCCGCGACGGGGGTGACCGCCGTGGCTGAGCGCCCCCCAGCCGAACCGGATCAGCCGGCGAACCTGGCAAGGGACCTGCACCGCGACGAGAGCCGCGACACCGACGGACGCCGCGAGACGCCGGACGGGCCGGACGGCCTGTCGGTGTGGGCGACCGCCCAGCAGACCGGGCCGGTGCAGCGCCGCGGCCGCTACGTCCCCGAGTCGGTCAAGCACCCCGCCCGGATGCTCCCCGCGATCGCCGCCCACGCCGTGCACGCCTACACCCAGCCGGGCGACCTCGTTCTCGATCCGATGTGCGGGATCGGCACCACTCTCGTCGAAGCGATCCATGCCGGACGCGACGCGATCGGCGTGGAGTACGAGCCCCGCTGGTCGAACATCGCCGACGCCAACATCACCCACGCCCACCACCAGGGCGCGACCGGCCGGGCGTCGGTGGTGCGCGGCGACGCCACCCGCCTGGCGTCCCTGCTGCCCGCCGCCCTCGCCGGACAGGTCGCCCTCGTGGTCACCTCTCCCCCGTACGGGCCGGCAGTGCACGGCCTGGTCCGACCCGGAGCGGACGGCGTGGCGAAGTTCGACAACACCTACAACGACGGCACCGACAAGGGGAACCTCGCCTACCGCGACCTCACCGGCCTCGCCGACGGGTTCGAGCAGATCCTGCTCGGCTGCGCGATCCTGCTGCGCCCCGGCGGGACCGTCGTGGTCACCGTGCGGCCGTGGCGCAAGAACGGCCAGTTGGTCGACCTGCCCAGCGCGGTCATCGCCGCCGGCGTCCGCGCAGGCCTCGTACCAACCGAGCGGTGCGTCGCCCTCCTCGCCGCGGTCCGCGACGGGCACCTCGTCGCCCGGCCGTCGTTCTTCCAACTCCAAGCCGTGCGCAAGGCCCGCGCCGGCGGCACCCCCCTTCACCTGATCACGCACGAGGACGTGCTGATCTTCCGCCGACCGCAGATCTCATCGGGTTCTCAGGAACCCGAGCATCCGGATGACTAACCCGAGGTGGCAGCCGGGTCAGATGATCCTATGCGCACTCGGGTTCAGGGCGAATTAGAGCGGTCGGTGGTGTGTGGTTGTCCGAGAATTTGGCGAGCCTCGGCGACGACGTCGGCGTCGACTTCGGCATCGGTGACGTTCGAGTATTCGACGCAGTCGTAGACGTCGTCGAGGTCCACCAGCTTCTCTGCAAGGGCCAGTTTTCCGTGGCCAAATCGCGAGTGAGCCCAGACCGTGAGCTCTGGGAGGCAGAGTTCCGGCCACCGCCCTGGCAGCCAATGTCCTGACCGCCGCTTCGGCGCCTGCGGTGCTGTCATCGTGGCTAGGCAAGGCGAGGGCGCTCCTGGTTATCCGGCTCCAGCGGCGGTGTCGTGCCGGCAGTGGGCCGGCCGGTTGGAGGGCGAAGGAGTTCGCGGGCGTTGATGGCGTATCGGATCGCACTGAGCTTCGTCAGCTGAGCCTTTGATCCGCGCCGCGTCCCGGCCCACGAACGAAGACCTGCGGCGCAATCCCACGCCCGCAAGCCGGCGAGCCACGCGCCACGCGCCACGGGCCGCTCACCTCCACCGCCCATGGACGCCGGTCAACTCCACCCGGCCCAGCCGGTCGGGTATCGCTGGGTCGGTCACCAGCTGATCGCCGTCCGGCTCCAGACCTAGCATTGTCCGCAGCAGCAGCAGCGGAGTTCCGGTGGACCAAGCCTGCGGACTGCATGCGGTCGGGTATTCGACGGGGTACTTGGTGAGTTCCCTGGGGTACCCGGCGAACGCTTCGGGAAGGCGCCCGTCGAAGTACTCGGCGGCTTCGATCATGCCTTCGGCGATTCGGCCCGCTTCCTTCCGGAAGCCGTACCGCCACAGACCCCACGCGATGAACGAGTTGTCGAAAGGCCACACAGTTCCCACGTGGTATCCCACCGGGTTGTACCGTTCCTCCCCCTCGGCGAGGGTGCGAACGCCCCAGCCGGAGAACAGGCGGGAACCGAGTAGGTGCCGCGCCACCATGGGGGCCCGGTCGGATTCGACGATTCCGCTCCACAGCAGGTGTCCAATGTTTGAGGACAAGACGTCCGCTGGTCTGCCGTCGCAGTCCAGAGCGAGTGCATAGTATTCGCCGTCGGATACCCAAAAGTCACGGTTGAAGCGTTGCTTGAGACCTGCGGCCTCCCGCTCCAACCGGTCGGCGTATGCGGGGTCGTTCCAAAATGTTCGCGCCAGGCGGGCACCACGTCTCTTCGCGTCGTACGCGTAACCCTGGATCTCGCACGTGGCGCGCGGCGCTTTCAGTAAGGTGCCGTCGCGGTAAAAGATCGAATCCGGCGAGTCTTTCCAGCACTGGTTTTCCAGGCCACTCTGCTCGTTGCGGCGCTGATACCAGACGTAGCCGTTGCCCAGCAGGTCACCGTATGTGTCGATCCACTCCAGCGCCGCACGCGCTTCGGGTTCCAGCCTGCGGACCGCCCCGGCGTCGCCGGTCCAGCGTTCATACTCGTCAAGCAGGACCACGAACAGCGGCGTCGAGTCAGCCGCGCCGAAGTACGAGGCGAAGGGCAACTCCTCGAACGCCGCCAACTCGCCGTAGCGCCACTCGTGCATCACCTTTCCCGGTTCCTCGTCCCGAAAGTCATCGAGCCTGCCGCCCTGCATCGACGCCATGGTCCGCAGCGTCGTCAGGGCGAGTTCCGGGGCGAACGGCAGTGCCTGCAGGCTGGTGAAGATGCTGTCCCGGCCGAAGATAGCCATGAACCAGGGCAGCCCAGCCGCCGGCACGCTGGGTCCACCGAACGCCAGCGGCACCAGCCGAAGCGCGGCAAGGTCGACAAGACTGCGCCGGTAAGTCCGCTGCAGGGCCTCGCTGTCCGCATTGAGGCGGGGGGCGCTCGCGAGCCATTCATCGAACTCATACTGGAGCCGAGGCCGAGAGGGCCCGGGCTGGCCTAGCAGGCTGGAGCGGATGTCGCGGCCGTCCGCGCCGAGAGTATGTACGTGCAGGCACACGGTCCACTCCCCGTGCCCCTCGAGATGGACGTCGAAGGTCATGCCCTGCTCGTCGACCTTCGCCGGGACCGTGGCTGAAACGAGCGTCTCGCGCCGGAAGGTCTCACGCTCATACCCCATCCGCAGGCGACCGTCCTCGACCCGTACGTAGGTCCGCCCCTTCTTCTGCCGCACGTCCTTGATCTCGAACACATCGGCGAAGTCGCTGGCCGCCTCCACCCGCAGCCTGAGGTCGATCGGTTCGCGAGTGTGGTTGAGGATCCTCACCTGCTCGTCGAAGCTGTTGCCGATCGACCGCTGCCTGATGATCGACATCTTGGCGTCGACGTAGTGACTCGCCCCCGCCGGGACCAGGAAGAAGCGGCTCTCGAAGTACTGCACATCGTCGACGGACAGCGCCTGGAGCTTCTCTCCGTTGAGGGTCAACTGCCACTTCGACAGGTAGCGGGTGTCGAAAGAGAAAAGGCCGGTCGGGATGTGGGGGGCTGCGTCGATGTCGCCGCAACCATCGCTGACCACGAACGTGTTGCCGTTCAGGATTCGGACCGAGTCGCCGCCGGTCACGATCGCCTCCCGCTGCTCGCCAGCACCCGCGGATCACGCGCTCCAGCAGGCCCGGGAAGCAACTTGTGGAACATCTCCAACCAGTACAGGCTGCCCACGAGCGCCAACCGGTGGCGAAGCCACGCCGATCGCAGATCCGCCTCACCACGGACGACCCGCTCGAACCACTCCCGATCCGCGCGGATCACACACTCGGCGTCGCGATCGTCGCGGCTCACGTGGACCCGGCCGTAGCTGATCCGAAAGAACCAGTGATCTACCTGCTGATGGCCCCAGGTCAGGTCCAAACGGACTGTGCCCTCGACTTGACGGTACTGATCATGGTTCCGGCGGCCAACCTCGGCGAAGAACTCTTCGATCGGATCCGGCATCCGCTATCTCCTCCGGTTGACATCCCGACAGCGGCCAATCGGCCCAGCGGACAGGCGCCCGGGAAGAAGATCCTTACCCCAGGTGCAAACCAGCTTGCCCTCAATCAGGGTGAGGCCAGCACCACCCGGAAGGGATGAAACTCCTCGCCCAGAGCGGACACCTCCCCTCGGTGACCAGCCACATCAGCCTCCTACGGTTGCTCAGCGCTCTGCCGGACGGCGACGGCTCAGCTCGAAGGGTGCTCCAGTCGGCGGTGCGGATGTCGCGGTTGATGGGTCGTACTTTCGCACCGGTCGACATTCTCACCGCAGGGTTCCTCCTGGCCCGCTGTTGTGCAATGGACGACAAAAGCCCCAAGGCTCATGGGCCTGGACGTAGGCCACGTCACCGACGCGGCCCTATGACTGCCACGCACGATCGCGCTGCGGGTCCTCGGCAACGGTCGTCCCCCAGCAAGCCGCCCGCCCGCTGCGGCTGCTGCTGTGCCCCCACCGCTGCGAAGCGCCGCACGGCGAGTAGTCGCCGCCCGATCCCGAACCACTCCGGGCTGATCGCCACCGAGCCGGGCGCGCGCCGATCCCGGCGTCGGCCCACTACCGGCTGCCTTGGTAGACGTCCGCTGAGCCAAGACCGCTCACCGCCAACACCAGCCAACCCGTCGCCCCGTTGTAGGCCGGCGCCCACACATGTAGGCGCCAGCCAACCCCCAGCCCGCCGGCACCAACTCGTCGAGGCGGTGCCGTTCCCCTGTGACGGCGCCTGCCTCAACGCGAGCCGCCGGCCACCCAATTCGCACGCCGAGATCGCCACTGTCCGAGGCGCGCCGCCCTGCTTCACAGCCCAAGGAGTGCAGCCATGTCATCCCACCAGCCGCAGACCGCCGAGACACCGCCACATGGCGGCAACGGCGCGTGGACTCTCGAACGGATCCGCGCACTCGGCGCGGTCACCGATATCGCCACCGCCGGGGAGATCTTCGGCCTGTCCCGCAGCCGCGCCTACGAGCTGGCCCGTGCCGGGACCCTGCCGGTGCCGGTCATCAGGGTCGGTTCCCGCTACCGGGTGTCGGTGACCGCCATCCTCACCGTCGTGGCCGCCACCGACCCCACCGGCCCGCCGCCGGCGACTTGACCGGTCCGCCGTGGCGAGCGTCGATCACCAATCGACGACACCGACAATCCGATGCCGCCGCGCCGCGGCACCGGGTAAAGGAGAACCATTTCTGATGGCCGACGGATCCATCACCAAACGCTGCAGCTGCCGCCACGGCGGAAAACGCCTCGGCGCGAAGTGCCCCAAGCTGCGCCGCGGCAACGGGTGGAACCCCCACCACGGCAGCTGGGCCTACCAACTCGAACTCCCACCCGACGCCGCCGGCAGCCGCCGGCAACTGCGCCGCGCCGGCTTTGCCACCCGAGACGAAGCCGCGACCGAACGCGACCACGCCCGGGGAGTGCTCGACCTCGCCGGCACCGACAAACTCCTACGCCGCCACATCGCCGACCTGCTGCACCGCCTGCCGCCCGGCGAGCCGCTGCCCGACCGCGACCACATCGCGCGTCGCATCCACGCCGGCGCACCCGCCGCCGACCCGGAGCTGACCCTCGGCGCCTACCTCACCACCTGGATCAACAACCGGACCGGCCTGTCACCGGCCACCCTGCGCAGCTACCGCGACCACCTCACCAAGTACTGGATCCCGCAGCTCGAGCACGTGCCGCTGCACACCCTCACCGCCGGGCACATCCAGACCGTCTTCGCCGCCATCGAGGCACGCAACGCGGAGATCATCGCCGCCCGCAACAGCCCCCACCAGGCCGTCCGCGACACGGTCAAGGGTTTGCGCACCGTCGGCGCCGCCAGCAATGCACCGCATCCTGGCCACCCTGCGCAAGGCCCTCAACGACGCCCGCCGCCTCTACCACCACCAACTCGTCGACCACAACCCCGCCGAATCCGTCGACCTGCGCTCCGGCACGCCACCCAAGCCGAGACTGTGGACCGTCGCCGCCGTCAACCGCTGGCGGCACACCGGACGACGACCCAGCCCGGTCATGGTGTGGACACCCAGCCAGGTCGGACAGTTCCTCGACTACGCCGAGGCCCACGACCCGGAACTGTCCGCGCTGCTCAACCTCGCCGTGCACCGTGGCCCCCGACGCGGTGAACTCGCTGGCCTGCACGACTACGACGTCGACCTGACCACCGGCGAACTCACCATCACCGAACAACGCACCAGCGTCGGCTACACGGTCATCGAGAAGGAGGTGAAGTCCGCCGCGGGCGACCCGGTCGTGCCCCTCGCTGAGGAGACCCTCACCGTGCTGCGCGCCTACCTCGCCCGACGCGCCGGATGGAAACTCGCTGCCGGCCCCCGCTGGCACGACAGCGACATCTTCTTCGTCCGCCGCGACGGCCGCCCCTGGCACCCCGAACTCATCACCGCACGCTTCGACCGCCTCGTGGCCGCCAGCGGCCTACCGCCCGTACGGTTCCACGACCTACGACACACCGCCGCGACCCTCATGCTCGCCGCCGGCGCCAGCATCAAGGAAATCCAGGACACCCTCGGCCACGCCTCCTACAAACTCACCGCCGACACCTACACCTCCGTCCTGCACGAACTCAAACGCGCCACCGCCGAAGCCACCACCAAACTCATCCCCCGCCGACACCGCACCGCGGCATAACCATCACCCCACAGGCGCGGCAGCCGCCCGCATCGCACCTGTCACCCATGGCAGCACCGGGGAGCAACGCCACCCGGGCTTTCTTCCCGAGCGGACCACCACCATGGGAGTCGGCCGGTGTCCGGGGGCTACCGGGCGCAACCCAGGCTGACGCGTGACGTGCTGCCGGACACGTGACCGGGCCAGCCGCGACTGACAACCGCCCGTGCGTCGGCGACTAGTCCCGGTCGTAGCGGGTGCCCTGGGCCTCCAGCCGCGCCCGCACCTCAGCCCCATGCGCGGCGGCGACCGTCATGTCGGCGCCAGCCGCAGCCAGCAGCTCGACCGTCGCACCGCTGATGCCGTGCGAATCGGCCATGGCCACGCCCGCCTGTATGCCCAGCAACCGCGGGTCCGTGGTCACCGCGCACACCGCGGCGATCGCCTCGTCTCGCGGCCTCTCCCGGTCGGCGCCATTGCCGTATCGACCGGCCACGCCGGAAAGCTGGGCTAGCACCAGCCTGTCCCCTTGCGGCAGTTTTGCCACGTCCACCATGCGACGACCGTACTGCGCACGTGCGGGTGGGGGCGACAGGCGCGGGGACAACCCTCCGGGGGCGAAGAGGGGTCGGGTGTCCCCGGCTCCTGTCGCGTGGACGCTCACACCCCGCCCGATTTATGTGCGCCGACCGCCCCTACTGCGCTACGCCGGGCTGGCTGGTCGGCTATCGCAGTACCCGCCACCAGGCGAGGTGGAACTTTGGCTGCTGGGGTCCGTCTAGGCGTTGGGCGGCAACCACGACGGTAACGATTCCCGACAGCAGTCCGAACCAATGTGAGTAGAGGTCGGCTAGCAAGGCGGAGTGCGGTTTCACCAAGCCATGCACAGGCCTCGGCGGACCGTCGAACAGGCGCTCCACGAGGTACGGGGCCGTCGAGGGTTCCGACGGCCCCGCGTCACGTGCCTGATCAGTAGACGTTGACCCCGTAGGCGGCCAGCGCCTCCTTGACCGGCTGGAAGTAGGTGGTGCCGCCGGTAGTGCAGTTTCCGCTGCCACCGGAGGTGAGGCCGAGGGCGGTGTTTCCGGCGAATAGCGAGCCGCCGCTGTCGCCGCCTTCGGCGCAGACGTTGGTCTTGATCAGACCGTAGACGGTGCCCTCGGCGTAGTTGACGGTGGCGTTGAGCGCGGTGACCGAGCCGCTGCGCAGGCCGGTGGTGCTGCCGGAGCGCAACACCGATTGCCCGACGTACGCGTCACCGGCGCCGGTGATGTCGCGGTAGGAGCCGTTGTAGAGGTAGACGTTGCCCGGGCGGGTGACGTTGCTGTTGTCGTGCCGGACGATGCCGTAGTCGTTGCCGGGGAAGCTGCTGCCGGCGCGCGGGCCCAGGTAGGTGCTCAGGGACGAGTTGGCGTACCAGTACAGGGAGATGTTGGTGCAGTGGCCGGCGGTCAGGAAGTACTGGGTGCCGCTGCTGTTTCGGACGTTGAACCCGAGGGAGCAGCGTCCACCGCTGCCGGCGTAGATGGCGTGGCCGCCAGAGATGGTGGTGCTGAGCACGCCGGCGTCACGTTGCAGCCGGGCGGCGGCGCCGAGCTGGTCGACGGCGGAGCGCACCCGGTCGAATGCGGCTCCGGCGACGGTGCTGTCGACGCTGACGACGACCTGGTTGGTGGTGGGGTCGGTCCACCACGCGGTGCCGGGGATCTTTGCGGTGCGCTCCAGTGCGGCGGTTGCGTGGCGCAGCTCCGCCGGGCCACGCGCGACGATCCTCGGCGTAGCGCCGGCGGCGGCGACCTGCCGTGCTGCCGCCGCGTCGGTCACGGTCACGACCATGTTGCCGCTCGCGTCGAGGTAGCTGCCTGCTGACCGGTCACCGAGGGTGGCGACGAGCTTCGCGGCGGTCTCCGGGGAGGCGGGGGCGGCGTGGGCCGGTGTGCCGGCCAGTGCGGTGACCACCAGGACGCCGCTTGCGGCGGCTGCGGCGGCTCGACGCCAGGTTGACCTTGTGGGTCGCATTGCTCCTCCAAGGGGGGTTGGGGGTGGGCCGGCGCTGCCCGTGGACCACGCCGGCCTGGAGGGATCAGTCGAACTACATAGATCGTGCTAGATCATCTTGTATTGGCCAATACCGATATTCATCGTGCTTTATCCATAAGTTCATGTGATGCCTTGACATGCACCGAATGCCGTCGGCAGGGGTGATGCTTCCCGGCAGGTCGGCCACGGGCGGGACCACGGCGTCCGGAACCGGCGTCATCCCGTCGCTGCCGGCGGCGCGAGACGGCCCCGCACCGCTCGGTCCGCCGCCGGTCGGCCGCGCCTGTACGCCGGCACCGAAGCCCAGGCCGAAGCCGACGAGCAGGCATGCTGCGGCGAGCCAGATGACGCCCCGCCTGCGGCGCCTACCGTCGGCGACAGCCCCCGCCCAAGCCCGTTCGTCCGGCCGCTCGTTCCGGTCTCGGGCCCGGGATGCCGCTCGGTAGGACGGTTGATCGGCCGGCCATCGTCCTGGTCGGGGTGAGCGCAGGGGCGGCTTCTGGTCAGGGAACGGATCACGCATGTCAGGCTCCTCGCGGGCCGCTGAGACCCAGTCGACCCGCGGACCGGGGCCAGCCGGGGACGATGGGTGCGCCACTGGGGACAGCGGTGGGACGGTCAGGAGACGGCTGGCCCCGGTCGGCGGGTCGGCTTGCCGGCACGTCACCCGTCCGGTCCGGGGTGGGTGCGTTGGTGGCCGGCCGGCCCTGCTCGGGGCGCCCCCCGCGTGGAGAACGGCGTCGGCAGGCGAGTCGGCCGCGACTCTGGCTTGGCAGTACTCGTTGACGTGCTCGCCGCCACCCGCGGCGGTGACCGGACGATGAAGGCCGCGGTCTTCGATGCCGCACCCGAATCTGCTGCCACCCGGCGGTACGGGTGGAGCAGCGTGAGCCGAGCACCGGCCGCTTCCGGGGGAGTAAGGAAGCGGCCGGTGCCGGGTTCGCGGCTCCCGCAGCACGGGACGCGCGGCGAGAGACCGGGGCGGGACGGGTCGAGCCTGCCGGCACCGTCGCCGGTGCCTGCCTTTCTCAGAAGGTGGCGACGTTGAGCAGCTTCTCCTTGATGCCGTCCGGGTCGTCGACGTTGTTCCAGTCCGTCGTGCCGGCTGACTGGAGGGCGGACTTGACAGTGCCGGGGGAGGCGGAGGGGTGGGTGGCCTTGTAGAGGGCGGCGCCACCGGCGACGTGCGGGCTGGCCATCGAGGTGCCGGAAATGGTGTTGTAGGCGGCACCCTTCCAGGTCGACTCGATGCAGACACCCGGGGCGATCAGATCCACGTCGGCGCCGTAATTGGAGAAGTCGGCGAGGGTGTCATCGACGTCGCTGCGGCAGGTGGCTGCGGCGCCGCCGCCGGGCAGGCCGTTGAAGTCGGCGAGCGCGCTGACGGTGATCACCTCGTCGTACGCCGCCGGAACAAAGGTGCTGGAGTCGGCGGAGCTGTTGCCGGCCGCCACCACGTACGTCACACCGGCGGCGACGGAGCGGCAGATCGCCTCGTGCATCGCGTCCTTGTTGCTACCGCAGGCGCTGTCGGAGCCGGAGCCACCGAGGCTCATGTTGGCGACCTCGATTTTGTCCGCGTTCGCGGTGACGTAGTCGATGCCGCAGATGATGTCGGAGAAGCTGCCGCTGCCGGAGTTGCTCAGCACCCGCACTGGCCAGATCCGGGCGCCCGGGGCGACGCCCACCACGCCGGTGCTGTTGTCGAGGGCGCCGATCGTGCCGGCGACGTGCGTGCCGTGCCCGTTGCCGTCGTCCGCAGTGCGCCCGGTGCTGCAGTTCTTCGCACCGGCGGTGTGGACGTTCAGGTCGGGGTGGTCTAGGTCGACGCCGGTGTCGATGACGGCGACGTCCACGTCGACCCGCTCGTCCGCACCATTGATCTTCGCGGTCGGGCTCAGCTCGGCGTCGGCACGGTTGATGCCGGTCGGCATCGACTGCGCCGTGGTGGTGGCCACGCCGTCGGCCTGCACGAAGAGAACGCGCGAATCGTGCGAGATCCGCTCCGCGGCGGTGGCGCTCATCCGCGCCGAGTAGCCGCGCAGAGCGTGCTGGTAGACGTGGCCGACCGTAGCGCCGTTGGCGCGGGCATGCTCGAGGGCGATCGACGGGGAGTCGGCGTCGGCGCGGAGCACGACGATGTAGCCGGTGGTCGCGTCGGCGGGGGCGGCGGTGGCGCCCGTCGCTGCGGCGGAGGCGACGACGACGATGCCGGTGAGCATCGCGACGCCGATGGTTCTGCGCATGGGGTTCCTCTCCACGTGCGGTAGGGGCGGTTGGCCCACACGCAGGTTGCCCCACCAGGAACGGCCTGGACCAGCAGGAACAGGAATCTGTTATTGGAAATATATAAATATGGATGAAGGGGACATACCGGCGGACCCGACGTCGGGGACGTCGGGTCGCGGACCCTCCTGCCGGGATATCGGCGGGTAGGGCCTTCGCGTTTCACCACACCCTCTTGGTGCCGTGACAGCGGGCGGATACCGTCGAGCCAGCCACATCGAGAGGGGTCCGCGAGGGTATGGAGGTACCGGATCCCGCCGTCGTCCGTCGGGCCGCCGCCGGAGATCCAGCTGCCGTAACCCAGGTTCTGGCGCTGATCAGGCCGATCGCGGTCCGCTACAGCCTGGCGCGACTGGGTCACATCGGCGTCGGCGGAGCCACCGCTGAAGACGTCGCGCAGGAGGTCTGCCTCGCCGTGCTGCGCGCCCTACCGCGGTTCACCGACCAAGGTCGCCCCTTCCTCGCGTTCGTCTACGGCATCGCCGCACGCAAGGTCGCCGACGCCGGCCGCGCAGCCCAGCGGGACCGGGCCGACAGCGTCGCCGACGTCCCGGACGCACCCGACCCCGCCCCCGGCCCGGAGATGCGGGCTCTCACCGCCGACCTCAACGCCCGATTGGCCGGGCTGCTGGCCCAATTGCCGGCGACCCACCGAGAGATCCTGGTGCTGAGGCTGGCGGTCGGCATGACGGCCGAAGAGGTCGGTACCGTGCTGGGCATGACGGCAGGCGCCGTACGACTAACACAGCACCGCGCGCTCACCCGGCTCCGCACGCTCGCCGGAGACGCCTTCACCGAGGTGATCCTGTGAGTGAAGGCGCACCCCCTGGTTCGTCTCCCGACCCGGTCGAACGCGACGACCAGCTGCTCGACGCGATTAGTCGCGGTGACCCGCCGCCGGTCGACCATCCGGCCGACGACCCGCTCGCCGCCCTGCTGATCCGCTGGCACGCCGATGTGGTGGCACGGTCGCATCAGTTGGAATCCAGGTTGGAGGCTTCGGGCACGACGGCGCCAGTCCGCGCCATTCCCCCGTCGCACTCGACCGTCGACGCCGCGCCGGGTGAGCCGGCCCAGGCCCGATCCGGCGGGGCGGGCCACACCCCTGCCGTCGCCGCGGTCAAACCGGCGGTCGGGCGGCGACACCGGAGACCGAAGGTGTTGGCTGGCGCCACGCTGGCCCTGGTCACCGTCGTCGGCACCGTCTGGCTCGGTGCCGCCCGCGCCGAGCCGGGCGAGCTGTTGTGGCCGGTCACCCGACTGGTCCACGCCGACCGGGCCGAGGCGCTACGCACCGAACGCGAAATCGGCCGACTGCTGGACCAAGCGCGGCAGGAACTCGCCGACGGCCAGCACGCCCACGCCCGCTACCACCTAGAGCGTGCCACGGCCCTGCTGAATGGCATCGGCGACGACGAGACCCTCACCCGACTGCGAGACGACATCAACGAACTGCGGCACCTACTACCGCCCCCGGACCCGACGAACCCGCCAGCCCCCGGCACCTCAGTCGGGGCCAGCGTGCCGGCACCGTCCGACACTGCATCGGCGACGTCCGCCGTCCCGCAGCCCGCGGCAACCGTTCCGCCTTCGTCGCCCCGCCCACCGATCCAATCGACACCGACCCCACCAACAGCCGAAAGCCGACCGACGAACCTGCCCGGACGCACGCCGCCAGCCCAGCCGAACGCCCCAGCGGTAAATCCGCAGCCACAAGCTCCGCCGGCAACGGCTTCCACCACCGGCGCCGACGCGCCCCGTCCCACTCGAACAAGTGTCCCCTCGCGCCGGTCTCCCGATCCGACCCCCAGGTGACTGTTGGGCAAGGTGGGGTCCTGGCCGGGGGCTGCCCGATCCGACCCCGGTGGGACCAGCCGAGCCATGGCTGCCTGCCTTTCGCAGGCCGTCCGCCACGCGGATTACGAATTCGTGTCAGCCGTTAACGGCGGCGGAGGCTAACCTGGGATCGTCGTCAGCGCGTCTGCTCGATCGCCTGCTCGGCAGCGCGGCGTACGTCGTCAAGCAGGATCTCCATGTCGTGGCGGGTGGTGCGGTAGTTGAGCACGCAGCCGCGCAGCGCGAAGCGGCCATTGATGGTCGCGTTCGACAGGTACGAGCTGCCGGCCTGCTGCAGTGCCACCATGATCCGTTCGTTGAGGCGGTCGAGTTCCTCCTCGTCGGCCTGCGACCGCGAGCCAGCACGCGCGTTCGGCGGCAGGTAGCGGAAGCAGAAGATGGATAGTTCGACCAGGGCGAGCAGCTCGAAGTCGGCGCTGGCGTCAACAAGCACGGCCAGGTGACGGGCGCAGTCGAGGTTGCCCTCGATCGCGTCGCCCACAACTCGGGAACCGGCGTGCGCCAGCGCCATCCAGACCTTCGCCCAGATCCTGCGCCGGCAGCGACTGACCCGACGCGTTGTGTTCACCGGCGACCTCAACGACGAACCCGACGCCGACACCCTCGCCCCACTACGCGAGGCGAACCTGACCGAGCAAATCCGCCTGGGTACCACAGTCGCCGGCCCTAACCGCAGCGACGCCCTCATCGACGACAAATTCGCCGACCTGTCCCCCACCATCTGGACGCACCGTCACCGCGCGAAGGGCATCACCACCTTCGCTCTGTACGACCAGATCTGGACCAGCCCAGACCTCACCGTCACCGCCGCGCACGTCATGCGCCGCACCCAGATCAGCGGCGACGGATCCGACCACGATCCCGCATACGTCGACCTTCACCTTGGTTAGCGATCGCCGGACCGCCGAGGGTGGCTAACTGCGTCAGCGATGCTCGTCGGACGCCCGGCACTGGTACAGGTGACCGCAGACGGGGTCTGGTCTATCAGCCCAGCCTGACCTGAGGCGGGAAGCCGGCCCCCACCAGCGGAGGCCGGCTTCCCGCTGTTGGCTCTACTCGCAGCGGTCTTACCCGCCCATACTGCGGATTATGAGATCATGTTGGCTGCCCACGGACCACCTGCCGGAACCCACTTCTACCAGCGGAAACGGCTTCCAACATCTCACACCGCTCCCCCTTGTCCGTCGCCCTCTTGTGGACTAGATGCGGACTGCGCCGCCTGGACTGCACCCCCGCGGCGATCGTAGGCTCATTTCATGGTGTCAGTGATCGAGACGGTAGGACTTGTTGCCGTTGTCGCGATCCTGCTGACCCTCCTGGTGCTCATGGCGATCACTCTGTTGAAGCCACGAGACTCCGGGTCCGACGACGGGCCCCTTGACCTCCCGCTTCACCCTCCACCGGACGGGGGCGCTGGCGGCGATGCAGGTGACGGTGGAACCTAGTTCAAGCGGCCCGGGAATGCATTGGGAAACCGTGCTCAACCGGTCGGGATGTCCGAAACGCCTGCTCGAGCGGGACCGCGGGGTGCGTCTCGTGCCCGCTCCTGACCGTTGGGCGCGGTAACTACTGGCCCGTGTGTGGCCCGGCAACCTCGTCGGGCTTCCACACCAACCACTTACGTTCGACCTCGGCTTGCAAGTTGACTCCGTGGTGTCGAGCCATCAGCAACACCTGCGACAGCACGTCGGCAAGCTCAGACCGGAAGCTCTCATCGAGCTGTTGCTTGGAATGCCCCTTACCCCTGGCCTGGCCGGCACGCATGAGGAACGCCTGAGTTAGCTCCCCTACCTCTTCTTGAAGCTTGAGCAGGAACCAGGTCGCATCGCGCTCGATCCCGTGCCTTCTGGCGTAGAGACTCGAAACCGCTTCAACCTCATCGGTGAGTTGCGTCAGGTCCACCACGGCAGCCTAGTACTCCAGCCGGGGATGTTGACCTTGGCTGAGCTGCGGCGTGAGGCGGCGGGAGAACGAGAGCAGCCACCGTCGATC